>CAWAKR010000009.1:0-266791 GCA_963782755.1 Candidatus Acidiferrales bacterium
CGACGCATTGTCTTGCCATCTTTCTTGCTGCGCGACTCGATCGTCGTTGCGACGAGATCGCTCACGTTCGGAAAGCTCATGAGGGTGTAGTCCTTTCACTGCGAAGTGAATCTCACCAGAAGGATCTCTAGCGTGGACGGCCCAGCCGTTCGCTCCGCTGCTGCGCCGATGGGCCCTGATGGCCTTCGTCGCACTACCGGGACTGCAACCTCTCTTCCTCGCCGCCTCGATGTCACCCCGGAGAGTCCCCGGCTGGGCGCTGACTGCTGGCGCTGCCGGTGATCCACGGATGCTGCTCGCCGCCGCTACCGCACGCTGGGTGGACCCGTTGGGGTTCCCAGCCTGCTTCGCTTCCCGTCTGCGCTGGAGTACCTCCGCAACGTGCGGATCCGCCCAGACTGCCCGATTGTATGCGTCCCTTGGGGTCATGGCAACCCCCCTCTTGGCCGCGATTTCGAGGATATCGGCTATGGCGTCCTTCACGTCCCCGAAGAACTCCTCGCCCTGGATCTCGCCAATGAGCCGCTGCGCCTCCACGGCGAGCGACTGCTGACGCTGCGCCTTGGCCTGCTCGACCTGGGAAAGAAGCTGATCGACACGAGGGTCGCGGTACGGCTGCTGCTCCTGCTGCGGGATGGGCTGTCCGTCCAGTGCGTTGGCCAGTTGCTGGATGTCCACCCCGTAGTGCTTGATCAGGTTGGCGACGATGCCCACCTTGGTACCCTGCGCTCCGCTGGCGAGCGACATGGCGGTCTGCATGAGTCCGCTCACGGTGCGGTACGGGTCCGCGCCCTCTGCGCGGTATCATGTGCTCGAACGGAGCCATCGTCTCACGGAACCGGGTGGCCTCCTGCCGGTACTGGGCCGACTCGCGCTGGGTTGCTCCACCTCGCGCTCACGCCTGATCACTTCCTGCTGCACCTCCGGAGGCAGGGCTGCGAACTTCTCCCTGATCCCAGGCTTCCACGACTGCGGGGGCTTGATGGACTCCACAGGTGGGGTAGGCGCAACTTCTGCGGGGGCCTGCGGCTTCGCAGGAGCCCCAATGGCGGGCGCTGGAGCTTCCGGCCCCTTGGGGGCGAACCGGCCCTTCTCGTCACGCGCACGGGCCTCCTGCGCCGTCTCGCCCGGCTCCGGGGGGGATGGCTGGGCGGCTTCTGACGGCGCAGGAGGTTGGGACGCCCCTTCCGGGGCTACTTCGGGCGTGGACGGGGCAGGGTCCGGGGTGGAGGCTTCGGCAGCGTCGAAGGCTGCGTTGAGGTCCGCTCTCAGATCATCGTTGGGCATCGGGCGTCTCCGGTTGCTCTGGGAAGATGTCCTGTAGATCGCTCATGTAGTTCGAGTCAGGATCACCTTGGTTGAACTGCTCTCCACCTGTCGTCTCCGCCATCATCATGAGCCACCGGGCCATGGCTTGCTCCGGAGTCTCCTCGCCGTTGGCGCTCACCTTCCAGATCGGTGCCTTGGGAGTGCCCACGTTCTCCGTGGTGGGGGCCTGGGCCGCCGCACGCGGGGCCACGAGGTTCTTGCCCGCCGACAGGGCCTTCATCACGGCTTGCTTGAGCAGGGCCAGATCACTACTGACGGAGGCTGCGTGCAGTTCATCGATCTTGGCCATGGCTTGCTTTCCCTCCCCAATCGATCTTGAATTCCCTGGGCTTCGGGTACTCCGACTTCGCCTTGGCCAGTCGCTCCGGGGTGAACAACCCCTCCGCGTCGTCCCCTTGCGCCCACCAGTAAGAGTTCTTGATCGGTGGCGTTCCCAGCGGGCTCTCCAGCGGGTTGTAGGAGTCGATAATGCCGCCGTAAAAACAGGCCGGACCATTTTCGATCCGGTGCTTCTGCAAAATTTTCTCGGCTTCTTCAAGTGTCGTGCCAACAGGTACAGTGACCAGGTTGTCCTTGGTCATTACCTGGCCAACCATCTGCGTATGGTTCTTTTCAAAGCGCAGGTCGCGATTCGTCAGAATTCCCGTCAGCCTGGTGCCACGCGTAACGGGCAGGCCAGAGATGCGATACTTGTTCATGATCTCGAGTGCCTGGCGGATGGTAATGTCCGGGGAAATCGTTACCGGATCGACGATCATTCCCGATTCCGACCGTTTCACGCGATCGATCTCTTCCCCCTGCCGGTCGATCGGCAGAGGTGCGGTGAATGATGCCTATGCCGCCCTGCCGCGCAATCGCAATCGCCAACCGCGATTCGGTGACGGTATCCATGGCCGCCGAAGCCAATGGAATATTGATGGTCAGTTTGCGCGTGAATTGCGTGGAGGTGTCTACGTCGGTCGGCAGGATCGTGGATTTCCCTGGCACCAGCAGTACGTCGATCAAACGTCAGGCCTTCTGGAATTGGACCTTCAATCATGGATGCCTCGCAATAGGAGATATGGCCCGCCGGAGCGCAGGGCCTTAAACAGCGCAGCCCAGCGTGTGGGCGCTGGGCCGGTGGATGAGTTCAGTAAATCGATAAAATGCATCACGGTGTAATCTTTAATTTTAGGCGGTAAGGCAGAGGCCGGTCAAGTTGGGCTATCCTGTGCGGCGTAGACCGCGTGAAGGGAAGCGAAGCAATGAGTGGAAATGGATTTTTGCGGAGGATGATTGAAACCGTTTGAGCCGCACGTGTTGCTCAAGATGGCCATTTGCAAACGGTCGCGGGCACGTTCATTCGCCGGACGTTTGCGCTGAACGCGCCAGAGGAGCGGCTATTTCGCGTTGATGCTGAATCGCAGTTGAAAGGCGTGTGTCACTGGCAACCCGGTAAACGCCGTGAGGTCCCCGTCATCGTCGTCGTGCATGGACTCGAAGGCTCGAGCGACTCGAACTATTTGCGGGGCATTGCCGATAAAGCGTTTGCCCGCGGATTTCACGCCATCCGCATGAACCAGAGAAATTGCGGTGGCACCGAGCGCCTGACACCAACGCTCTACCACAGTGGAATGAGTTCTGACTATCGCGCCATCTTGTTGGAACTGATCGCTGACGGCTTCCAGAACATTTTCTTTGCCGGCTACTCCATGGGCGGAAATTTGGTCACCAAGATGGCCGGCGAATGGGCGGAAAACGCGCCCAAGGAATTTCGCGGCGTCGCGGCTATCTGTCCTGCCATAGATTTGTCTGCCTGCGCAGATGCGTTGGAAGAACCGCAAAACTTTTTCTACCAGCGCCACTTCGTGAAGGGGTTGCTGGAACGCTACCGCCGCAAAGCCCAACTGTTCCCGGTTCGCTATTCAGAGAATGGCTTCGGACCAATTCGTACCGTCCGCGAGTTTGATGACGTCATTACCGGACCAGCGTTCGGCTACAAAGACGCCGAGGAGTATTACGAAGCGGCGGGGGCAAAACGCGTCATCAACCAGGTCAGACTCCCCTTGCTGCTGATGACCGCCAAGGACGATCCCTTTGTACCCTTCGAATCCTTTTTGCGCGCAAAGGTCAATGCCAATCCGGCAGTGCGATTTGTGGCTCCCGACCACGGTGGCCACTGCGGGTTCATCTCCAAATGGTCTGGAAACGAGCGGCATTGGGCTGAGGAGCGGGTGGTGGAATTTATGGGCAATGCAATGAGCGAAGCCAATTGCGCTCATTACACTTGATCGTGTTCGGTCGTAGTTCTGTGAATTTGTCAATAAATATGGACTTGCTTGGAAACTTGATTTTCGTGCAATCCTGCCGCTTTGTAACGAGCGAAACGTATTGCGTTCATTACGAGGGTTCAGCCTAGAGGTTTCTCGAGCGACACCTGGAAACCGGGCGTGAGCAGTTGCGCGGGGCCTTCGGCTGTAATGACCATGTCGTCTTCGCAGCGCACCCCAAATTCCCCCGGGATGTAAATGCCTGGTTCGTTCGAGAAGGTCATCCCCGCAGTCAACACCGTCTTGCTGCCACGTACCAGATAAGGATGCTCGTGGCCGTCGAGTCCCAAGCCATGGCCGAGCCGGTGCGTAAAGAATTTGTAGTCGGGGCCGTAGCCGCCCGTGGTCACGACGGCACGAGCGGCGTCATCCACCGTACCGCTGAGTCTGCCGGCGCGCGCGGCATCAAGCGCCGCATCCTGCGCTTTGCGAACAATCTCAAAGACTTTTTGCACCTTTGCGGAAGGTTTCCCAAAAACTCCTGTGCGCGTAACGTCGGACTCGTAGCCCTCAACGGTGCATCCTCCGTCGATCAACACAACGTCGCCCTCCTTCAGTTTGAGTGGTTGCTTCGATCCGTGGGGAAGCGCCGCAGCGGCTCCAATCAGAACCAAAGCGCCTCCGCGGAGATTCATCTTGGCAAAACCCGCCGTGACGAGGTTCCCGATGTCCTCTTCCGACATACCCTCTTTCAGCGAAGCGAACACCCTTCGGTACACATCGCACGTAGCCGAGCAGGCGGCACGCAGAAAACTCAGCTCGTGTTCCGACTTCACGCCGCGGCACGCGATGGTGACGGGATCCGCCGAAACGAATGTGCAATCCGCCGCCGCTGCGCGAAGGTGATCGTAGAAAGTGAACGGTAGGGTTTCTTCGATGCCGATTCGCCCAGGGTTCAGGTGGCGCTCGGACAACGCAGCAGCAATCAGCTTTGTGGGACTTTCGTCCTCCTGCCATACGCGAACTTCCGCAGGGTAGCGGAGCGATTCACGCATCCGCGATTCTTCAAATGCCGGACACACGAGAAGGGGCAGACCCGTGCGCGGCAGGACCAGCGCAAGGAGTCGCTCACTCAGTCCCCAGTGAATCCCAGTGAAATAGAACAGCGAAGATCCGGGACCGATGATGAGTGCATCCACTTTCGGTTCGGCGGAGGACATCAGTACTTGCCCGCGCCGCATCCGATCCTGAAATTCCTCTGGTGTAATCGGCTCAATCTTTTTGGTAGCGAGCTTTCCCGAGGACGGAGCGCACGCCGCGGAAGGACCGGGAAGGGAAACAGCACGCAGAATCGGCGTGGCCGCAAGAACCGTAGACGTCGAAGACCATAGAAAAGAGCGGCGCGAGTGGGAACCGTTTTTCAGTGTCATGGGCAAGCAGAATGGATGGACAGAGGAGTTCAGTCAAGCGAATGTGGGAAGGTGGAGGAAGAGTAGCCTCAAGAGAGGCTAATACTAGTACCAATGGCCTAAATTCTAAAAAACATAGATTCTATTGAGAAATATAGATAACCCGGGGAAAGCCATTCCCAGTCCGTATATCAATCCATCTATATTCCTAATAAATAAAGACTTACTGCGTTGTAGTTTATTGAACGTAACGTGTGTTTGGAGAGGCAATTGCATTATTGGGTGCAACGGTTGCTCGCGCTCGTGTTCCTTTTTTCTCTTAGCGCGGCTCTTTTAAAAATCAGTTTAGGGGCAGATGCAACGTTAAACGATTTTTGCGGTTTGGCCTGGTTTTTGGCACAGGAATTTCAGTTTAAGTTCTTAGGAGGAGTGAATGAAGCTCAAGCACTACAAGTTGTTGACTTACTTCTTTGCAGTAGTTCTAGGGTTCGGATTGCTGGTCGGCGCGGTCAATTCTCAGGTTATCAGCGGCGACCTGCTCGGAACGATCTTGGATAAGAGCGGCGCCGTTGTTCCGAATGCGACCGTAAGCATCGTGAACACGGAGACCGGCGTAACCCACGAAGTCGTGGCGAATTCCGCAGGTGAGTATCGCTTCGGCAACCTGCCCGTCGGTACGTACAACGTCTCGGCAACAGCAACGAATTTTGCCAAAACAACGGTCAACGGCTTCAAGATTGAATTGAACAAGGCTTCCACGCTACAGATTACTCTCGAAGTGAGCACGACAACCACGTCCATCGAAGTTTTGGGCGGAGTCGCAGCGCTAGATACCACCACCTCACAGTTGAGCAGCACGTTTGAAGACAAGGCGATCGGCATTCTGCCGTCTGCCGCTTCCGGTAGCGGTGTGTTGAATCTTTCCTTGCTCAGTTCCGGCGTCGCCACCAGCGGTGGCGTTGGCGCGGGTTCTGGGCCGTCGGTTGGTGGACAGCGTCCACGCAACAATAACTTCACGATTGAAGGCGTCGACAATAACAACAAGGGCGTCACCGGACCATTGGTGAGCGTGCCGAACGACGCGGTCGCGGAGTTCTCGCTGTTGCAGAACAATTTTTCACCCGAATACGGGCATTCTTCTGGTGGTCAGTTCAACACCGTCGTAAAGAGCGGAACGAACGCGTTCCATGGCTTGGCGTACATCTACAACAACAACCGCAACTACAACGCTCTCGACACCTTCCAGGCGATTCAGGGATTGGGATCGGGGTCGAATTGCGGCGCCACAGGCTCAACACCCGGCGATTGTTCTTCTCCGGGACCCAGGTATGACTTCAACCGCATCGGCGGTCAGGTCGGGGGCCCAATTCTCAAGAACAAACTCTTCTTCTTCGTTAACTATGAATACGATCCGCTAGGTCAAGCAGGCGGGGCAGGTTCCGTTTGTTCGCCTACAGCCGCAGGAATGGCAATAATTGATGCCTATCCGGGACTGTCTTCAACGAACCTCAGCATCTTTAAACAATACGTTCAGCCCGGCACGCTACCGTCGGACACCTGCACGCCACTCGCTTTTCCAGGTACCGAGGGAATTCCGACTGCTGGGCTCGCCGTAGTCGCGCCCAGCTATACAAATTACAAGTACATTACGTCCAGCATGGACTATGATTTTTCGTCCAAGGATCAACTCCGTGGCCGCTTTATCTACAACAGCGTCATTGGAATTGATACCTCAGCGAACTTGCCAGCGTTCTTTACTCCCCAACCGAACAAGTTTTATTTGTTCACTTTGAACGAATATCATCAGTTCACACAAAACGTGCAGAACGAATTCCGCCTCGGCTACAACCGTTTCGCGCAGACGTTCACGGCTGGAAATTTTGCCTATCCTGGACTGGACAGCTTCCCCAATATCCAGCTCAACGACTTGGGCCAACTGCAACTCGGCGGCGACCCCAACGCTCCTCAGGGTGCCATCCAGAACACCTATCAGATCTCGGACGCGGTTTCTTGGACAAAAGGTGTGCACTCCCTGAAGTTTGGTGCGGAAGCCCGCAAGATCATCGCACCGCAGAACTTCACCCAGCGGTCGCGTGGTGACTACGAATACAACAACCTGCTGACGTATCTGCAGGACGGTGTGCCTGACTACCTCGCAGAGCGCAGCAACGGTAACTCCATCTATTACGGCGACCAGACCGCGTGGTATTTCTACGCGAATGACAACTGGCGCATCCGCTCGAACCTCACCCTGAACTTAGGTGTTCGTTACGAATACACCACGATTCCCTTCAGCGAACGTTCACAGACTCTGAATGCGATCGCCAGCGTTCAAGGGTTGGTCAATTTCGCTGAGCCGCAAGCAGCCAAGAATAACTGGGGCCCACGCATCGGTTTCGCGTACTCCCCAGGCAGCGACGGACGGACTTCGATTCGCGGCGGATTCAGCATTGGCTTCGATGTTCTCTATGACAACCTCGGCTTGTTATCCTTGCCGCCCGAACTGTCTTCTACGATTGACTGCGCACCCGCAGGGGCTTACAACTGCCAGGCTCCCTTCCTTGGGAATGGCGGTATTTTGCCCGGACCAGGCGGCGTGACGACGTTCCCCGACGCAGCGAGCGCACGCGCGGCAACCTCAGCGTATGTACCAATCGATCAGAAGAGCCCCAAGGCCATCAACTGGACTCTTGGCGTGCAGCACCAGTTCGCGAACGACTACACTGTTGAAATTCGGTACGTTGGAACCCGCGGAATTCACCTGCCAACGCAAAACCGCTTGAACGCGAACAGCCAGGTTACCTCGAGCGTATTTTTGCCAACTTATACGACCGCTCCGAGTCAGGCGACCCTAAACGCGCTTCCTTACGACCTGAACGGAATCTTGAATTCCACCTACGGCAATCCAGATGGACTGGTGCCAGCTTGGGAAGCGGCAGGCTTTAACCAGAGCTACGTGGTGGCCTTTGAACCCTGGGCTTCTTCGAGCTACCACGTAGCTAGCGTTGAATCCTGCCGCTTCCCAAGCTGGCACCAGTCCATCCGGATTCCCGTATGTGGAATTCAGGATCCCATTCAGATCGTATGGAAGGGCGTTTAGGGTCGCTTGGCTTGGCGCCGTTGTGTAGGTCGGCAAAAATACGCTCGAGGTAACCTGGCTGTTAGCGTTCAAGCGGTTTTGTGTTGGCAGGTGAATGCCGCGGGTTCCAACGTACCGAATTTCAACGGTGTAGTCGTTCGCGAATTGATGCTGCACACCAAGTGTCCAGTTGATGGCCTTGGGGCTCTTTTGATCGATTGGTACGTACGCAGAGGTTGCCGCACGCGCGCTCGCTGCGTCGGGATAAACAGTGATGCCACCGGGTCCCGGCAAGATTCCGCCGCCCTCGAGGAATGGAGTTGGGCAGTTGTACGCACCCGCGGGTGCGCAGTCAATCGTGGAGGAAAGTTGAGGCGGCAAGGAAAGCAGTCCAAGGTTGTCGTAGAGGACGTCGAAGCCGATGCTGAATCCGCCGCGAATCGAAGTCCGTCCGTCGCTACCCGGTGAATACGCAAACCCGATGCGCGGGCCCCAGTTGTTTTTGGCGGCGCTCGGCTCGGCGAAGTTGACCAAACCAGGAACGCTGGCGATTGCGTTTAAGCTCTGAGAGCGCTCGCTGAAGGGAATCGTGGTGTATTCGTAACGAACACCGAAATTCAAGGTAAGGTTAGAACGGATGCGCCAGTTGTCATTCGCGTAGAAATACCACGCGGTCTGGTCCCCGTAATAAATAGAATTACCGTTGCTGCGCTCGGCCAAATAATCCGGCAGGCCGTCCTGCAGATAGGTCAGCAAGTTGTTGTATTCGTAGTCACCACGCGACCGCTGGGTGAAGTTCTGCGGTGCGATGATCTTGCGTGCCTCCGCCCCGAACTTCATAGAGTGCGCGCCTTTTGTCCAAGATACCGCGTCAGAGATCTGGTAGGTGTTCTGGATGGCACCCTGTGGAGCGTTGGGGTCGCCACCAAGTTGTAGATTGCCCAAGTCGTTGAGTTGGATATTGGGGAAGCTGTCCAGTCCGGGATACGCAAAATTTCCAGCCGTGAATGTCTGCGCGAAACGGTTGTAGCCGAGGCGGAACTCGTTTTGCACGTTCTGTGTGAACTGGTGATACTCGTTCAAGGTGAACAGGTAATACTTGTTCGGCTGGGGGGTAAAGAACGCTGGCAAGTTCGCTGAGGTATCAATTCCGATGATGCTGTTGTAAATAAAGCGGCCACGGAGTTGATCCTTGGACGAGAAATCATAGTCCACGCTGGAAGTTATGTACTTGTAATTTGTATAGCTGGGCGCAACTACAGCAAGCCCAGCGGTCGGGATTCCACTCAATACCTGGAAAGTCGCGAGTGGCGTGCAGGTGTCCGACGGTAGCGTGCCGGGCTGAACATATTGCTTAAAGATGCCGAGGTTCGTCGAAGACAGTCCGGGATAGGCATCAATTATTGCCATTCCTGCGGCTGTAGGCGAGCAAACGCGAACCGGCCCCGCCTGCCTGACCTAGCGGATCGTATTCATAGTTAACGAAGAAGAAGAGTTTGTTCTTGAGAATTGGGCCGCCGACCTGACCGCCGATGCGGTTAAAGTCATACCGGGGTCCCGGAGAAGAACAATCGCCAGGTGTTGAGACCTATGGCGCCGCAGTTCGACCCCGATCCCAGTCCCTGAATCGCCTGGAAGGTGTCGAGAGCATTGTAGTTGCGGTTGTTGTTGTAAATGTAGGCCAAGCCATGGAACGCGTTGGTTCCGCTCTTTACGAACGGTGTTGAATTGACCACCAGAAGAATGTCCAAATTCTGGTGAAAAATTGTTCTGCAGCAGCGAGAATTCCGCGACCGCGTCGTTCGGCACGCTCACCAATGGTCCGGTCACGCCCTTGTTGTTATTGTCGACGCCTTCAATCGTGAAGTTGTTGTTGCGTGGACGCTGTCCACCAACCGACGGCCCAGAACCCGCGCCCAACGCCACCGCTGGTGGCGACGCCTGAAGTGAGCAAGCGAAAGATTCAACACACCGCGCCGGAGCGACAGACGGCAGAATGCCGATAGCCTTGTCTTCAAACGTGCTGCTCAACTGTGAGGTGGTGGTATCCAGCTGCTGCGACTCCGCCCAAAACTTCAATGGACGTAGTTGTCGTGCTCACTTCGAGAGTGATCTGCAGCGTGGAAGCCTTGTTCAATTCCATCTTGAAGCCGTTGACCGTCGTTTTGGCGAAATTCGTTGCTGTTGCCGAGACGTTGTACGGGCCGACGGGCAGGTTGCCGAAACGATACTCACCCGTTCGGAATTTGCCATGACTCGTTCGTCACGCCCGTGTCGACGTTCAGGGATGCTAACGGTCGCATTGGGAACAACGGCGCCGCTCTTATCCAGAATCGTGCCGACCAGGTCGCCGCTGATAACCTGCGAATTAACCGCGCCGACCACCAATCCTAACCCTAAGAACCACTGCAAAGAAGTAAGTCAACAACTTGTGGTGCTTGAGCTTCATGCACTCCTCCTAGAACTTAAACTGAAATTCCTGTGCCAAAAACCAGGCCAGACAGCAAAAATCGTTTAACGTTGCAACTGCCCCTAAACTGATTTTCAAAAGAGCCGCGCTAAGGGAAAAAAGGAACACGAGCGCGAGCAACCGTTGCACCCAATAATGCAATTGCCTCTCCAAACGCACGTTCCGTTCAATAAACTGCAACGGACTAAGTCTTTATTTATAAGGAATATAGATGAATTGAGATGTGGCCCGAGAATGGCTTTCCTTGGGTTATCTATATTTCTCAATAGAATCTATGTTTTTTAGAATTTAGGCCATTGGTACTAGTATTAGCCTCTCTTCGAGGCTACTATTCCGCTCTCTTCCCACATTCGCTTGACTGAACTCCTCTGTCCATCCATTCTGCTTGCCCATGACACTGAAAAACGGTTCACACTCGCGCCGCACGTTTCTCTGGTCTTCGACGTCTACGGTTCTTGCAGCCACGCCGATTCTGCGTGCTGCTTCCCTTTCCGGTCTCTCCGCATCGTGCGCTCCATCCTCGGGAAAGCTCGCTAGCAAAAAGATTGAACCGATCACGCCAGAGGAATTTCAGGATCGGACGCGGCGCGCGCAAGTACTGATGTCCTCCGCCGAACCGAAGATGGATGCACTGATTATCGGCCCCGGTTCTTCACTCTTCTATTTCACCGGGATTCACTGGGGGCTTAGCGAGCGACTTCTCGCGCTGGTCCTGCCGCGCGCGGGTCAGCCTCTTCTGGTGTGTCCGGCGTTTGAAGAATCGCGGATGCGTGAATCGCTCCGCTACCCCGCGGAAGTTCGCGTATGGCAGGAGGACGAGAGTCCCACGAAGCTGATTGCTACTGCGTTGTCCGAGCGTCATCTGAACCCTGGGCGGATCGGCATCGAAGAAAGCCTACCGTTCACCTTCTACGATCACCTCCGCGCTGCAGCCGCGGATTGCACATTCGTTTCGGCGGATCCCGTCACCATCGCGTGCCGCGCCGTGAAGTCGGAACACGAGCTGAGTTTTCTGCGTGCCGCCTGCTCGGCTACGTGCAATGTGTATCGAAAGGTGTTCGCTTCGCTGAAAGAGGGTATGTCGGAAGAGGAGATCGGGAACCTCGTCACGGCGGGTTTTGCGAAGATGAATCTTCGCGGAGGCGCTTTGGTTCTGATTGGAGCCGCTGCGGCGCTTCCCCACGGGTCGAAGCAACCACACAAACTGAAGGAAGGCGACGTTGTGTTGATCGATGGCGGATGCACCGTTGAGGGCTACGAGTCCGACGTTACGCGCACAGGAGTTTTTGGGAAACCTTCCGCAAAGGTGCAAAAGGTTTTTGAAATTGTGCGCAAGGCACAGGACGCAGCGCTCGATGCAGCGCGCGCCGGCAGACTCAGCGGTACGGTGGATGACGCCGCTCGTGCCGTCGTGACTACGGGCGGCTACGGTCCCGACTACAAATTCTTTACGCACCGGCTCGGCCATGGCTTGGGACTCGACGGCCACGAGCATCCTTATCTGGTACGTGGCAGCAAGACGGTGTTGACTGCGGGGATGACCTTCTCGAACGAACCAGGCATTTACATCCCGGGGGAATTTGGGGTGCGCTGCGAAGACGACATGGTCATTACAGCCGAAGGCCCCGCGCAACTGCTCACGCCCGGTTTCCAGGTGTCGCTCGAGAAACCGCTAGGCTGAACCCTCGTAATGAACGCAATACGTTTCGCTCGTTACAAAGCGGCAGGATTGCACGAAAATCAAGTTTCCAAGCAAGTCCATATTTATTGGCAAATTCACAGAACTACGACCGAACACGATCAAGTGTAATGAGCGTAATTGGTTTCGCTCATTACATTGCCCATAAATTCTACCACCCGCTCCTCAGCCCAATGCCGCTCGTTTCCGGACCATTTGGAGATGAAACCGCAGTGGCCACCGTGGTCGGGAGCCACAAATCGCACTGCCGGATTGGCATCGACCTTTGCGCGCAGAAAGGATTCGAAGGGCACAAAGGGATCGTCCTTGGCGGTCATCAGCAGCAGGGGGACTCTCACCTGGCTGACGACGCGCTTCGCACCCGCCGCTTCGTAATACTCCTCGGCGTCTTTATAGCCGAACGCTGGTCCGGTAATGACGTCATCAAACTCGCGGACGGTACGGATCGGTCCGAAGCCATTCTCTGAATAGCGATCCGGGAACAGTTGGGCTTTGCGGCGGTAGCGTTCCAGCAACCCCTTCACGAAATGGCGCTGGTAGAAAAAGTTTTGCGGTTCTTCCAACGCATCTGCGCAGGCAGACAAATCCATGGCAGGACAGACAGCCGCGACGCCGCGAAATTCCTTGGGCGCGTTTTCTCCCCATTCGCCGGCCATCTTGGTGACCAAATTTCCGCCCATGGAGTAGCCGGCAAAGAAAATGTTCTGGAAGCCGTCAGCGATCAGTTCCAACAAAATGGCGCGATAGTCAGAACTCATCCCACTGTTGTAGAGCGTTGGTGTCAGGCGCTCGGTGCCACCGCAATTTCGCTGGTTCATGCGGATGGCGTGAAATCCGCGGGCAAAAGCCTTATCGGCAATGCCCCGCAAATAGTTCGAGTCGCTCGAGCCTTCGAGTCCATGCACGATGACGATGACGGGAACCTCACGGCGTTTGCCGGGTTGCCAGTGGCACACGCCTTTCAATTGCGATTCAGCATCAACGCGAAATAGCCGCTCCTCTGGCGCGTTCAGCGCAAACGTCCGGCGAATGAACGTGCCCGCGACCGTTTGCAAATGGCCATTCTTGAGCAACGCGTGCGGCTCAAACGGTTTCAATCATCCTCCGCAAAAACCCATTTCCGCTCATTGCTTCGCTTCCCTTCACGCGGTCTACGCCGCACAGGATAGCCCAACTTGACCGGCCTCTGCCTTACCGCCTAAAATTAAAGATTACACCGTGATGCATTTTATCGACTTACTGAACTCATCCACCGGCCCAGCGCCCACACGCTGGGCTGCGCTGTTTAAGGCCCTGCGCTCCGGCGGGCCACATCTCCTATTGCGAGGCATCCATGATTGAAGGTCCAATTCCAGAAGGCCTGACATTTGATGACGTACTGCTGGTGCCAGGGAAATCCACGATCCTGCCCACCGACGTAGACACCTCCACGCAATTCACGCGCAAACTGACCATCAATATTCCGTTGGCTTCGGCGGCCATGGATACCGTCACCGAATCGCGGTTGGCGATTGCGATTGCGCGGCAGGGCGGCATCGGCATCATTCACCGCAATTTGCCGATTGACCGGCAGGGGGAAGAGATCGATCGCGTGAAACGGTCGGAATCGGGAATGATCGTCGATCCGGTAACGATTTCCCCGGACATTACCATCCGCCAGGCACTCGAGATCATGAACAAGTATCGCATCTCTGGCCTGCCCGTTACGCGTGGCACCAGGCTGACGGGAATTCTGACGAATCGCGACCTGCGCTTTGAAAAGAACCATGCGCAGATGGTTGGCCAGGTAATGAC
The DNA here is from genome assembly GCA_963782755.1 of Candidatus Acidiferrales bacterium. GTDB lineage: Bacteria > Acidobacteriota > Terriglobia > Acidiferrales > UBA7541 > Acidiferrum. Next base: position 14,030 of record CAWAKR010000009.1, read on the forward strand.
CAAGGACAACCTGGTCACTGTACCTGTTGGCACGACGCTTGAAGAAGCCGAGAAAATTTTGCAGAAGCATCGCATCGAAAAACTGCTCGTGGTTGATGCGGATTTCAACCTCAAGGGCCTGATCACCGTAAAGGATATTCAGAAAAAACTCGAATACCCTCGCGCATCGAAAGACGATCATGGCCGGCTGTACTGCGGCGCGGCGGTAGGGGCTACGGGAGATTTTCTGGAGCGTGCGGTAGAGATGGCAAAGGCCAAGGCTGACGTACTGGCGATTGACACGGCGCACGGCCACACCGAACGCGTGATGGAAGCGATCAAGGCGATCCGCCACCGCTTGCCGGACATGCAACTGATCGCCGGAAACGTGGCTACGGCGGAAGGTGCGCGCGATCTGATTTCGCTAGGCATCGATGGACTGAAGGTGGGCATCGGGCCCGGATCGATCTGCACCACTCGTGTCGTTACGGGCGCGGGTGTGCCGCAATTAACGGCCGTGATGGAAGCGGCGAAGGCAGCCCAGGGCACCGGCGTACCCATCATCGCCGATGGCGGCATCAAGTATTCCGGCGATATTTCCAAGGCGATTGCTGCGGGCGCTTCGTGCGTGATGATCGGCAGTCTGTTCGCAGGAACGGAAGAATCGCCCGGCGAGACGATTCTGTATCAAGGCCGCACCTTCAAGTCGTATCGCGGTATGGGTTCACTCGGCGCGATGGAAGCAGGCTCCGCGGACCGTTATTCGCAAGAGGGCGCCGAGCGCGGCAAATCTGTGCCGGAAGGCGTGGAAGGCCGGGTGGCCTACAAAGGTCCATTGAACGGGTTGACCGATCAACTGGTTGGGGGATTGAAGAGCGGCATGGGCTACGTGGGCGCACAGACGATTAAGGAATTGTCGGAGAAAGCGCGATTCCTGCGCATCACGGCGGCGGGCCTGCGTGAAAGCCATGTCCATGACGTAGTGATCACGAAGGAAGCTCCCAACTACCGAATGGAGTAGTGCGTAGTCGGCAGGTGCAGTGCTGCAGTAAGACTCATTGCAAATACTTTATTGGATTGAAATTTTTGGCGGAAGCCGCGTTGCTCCGAATGCTCCGATACTGCCGCCCTTAGGAGAATCCGTTGTCCGGTTCCGAACCCTGGCGAAATCCGCGTCCCGCACCGCCGTTGGAGGAGATACGCGCGCGTGTCCCCGCCAAATCGATGATTCCCGGGTGGATTCGCGCGTGGTGGCCCGCACTGCTGTGGGGATGCGTAATCTTCCTCGCTTCGACGGACACCTTCTCCGCTGAACATACCGGGTCGGTGCTCGCCAGGATTCTCGATTGGTTGATTCCCAGTCTCAGTGACGAGCGCTTCGCCCACATTCATCACCTCGTCCGCAAGGCAGCCCATTTTACGGAGTACTTCGTATTCTACGTGCTGTTGTTCCGCGGCATCCGTGCGGAACGTCGCGGCTGGCGGTTCACTTGGGCCGCGGCAGCACTGTTTATCGCAGCGGGATACTCTGCGCTGGATGAAATCCACCAGTCGTTCGTGGCTTCGCGCACGGCTTCCGTTTGGGACTCGCTACTGGATTCGACGGGAGCCTTCGCGGCGCTAATCGTAGTATTCCTGTTCTTCCGCTTCTTTCGGTCTCCCCGCTCGTCCTGATAGACTCACGCTCAAATTGTGATGAAGCAAAAGCTGATTCTAGAGATTGCCATCGAATCCGTCAGGGCGGCGGTGGCTGCGGAACGCGGCGGAGCGGACCGCGTCGAACTGTGCGCGGACTTGAATTGCGGCGGACTGACGCCGAGTGCGGAAATGATGACGGAAGCGCGAGCCTCCTTGAGGATACCGATCCACGCGATGATCAGGCCGCGCGCAGGGGATTTCTGCTATGCCGATGAGGAATTTTCCGCGATGAAAGAGTCCATCAACCTGGCACGGCGGATGAAAATGGATGGTGTGGTGCTGGGGATATTGCGCAATGACCACTCGATCGATGTAGAGCGAACCAAGGAACTGGTCGAAAGGGCTCGGCCCATGAAGGTGACATTTCATCGCGCGTTTGATGAGTGCAAGGATCTGCTCCACGGGATGGAAGAGGTGATCCGCACCGGGGCAGATCGAATTTTGACTTCGGGTGGAGCGCCAGATGCCGTGGTGGGGCGCGTCACGCTGCGCAAGCTCGTTGAAATGGCGGGGGAACGGATCGTGATTATGCCGGGAGCCGGAATCACGCCGGACAATTTTACGGCGGTAGCGCTGGCGATTGGCGCACGCGAATACCATTCGGGGTTGGGAAGAGTCTTGCGTTATGGCAGCAAGGATTTCTCGCAATTCGAAGAAGAAGTGCGAAAGTTGGCGAGGATTGAAGAATGGAGAAGTGGGTGGGCGAGATAGGTTGAGGTCCTTGGGGCACAAGGGGCGCGCTCCTTAGTGATGACCGATCATCTATGGGATCGGTTGAAAAGGCAAACCGGCAGTTGGACTGCCGCACTCCACAAGTGCCTGCTAGGGGAGATGCTGGCCGAGGAAGAATTCCCAGGCATCGGCATTCACTTTGGCAGAGACCGCGTAGTAGTTGTGATCGTGATCCTTCAGTTCGTTGTAGCGCACGGGAAAGCCGTGCTTTTTCAACAGATCCACGGTGCGACGGACACTCTTAAGAGACACCATCGGGTCGTGGTCGCCGATATAAATCGTGACTGGAGTCTTGCGCGTAGCGTGGTCGAGGATGGAATCGTATTGCGGGTCGATGCCCATGGCATGGACACCAACCGCTGCGAAATACTCCGAATCAAAAGCGAGTGCATCGTACGCCAGATAGCCACCCATCGAATTGCCGAAAACGTAGACACGTTTGGAATCAAGGTTCGCGGCGAGCTTTGTATCTTCGACCACGCAGCGGAAAACTCGCGGAGCAATGTCTTCAAATTCCTTGGTGCGCGGAAGTTCGGGGGCAATCAATACAATTTTTTCCTTGTCCGCCAGGGAGTGCCAGGCATCGATCATCGGCGCGGGTTTATCACCGGCACCGTGAAGCAGCAGGACAGCGGGGAACTTGGCAGATGGAGCAGTTTCTCCCAACGGCAAAGTGAGCAGATAGTTGAAGGACTGACCCTCACAGGTGACGGTGCGGACCAGAACTCTGCCTGCATGTGCGGGAAGTACGCACAAGAGCGAAAGGAAGACGACGGAAAGTACCTGCCGTGGCTTCATGGGAGCTTGCTCCTTATCCAATAAAAAACCGGGGCACAATACTTATGCCCCGGCAGAATTGATTCCACTTGAGAATACTCAGGCCTTCTGAGCCTGGCGCCGAAGGAATGTGGGCACGTCGAGGTCGTCCTTGGGCACTTCGTGCGAGACTTCGCGGACGTTCTGTGACACCTGGTGGACAACGTTGGGAGGAGGTTGCGGCAATTCCTGCTGGACAGGAATTTCGCGCCCGGCCTTCCATGTTGCGGGTAAGAAGGCTGGCTTGGATTTGACAGCGCTCTTGCCGGCATCTTTGAAACCGGCGGCGATCACGGTGATCTTGACGGCGTCTTTCATCGCTTCGTCCATCACCGCACCGAAAATAATGTTGGCGTTTTCATGCGCGGCTTTCTGGATGACGCTGGAAGCTTCGTGGACTTCGTGGAGCGAGAGCGAAGAACTGCCGCAGATGTTGATGAGTATGCCCTGCGCGCCTTCGATGGAATTGTCTTCGAGCAACGGACTGGAGATGGCGCGGTTGGCGGCATCGACCGCGCGGTTTGTTCCAGTGGCAACGGCAGTGCCCATGACGGCGTAGCCCTGACCGTGCATGATGGTTTTCACGTCGGCAAAGTCGCGATTGATGATGCCGGGGATGGTGATGATGTCGGAGATTCCCTGAACGGCCTGGCGAAGAATGTCGTCGGCGATGCGGAAAGCGTCAAAGAAGCTGGTGCCGCGCTCAACGGTTTCCATCAAGCGCTCGTTGGGAATCACGATGACGGTGTCGACTCCGCCGATCAATTCCTGAAGGGCCTGCTCTGCTTGCAGCATGCGGCGCTTGCCTTCGAACGCGAAGGGCTTGGTGACGACGGCGACGGTCAGCGCGCCCAATTCGCTGGCGAGCGATGCGACGACAGGAGCCGCGCCGCTGCCGGTGCCTCCGCCCAGTCCGGAGGTGATGAAAATCATGTCGGAGCCTTCGAGCGCTTCGATAATTTTGTCGGTGTCTTCAAGGGCGGCCTTGCGGCCGATCTCGGGATTTGCTCCCGCGCCCAGACCCTTGGTGAGTTTTCCGCCGAGCTGCAACTTCACGGGCGCCTGGGAAAGTTTCAGCGCCTGCAGATCGGTGTTCGCGGTGATAAATTCCACGCCCTCGACTTTGGCGCGAATCATGCGGTTGACGGCATTGCAGCCACCACCGCCGACACCAATCACCTTAATCTTCGCCGGTGATAACTCCTCACTGAAGCTCATCCGGATACCTGCGTCTTTCGCTGTCATGCACTCCCCCTGTCCGGCTGGTGAAAGTCCTTTATAAAACTCGGTTTAGCTCGATTCCATAAGGAGTTTTTGCCCCCTGTGGAAAACCGCCCAAATGACCCTTTTTCCTCGGCGTTAGGCCCCAGCAAACATGGCCTTCAGCTTGGAAACGAAGCCGCCCGATTTCTGAGAGCCCGCCCGGCGCGCCTTCGCGGCATAGAGCACCAGGCCAATGGCAGTGGCATATTCGGGCTGGGCCACCTGCTCGGGAAGATCCAGGATGCCGCGCGGTTCTGCAAGACGCACAGGCAACTGGAACGCTTCCTCGGTTACTTCGATGAGACCATTCAATCGCGCACCACCACCCGTCAGGATGAAGCCTGCGGGAATTTGCGAGTCGAGACCTGCGCGCCGCAAATCTTCGGAAATCAAATTGAGCAGCTCTTGAGTACGCGGCTCGATGATGTCCGTCAAATTGCGCGAGAAGATGGTGCGAGGAGGACGGTCGCCGACGGTAGCAATCTGAATCGCGCCATCCTCGCGGAGCTGCCGCGCCGATGCACAACCGTGTTGGCGCTTGATCTTTTCGGCTTCGGGAATCGGGGTGCGCAGGCCGACGGCCAGATCGTTGGTGAAGTGATCCCCACCAATCGCTACCGCGCTGGTGTGGCGCACCACTCCGCCGCCGTAAACCACCAATTCTGTCGTGCCGCCACCGATGTCGAGCAAGCAACAACCGAGGTCCCTCTCATCCTGTGTCAAACAGGCTTCTGCGGAAGCGAGTGGTTCCAATACGGTATCGTTTATTAGAATTCCCGCCTTATTCGCCGCGGTTACGAGATTCTGCGTAGCGGAAATCGACGACGTAACAATGTGCACGTTTGCTTCCAGACGCTGGCCAACCATGCCGATGGGATCGCGGATACCGTCCTGTGCGTCGACGATGAATTCATGCGGAAGGACGTGGAGGACTTCGCGATCTTCCGGGAGCGAAACGTTTCGGGCCGCATCGATGGTGCGCTTCAGATCGTCGCGCTCGATGTCTCGTGGACGGGGGCCGAGTGGAACGCCACCGCGACTATTGACGCCGCGCACATGGCTGCCGGCGACGCCGATCACTGCCGATTCGACAGGGACGTTGGCAACGCTTTCGGCTTCTTCCACAGCACGGCGAATGGAGCTGACGGTGGAGTCAAGGTTGACGATCAAGCCCTTGCGCAGGCCTTTGGATTCGGCCGCGCCCAGGGCAAGGAACTTAACCTGATCGTTTTCGAACTCTGCCAGTAGCACGCAGGTCTTGGTGCTTCCTATGTCGAGCCCGACGAGATATTTATCTTTCTTTGCCAAAGCCTTCTCCTACCAATCGCTATTTTTGTTTTGCGGCAGGTGCGCTGGTGTCGGGGTTCACCACGACCTGCCGTGAATATTGAAGATCAATGGATTGCACGCGACCGACGCTGGCTTGCCATTGCGAAAAATTCTCGATTAGCGTGCGGTATTTGTTGGTGAAGTCGGATTGACCGAAATGAACGGTGACGGCCTGGGAGTCCGCTGCTCCCGCGAGTCCAGTGATGACGACGTGCAGATCGCGCGGGTTGCCAAGATCAAGTTCACTAATGCGATCGGCAGAGCCGGGCTTCACCAGGTCGATCGCCTTCATGAATTCCTGATAGGTTTTCATACGCTTCTCGCGTTCTTCGCGAGGCATATTTTCTGAAAGACCTGTGACAATGGGGAAATGAAAATCCTCGCCCTCGGGACGATCAAGAAGGACACCGTGGGAATCGATCAAAGTCAGTTCCGCGCCATTGCGGCAGAAAGCGATAGGCGTGCGTTCCGTAATTTCCACACGCAGGCGATTGGGCAGAATGCGCTGGATGCTGGCTTCCTCCACCCAGGAGAGTTCCTGGACCTGGGAGCGACGCGAATCCAGAGGAACTTGCAGAACACTCTTTTTTCGGTCCGGGAAGAAAATCTTCTGGATTTCCTCCCTGGGTACGACGTGGTTTCCTCGGACGTCGATCTGGTCCGGGCGGAGCAGCAGCATTTGCGGGGAATGAAGGGCAAAGCGTGTGCCGATGATGGCAAGGGTGAGCACGACGACAGTAACTAAAGACCAAAAGAACACACGCCGGTAGAAGGACCAGGACTTGCCGCCAATTTTCTTGCGGCGAATCTCGACGGGCTTCTGCCGCCGCAAAAATTTCGGCTCTTCGTCGGCGATCAGTTCGGGCCGGTACGCTTCCTGCTCCGCCGTCGCGGCTGCAACATTCCGCTGGATGGGTTTCAAGCGTTCCAAACGACCACCTCATTTTCGAGAGTGACGCCGTAAGCGCCGCGCACCCGCTCGCGAACATTGGCGATTAGCGCAAGCATGTCCGAAGCGGAGGCTTTGCCGGCGTTAACAAAGAAATTGGCGTGGCGATCGCTGACGCGGGCGTCGCCGACGGAAAAACCCTTCAAGCCCAGTTCGTCAATCATGCGGCCAGCGGAGGCGCCTGGCGGATTTTTGAATATGCAGCCGGCGCTCTTCTGGCCAAGTGGTTGGCTGGCCCGGCGCTTTTCATTACAGATACGGATGCCTTGAAGAATTTCGCTGAACGGCTTGGAGGGAAGTTCGAGCTTCACTGAGAGCATCATATCATCGGGCGCAAAAGAAGTGTGCCGGTATTCAAATGAAATCTGATCTCCCTGGAGGATTTCTATGCATCGGGCAGCGGCGCGATAAACTTTCACTTCGCGTACGTAGGAACCGATTTGTGTTCCGTAGGCTCCGGCATTCATGCGCAGCGCCCCACCGACGGTGCCGGGCACGCCGATGAGACCTTCCATGCCGCCGAGGTCATGTTTGGCGCAAAAGGTTACGGTGCGACCGAGGTCGGCGGCGGCGTCTACGGACGCCGTGTTTCCCTGGATAACGACTTCGTGCTCGGGTTTGGCCAATTGAAGTACGACAAAAGGCAGTTCGCCATCAATGACCAGCAAATTCGAGCCGCCACCGAGAAATTTGTGCGGGATGGCGTGGCGGTCGAGGAGATTGAGCAGATCGGCGATGGCTTCGTGGCGGTGAATGCGGATCAGGTCCGTGGTGCCGCCAATGCCCAGATAGGTCAGATCGGCGAGCGAAGTCCCGCGGACCAACTCATTACCGAGGAACTCGAGGTCTGACACGAATTTGGGATCGTCAATCCTCACGCGGTACACCCTCGTCGACACGATATTCGGTGCCGAGAAGCACCATGAGTTCGTTGCTGGCGCGGCTGACATTGCCGGCACCAATGGTCAGGATGGCGTCGGCTGGACGCGCTTCGGTCAATAAGAATTCGATGCCGTCTTGCATGGAATGGAAATAGTGGACGTTCTTGTGCCCCGCATCGCGAATGCTGTTGGCAAGGCTTTCGCTGGTGATGCCGGGGATCGGAGCTTCGCTGGCGGCGTAGATGTCGGTGAGGACGAGAATGTCGGCCTGGTTGAAGGCGCGCGAGAATTCGTCCCAGAGATGTTGCGTGCGCGAATAACGATGCGGCTGAAACAGGACTAACAGACGATTGAACTTGCATCCGCGGGCGGCTTCGAGTGTGGCGCGAATTTCGACCGGGTGATGACCGTAGTCGTCGACAACCACGATGTCGTTAACCACACCCTTGATGTCGAAGCGGCGACCTACACCGCCAAACTTGGCCAGGCCTTCTTTGATCAGATCCGTGGCGACATTAAGATACAGCGCAACCGCGGCGGCGGCGGCGGCGTTGCGAACATTGTGAATACCAGGAGGATGCGGGAGTTGAAACATGCCGAGGTCGTCGCCCTTGTACGTGAGGCGAAATTGGCTGCCCAGACCAACCATTTCGATCTCGCTGATGACCAGATCAGCCTGACTGGACGTGCCGTAGGTAAGGATGGGCCGCTTCACGTTGGGAATGATGGCCTGCACGTTGGGCTCGTCGAGACAGAGAATAGCGGAACCGTAGAACGGAACGCTGTTCACAAACTGTAGAAACGCGCCCTGGATATCCTCGAGCGAGGAATACTGGTCGAGGTGTTCCCGGTCGATTGTCGTGACCACTGCTACTACCGGAGCAAACATGAGGAAACTGCGATCGCTCTCGTCGGCCTCCACAACGAAATATTCGCCACGGCCCACGCGAGCGGTAGTGCCCGCCTGGTTCACCTTGCCTCCGATTACAAAGGTAGGATCGAGATGGGCTGCGGCCAGGATGGAAGCCACCATGGATGTAGTGGTGGTCTTGCCATGCGCGCCGGCAACGGCGATGCCGTATTTCAGGCGCATCAACTCGGCAAGCATTTCCGCGCGGGGAATCACAGGAATTTTTTGCTTGTGGGCTTCAACGACTTCCGGGTTGTCGGCTTTCACCGCAGAAGAGATAACCAGGACATGCGCGCCCTGCACGTTTTCGGCTTTGTGGCCTTCGAAAACGGTGGCACCAAGGTCCTGCAGGCGTTCGGTGATCGTGGAAGGCTTCGTGTCCGAGCCAGAGACAGAATAGCCCAGGGTCAACAGGACTTCGGCGATCCCGCTCATGCCGATGCCGCCGATCCCCACCAAGTGAATGCGCTGAAAATTGCGAAACGATACCATCATTGCCCTTCAGTCCCCTCCCGCAAGAATAGGATCTCCCGTGAACGTCCCGATATCCGCGGCGCGTTCAATCAAATCAACAATCGCGCGCGCGGCATTCGGATACGCAAGGGTACGCGCCTTCACTGAGAGTATTTCAATCTCCTGCGGCTGGTCGAGGAGGGAAAAAATTTCTTTGCTCAAACGTTCGGCCGTCAATTCCCCTTCCGAAATCAGGCGCCCGGCTCCGGCGTTTACCATCTCTTGCGCGTTGCGTAATTGATGGCTGTCGGTGGCGCGCCCAAACGGAATAAAAATAGCGGCGCGGCCAGCGGCGGCCACTTCCGCAGCGGTAATCGCACCGGCGCGGCACACCAACAGATCCGCCCAGGCAAACCGTTCCGCCATGTTGCCGAGGAAGGGGACAATCTCGGCGCGAAACTGATGCCGGTCGTAGGCGGCTTTCACCATATTATAATCGCGCTCGCCGGTTTGATGCACAACCTGCAACTCGTTTTTCCGCGCGGCTAGCAAATCGATGGCATCGATAAAGGCGCGATTGATGGGCAGGGCGCCCTGGCTGCCCCCGGTGATGAGTAAACGCAACGGCTTTTCCGGCTTGCCCGGCCGGATGGCGAAAAATTCTTCACGCACGGGACAGCCGGTTACTTGCGCTTTGGCGCCCCAAGCTTCTGCGGAGACTTCGTAGCCCGTGGCGATGCGCTTGGCGAAATGGGCCAGCACCTTGTTGGTGAAACCCGGTTCGGCGTTGGGCTCGAAAATCACGTTGGGTATGCCTTTCAACCAGGTGGCCAACAGCATCGGTCCCGCCGCGTATCCGCCCACACCAAACGCGGCAACTGGATTGTGACGCTTCAAGACACGGAATGCATCGCTGAGCCCACTTCCGAGCATGGCGAGATTTTTTGCCAGCGTAATGCCGCCTTTTCCTTTGAGGCCGGCAACACGTAGAGTTTCAAGTGGCAGGCCGGCTTGCGGCACCAGTCTCATTTCAATTCCGCGTTGCGTTCCCACCAGCACCACATCTCGATCCGATCCGCGCGACATCCACTCTTGCGCAATCGCCAGGGCGGGAAAAACGTGTCCCCCAGTTCCTCCGCCGGCGATCAATAGTTTCATCGCTCAGTCTCTCAGGCTTGCGCCAGGTAACGACTGCTGCGAAATATTAAGGAGCACGCCAGTCGCCAGGAGCATGACCAGCAAGCTCGAGCCGCCGTAGCTGACAAACGGCAGCGGAATTCCCTTCGTTGGCATCATTCCGAGGACGACAGCAAAATTAATGAGCGACTGGAACACCACCATCGCCGTGACTCCGAGGGCGAGCAAGCGCCCAAATCCATCCGGAGCGTTGAATGCCGCGCGAAGACCGCGCCAGGCAAACACGGCGAACAGAATGACGATGACGCTGGCGCCGATAAAACCTAGCTCTTCGCAAATCACGGCATAAATGAAATCAGTATGCGCTTCGGGGAGATAGAAGAGCTTTTGCTTGCTCTCCATCAAGCCGACGCCGGTAAAGCCGCCCGAACCGACGGCGATGAGCGATTGCAGCAACTGGAATCCGGCGCCTTGCGGGTCGTTATCAGGATGGAGGAAAGCCATCAAGCGCGCCTGGCGATAGGAAACGTGCGTGATTAATACGAACAAAAGTGGAAGCGCTGTGGCTAGGCCAACGGCGAGCCATTTCCACGAGAGTCCCGCGACGAAAAGAATCGCGGTCATGATCAGCACGATGTCCACGGAAGTTCCTAGATCGGGTTGCAGCCAGGATCAAGGCCACGCAGACGAGAATCGGGGCGATTGCCGGGAGAAGCGTCTGCAGAAAATCCTGCTTGTTGAATTCCATGCTGACCGCGGTGCGGCGACGCATGTCCAAAAACCACGCCAGATACAAAATCACTGCGAGCTTGGCAAGTTCAGAAGGCTGAATGTTCACAGGACCAAGCTTGATCCAACGATGCGTGGCGTGCGATTTATCCAGAAAGAAAGCGCCGACGAGCATAAGACCCACCAGGCACAGGCCGGTGTACACGACGGCGGGCTCACGGAGACGGTGATAGTCGAGCCGCATCAGTGCGAACATGCCGAGGAGCCCCAGGACGAGCCAAGCGATCTGGCGGAGCACGAAGAAATAGGAGTGGCCGTACTGATTTTGCGCGGTGACCGCGGAAGCGCTGAAGATCATCACGGCACCCAATAGGCAGAGCACCAGAGTTACACCAAACAACAGGCGATCGGTATCGGAACGTCTCGTCAAGTGTTTATCCCTTCTCCGAAAAAGTTCCGGAGTCTTTCTGCACAAGCGCGTGAACCAGTTCCTTAAAAACCTGTCCGCGTTGTTCGTAGTTTTGGAACTGGTCAAAACTGGCGCAGGCTGGCGCAAGCAGAACGATGTCGCCGGATTTTGCGGCCTGCGAAGCGATTTCGACGGCGCGCTGTAACGTGCCCGCGCGCTCGATGGCCACAGTTCCGGTGATTTGCGATTCGATTTTATCGGCGGCAGCGCCGATCAGTAGCACCAGAATGGCTCGTTCGCGCAGCGGATTCTGCAACAGCGTGTAATCGCTACCCTTGTCTTTGCCGCCCAGAATGATCATGATGCGGCCTGCAAAAGCGTCCAATGCCTTCAGAGTGGCATCGACGTTGGTGGCCTTCGAATCGTTGTAGTAGCGGGCTCCGCGAACTTCTGCGACAAACTCCAGGCGATGCTCAACACCTTTGAAGCTGCGAACGGCATCACCAATGGATTTTGCGTTCACACCCGACAGACGCGCGGCCGTGATGGCTGCCAGCACATTCTCGACGTTGTGGGCGCCAGGGAGCGGAATCTCGCTGCGCTTCATGACGAATTCTTCCTCGCCGCCACGGACAATTTGAATATCATCGCCGCGGAGGCAGGCGCCCTGCTCGACACTTTGTTTGCGGCTGAACCAGAAGACTTGCGGCTTCTTGGGCACATGCGTCTGCAAGAGTTGGTCATCAAAATTCAGAACGGCCGCGTCTAATTCCGTCTGGTTCTCAAACAGCCGCGCTTTCGCCGACCGCATAGGCTTCCAACGTCTTGTGGCGATCGAGATGATCCGGAGTGAGATTCAAATGGACTCCGATGTCCGGGCGAAAACGTTCAATTAATTCCAGCTGAAAGCTGCTGAGTTCCACGACGGCTACGGTGCCAGCGGTCATGGCTTCCACGCAGGAAATGAGTGGCGTGCCAACGTTGCCGGCCAGGAATGTCTTGACGCCAGAGCTTTGCAAGATGTGGTGGACGAGTGTGGTGGTGGTCGTCTTCCCATTCGATCCGGTGATGCCAATCAGTTTCCCTTCGAGAAAACGGTAAGCCAGTTCAATCTCGCTCCAGATGGTGATGCCCCTGGAGCGCGCGGCGAATAGAAACGGATCGTCGGCTGGAACGCCCGGACTGGGAATGATCAAGTCCTGCGCGAGAAATGTTTTTTCGGTGTGGCCGCCGAGTTCCAGAGTAACGCCGGCTTCGCGGAGTTTCGCAGGAATATCGCCGAGTTCGGATTCTGCGCGCGTTTCGGTGGCAGTAACGATGGCGTTGTGTGCCGCACAGAACGAGGCGGTAGCGACACCGGTGCGAGCCAGTCCTACGACCAGTACGCGCTTTTTTCGTAGCTCCATCGATCCAGGCATTGCTTAGTTCGAAAGCTCCAGTGAAACTCTGTCTACGTGAAAAACCAGAGACCACGGTCAAGAGTGACTGCGCCACCGAGTGCCGGGCTAAAGCTCGGCACTCACGTTGAACTCAACTAGCGCAACTTCAGAGTGGTCAACGCGAACAGCGCGAAGACCAGCGCGGCAATCCAGAAACGCACGATCACTTTGCTTTCACTCCAACCGAGTAGCTCAAAGTGATGATGAATCGGGGCCATGCGAAAAATCCGTTTTCCGCGCAGTTTGAAGGAAGCCACCTGCAGGATGACGGAGAGCGCTTCGACGACAAAGATTCCGCCGACAAAGACCAGTAGGACTTCCTGCTTGATGATTACGGCAATCGTGCCCAGCGCGCCGCCGAGACTGAGTGAGCCTACGTCGCCCATAAAAACCTCGGCAGGGTGGGCGTTATACCAGAGGAAACCCAGCGAGGCACCAACAAGGGCGCCGCAAAACACGGTCAATTCACCGACGCGCGGGATGTACTGAATCTCCAGATAATTTGCCCAGCGGAAGTTGCTGCTCACGTAGGTAAGGACGGTGAGAGCGCCAGCCGCGATGACCGTGCAGCCGATGGCAAGACCGTCGAGACCGTCCGTCAGATTGACGGCGTTGGAACTGCCGGTGATTACGAGTGCGATGAAAACGAGAAATGGGATGAAGGCCAGCGGCCAGAGATGCGGCGAGTCCATTAGGCTGTGAATCACAAGATCGGGCCGGAAACGCTTGAGGAAAGGAACAATCAATTGTGTGGAGTACGCGCTGTGCGTGGAGAGCGCCAGCAGAGCTATGCCGACAACGCTGCTGACGAGAAGCTGCAGCATCAGCTTGCGCTTGCCGGTCAATCCCCGATTGCGGCGCTTCGCGACTTTGGCATAGTCGTCCACAAAGCCGATGGCGGCAAAAGCCAACAATGCGAAGAGGGCCAGCAGCACGAACGGATTCTGCAAATCTGCCCACAGTAATGTTGGAACGGCGGTGGAGAGAACGATGAGCACGCCACCCATGGTGGGCGTGCCGGCTTTTTTCTGGTGTGCTTGCGGACCTTCCTCGCGAATGTATTGGCCAATCTGCAATTCACGAAGCTTGCGAATCAGCCAGGGGCCGAAGACCAAAGCCAGAAACATGGCGGTCAGACTGGCATAAACGGTGCGGACGGTGATGTAGCGAAAGACGTTGAGCGGGCTGAAATATTTCTGGAGCACGTGGTAGAGAAGGTAGTAGAGCATTTAGTGAGCTCCCCCCACGTTGAGCCGGGGATCATCTGGCGCGAATTGGGCGATCAGTGCGTCGACAATCTGCTCCATCTTTACGCTGCGCGAGCCTTTCACCAACAGCAAATCGCCCGGTTGAACAAATTTACCGAGGAATTCCGCAGCAGCAGACGGCGAGGCGAAAAATCGGGTATTCTCGCGCGCCATTCCTGTCACGGCACCTTCGACAAGCGCGGCCGCGTCTCCCTGGACACCGATGACGAAGTCAATTTTTCCCATTCTTGCGGCGAACTCTCCGCCTTCGCGATGCAGTTGTTTCGAGCTGGGACCCAATTCGCGCATTTCGCCGGCAGCAAGGATGCGGCGCTTAAATCCAGGAGTGGCTGCGAGCAAGGCAGTCATAGCCTGCAATGCCGCGGGACTGGAATTGTAAGAATCATTGATGAGGGCGAATCCATTGGTGAACTGGATGAGCTCGCCGCGCATCGACGGAGTGCGCATCGTGGGCAGGACAGCTTGGGCTTCGGCAATGCCGATATTCCACAGGCTGGCTGCGGCTATAGCGGCAAGTGCATTCAGGACGACGTGCCTGCCGGGCAAGGACATTTCAATGCGCGAGCGCTTTCCGTTGTGCACGAGTGTAAAAGCTGAACCCAGTGCTCCACGGTCTTCGATATCAACAGCGTTGTACTCCGCCGGTTTATCGATGCCGTAGAAAATAACGCGGCCGGGAGCTTGCGCAGCCATAGCGGCAACGCGCGGATCGTCGGCGTTCAAGACGGCTACAGAGTTCGGGCCATTCAATCCTTCCACCAGTTCCCGTTTGGCCAGGGCAATCTCGTCGACGGAAGAAAAATTCAAAAGATGTGCCGGTGTCACACGCAATTCGATGGCGACGTCGGGCATTGCAATCGCAGCGAGGCGACGCAATTCGCCGGGATAGGACATGCCCATTTCCAGCACGGCGACGTCGTGCGTCTCGTCGAGACGAAAGATGGTCAGCGGCAGACCAAATTCGTTATTAAAATTTCCTTCGGACTTCAGGACCCGTAGCTTCGAGCCCAGCAGTGCCGCCAGGATCTCTTTCGTTGTAGTTTTCCCGACGGAGCCAGTGATGCCGCAAATTTTCTTGCCCCAGTCCTTGCGGACGGCACGTGCCAGATTGTGGAGTGCCTCGAGCGTGTTGGGAACGGTGATGCAGCGGTCCTGCATCCATCCGGGATAGCGCGAGACGAGTGGTTCCGCGACCAATGCGGCCACAGCGCCCGCCTCCAGGACTGCGTCCACGTAGTCGTGTCCATCGTTACGCGGACCGCTAATGGCGATGAAGAGTTCTCCGCGACGTAGCGTGCGAGAATCAATCGACACACTGGCCACCCGGGCCAGGGCGTCGATTCCACTCCCCTGCTTTCCCGCCACCGCGTCAACCACCTGTTTAACCGTCCACCGCATAGTTTCCTCAAAACGCTGGTCTCACTCAGGACTCGGTCGTGGCGATAATTTGCCCGACCGTAAGGCACTTCCAGGTTTGTTCTCACCGGTTGAGGGCTCCTCCTGTATCTGCGAGTTGCTACTTCGGCCCGCAGGCCCTCGTCCCCAGCAGGCGACGAGCGCGTTACGTGCCAAACCCTGGGCCGTCTTGCGGCTCTGTGTACCCTAGATCGCTGAGCGCTTTTCGCGCGACCTCGCGATCGTCAAAATGCACGGTGTGGTCTGAAAAGATCTGATAATCCTCGTGACCTTTTCCAGCGAGCAGAACGATGTCGCCTCCCTTGGCTTCATCTATGGCCAAGCGAATGGCTTTGGCACGGTCCGCTTCGATCAGGTACTTGCCCGCGGATTTCTGCATGCCGACCACGATGTCGCTGATGATTTTCAGCGGATCTTCCTGGCGCGGATTGTCGCTGGTAAGTATGGTCAAGTCGCTGAGGCGGCCAGAGGTTTCGCCCATGATGGGCCGCTTGGTGCGGTCGCGAGAACCACCGCAACCAAACATGGTGATGATGCGACCCTTGGTGTTCAGCTCGCGGGCGGTGCGAATGAGATTTTCGAGGGCATCGTCGGTGTGCGCGTAATCCACGACCACGAGGAAAGGTTGGCCTTGATCGATGCGCTGGAATCTTCCGGCAACAGCCTCCAGGTTGCGAATTCCCGCTTCGATGATCTCATTCGAAAGACCCAGGCCAATGCCCGCGCCAATTGCCGCGAGAATGTTGTAGACGTTGATGCGGCCGACCAGCGCAGACTGCACGTTGATTTTTCCGTTGGGCGTTTGCGCGATGAAATTCAAGCCGTTGAAACTGAGTGCAAACTTTTTCGCGGCCAGATCGGTGCCATTGGTCAAACCGTAGGTGAGGGTACTCTTGGCAAGACCTTTCAGCTTCTTGCCCCACTCGTCGTCGGTATTGATTACGGCGACATCGGGAGCACCCGCGCCAGTCCCTTCAAAGAGATGGCGCTTTGCAGCGAAATAATCTTCAAAGGTTTTGTGAAAATCGATGTGATCGCGCGTGAGATTGGTGAAGACCGCGGCGGCGAAATGGCAGCCCCACAAGCGATCGAGTGCCAGCGCGTGTGAACTGGCTTCCAGGACGGCGTGGGTGCCATCGGCGTCGCGAACTTCTGCGAAAAACGCCTGCAGATCTACGGATTCCGGCGTGGTGTTTGGAGCGGGATAGACGCCAAGTGGCGTGTGATAAGCGATGGTCCCGAACAAGCCGGTGTGCGCGCCTGATGCGCGAATGATGGAGTCGATCAACGAAGAGGTGGTCGTTTTTCCGTTGGTGCCGGTGACGCCAACGAGCTTCAGTGCGTTCGCGGGACGTCGGTAGAAATTCGCGGCGGTAATCGCCAGAGCTTTGCGCGGTTCGCTGACTTGCAGCCATTCTGCCGGACCAGCCCAATCAGGAGGTTGTGGGTCAGCGCTCAAAATTACAGAGGCGCCACGGGTGGCAGCATCCTTGGCGAAGAGGTTGCCGTTGGTGGCAGCACCCTGAATGGCGACAAACAGTGCACCAGCGTGCACTTTGCGTGAGTCGCAGGAAACTTGGGAAATTGACAGGTTGTGGGTGGGCAGCGGCGAACGTAAATCTACGCTTTCAAGGAGTGCCCGAATCGGCAGTCCTGCATGGTGTTTCTCGCCAGCCACAGTGTGTCCCCGATCTTCCTCGAGCACTGAATTCGCCTTCTTTTCCGCCTCGTCTGTGGCACTCAATCCCGTCGTCATTGTTTTCTAAATCCTTTTCCTAGTGCTGCTTGCCCGGTTTAGCCGGCTTGGCCGGGGAGCCACCGAATTCCACGATGATCTTGGACCCACGGCGAACCTTGGAACCTGCGGCCGGCGTCTGTTGAGAAGCAAGACTGCTGCCAACCAGAACGGGATCAAGTCCCAACCGCAAACAGGATTCGGTAACTTCGCGCATCGTTTTGCCGGTGAAATCGGGTACGGCGATTCCGCCATCTTCGTCCACGGCGACCATGACCTCGGGGAGTTTTTCCTGCGAGGGTTTGGACTTGGCGGCTTTCAGATTTGCCTCCTCGACGGACGGCTGAGCCGAGAAATCTACCGGCGTAAAATCGTCGACGGCGGAATCCTGCGAGTCTTCGCCAGGATGATAAGCAGTCTGAATCAGACGTGGGCTCAGTGGCACATCGCGGGGAACGTCGAGATACGGCAGGACCTGTTCGGCGATGCGTTTAAAGACGGGCGCGGCGACGTCTCCTCCGCCATGCGGATACCCGCCAGGTGAGTCGATGGAAACCAGAATGGTAACCGCGGGATTGTTAATGGGCGCGAACCCGCTGAACGAAGCGATCACACTTGTCGGCGAATAGCGTTTCGTCTCGGGATCGATTTTTTGCGCCGTTCCGGTTTTGCCTGCGGCGGTCCAGCCATCCAGTCGCGCGTTCTTGCCCGTGCCGTGGAGAACAACGCCTTCCATCAAACCGCGCAATGTCGCGGCAGTTTGCGGCTGAATGATCCGGTGAGGATCCTGCGGGGCGGAAGGCTCCGGGAGCGGCAAGATCTGATCGCCGCGCCGCATCTCCTGCACGACGTGAGGCTTGTAGAGCAGGCCGCCGTTTGCGATTGCCGACACCGCCGTGACCATCTGGAGCGGAGTTACACCAACTTCCTGTCCCATGGAAACAGAAGCGATGGAAAACGAACCCCAGTGGCTGAGACGCTGCACCAGTCCGCGACTTTCACCTGGAAGATCGACGCCGGTTGGCGTGCCGAAACCAAACGCGCGGATATAATCGTAAAATTTTGGAGCGCCCATGCGCAGAGCAATCCTGATGGCGCCAACGTCGCTGGAATTTGCGAGGATATCGGCGACCGTCAACATGCCATAACGCTTATGGTCGTGAATCAGATGACCGGCGACAATTACAGAGCCGTTACCACAATCGAAAACCTCGTCGGAGCGGATGAGGTTCTGATCGAAAGCGGCTGCCAGCGTGACCAGCTTGAAGGTCGAGCCGGGTTCGTAGATCGAAGTGATGGCGCGATTATTGCGCGCTTCTGCTTCCGCGCTAACGGCGGCGTTCGGGTTAAATTTTGGCCAGTTGGCGAGCGCCAGGATTGCACCCGTAGTGGGGTCTTGGACAATGACGGTCCCGGCCGGAGCGTGAGTTTTTTCGATGGCCGCGACAAGTTCGCGCTCGGCAATGTACTGAATTTTTTCGTCGATCGTCAGTACGATGTTTACGCCGCGATCAGCTTGGGCTTCGCTGCCATCGAACCAGCGCCGGTGCGCATCGGCCATGACCACGATTTTTTCGCCCTTGCTGCGAATCAGTGAGTCGTATTCGTGCTCGATGCCACCCAGGCCCTTATCGTCAACGTCGACGAATCCCAAGACGTGGGACGCCATATCTCGCTTCGGATAGAAACGCTGATTTTCTTCCTGAAAATAGATGCCTTTCAGGTTGAGGGCGGCGATAGACTGAGCTTTTTCAGGCGGTAATTTTCGCTGGACCCAAACAAAGGTGGCACCCGATTCGAGTTTCTCGCGGATCAGTTCCTGCTGCATGCCAAGAGCACCGGAGAGCAACCGTGCGGCCATAAAGGTGTCTTTCACTTCCGAAGGAATCGCAAACGCGGACTGCACGGGCACACTCATGGCCAGCGGGTGCATATTTCGGTCGTAGATGTTGCCGCGTTTCGGCGTGATTTCCAGGACCCGCCGCTGTTGACGCATGGCGATATTGGTGTAGTAGCTATGACGAACGAGTTGCAGGTAGATGAGACGTCCAAACACACCGCCCATCCACAGGAGGGCCAAACCGGCAAGAATTAGTATGCGGAGATGAAGTTTGTTCTGCTGCATGGCTCGTTGCAGTTAGCTCTCAGTTCGGGCGTTGGTTTAGATTGCTGTCAAAATCGGGGGATTCAGCCTGCGCCCGCATGATGAACGAGCCTAGGGGGCGCGATTGGGGCGCACAAAGCGTACGGTCGCGACTTCCGATCCATCCAAGCCCGTGTACTCGCGCACTTGCGCTGGCGCGGTCTGCGTCAATCCAAGTTGGTGACGAGCGATCACGTCGATGCGGTGTGGATCGCGCAGTGTGGCAATCTCCAGTTTCAATTCCCCGTTGTAACCCTGAGCTGCCTGCTGCTTGGATTTCAGATCTTCCAGTTGGAAGCTGAGATCGATGCAGCGAAAATGCTGGTAGACGTAGAGCATGCAGAACGCGGCGACAATCGCCCCGAGCGCCGCAGTCTTGTAAAGATTCCGCAACTTCACCGGTTCGACGTGTCGTGCCACGCGCGAGTTATCGATGCGCTTCTTCGTATGAAATTCCATCATGACCGGCTGTTTCTTGGGTCTTGCCATCTCACACCTTCTCCGCGCACCGGAGTTTCGCGCTTCGCGATCTCGGGTTCGCTTGCTGCTCTGCAGGGCCAGGAACAATCACGTGTCTGGTGAGCACCTTCAGCGTTCCCTCTTTTTGCCCCAACTGGAACGCTTGCTTCACGGGGCGGTCTTCGCGCGAGTGATACGTCAGCACAACAATGCGGCCGCCTGAATTTACTGTGGCAGGGGTCCGGAAAAGAAACTGCCCGAGTTCCTCCATCTCTCGATTCACCGCTATCCGCAGCGCCAGAAACGTTTTTGTTGCGGGATGCAGTCTCTGCCTTCCCCATTGCTTCCGAGCGCCTGCCACAACCGTTGCCAGGTGCGCTGTGTCCCTGATGGGCCGCGCGTTCATGATCGACCTGGCGATCCTTCTGGAATCATGCTCTTCCGCTTCGGTATAGAGCAGGTCGGCAATCTCTTTTTCCGACCATTGATTCACAATTTCGTCTGCCGTCAGCGTGTCTTCTTCCGCTTCGCCGCTGCTCATGCGCATATCCAGCGGACCAGCCTCGCGGAAGGAAAATCCGCGCTCGGGCTGATCAAGCTGCATGCTCGAAACTCCCAAGTCGGCCAAGACCCCGTCCACCTTCGCTATCCCCAACTCTTGTACGGCCTCCGCAATCTTCGAGAACGGAGAGTGGACCAAACTCACCAAACTCCCAAACTCTTGCAAACGCTCCTGTGCGATCTGCAGCGCCCGTGCGTCCCGGTCCAGGCTGATCAAGCGACCGGAGGGTTTTTCTGGACCCGCCAAAGAGACCATGCGTTGCGCGATGGCCGCCGAATGACCCGCCGCCCCCGTTGTGGCGTCTACGTAGATTCCGTTTGGCTTTATGTCCAGCCATTCCAACACCTCTTCCAACAACACCGGAGTGTGTGGCGCACCCAATTTGTTTTGCCTGCCCTGCCCCGTCTGCCCCGGGAGAACAACAACCCCAACTGCGACTGCACCCCAACAGCAACTACAGAAAAACTCTTATGGCTTCCAGGCTTCCAGTGCCCGATCGTCTTCGTCGGTGTAAGGTTCGCTCTTCAACTGATCCAGAACCCGTGTATGATTCATTACTTCGATATGGTCCAAAGCGCCCAAAACGTCGACATCGCCCCTGGTTTGCGCGGCTTCGCGCAGAACCGCAGGCATCAGAACTCGACCCTGACTGTCAATCTCGACCACCTGACCGTAATAACTGGTGCGCATCAGAAACTTGCGCTTCGCCGGGTTCGTGCTCGGCATGCTGGCCAGCCGGTCCTCGATCTCGCCCCAAACCTTCATCGGGTAGATCCTCGCGGTCTCACCGGTGGTGCTGGTGATGTAAAACTGGTTCCCGTACTCCTTGAGAGCGTCCAGAAAGATAGCGGGGATCTTCAAGCGACCCTTTTCGTCGACCCTTGCCTGACAATTGCCCCGCAATTTCATCGAAACCCGTCTCTTGGAGGTGCGTTTTGGCCAGAATCACCACAACCCTCTAAGTGCCCCTACTTCGCTCTACCGCGCTCTACTGCTAACCACTTTTTTCCACTTTCTGCCACATCTTAGGCTCATTCTGAGACTTGTCAAGAGGAATCCGCAAAATCTGTGCATAAATTGTTGATTTCTGTGGATTAGGAATTTGCGGCAAGGGCCTACTAGGGGCTGGGAGTCGACGCTGGATGGAATGTCTATAAGTGGGGGTTACGGTGCAGTGAGGCAGTTTGCGTCGGTGAACAGGGTTTTGCCACGAGGTCAGGCTCGAGTCCTGTCGCCGGTTTCCCTTTTAGGAATCGCGTGTGGTAGTTTCGAGTACTCTGGGCAGCCGCAGTCTTCTCTCTTGGGATTGAATCGCCAGTGAACTGGGCCGAGTTGAGATCGGTCGACTGCGGTCTGCAAAGAGTGCAGACCGTCGCAGAGGATGACATGGTGCGCACGGTGAACGCTGAGGAGTCGTTGCATTGGCGGTCCGCCTAGGAAGGCGGACCCTACAAAGGCAATCCAGGAACCTAATCGGAACGTCGAACTGCTTCCCCGCCCCTGCCGACGTCGCTACAGGGAGACAAAGTTGATGAAAATAAAAATAATGGGGTCGGCGGCGGGCGGAGGATTCCCCCAATGGAATTGCGCGTGTGCGAATTGCACGAGGATGCGCTTTGGGACAATTCAGGCGCGGGCGCGCACGCAGACACAGGTGGCGTTCTCGCCGATCGAGGGAATCTGGTTTCTGGTGGGAGCTTCACCCGATTTGCGGACGCAGATTCTGGCGACTCCGGAACTTGCGCCAGACCCAGGGAATGTAGGCACTACACCGATTGCGGGAGTGTTTCTGCTTTCGGGGAATGTGGTATCCGCGATGGGATTACTGCATTTGAGGGAATTCCAGAATTTTTTTGTGTTTGCGACATCCGGAGTGCAGCGGCTGTTGAAAACCGAAAACCGGATGTTCAGGGTGCTGGACCGTGCGACTCCCCCCGTGCAGTGGCAGATGTTGTCGACCCGGGGGCGGATCGGCTGCCACCTTTCCGAGAATCCCGGCGATCCGCCAACTTTTTTCTATAGTTGCGTGCCGCTCGGCGGAGAGTATCCGGAATTTGCGAGCGAAGATTTTCGACGAAGCGCGGCTGCGGAGGAAGCGAAGGTGGGCTTGGTGATCGAACAGGACGGAAAGAAGCTCTTTATTGCCCCTTCACTTGCCGGGACAACTTCACAGTGGGCAAAAGTGGCGGCAGGCGCGGAACTGTCGCTGATCGACGGCACGTTCTGGTCAGAGGAAGAGATAATCCAGGCTGGTCGCGGAGAGAAAACGGCGCGTGACGTGGGCCATCTTCCCCTGTCCGGAACGGGCTGCCTGCTGGAGCAATATCCAAAGGATGCGGAGGGGCGCAAAGTATTGATCAACATGAACAGTACGAATCCAATTCTGGACGAAGCGAGCCCGGAGCATCGCGCGGCAAGAGATGCAGGGTTTGAGATTGCCTATGACGGAATGGAATTCAAGCTGTGAGGGTAGGATGGTCGGTAGATGCGCTACTCTCTAGACGTAGTAGGAAGGAATGCCGATGAAGCCCGAATTGAGCGCAACACCTCGCCTGGCAGCCGGATGCAAGTTGAATGATAAAACACAGACGCCACGGCAACTTCTGACGGCGGGAGCGCCGATCCGTCTGCAGGGACCGAGCCTGGAAATTGTGCTGCGGTGCGATGGCAAACATACCGTTCAGCAAATTGCAGAAGATCTGCACGAGCTGTATTCGAAAGCGGAGCCGCAACGCGTTACGGATGACTTATTGAGTTATCTGGCGCTGTTGCACGATCAGAGAGCGATTGAGTTCTAGCACGGCAGGAATGGCCACCTGAAGGTGGCCACAACAAACGAGCGTGGCCGATCTAAACCTCGGCCAGTACAAAAGCTGCTCGGCCACTAGGAACTTGGATGATCAAAGCGGGGGTTCTGCTACGATGGCAGGATGGGCGCTCGAGTCGTTCATCTTGGCGGCGACACGTAAAATAAAAACCACGCATCCGACAAGAACTAGTCCACCAAAAAGAAGAAGAGTGTTAGGCGCGCCGATGCGCTTGGCTATGCCTCCTGCCAGCAACGCACCGATAGGCATGATGCCCATGAACATAGTGGCGTAAACGGCCATCAGGCGGCTACGCATTTCGTCGGGCACGCGTTCCTGAATAATGGTATTGGTGGCGGCCATTTGCGAGGTGGCCGCAAACCCCACAACAAAGAGAACCATGGCGCACAGCCAGAAGGTAGTGGCGTGCGAAAAAACGATCAGGCCTATGGCGCAGATGGTGCAGGTAGTTGCGATCCACCGGGCCAGGCCCTTGTACTCGGTCCGCGCGGCGAATTGCAGCGCGCCTAGAACCGCGCCGACACCGGCCGCGCTCATCAGCAGACCGAGCGTGCGCGCTTCGCCGTGCAAAATGTCGTGCGCATAGATCGGGAGAAAAACTGAGTATTGCAGGCCGAATAGACTGAGCACCGACAAGAGCAGCAAAGCGGAACGTATCGGCATATCGGACATGGCAAAACGGAAACCTTGCACGAAACTGCGCACGGGAGATTCCTGCGAAGGAATTTTCTCCACACGATCGATACGCATCATCAGCAGCGCCACCAGTACCGCGACAAAACTGAAGCCGTTCAGGAGAAAGCAGCCGCCTTCGCCGATCCACGCGATGGCAAAGCCACCGATGGCAGGGCCGACGACCCGTGCACCATTAAAAATGGAGGAGTTCAGGGCGATAGCATTGGGCAAGTCGTCTTTACCAACCATATGGACGAAAAAGGATTGGCGGATGGGCACGTCAAAAGCGTTGACGATGCCGACGAGGAACGCAATCAGGATCAGATTCCATTCGCGGATGAGGTGGGTGAAGGTGAGGAACGCGAGCAAAAATGCCAAGACCATGGAACAGGATTGTGTAACGATGACCCCCTTGTGGCGGTCGTAACGGTCGCCGACGTGTCCGCCGAGCCAGGCCAGAAAGAGCATGGGAACCTGGTTGGCGAAGGTGAAAATGCCCAGGACAGCGACGGAGTGGGTCAGATCGTAGACCAACCACTGCTGGGCGGTGGTCTGCATCCAGGTGCCAATAAGAGAAATCATTTGTCCAATGATGAATAGCTGAAAATTGCGATGCTTGACCGCACGAAATCGGTTGGACAGGACTGGAATCGGATTCTCCTTCTGGTTTGATGATAGCGCAGGAAATTGGTGACGGCGGGAGTATTGGCAATCGGAAGTTACATCAAACGCGCCGGCATAAAAGCCAGCGCTACGGTAAGGCAAGTGCGTCGGCCGGAAGACCGGCCACATATTGGAATAGATTGCTACTCGGGAGGAGGTTCGGCGCCGGAGCCCACGTGCATGTGGCTCAAGTCTTGTAGCGTGGATTTTTCTTCGTCGCTCATGCCGCGCGTAAAATTCGGGTCGTTGAGGCGCTGATTGCGAGCGGATTCCGGCATGTTTTTGAGCACGCCAAGTTTCTGGCGGATCATCTGCTGGCGATCCCAGGGCATCTGCTTCATGCGCGGAAGAACTTCGTTCTTGATATGGTCGCGCTGCTGCGGCGTCAGATTTCTCCAGGTATCTTCTTTTTCGCGCAAGTCGGCACGTTGCGCAGGACTCATCCGATCCCACTGATTGAATTGCTGGCGAATCTTGTTCTGTTTGTCGGGCGAAAGATTCTGGAACGCTTTGCTGTTCTGCAGGACGCTGTCGCGCTGTTGCGGACTGAGCGAGCGCATCTGATCGACCCAAGGACGCGCAGCACCGACACCCATCTGCTGGCGGGGAGTCAGTTTTGCACCACCATTCATATTTCCGGGGCGATTGGGATTGTTACCGGGGGTGAAATTCGATTGCGGAACGCCACCGGATCCGTTGGGGCGATCGTAAGTCGCGTTGGGGTTGGAAGGCGGCCGATTGTTGTTCTGTGTAGATGGCTGCGCAGCCGACGGATGCGGCTGAGAAGCCGGTAGATGCGTCGTGGGAGGCGGAGGGTTATGCGTTACGGGCGGTGGCGTGTGCGCCGCGGGCGCATGGCTCTGCGGTTGCGACTGATGCTGTGGTGGGCGATCGGGATGCGGATTCTGCGATTGCGCGCACCCTGCCCTCACGATGGCGATTAGCATCGCCGTCAGCACCACACCGAATTGGACTCCGCGTTTCACGATCGCTGATACTTCCCTCTCCGTTTGCTGTGCGATTACATCTTCTGCTGCGTTTGATCCGAATCGTCTTCGTAAGGCTGCGCCGGCAAATCCTTCAGCGGTTCAAAATTCTGCAATACGTCATGATCTTCCAGCACCGGCAAGTCCTGAATCATCTGGGCGTCTGCCTGCTCCGGATTAATTGCCGGGCCAGCGGGACCGTTACGCGAAATGCCCAAGTACAGTGCGGCGACCAGCAACATGGAAGCGACAAAAGCGATGCGCGGGGAAAAATCGAGCCAGGCCCACCAACGCTGCTTTGCGGCGGGCTCTGCAGCTACCAGCGCATGAACGCGAGTGTCAAAGGCGTCCGAAGGCTGGATCATCGGCAATTCGCCAAGAAGATCAGAGACGGCGCGAAATTCGTTCATCCGCAAGGTGCAAGGCGCACAGGAGGCGAGATGCTTCTCAACCTCAAGGCGGTCGGAATCTTTCAGCCGTCCATCGACGTACCCGAGTATGCGGCTTTCCATTTTTTCACAACTCATAACAGCCTTCTTTCCCTACCCTACTGACGTACCTGGTGCGCCACGAGCGGGGCTAGTTCCACTCGAAGCGCCTCATAAGCCCGGAACAGCAGCGATTTGAGCGCGCTCTCCGAGCAACTGAGAATCTTTGCAATCTCGGCGTAATCAAGCTCTTCGTATTTATGCAGCAGTACGGCAGCACGCTGCTTTTCAGGGAGCTTGTCGATCGCGTGACGAATCATTTTCACGCGGGTGTCCTCGACGAGATGCTGTTCGATATTGGGATGCTTCTCCGCAATATCCAGCGGCCGCTCGTCTCCATCCTCGGAGTCGATCCTGACCGGCGCGTCAATCGAGTCTTCCAGTTTCTGATAGCGATTGTCGCGCATGGAATTCAAAGCCAAGTTCGTCGCGATGCGGAAGAGCCAGGTGGTGAATTTCGCGCTGGGCACATATTCCGCGCGAGCGCGATACACCCGCAGAAAAACTTCCTGCGCGAGGTCTTCCGCCTGCTCCCTGTTGCGCACCATGCGGAACAGGAAGTTGACGAGTGGCGTGCGATACCGGTGCAAGAGAAGCTCAAAGGAAGCCTCGTCACCGGATTTCACGTCCAGCATCAGTTGGACGTCGGTTCTGACCATAGCTGCCACACTCTACCAAACACATTTGTTCTCAAAAAGTTGCAGATTGTGTACCTGCGACGCAGATGCCAAGCAGGGAGAATTCGGTAGCAGTGCGCCTCGGTTCGTCAAAGTAGGTGCAAGGCCGCTAGAAATGGAATAAGACCTTTACTATCAATAGACTGGCAATTCCAAGGGAGACCAGAAACGCCATACGCCATCCGGGCTCGCGATTCACTTCTGGAAGCAGGTCGGTGGCAGCAACATAGAGGGTCACACCTCCAGAGATGGGTAAGGCGTACTTCAGTTGGGTTTGCAGTTGGGTGGTTAGGAGAACGCCAACGAGCGTGGCTAACCCCAAAAGACCGGCGGCACGTACCGCGCTTTTCTTGCTCTGGCCGCTGGCGAGGACCATAGACGCAACCGTGAAACCTTCGGGGAGCTTGTGGAGAAACACCGCGAAAAAGAGTACGAGGCCGAGCCAGGTGGAAACCAGAAAGCCTGCGCCGATAGCCACGCCGTCAAAAAAAGTATGAATCGCGAGGCCGAGGATCACTGTGGCGCGCACGTGATGATGGCTGACTTCTTCGGCATGAGTTTCTTCGCCAAAATGAAAATGCTGGGCAAGGATGTGCTCAAAAACGTGCACGAGGAAGAAACCACCGAGGACATAGAGGAGCGCGTTCTCTCCCGCAAGCTTCAGAGATTCGGGAATCACTTCCACCAGCGAGACGGCCAGCATGTAGCCGGCGCCCAGAGCGAGAAAATATTGCAGATATTTGCGGGGCCACTGGCGATAGACAACGAAGTAGCCGCCGAGGAGATTACCGGCCCCGGCCACGAGACCGAGGGCAACGGCTAGTCCGATACGAAATGTCAGGTCATGCAGCATGGGAGGCCTGCGATTGCAGCGCGATTGGTTTTCGTTTCCGAAGCATTCGCAACAGGAAATATCCGGACAGGCCTGCCGCAAGATGCTTCAGAGCATGGCCACTGATCAGTTGGTGATCGAGAGAGTAGATGGAGCGATCGAGGGCCTCAAAGGCCTTTGCCAGCAGATAAAACACGCCAACCCAAATCAAATCGCTGGTTCGTGTATAGCGCGCCGGAAGCAACAAAAGGAAAACCAGAGCCACGATGGCATAAACCTGCACGGCAGCGTAGAAACGCAAGTCGCCCGCACCGCGCTGCTCACTGAGATGCCATTGAAGGACGCTGAGTATGCCGACGCAGAGCAATGGTAGCAGCAAGCGCACGCCGATCGTGACGTCGATCCGTTCAGCGATCATAGCGGAGACGAGTGACATGAAGGCGATGGTCATGGGCAGGCGATCCCAGACCAGGCGCGAATTATTGGGCACCAGATGATAGTAACCGGAACCGAGAGCGGTCAGAAGGATTCCAATGAATAAGGTGAAGTAGGGCCAGCGCTCGCGGGGATCAAGGAAAGCCTTTGCGCTTGAGCTCTGCGAAAGAAACCACAAGCCCCAAATACCAAAGACGGCGAAGAGTAGATTGGAAGCGACGTCCTGAAAATTCGCGATACCAGTGAAGGATCGGTTGTCGGCAAAGTCGTGGTAGGTGAGCGGTTGCGCCGTGCGCGGAGCAATTACGGCAGCCAACACGATCAGCGCGGTGATGAGGACCAGGAGGGCGGCGCCCATCCGCTTTGAGATCATTGCTGGTTACTCCGTTTTACGAGGCTTCTGAGGAAGCTAAAGAGGGTAGCGTAAAGCCGCCCCTACGGGTGCCATTAAAAGATGTCGAAGCGGCCAAATGTCGGAGATGAAGGTCCGATTCCCTACCCGCTATGGCGGAAGAGGATAACATCCCCTTCTTGTACGAGGTATTCTTTTCCTTCGAGGCGAACCTGGGCTTTTTCCTTTGCGGCGGCGATGCTGCCTGCGGCCAGGAGGTCTTCACAGCGAACGACCTCTGCTCGAATAAAACCTTTTTCGATGTCGCTATGAATTTCGCCGGCAGCTTTCACGGCGGTAGCCCCTTTGCGAATGGTCCAGGCGCGAACTTCCGGCTCGCCCGCGGTGAAAAATGCGATTAATCCCATCAGATCGTAGGTGGCGCGAATCATGCGGTTCAGGCCGGGTTCTTTCAGTCCGTAGGAAGAGAGTAGTTCCGCGGCTTCCTCTTCCTTCATTTCGGCAAGTTCGGCCTCCAGGCGGCCGCAGACAGCGACGACGGCCGTATTGGGGCGTCCCTGTAACGCGGACAATTTGTGCTTTTCGATGGCTTTGTCCATCTCGGCGGCTTCGTCATCGCCCAGATTCAAGACGTAGAGCATCGGCCGCATGGACATAAATAGAAATCCGCCGATGGGTTTTCTTTCCTCGGGAGTGAGCGGCAATTCGCGCAAGGGCTTTTCGGCTTCGAGATGCGCTTTGCACTTTTCGAGGACAGTTTTTTCCAACTCGAGCAGTTTGTCGGCCTTTTTCTTCAGGTCCTTGTCGATGCGCTCGAGGCGTTTGGTGATTTGTTCGTGATCGGAAAGAATCAGTTCGAGGTCGAGATTGGTGGCATCACGCAAGGGATCGATGGTGCCCTCGGAGTGCGGGACGCTGGGATCGTCGAAGACGCGAATGACGTGAGCGATAGCGTCAACGTCGCGGAGAGAGGCAAGGCTCTCGCGCATGCGCTCTTTCTGCATGCCACCGAGGTCGACATATTGCACCGTCGCGTAAGTGATTTTTTTCGGATTATAGAGCTTGGCAAGCTCGAGGAGGCGCGGTTCCGGCACTTTGGCCACGCCGACATGGGTGGCCTGGCCACCTTTGCCCTCGACATTGGCTTTCGTCAGGATTCGGAACAGCGTGGTTTTTCCAACTTGTGGTAGTCCAATAATTCCTGTCTGCATAAACCAGTAATTTTAGCACAGACGGCGAACTTACTTCTGGCCTTGCCACTGAAATTCGTTGCGAGGAATAGTTGCTAATTCTGAGAGCCTAGGGTATAGGGCCACCCGAATGTGCGGAGAAAAAGCGCGTGTTATGACGGCGAATGAACTTGGGGTGGGGGTGTTCCATCCGATTGTTTGGGTACCATTCCAGATTGCTGCTGCTCCTGGTAGCTGCGTTCAGTTTCATACCCGCGCAATCGCGCGCACAGCAACAACACGAGCCCTCGACCATCAGTATCAACGGATTTGTGTTTGCCGACAGGGCAAATACGCGAATCCCGGGCGCGGTGGTGCAATTGTGTACCGCCGACGGGAGAATGATTGAAGACCGGCACACCCGCAGTCTGGGGGAATTCACGTTTGGCGGGATAACGCCGGGTGTGTACATCCTGCAGGTCACGGCGGAAGGATATGAACCGACCGAATTCAAGCCAGACGTTCGCCTCACGTCTGATCAGACGTTTTCAATCTACATGAAGTCTGAACAACTGAGCGTAGCTTCAGGTTCCACCGCCATCACGGTTTCCGCGCACGTGTTATCCATGCCGAGAAGGGCCCGGGATGTTTATCAGTCTGGGATGAAGAAACTGTATTTGGATAAAAATGCGCAGGGAGCGCTGGATGATTTTCAGAAAGCCGTAGAACGTGCGCCGAAATTTTACGAAGCCGAACTGCAAAGGGGAATGGCTTATCTGAGTCTGGGCAAGGGAGAAGAGGCCGAGGTCAGAATCAGGAAATCGATCGAAATGAGCGGCGACAAATTTGCGGAAGCGGATGTAGCACTCGGCGTACTGTTGTTCGACAGGAGAGACTTGGAAGGAGCTGAACAGCAATTTCACCGTGCGCTGGAGTTGAACCCGTCCAACTGGATCGCTTGCTACAAGCTTGGGGAAATTGCGTACCGCCGGGGTGACCTGCCGCAAGCGGAAACTTGGGCGAAGAAGGCGAAGCAACTGGAAACGGATATGGCGATGATGGATCAGTTGTTGGTGGAGATTCATATCAAGGAAAAGAACTACCCGGCCGCGATTCAGGACATCGATGCGTATCTTGAAAACGATCCGGTCAGCGAGAATGCCGACCGGATGCGAGAATTACAGGAAAAGCTAAAAGGCCTTGCCGATAAATAATGAATCATTCTCAGATAGCGGTACATAATGGAATACACTCTCAATGCGCGGCACGATTGACAACATTTTCGTGCGGTGATAACAGAATGGCCTAAACCGCTGACTCAGTTTCGCACCATGGAACGTTTTAGCTCGCCGCCCGGGCTGTGCTACTCCGTGTTGACCAAAATAAACACCAAGTGCAGGTAAATCAGGCAGAGTTGCACTTTCAAGGAGATTCTTTCATGCAGTTATCCCCACGGCGGAACAATTTCGCTTTTTTGATGGTCCGCGCAGTCGCCCTCGCCTGCATTCTACTGGGCCTGACCTCCACAACGCAGGCGCAATCCAAGCCCTCCACGGCAGTGATGTTTCAGAACGTGCGCGTGTTTAACGGCACGGAAAAGCTTTCGGCGCCCGTAAACGTACTGGTGGTGGGCAACACAATTGCAAAGATTTCGGCAGCGACAATTGCTGCGCCTGCGGGAACCACTGTGACGACGATAGACGGCGGCGGGCGCACGCTGATGCCTGGGCTGATCGACGCGCATGTGCACATGATGTTCAACAGCTTGCCGCAGATCGCGATTCTGACCAGTGATATTGAATTTGTGACGCTGGCGTCTGGCAAGGCTGCGACGGACATGTTGATGCGCGGCTATACCAGCGTGCGGGATCTGGGAGGGCCTTCGTTTGGACTGAAGAAGGCCATCGATCTCGATCTGGTTGCAGGACCACGGATATGGCCGTCGGGCGCATTTATTTCGCAGACGGGCGGACACGGTGATTTCCGTTTGCCCACCGAGTTGCCCGCGGCGCCGGGGAGCTTCGATTACACGCAGCGTGTGGGGGCCAGCGCCATTGCCGATGATCCCGCCACGGTGCGACTGCGAGCACGAGAGCAACTGGCGCTCGGTGCGTCGCAGATCAAAATGATGGCCGGTGGAGGAGTGGCGTCGAGTTACGACCCGATCGATGTAACGCAATATACGGTTGAGGAACTGCGCGCGGGGGTGGAAGCGGCGGAGAACTGGGGCACCTACGTTACGGTGCATGCGTATACTCCGCGTGCGGTAAGACAGGCGATTGAGGCGGGAGTGAAATGCATTGACCATGGCCAACTGCTCGACGATGCAAGCGCGAAGTTGATGGCGGAGAAAGGCATCTGGTGGAGTTTGCAGCCCTTCACCGATGACCGGCCGTCACCTTATCCCGAAGGTTCTTCAAACCGGAAGAAACAGCTGACGATGTTTGCGGGAACTGATATGGCCTATGCCTTGGCAAAGAAATACAAGATTAAGACCGCCTGGGGCACGGACATTTTGTTTGATGCCAAGAACCTCGCGGCGCAGACGGAAGTGCTGACAAAAATGGTGAAGTGGTACACGCCGGCAGAAGTCCTGAAGATGGCGACAGCAAACAATGCGGAGTTGCTGGCGCTATCCGGACTGCGTAGTCCTTACGAAGGAAAATTGGGAGTGGTGGAGGAAGGCGCGCTAGCGGATTTGCTGCTGGTAGACGGCGATCCGGTGGCGAATATCAAGCTACTCGAAGATGCGGAAAAGAATCTGGTAGTGATCATGAAGGACGGGAAGGTTTACAAGAATGCGGCCGTTGGAAATGCAAAATAGTTCGAGGACATATTTAGGACTCGGCACGCCAAAAAGTTGATACTCTATCTTCCCGTTTCCGGAATGGAGAGACCATGACCGTAAACACGCCGCCAAGCCAACTGGCATTTGATCTGGCTGAGGCGGTTCGCCATCTTTCCGAACGCGATGAGTGCTTGAAGCGCTTGATCGCGGAGATGGTTCCCTTTCAGATTGACGTTGCTGATGCCCAATCTCCGTACGAAGTGCTGCTGGAATCGATCGCGTATCAATCGATTTCCGGGAAGGCTGCGGCTACGATTTTCGGGCGCATCAAGGCGCTGGGATCGAACGGCCGTCCACCAACGCCGGAGGAGATGCTGAAAATTCCGAGAGGTAAGCTGCGCAGGGCGGGTCTTTCCGGGGCGAAAGTTCTGGCGATGAAAGACCTGGCGAAGAAGGCACTGGAAGGAATTGTGCCGACGCATGAGGAGGCTTTGCAGCTTTCGGATGAAGAGTTGGTCAACCGGTTGGTGTCGGTGCGCGGCATTGGCGCGTGGACGGTGGAGATGTTTTTGATTTTCCGCTTGGGACGGCCGGATGTGCTTCCTATCCATGACCTCGGCGTGAAAAAAGGATGGTCGGTAGCGTATGGGAAGAAACACATGCCCGCGCCGAAAGAATTGCTGAAGTTTGGAGAACTTTGGCGGCCATACCGTACGGTCGCGAGCTGGTATATGTGGCGGGCGTTTGAGCGCGCGGGGTATAAGACGACGAATAAGATACGGCCGCGTATCGCGAGACGGAAGAAGAAGAAAGCAAAGGCTGACCGAGGGAGAGTCCGGCACGTGCACAAAACGTCGGGCTGGAAAGCCAAATAAGAACGGAAAGCCCCGCCTTTTGGACGGGGCTTTACCATTTATGCGGGCGGGGCGGATTGCATGCGCCCGCAAGCTCTGAATTACTTTGTGACTGTGACGACGAGAGGAACCGTCTTCGCAGCGCTGCCGGCACCACCGGAAGCAGTCACGTTCAAAACGTAGACACCCTGGTGGACCACATTGGAATTGCCGGAACTTCCGCAGCCGACGCCCACGAGAGCAACGACTAGAAGCGCGGCCATTCCCAGCAATGTCTTTAGACGTTTACGCCGGACGAATGGCAGCAAGATGCCCGCAAAGGCCAGGTAGAAGCAGCGCCCCACAAATTGCGCCTTGCTGTGGCATTCGCGGTGACCTGACGCGGTACTGATAGTCACCTTCGCGTGCCCGCATTGATGCCGTCAAGCGTTACGGAAGCGGGAGAGAAGCTGCAACTGATGTCCGTTGGCAGTGTGCCGCAAGACAATTGCACGGTCTGCGTGGAGCTACCGAGCGGAATGATGTTGATGGTAGCGGTGCCGCTCTGTCCCGCATGCAATCGTCAGGCTGGAGGCGTGGCTTGCAAAGTGTAGTCCGAAACCATGACGGTTGTGGGACTGTAGGTGGTCTGCAGCGCGCACGCTGAATCTCCTGCGTACGAGGCGGTGAGCTGTGAATACCACCGGCAAGGTTGTTGACAACGAAAGTGGCGGGATAGCTCATAGTGCCACCACCTTGGTAGCTGCCATCGGACAACGTTGCCGTTCCCAGAACGGTTTGCGCCGTCACGGAAAGCTGACGGCTTGGCCGGTGATGGAGTGAACATTGAACGTGCGACGCGACTTGCCCATCCAGGGTGAACAGGACTTCCCAGCGGCACAGTGGCTTGCGGGTCGGCGGAAAGGGTGATCGAAGCAGACGAGGCTGAGTCGACCGTCGAGATATTCCGCGCTCAGCAGCAACCATTCACGTTGGAATCGCCTTGAAGTTTGATCGTACCAGGTGTCGTCCCGGAGTGGTGAACGTGCCAGGATAGTCGAAAGAGTCGCCATAATCGTCGGGTTTAGCGACAGTAGTACCCATCGATCACTGGCGAGCCACTGGTAGTAGTCGTGATGAGTGACGGTTGCCGCCGTAGGGAGCATAGGTGAAATAGTCGTCAGAAGGCCGTCTGCCCCATCAGATGCACGGGAACATTAGGAACCGCAGTGCCCGACAGAAAGAAATCGCGACAATGACGACTCGGACTTTGTGACGTTATAGGAGTAGCTCGTTGGAAACTTGCCGCTAAAGCTGTTATCGCCCGGATAGGTAGCTGGCGTCGATCTGGTGTGTACCGACCCCGAAACTCGTCGAAGGAAGCAATACGGACGGTGCTGGATTGGCTGTGGTGGAGTACGTACCGGGGTTGCCGAATGTCAACGAGTGCTCGCCAAAATTCAGAGTGAGTGGGCTGGGGGAGAAAGTCCCTGTCGCCAGGTCAACCCAGGATGTTGTGATTGGGTTGCCGTCCGCAGTCAAAGTGAGGCTTGTCCTGTAGGGATATCCGGCACCGGAATATTCCCGGCGACGACGATGCCCGATCTGCTGGTGGGTTCCGTAACCGATGGACAGTGGCGCCGTGGTCCAGGAAGCCTCCGCCGATCATACCCAGATAGGCTCTGGCTAGGTTCAGGAGACACGGTAACGGAAAGCGGAGTTCGAAGTGCTGGAATAGTATTTGCCGTCGCCGCCGTAGGTGGCAGTCAGGCCGTAGGTTCCGCCAGGCACTTTCGCGGTGGTGAGGTTGGCGATGCTGATGGGAGAAGCACGGAGTGAGCGAACCAGCGCCGACACCCACGGGCATGTCCCGCTTGCTGGAGTAGCCAGCAAGGAAACATCTCCAGTGGGTGCCGTGCAGCCAGCACCAGTGCAGGCGACTTTGGCCTTCAGAGCGATGTGGTTCCATGAACTACGTTGGAAGACTGTCCGCCAGCCAGGGCGAGGGTGGTGGAGGAACCGACAGCGCTGGCTGCGGCCGACCAATGTTGACCAGGGCGTTGGCATCGAACGAGCCAAGACCGGTGGCCAAATCATAGCCAGTAGCGGCATCGTAGCCAACGGTCAACTGCCCCATTCAGGTCGGGCACTTTGTTATTGCCGTTGACGGTGTCGTGGTACACACCGGGGATGGAAGCCAGCTTGTAAAAGACATAGTTGGCCACGCCCTGGCGTTGTCCGGCTAGTTTTTGGTTCACAAGCGCCATGATGCCAGCGGCGGAAGGTGCCGAAGCGGACGTGCCGCCGATTTGATAGAAATACTGCTCGTAGGAGCAACTGCTATACGCAGCAAATAAGATACCCATCGTGAAGGGCTGCGGTGAGAGCGATGTCGGGCATGTCTCGCATGCCGTCGTTGGGCACGCCGGGAGCAGCTTGCCAATTGGGCTTTTTGTAGACGGAACTGACGCCGCCGCTGCCGGAGTAAAGTGACACGTAGTTGGGATCGTTGTTGCTTTCGTTCCAGACTTTTTCCGGAATGTAGCCGAGCGCGGAAAGGCCTGTGGTGGGATCGTTGGTTGCAGCCCAGTACGAGGAATCGTTGCCGCCTTCATCGAATTGCGTGCCGCCGACAGAGACGTTGTAGGGCGTGGACGAAAGACCATTCACGGCAAGCCCACCGGAAGCATAGAGTCCGCCACCCGGAGAATCGCAACCTGCGCCGCCGTTGTCTCCTGACGAAACAAAGACGCTGATTCCTTGCGCAGCAGCCTGCTGCCACAGCGTGTTGTAATAGGCATTTTGCAATTTACCCAGGCCGCTTTCGCAAGCGCCATAGCTCATGCTGACGACCGGTGCGAGATTGTTGTCCACGATGTACTCGGCGGAAATATCCACACCATCGGCAAAGTTACTTTGCGACACCACCAAGTAGACGTGGCCATTGGCGCAATGGCACCTGACCAGGTTACGTCCAGCAGGGCTTCGGCGAAATCGCCCGAGTCTGGCGCCGGGTCGTCACCATTGACGATAATCTGCGGATCATTGGCGGGAAGTCCCAACTGCGAATGCGGAATTCCGCTTGATCGTTTTGTCACCGTCGATATTGCTGCGGCCCACAATGGCAATGGATTGTCCGCTGCCGTCGATGCCGGCGTCGTAGAGCGGTTGAACGTTGTAAATCTTGGCAAAATCGGCAGGAGCCATGTAATGGAAACCATCGCCACCCTCGAATTGCGGGTGGACTTGTTGAATTGAACCTTTCCACCCATGTGAGATCTGTTCGGTGCGAGGGTCGCTATGAAGTCGCACGACACCGTTCACGACGGAAGCAAGCGCGGCAGGAATTTGAATCTTCGCTGGAGTTGGCGATGAATTTCTTATTGTTGTGGTCGTACGAGTGCATCTCCGTGGAGAAGGCCTGTTCGACCTGGCCCGACGGTACCGCTGAATACGATAAAGCGGTGGCTCTGCGCCACTTCGTGCACGGTGAGCCCTTGCCCCTGCAACCACTGCTGCACTTTGGTGGCGTCTTCCGAGGCGACACCAAATTGCTGGCCAAACTGCGCCGGGAGTCATCCATTTGTGAAACGATGGCGAGGAAGAATCGTGCTGCGCTGCGACCAGATCCGCGGCTGCCTGTTCCTGCTCCGCGTGGGAGTAAGCATTAGGACACATGCGACCGAGATTCTGACCACCGGCGATGACGGCCGGTGTCTACGCTGGACTTTCAGCAAGGGCGAGACTGATCCTTTCACCATTACTCGGTCTTCATTTTTGATAGTTGTGAGAGATGCGTGCTTGCGGTTGCGATTGCGCGTGGGCTAGGTGCCCCAAAACGTGACTGCCAGGAAAATGTCATTGCCGTGAGCTATCGATAAAACGGTTGCTGGTAACCAAGGATG
The DNA here is from genome assembly GCA_963782755.1 of Candidatus Acidiferrales bacterium. Lineage (GTDB taxonomy): Bacteria > Acidobacteriota > Terriglobia > Acidiferrales > UBA7541 > Acidiferrum. Next base: position 50,968 of record CAWAKR010000009.1, read on the forward strand.
AATTCCTCCTGAATTTTTTTGACCTTCTGAACTTTGACTGCGAACTCCGGAAAACTGCCACGACATGGCCCGCCGATTTCAAAAACCTAGAATCACTTGCACACAAAAGGGCACGCTTCGTGACCGATGGTCCGGGCAAACCCTCAGTTCAGAGCTTGCTGGTGCAAAGCGTGAAACTATGTGGTGGAAAAACGAAGGAAAGTTATTCCGCGACAATCAATGCATGGGGACATGCACTGCGGTGAATCGGGAGATCGCCCTTACTCGCAAAGATTCGAGCGTGTCAGTACAATTCAGGCGAAATCTCAAATTCCCTACCATTCCTTTTGTCGGGCGAAGCATAAACCGCTGCGCGGGGCAGAAGCAAGAGGATGGAACTAAATCCTCGTGTGAACAGATTTTCATATTCGTCGGGGAATCGTCGTTGCTCTGGAGCAAGTAAAGGCGCGGCAATCACCAAATAAAGGCAGCGGGAAGTTGGCCGCTTTCAGACAACCTTTAACAGAAGGCGTTCGGGCGAACGCAGCAGCACCTTTCCGCGGCGCTTGGCGATGGCGCGGTTCTTCTGCCAGGCGCTCATCAGCCGGCTGGTGGTGTAAGGCGTAATGTTCGCGGCACTGGCCAGATCCTCGTTGGTGACGTCAATTTCTATTCCGTCGGTTACTTTCTCTCCGATCGCTTCTGCCAGGCTGAGCAACACGCGCGCAAGGCGTTCGCGGGCGGTGTGACAGCTCAGTGCGACATGGGCCATCATGTACCAGTCCAGGTATTCCAGGGCAATTGAAAGCGCATTGTCCAGGAGTTGAGGAAATTTTCCCGTGAATCCTCGGAATGTGGCGCGGTCCCACACCAGGACTTCGCTGTCCTTCACGGCTTCCGCACTGATTAGATAAGAAGAAGGGGTGGCCACCATGGCAGCGCCGCCAAAGACGTCCCCCGGTCCCATCCAGATAAGCAGAATTTTCTGCCCTTCCGGAGTCGTGTAGAAAAAACGAGCACAACCTTTGACAAGAAGATAGAGACGGTCGGCGAGCATGCCCTGAGTGCTGATGACGGAACCGGCGATAAATTTGCGGCGAGTGGCGGCGCCAAGGATCGTTTCGCGGTCGCGGGAAGGCAATCCTTCCAGTAATTGGGACTTGGGACCTGACTTGATGCTAAGCGCCGCTTGGGCCGACATGGGAGCTTCTCCGTGGAACGGGCCTGATGTCCTGCTATCCGGTAGTCTACCCTGTTCGCCCCCACGCCCGAACAGTTTCCGTCGAACCATGGTACAGAGTGTTTTGTAGGGACCGCCTTCTGAGGCGGTCCAGCAACACGGCGCTACTTGTGAGCTGAAATTGGAACACCAATTCGTTTCCAAGGAGGGCACCAGTCTATTTTGTTCCAGAGCGATGGCATTCCTCGGCCGGTGGAAGAACCGCTAAAGGGGTAATCGCCTGGCTTAGCAGCAAGTCCTTTCCGCACTGGATTTAGCCAGATGTACCAGCACACAGATTGAACAGAATCTGCCGAGCGCAGGATGTGATCGTAGTATCGCTTCTGCCAAAGAACGCCCTTATATCGAAGGCTAAAATGGCGGCTGCTCTTTACCTTGAAGCAGTTCAAGAATGATCGGAGATCACTATTGGGCAGAATGCCCTCCGCAAGAAGATGAAGGTGATCTGGCATCAGGCAATAAGCATGTAATCGGAAATGCTTGGCTGCGGCATCTGTTTTCAGCGAATTTAAGAGCCACGCTGCCAGGTCTGCGTTCTCGAATAATTTTTTATGGAGATGACTGCAAATTGTCGCGAAATAATATTTCTGACCGAGGTAGTTTGCAGGACTTAAGCGAATGTGCTTACGCTGAGGGAATTGAGACATGTTAATTATACTAATAGGTTATCATAATCGGCTTTGGACTGCGGGCAACAGGTTGAGAGGTACTGTTGTTGGCGGACCGCCTCGGAAGGCGGTCCCTACAACAGCATGGATCGACAATAGTGCAAGGCAGGCTTCACGGTTTTGTCGGGAATTCACGGACGAGAAGATACATCCCGACCAGTCCGAGAAGTAACACGGCGACTTCATAGCGAACCGAAGCGTAGTGCAATTTATTGAATTCTACGCGGCGCGGGTCGTTTTCTGGAGTGTTTTGCACGGAAACCATTTCCCTTTTGAGTGCTTCCATGCGATTGCTCACGGTGAATTGGGAAGCCGCCGTCAGGACGACCATCAGCACCACGCACAATGCAGCGGCGGAGGTGAAGTTTGCAAAGCTCTGCGTGCGGGCTAGTCGCGCGACCAGAAAGATCAGGCCTAGAAAAATTCCGGCAAAATGCAGGCGCGCCAGGGAAAAACCCACCATCAATCCGGCGGCATCGCGGCTGCCCAGGATCGCGAAGGCGCCGGGGGCAACGACGAAGCTGAGGAAAGCGTCCGCGCCCAGCCACAATCCCAGGCTCAAGAACTCCATGGTTCGAAAAAAGGTCTGCATAAGGCCACTATACAAGAGCGGCAGAAATGGTACAAAATTCGCGGATGCTAAACCTTAAAACTGCCCTTAGACTAGCTGGAATTCTTCTGATACTTAGCTGGACCGCACCTGCCCAGCAAATGCCTTCGGCAATCACGAGCGATCCGGCTCCCGACAAGGAGTATCCCGCGGGAGTGGAAGCTCCCGACATCATGAACCACGGTTCACGGCTGAACACGGTGCTGTTTCTCGCTTCAGGCTCACAAGCGCATGCAACGGTACTGCTCCTTCACGGTTTCCCCGGCAATGAAAAGAACCTGGACCTGGCGTATACGCTCCGAAGAGCAGGATGGAACGTTTTGTTCCCGAATTATCGTGGTTCGTGGGGGAGCGCCAGCACTTTCTCGTTCTCAAATGCGCTGGAAGATGCGCAAGCTGCAGTGGACTTTCTGCGTGATCCGTCCAATGTGAAGAAATACCGTATCGATCCGAAACGCATCGTACTGATTGGCCACAGCATGGGCGGCTTCATCGCCGCTTATACCGCCGCCCACGACCCGGAGGTGTATGCGCTTTGCATGATGGCGGCATGGAATATCGGCCCCACTGTGCTGCGTGCCGCTGATGACGGCCGTGCTGATAGCTTTAAGAACTCGTCGCCGCGGCTTGCGGGAACGACGCCAGAAGGATTGATGTCGGAGGCGAAGGCCAACGCTGCAAAATGGAACTATGTCGATTACGCCGGCTTACTCAAGGCTCGCCCGGTCCTGATCATGGAGGCCAACGACCGCAACAGGGATGACAATCATGCGATGGCCGAGGCCCTTCGCAAGACAGGCGATACGCACGTCGAAGAGAGGTACCTAGAAACCGACCATTCCTTTTCGGATCACAGGATCGCCTTACAGGCGGCCCTACTTGAGTGGCTGCAGTCCTTGCCTGCCCCTGCGGGCAAATAACAAGTTCAACACATGAGACGTGGGTTTAGCGCCAGTTGGGCAGGGTATGATGGGAGAATTCAGGAAATGGTGGGCGATAAAGGATTTGAACCTTTGACCTCTCGCGTGTGAGGCGAGCGCTCTAACCGCTGAGCTAATCGCCCGTTCTTGAACGGGTTATGATTTAATGGGAAACCCAGCCAGCGGGCAGCCCGTCAAAGCACAAAAGGTGTAACGGTCGCGTCAACCACCCGCGCGTGCCCTCATCTATTTGTAACAGGAAGAGTAAGGGTTTTCAACCGATGCCGACCGCCACATCACACGTGGTCTCACAACTGCAGCGCTCGATTGCCAGGGCCATCTACGGCAAGGAAGATGTCATTCAGCTTGCCCTGGTGACCTTGTTGGCGCGCGGACACCTGCTGATTGAAGACGTACCGGGGGTGGGCAAGACGACGCTGGCACAAGCCCTGGCAAAGTCATTTCACTGTTCGTTTCAGAGGATTCAGTTCACGAGCGATCTTCTGCCGAGCGATGTCTTGGGCGTCAGCGTCTACAATCCTGAATCGCGCGATTTTGAGTTTCGCCATGGCCCGATTTTCGCCAACGTGGTGTTGGCCGACGAGATCAATCGCACCACGCCACGCACGCAATCCGCCTTGCTGGAGGCAATGAATGAGGCACAAGTTACCGTGGATGGCCGCACGTTGCCTCTGCCGCAACCCTTTCTGGTGATTGCTACGCAAAATCCTGTGGAACATCACGGCACCTATCCGCTTCCGGAATCGCAACTCGACCGGTTTTTGATGCGCATCAAGATGGGCTATCCTTCGCACGAAACCGAACGGGAAATCTTACGCAGCCGCGCTTCCGACGACCCGATCGGCACGCTTGAACCCATCGCCGACGTGACCGATGTGCTTTCCATGCAGGAAGCCGTCACGCGAGTGAAAGTTGATTCCAGTTTGCACGACTACGCACTGGACATTGTGAATCGCACGCGCAAGTCGGACCAGTTGGCGCTTGGGGTCAGCCCGCGTGGCACGTTGATGCTGCAACGGGCGGCGCAGGCTCGTGCTTTTCTGGATGGCCGAGACTTCTGCCTGCCCGACGATTTCAAGCAGCTGGCCGTGGCGGTGTTCTCGCATCGCGTGGTAGCCAGCGCGCGGCATGCATCTCTGCAGAAGAAAGCGGAGACCACTGAAAACGTCTTGCGCGAGATCGTAGAATCCGTCCGCGTTCCGCTCTAGTCGCGGTGGATTGCCCCGCGCCGCAAACGGCATGAATTTACCCTCCACACTCTCGCAACTCTGGGCAAAAGCCGACCGCCCTGCCATTCGCGCCTTCTTCCTTTCCATGGCTGCACTTACCGTTGCGCTAATTCTGGCTCTGTATTCCGGGGCCGCGGCGCGGCTGGGGAATGTGGTGTTGGCTTCCGCGTCTGCGCTCATTGCTTTGTTGGTTGCGGCCTGGGTTGCGGTCACGCTGGTGCCTACGCTCGCCAAGCGCACGCCGCTTCGCTGGATCGGTTATCGGATGGAATATCGGATTACGCGCCAGGGCTGGGTCTATATGATCGGAATTATCCTGGTCGCGCTGGCGGCGCTAAACACCGGCAACAACCTGCTTTTTCTGATTCTGGCCAGCCTGATCGCCAGCATCCTGATGTCTGGCATTCTTTCGTCAGTGACCTTGGCGGGCGTTGAACTTCACCTTGAACTTCCCGATCATATTTTTGCGGGGCAAACAGTTCGCGCCACGGTGGAACTTCGGAACGAAAAAATAACCTTGCCGTCGTTTTCGTTGCGCGTGGAGGGAAAAGCCAAAAAAGATGCACCAGGCGCGGCGTTGCTGGAAACTCCAGTGTACTTTCCCTATTTGCCCAGGCAGACGTCGGTCGCGCAGTCGGTCCCTCTCCTTTTTCCCAAACGTGGAATTTACCGGCAGGAAGCGTTTCGTATCGTGACGCGGTTTCCATTTGGATTTTTGCAAAAGGCGCGGCGAGTGGATCTGCCGACAGAAGCGCTGGTATATCCTTCAGTCGAAGCGACGGAAGAATTCCTGGATGTTCGACCCGGGATTCAGGGTGCGATGGAAAGTTTGGCAAAGGGCCGCGGACAGGATTTATACGCGCTGCGGGATTACATGCCCAACGACAGCGCACGACTGGTCCACTGGAAAGCTACGGCACGCTCCGGTTCGTTGATGGTGCGAGAATTTGCGCGAGAGGATGATTGCAACGTGTTGTTAGTCTTTGACCCGTTCAGCATCGCAGCGCTTCCCGCTGCATCAGCGGCACAGAAGGATCGATTCGAGCGGGCGGTTACACTTTGTGCCGCGATCGCATGGAATTTCCACGAACGCAACGCACTCATGGAATTTCGCAGCGTGAACGCGGAGACACCGCTGGCGCCTGCTTCCGAGAATATATTTTCTGTTCTGCGCCATCTGGCGATGGTGCAACCGATTGCGCCGACGACGGACTCCGCCATGCTGCAAAATCTTGCTGCGAATCCCGAGTCATTCAAGATTGTGGTCACCTCGCAGCCCCACGGCACGATTCCGGCCGAGTTGTGGCATTCCTCCTACATCGTCTTTGCGGAGGACCTACCTGCTTGACCGGCCCTCCGCGCATTCTGTAACTTCTTGCGGATGGTGCGTTTAAGCTTTATCTCGCTGATGTGCGAAACTAGCTGCGCACATGCTTACCGGACGCGCTCTCACTCACTTTCGCAAAAATCTTCTGGATTGGTTCTCGCAATTCCAGCGAGAACTTCCCTGGCGCCGCAACAAGGATCCCTATCGCATCTGGTTATCGGAAATCATGCTGCAACAAACGCGTGTGGCCGCTGCCATTCCGTACTACGAGCGATTCCTTGCGCGATTTCCCGATGTGAAATCCCTTGCGGAAGCGCCCCAGGACGAGGTTCTGCGGCTGTGGTCGGGACTGGGCTACTATTCGCGCGCGCGCAATCTGCAGAAGGCCGCGCAGCGAGATTATGGAAAAACATGGCGGGACGTTTCCCGCTTCGCCAGACGACGCACTGGAATTGCCGGGGATAGGAAATTACACCTCGGCAGCGATTTTGAGTATTGCCTACGGAAAAAAACTGGCTGTGCTTGACGGGAATGTTGCGCGCGTGCTCGCTCGTCTCGGCGCAATAGCGGGAGATTTGCGCAGTAGCTCGCGCTGGCAGCAACTGCAGAAAACAGCGGATGGGCTGCTCGATCCACAGAATCCAGGCGACTGGAACCAGGCCATGATGGAGCTTGGTGCAACGCTCTGCAGCCCGCGCGCGCCGCAATGCCTGCTGTGCCCGGTGGGCGAATTCTGTGAAGCGCGCAAAAAGGGTCTGGTCGATTCCATCCCGGAAAAGCGAAGCAAACGTGCGACAGAGGAAATCACCCTCGCGGCATTGGTTTTCGTCGATACTGATGGAAATACCTTGCTATTGCCGCCGCCGAAAACAACGCCAAAAGTGGGGGAACACGCAAACGTACCCGCGTTGCTTTCGCGATTGTGGCACTTTCCCACTATCGTGGTAACCAAGAACGCTGCGAAAGAATTACAAAACCACATCGAAAAGACTTTGTTACATGGCAAGCGCCTCGCTGGCAAACCTCACGCCTTGAAGCAAGTTCGCCATGCGGTGACCTATCGCAGCATCACACTCTTGCCGTTTCGCGTGAGTGTCGCCAAGCTTCCCACCGTGCACCACGCCAAGATACTTCCGCTAAGCGGTCTCTCCTCAATCCCAATCTCGAATTTGACGCGCAAAGTTGTTCGCGCGGCACTGGCCTGAGCCAACCAAATTATTTGACTCTCGCCTCTCCGTTATCCTTTGGCCTCTGTCCAAACCGGGGTGGGTCCCGGGATGTTATTCTGGGTTATTCACCATGGCAACCTCCGTCTCCATCGCCGCCACTCCGCTGCCTGCCGAGCGTTTTTATCGCACGTCCCTATTTTTCCTGGTATTGACCGCAGTCTGTACGCTCAGCACGACAGGCAAACTCGACCCCATCACGACAGTGCTCGCGCCTTCGTTGATTCTTTACAAGGGGTTTCGCTGGTGGCGCGGCTTTCCGCCCGAATTGCGGCAAGTTACGGCGACGCGCTTCGTGCTTGTCTATTTGCTTCTTCTGCCGGTCGACGCCTTGTTCGTGTCTCGTTTCCTCTCGCGCGGCATTTCGGATCCGGTTCTGTATGCCATCGTGCTATCCGCCGTGCATTTCCTGCTATTCGTCACCATCATCCGGCTTATACAGCGCGACCAACGACCGCGATGCGCTCTTTCTGGCCATGCTGGCGTTCGCTTGCCTTCTTGCGGCGGCTATTTTTACGGTCGATACCTATTTCCTGGCGTTCTTTGTGGCTTTCCTCATCTTCGCGGTGGCCACCTTTGTTGGCTTGGAGATTCGGCGCGGCGCAACGGATTCTGTTTATCCGGATTTACACCTAAAGTCGCGTGCCGAAAGTCGCTTTCATCGCGCATTGGCGTTGGCGTCTTTGACGGTGGCGCTGGGTGGCGTGCTCATGGGTTCAGTGCTGTTCTTTTTCTTTCCGCGATTCAACGCTGGCTATCTTTCCCGCGCCGGCTTGCAATCCACACTAATGAGCGGCTTCACGGACAACGTCGAGCTTGGTGAAATCGGGGAAATCAAGAAAAACACCGCAGTAGTGATGCGCATCAAGACCGGCAGCCCCGTGAATTACCCCATGCTGCGTTGGCGAGGAATTGCCCTCACCAATTTTGACGGCCGCCGATGGTATTCCAGCGACAAGTCTCGCGAGACTGTCCCTCCGTCGGGCAACGGGTGGGTTTATTTCAGCGATCCGAAAGCTCCAAAGGACAGTTCCACGCAGGAACTTCGGTTTCTCGTCTTGATGCAGCCCATGGCCAGTGACGCCCTGTTTGCGCCGGCCAATCTCGTCGGACTTCGCGGCAATTTTCTGGCGGAATCCTCAAACTACCGGTTGTTTCTTCGCCGTGGTTACCTGTCACGCGATTCCACGGGATCGGTGTACAACCCGTTCCACAATTTTTCGCAGATTCAATACGAGGGGGATTCGCTGCTCCCTGTCACGGACCTCGTGAAAGTACGCAAGGCGGGAACGGATTATCCGAATGAAATTCGCGAACGCTATCTGCAACTGCCGGCAGAACTCGATCCCCGCATTCCGGAGCTCGCACGCAAGAGCACAGCATCCGCAAACGATCCGTTCGATAAAGCCATAACTTTGGAAGCGTATCTCCGGCGAAATTATCGTTATACGTTAAATCTTACGGGATCGCCGGGCCGCGATCCGCTGGCTTATTTCCTGTTCGTCAATCGCGCGGGGCATTGCGAGTATTTTGCTTCGGCCATGGCTGTGATGCTGCGCACGCTTGGGATTCCTTCGCGGGAAGTAAATGGTTTCCTGCCTGGCGAATACAACGATCTCGGCGGCGATTACATTGTCCGCGCCAGCGACGCGCACAGTTGGGTGGAAGCTTACTTCCCCGGTAGCGGTTGGATCTCCTTCGATCCCACTCCGCCGGGACCCGACGAATATTCCGGGATGTTCACGCGGTTCAATCATTATTTGGACTGGATGCAGCTGAGCTGGAACGAGTGGGTGGTGAACTACGACTTCGCTCACCAGATGTTATTGGCGCAGAACGTTGAGCGGGGTTCGCGCAACTGGAATGAAAGCGCTCGTGACTGGTTTCGACGCATGCAAGACCGTGGGATGGGCGGACTGACGCGCTGGCAAGCAAATCATGAAAAGTTGAGCCTGCTGTTCCCCGCAGCGCTGGTGTTTATTCTGGTCGTTCTGCGATTTAATTGGGTTCTCGCCGCGTTTCGCTGGCTCACCCTCTATCTTCAAATGCGCAGTTCGCCTGCGGATCGATCCAATCCACAACTGGCTTCGCGACTGTACGTGGATCTGCTGCAGGTGCTCGAAAAGCGCGGATTCCGGCGGGCTGAGGCACAGACGCCACTGGAATTTGCCACCTCCTCGGGTCTGCAGCCAGAACTCGTGCCTGCTGTCCGGGAATTCACGAATCACTACGCCGAAGCCCGTTTCGGAACTGTGCCCTGCGACACAACGCGCTTGCGCACTTTGTTAGCGAAGATTCGCTCCACACCTAAACAGCGTTAAATCTGTCCAAAAAGCTCTTACCGAAGGACCGGCTTTGCACGGCACGCCATGCAGACATAGTTGGAGTTCCCGGCGGCCTTGCCCCACTCGAAGTGGCAGACGGCACACAACTCCATCGATTGATAATCGCAGTCGGCGCAGATCTCTTCAGAATGCGGGACGAAGTCCTTTACAAACTCGCTGGTCGCGACTCTGGCACCACAGCGCGTGCAACGAATGGCGCTCATCTGATGCGCGGCAATCGGGGCGGAAGCAAGTCTCTTGTCCACCAGATCCAAGACACGCTTGGCGATGTGCTCCGCAGTCAGTCCGAAGTACTGCATGAGCTCCCATGAATTCCCGGAAATGCCGAACCGGTCGGCAACGCCCACCATCGCTAATTGCAGTGGAAGCCGGAAATTCTTGCGGTGCTGCAGAATCGCCCCGGCCACGATATTTCCAAATCCGCCGACCTGATGCTCTTCTGCCGTGACAACCACGCGCGTTTCGTCCGCGGCGCGCAGCACAGTGGCAATGTCCAGCGGTTTCACGGTATGCACGTTCACTATGCGCGTTTCGATGCCGTACTCTTCTTTCAACAGCCATGCGGCGCGCATCGCTTCGGGAATCATGGGACCGCAGGCGATGATAGCCACCTGCTCGTCTTCGCTCTGATAGCCCGGACCCTTGAAGGTATCAAACGCGTCGAGAAATTTTGTCTTCACACCACGATAACGGATTACATTGGCAACTCCGAATTCGTACGGCGTATCTGCCTTACTGACGATAGGCGTGGCTTCGCGCGCGAATCGCAGATAGCACGGCCCTTGCAGGGAAAGTAGCGAATACTCGGTCGCCTTCTGCGTCTCCACGGAATCGCACGGCACGACCACATGCATGTTTGGCAGGATGCTGGTCAGGGTAATTTCTTCCAGCGCCTGGTGCGTTGCGCCGTCCGGGCCAACCGAAATGCCTCCGTGTGCGCCGGCGATTTTCACATTTAGATTGGAATAGCAGATGGTGGTGCGGATCTGATCCCAGGCGCGGCCGGATGCAAACACACCATAGGTGCCGGTGACGGGAATGAGCCCCTCGCGCGCCAGTCCCGCCGCCACGCTCATCATGTTCTGCTCGGCGATCCCAACGCTGAATACGCGATTATTACGCTCCGGATGCTTGTTTTCAAAATCGGTGATGCGAATCGACCCGGAAATATCGGCGTGCAGCGTGACCACTCGCGGATCTTCTCCAGCGCGCTCCAGACCCCGACCGAATCCCATGCGCGTGGGATCCATGTCGACTTTCATATCGTTGCGGCTATTCCACCAATATTCGCTCGCGAATTTGGGTATGCCCTCCTTGGCCTTGCGCGCCACCTCAGCGGCATTTGTCGCTGCATGCTTCAGCAATGCTTCCACGCGCTCTCGCGGGAAATCAGGAGGCAGCAATTCGTTGAGGGCTTTGTCCAACTGCTCTTTCTTTGGCGCGGTGCCGTGCCAACTGGCTTCGTTCTCCATGAACGAAACTCCCTTGCCTTTCACAGTTGCAGCAAGAATCACGGTGGGGCGTCCGGTGGTTTCGCCGGCGCGTATGAATGCATCGAGCAGTTGCTCGATGTCGTGGCCATCCACCGAGATAACGTTCCAGCCAAACGCCGCATATTTATCCGCCAGCGGCTCGACATTCATCACATCCTTCACCCAACCGTCAATCTGCAGACGGTTCACATCCACGATTCCGCACAGATTGTCGAGTTTGTGATGCCCTGCGGCCATGGCGGCTTCCCAGATGCTGCCTTCCTGCTGCTCACCATCACCCATAATCGTGTAAACGCGATACGGGGAACCGTGGAGTTTCGCTGCCAGCGCGCTACCCACCGCGGCTCCTAGTCCCTGTCCCAGTGAGCCACTGGAAATTTCTACGCCGGGAACTTTCAACCAATTTGGGTGCCCCTCAAATCCAGAACCGAGTTGGCGCAGGAGTACCACATCGTCTAGTGAAAAATATCGCGCCCGGCCCAGGGCGACGTACAACGCTGGCGCCTTGTGTCCTGCCGACCAGAAGACGCGATCGCGGCCTGGCCAGGCCGGATTGGCCGGATCGTGATTGAGCACGTTTAAATAGAGCGCTGCAGCGATGTCCATTACCGAAAGGGTGCCTCCCGGATGTCCGGAACCAGCGGCGAAAATACTGATCAGATCCATGGCGCGCATTTCCGCAGCGGCAGCTTGCAACTCAGAAAGTGAGAGCTGAGGACCGCGACGATTCGCATTGGGATTCATGGGAAGAACTCCTTTGGCCGACGAGAGACGCGTCGACAACGAAAACCCTTAGAATGAGTTAGAAGACTCAGTGGTTGCGGGGATTCGCACGGCCCGGAGACAGAGAACGGCTTGGAAGAGCGGGAACCGGAGGCGTGCCACCCCTGACACGAACTGCGTAACCTTTGTTGCATCATCACGTTAGGCAGCTGTCCCGTTGCTGTCCCCTGTGAGGTGCACATCTCGGGGCCTGGAATCAGCGAGCAACTAGGAATAGATAATGCAAGCACGAGGCCAGAAGCCGTTGACTCTCAGACAGCGGGCGGTTCGATCCCGACAAACATGCTAAAATTGATGAATTGCACTAAATGCTTTGAAGCTAACTATGATCAAGGTCGGATTTATTTCCCTCGGATGCCCGAAAAACCTCGTGGATAGCGAGGTGATGATGGGCATTCTCGCGCGCGACGGCTACGAATTGACGCCGCGCGCCGATGAAGCCGAAATTCTGGTGGTGAATACCTGCAGCTTCATCGAGTCCGCGCAAAAGGAATCGGTCGACACGATTCTGGAAATGGCCGAGCACAAGAAATTCGGCGCGGCGAAGAAATTGATCGTGGCCGGCTGCCTGGTCGAGCGCTTTCGCGAGCAGATCCTGGAGCAGATTCCGGAAGTCGACGCCGTGGTCGGCACGGGCGAAGTGGAGAAACATTCTGGAAGCCGTGGAAGGCGATCTGCGCGTCTTGCCCGCGAAGCCGCCTTCCTTTCTCTATCACGACCTGACGCCGCGCGTTCTTACCACGCCCAAGCACGCGGCGTACATCAAGATCGCCGAAGGCTGCGATCATCCCTGCACGTTCTGCATCATTCCGCAGTTGCGCGGAAAATTTCGCAGCCGCCGTTTTGAATCGGTGCTTCGCGAAGCGGAAAATCTGGCCGCCGCGGGCGCGCGCGAAGTCACGCTGATCGGCCAGGACACCACTTCCTACGGCGAAGATCTGGGCTTGCGCGACGGCCTGGCGCAGCTGCTGGAACGCTGGCGGACGTCGAAGATTTGCTGTGGGTGCGCTTTCTTTACGCTTACCCGAATCGCGTGACGCAGCAATTGCTGGATACGCATCGCCGCGCATCCGCGGCTCGCAAAATACATGGACATGCCGCTGCAGCATGCCAGCCGCAACGTTCTGGCGCGCATGAAGCGCGGCTCGAACGGCGATGCATTCCTGAAATTGCTCGATCGCATTCGCGCGACGATTCCCGGCGTGACGCTGCGCACTCGTTCATCGTCGGCTTCCCCGGCGAAACCGAAGCGGATTTCGGCGAGCTTTGTCGATTTCGTTGCGCGCCGCCAAATTCGATTGGATGGGCGTGTTTGAATATTCGGACGTGGACAATGCGGAGAGTTTTCCGCTGGATGAAAAAGTCGACGCAGAAACAATCACGGAACGCCGCAATCGGTTGATGGCACTGCAAAAGAAAATTTCCAGCGAGAAACTTCGCGCCTACAAAGGCCGCGTCGCTACAGCGCTGGTCGAAGGGCCTTCAAGGACAATCCGCTGGTGTGGGAAGCACGCCTGGAATCCATGGCGCCGGACATCGATGGCAAACTGTATTTGACGGACATTGAATTGCCAAGCGGCGAGATTGCCGAGCATCGGCGACGTGACGCGCGTGGAAATCACCAGGACGGACGCGTACGACTTGATCGGCCGCGTGGTGGAAATACTTCCACGCCCAGCGATTCGAACATTGCTGTCTGCGTCCGGTGCGCGCGCCACCTCAGCAATTAACGCGCATCTCCACTGGCGCCGCCCTTCGCGTTTTGGGCTAACCCAATCGCCAGGTTCGCCCCAGATTCCAATTGATGTAAACTAATCGCGGTTTTTATCTCATTCGACAGGCCATCTTCATGAAACACTACTGCCCGATTTGCAAACATCCCACGGATTCTGAAAAAGACGCTGAATTCCCTTTCTGCAGCGACCGCTGCCGCCAGAAAGATCTCGGCAATTGGGCCACGGAAAAATATGTGGTGTCCGAGCCGATATTCAACGAAGATGATCTGGCCGATCAGGACGAGAAGACCATCATTCTCGAACTAGACGCTCCGAATGAATCCGAACACGAACGCTAGCGCTACACCCGCCGAAGCAGGCCATAAGCCGCGTTTTGCTTACGCGTTCGCCACCGCCCTCGGCGCTGGCTATCTAAAACCCGGCCCGGGGACGTGGGGCTCGGTTGTCGGCCTGATCCTCGCCGTGGTTTCTCACCCCGTCAGTTGGTTCATTCTGATTTCCGGTGCGATGGAATTCAGTCTCGGCGTGGATTCTCATCTACGCACCAACCCCAATGGAATTACGTGGCTCTTAGTTCCTTCGATTCTGGTCTGGCTAATCGTCGCAGCGCTCGGCGTCCGTACCAGCACACAAGTCGCTAATTACGCCAACTTGAAAGATCCACAAATCGTGGTAATCGATGAAGTTTCCGGCGTTCATCTGGCACTGATCCTCGCGCTGGTGCCGGCGGGTGGGCCCACGACTCTTCTGGATCCGGCCAACGCCGCCGCATTTGCACTCTTCACGGGGATGAGCATCTTGAACTGGAAATTCCTGCTCGCCGGTTTCGTGCTCTTCCGCATTTTCGACATCACCAAGCCGTTTCCCGTGCCGTCGCCTTGAAAAACTGCCCGCAGGTTGGGGTATCATGGCGGACGACTGGATGGCGGGCATCTATGCTGCCATTTGCCTGCGTCTCGCGTTACACTTTCACCTGCTATGAAATTCGGGTTCGGCTCCTCTCCAGAGAAGAACGGCATTCCGCACATTGAGCGTATCGCGCCTGCTGCAGCCATTCCCGGTGGTGAGATCGCCATCTACGGCAGCGGGTTCACGTCGCGACATGGTGCGCGGCCAATTGTGCGCTTTGGCGAAACGGAAGCAGCGCTAAGCCTTGCAAGCAGTAATCGCTTGATCGCACGCGTGCCGGAAAATGTCAGCGACAGTATGGTGCAGGTGGTGCAATCGGAACACGAAAGTGAGCCCGTGCACGTTTCCATCGCGATCCAGATAGCCGACAATCTGCATCCCGTATCAAATCCTGCTGTCGACCCTAACGGAAACATTTATGTAACCTTCAGCGGCCCGCGTGGACAGCGCGTTCCGGTTTCCTTGTACAAGATCACCTCGGACTACACGGTCAAGCCATTCGTCACTTCACTGGTGAATCCCACAGGCCTTGCGCTCGACCGCAATGGAAACTTGTTTGTTTCCTGCCGTCACGACGGCACCATCTACCGCGTGCCACCCGATGGACGCGCCGAGCAGTGGATGGAAGGCATGGGCATCGCGACGGGAATCGCATTCGACGGCCACGGAAATCTGTTTGTCGGCGACCGCAGCGGAACGATTTTCAAGATCAGCTCCAGCCGGGAAATTTTTGTTTTTGCGACGCTCGAGCCGTCCATGGCCGCGTATCATCTGGCATTTCATCCGAGCGGCGATCTGTACGTCACGGGGCCCACGACTTCCAGCTACGATCGTGTCTATCGCATTTCTCCCGGCGGTGAAGTCAGTGTCTTCTATCGCGGGCTGGGTCGACCGCAAGGCATGGCCTTCGATCGCGAATCGAATCTCTATCTGGCCGCTTCACTTGGTGGGCGCCGCGGCATCGTGCGCATCACACCGCAAGGTCATGCCGAACATGTACTGAGCGGCTCCGCACTGGTCGGCCTTGCCCTGCTGCCATCCGGTCGAGCCATCGTGGCCGCAAACAGCGCCCTCTACGCACTCGACTGGGACGTCCGAGGCCTGCCCCTGCTGGGTTGATTTATGGCTCGCTTGCCGCGCTGCTAGCGGCTCCAACTGTGAAGGGTATGCGGCCCTGCAGAATGACTGTCAACCCCACCGCCAGGCTGAGCTAAGCCGAGGCATGCGAAGCGATCGCGATCACAAACAGTGTCTTATTTTTGCCGAGACCAATGGTAAACGATTCCTGCGCCGATCAATAAGTTGTTCTGATGATCGTTGGTGGCATTGACGAAAGTGGTGAGGTAATAATCGATCTGAATCACGCGCACGGCGAAGTGAGCGTTTAGGGGCACATCGATACCACCACCAATACGAGTCGCAAACTTGAAAGAACCATCGGCGACACCGGCTTCTCCGCCTCCTGCGTGCGCCGCACCCAAAAGGATTTGAGCGAAAGGCTGCGGTTTATGATCTCCCTCAAGCCACGGCTGCGGAATCTTGTAACGCGCTCCCGCCAAATACGAAACTAAGGTCAGAGAATTGCCCACCGGCGTTGCACTGCCAGTGTGCTCGGCGCTGATATCAACGACGGCAGACCACGGCCCCCGAAAGTTCCAAGAGCCCGAAAGCCCTCCACCGTTCATTCCAAAACATCCGCACTGTCCGGGGCCGGCATTGCTGCGAACCCAATGGTACGCGACGGCGGCGTCTCCGCGGTAGGTGTCCTGCGCCACGGCGGCTGACGCACCAGCGAGCAATAACAGCGTGCAACGTAGAAATAAACGCATACCGAATTCTCCTCGAGCAACTCGCATCAATTTGCAGGGACCGAAACCGTGGCTGACACATTGCTGACGACGGTGTCTTCGTAGGAGCCACCGGTGGAAGCGGTGATAAAGAGATAAGCAACAGGGGGAGCCGTAATGGTTCCAGAGAAAACCTGGACGCCGTCCATGGCTGCGGTCACCTGTCCTTGTACGATGGAAACCGTGTAGTTGTGCGTGATCGGGATTGCGCTGGAAACGACCGCAGGGATAGCGGAGTTGACGTTAAACCAGGGCTTCCCGAATAGAGCGGTTTCGCCGCGACCCACGGCCAGATACGGAACAGTTGGATCCCCTGCGTTGTGGTAGGTGTCCAAAGCAAACATCGCGCCGGGTATCCCTTCGGCACCCAAGCCCATGCCGGTAGCGCCCAAGCTGGTGGGTGTTGCTCCGAGGGAGGGATCGGCCAGGAGCACGGTAAACCCGTCGGCGGGGAGTGCGCTGGGATTGCTCAGCGTGACCGTGAAGCTAATCTGGATGTTGCCAGTGGAAATCAGGGTCGGCCAGACGATCTCGCCGTGCTTGTTGTTGGCGGCGGAAACAAGTTGAAAACTGCAACCGGGCATAGCCACGGCATTACCAAGAGCTGACCAACTGGTATTGCAAAGATCGGGCACGCCCGCGAGTGGGCCGACGAAAAGCCCGGCCGAATTACTGATGATTGAGGAAGTAGCACCATTGCTCACGACGACGTAGAAAACGGAACCAGTGTCTGTGGTGGAAGTGGAATCCAGAGTGTACGTGGAGTTCGTTGCGCCATCGATGGGAGTGAACGTCGAACTCCCAGGAGCCGCTACGTACCACTGATAGGTCAGCGGGAGCGAGGACACCGCAGTGACTTGGTAGGTGGCGGAAGCTCCGACGTCTACATATTGCGTGACAGGTTGTCCGGTGATCTGAAGCAGAATTCCGTTGCCCACGGCTAGCGGAGCAAGCTGTGAAGTCGCTTGGCCGTAGGCGTTTGTTACGATGACGTAGTAAGAGTCCTGGTCGTTGGTGGTCGCAGTCGCCGAAGCAGGAACGTTATAAGAGGCTGAAGTAGCGCCAGCAATGGCGGTACCCGTTTTTTGACCTGCTGGGATTCTGTACCACTGATAAGAAAGAGCGGGCGTGCCGGAGGCCACGACAGTGAAAGAAGTTGTACCGCCAGCAGCGACAGTTTGCCCAATGGGTTGAGTAATTATGGTGGGCGGAACGTTGCCTGCCGTTACGGCCAGAGAGGCGTCGGCACTGGTCAGCGGGCCACAGGAATCCGTGACGGTCGCGTAATACTGCGTCCCGTCATAGGAAGCGTCTACGGGTGGCGTGAGGTAAGTACTGGAGGTTGCCCCGGAGATCGCTACGCCCGTCGTTCCACCTGATGGAACTTGATACCACTGATAGGAGAGCGGACCGACACCTTGCCCGGAGACTGAGAACGAACCGGTCTGTGTCGGATGCAGCGAAAGATTTGCGGGGTTTGAGGTGATGGACGAGCCCACTGCGACTACCGCAACACTCGATGTGACGCTGCTTACACCGTTCGTGACGGTCACGGAGTAATTGCCTGCATTCAGGGAATCGGCGGAAGAAACTGTGTAGGTTGCGTTTGTGGCGCCGGGAATTGGAGTGCCGTTCAGGCTCCACTGATAGCTGCCAGCGTACGAGGCTGTCACGGAGAGCACCAGGCCGCTGCCAGTGCAAACATGCTGACTGGTGGGTTGCGTGGTGATTACGGGTGCGCTGATGGTGATCGTTGTCGTAACGGAAACAGATGGCTCATCCACGCTGGTTGCAGTGATCGTGTAAGTGCCGGGAGTGTTGGGAGCAGTCCAAACGTTTCCCGTGAACGTTCCACCGGTGGCGGTCCACGTGAGGTTATTGGTCGCGCCCCCGGTGGCCGTGGCAGTAAACGGAATTTGTCCGGGAGCGAGCGTCTGGTTCGCCGGAGAAATCGGTGAAATGGCCACGGTCGTCGGCGTGACCAGACATGTGGTGGAAACGACGTTGCCTTTGGAATCGGTAACAGTCAGCGTGTAAGTCGTAGGGGAAGTCAATAATGGTGTCGGATAGGAACTGCCACTTACTGCAGAAGCGGTAATGTCAGAACTTCCGACGCCAGTCGATCCGATGACGGCTGTGCCACCTGAGAAAGTGGGAACCAGTAGAACGGACGAATTATAAGGAGGCGTTGCTGAACTCGGAACAATACTTTTGGCCACCGGAGGCGGAAGTTGGACGGTGAGTGTTGCCGGTCCACTGGTTACAGAGCCAGCCGAGTTGGAGGCCACAACAGTAAATACTGCACCGGTATCGCCTGCGACGGTTGGCGGCGTGGTGTAGGAGTTCGAAGTAGCTCCGCCGATAGGGATTCCGTTTTTGTACCACTGGTAGGTAATGGGGCCCGTGCCGGTGGCCGACACGCTAAAGGTTGCAGTCTGGCCGACGGGAACGGTAATGCTTGCTGGTTGCGAAACCGTTGGGGCCACAGGCCGGTAACCTTGAAAACCACCTGCACAGCCGGAAACATTGAACAATGAAAGAGTTATCGTGAGAACGCTCAGCGCTTGGAGGAAGGCTAGTCCTTGCTTGAACGAAGCGCATGAATGCACAAATCGTTGAAGGTGATAGCGCAGCCTGGCAGGTGACGCGGCGCCACAGAACAGCGCAGCGATGGATGGGAGGCCGAATACCCCAGTAAGGCGGACCCGCATACTCTGCTGAGCAGATGGAGGCATACTTCGCATTGAGAGTAACCCCTCATCTGACTATACCCAGCCCTTCAGGACCAGCTGGGAGAAGTAACCATGACGTTGTGCAAAGGGCTGATACTACATTCGCGTCAATCGGGCTCTCGGGACGGCGCGATATTGGCCCCAAACCGCGCCGCATTACCGATTTCAGGACCCGGGCAAGTTTGCGGAAGCTGAAAAAATCGAATGAGAAATATTGCGCATCCGCGGGGACTTTTTGGGGCCAGCGGACAAGGATATGCTCAGCTCCCAGCTGAATCTGGCAAATGATCTTTGCGGGCAGGCGGAGTACGCTGAGGCTGGAACGCTAGATGGTGAAGTCCTTGCGGTTCTTCAACGGGTACTTCCTGAAGATCAGTAAACGCTTATCGAGGTGAGCAATCTCGTCATTACCATTTCTCTGCCAGGCGCTGGAAGGAATCCGACCGAATTCTTAACGAGCCGGTACAAAACAAATTGAGGGCGACTCGGTGTGACCGCGTCGCCCTCTTTTGATTGAGTCGCGAAGTGTTCGCTTCCTGATCTCATTACTTGGGAGGCGATCTGGTTTGAGCCCGATCGCCCCCTGTAAATTGATTCGTGAAGCTCGACTTCTTGGTTCAGCTCAGGATTACAACTTGGTTTTACCCTTGCTGCACTCTTGAGTTCACCGCAAAGCGTTTCGCTTCCGCTTGCATTCAAGAGCTTCCCGGTTTTACCCGTATTGCCTTGAACTCTGCTGCAAAGCTCACTCTTCGCTCCGCGTTCACAGGATTGAGCTCGGTTTGACCCTCGCTTTCCCGTGGCAACGAATCGCGCAGCCTGTGTTCACAATCCGCTCCAGTCGAGGCCGACTCGGTTTTACCCTCATCAGCTCATTGAATTGGACCGCGAATTCGGCACTTCTAAATCAACTCCAGATTGACGGCTCAGTTTTACCCTTGCCGTCATCTTTGAATTGAGTCGTGAAGTTTTTCTTCCCGATCAATCTGAGGTGCATGCTACGAGCATGATGAAAACTGCGCAAGTGTTAATTCACGAAAGCCTTGTGGAAATCTGTGCATGACTGTGCAAGAAATTTTTTGGAAATCGCGAACGAATCGCGCCTCTCCAGTCCGCTTGACGGCGCAAAATACTCTCGCGCTGGCAGCAGCCTGCACTCGCGATACAATAGCGTTAGCCATGAAAGCCGAAATTATCGCTGTGGGTTCGGAGTTGCTCACTCCGGATCGTCTCGACACCAACTCCCTGTTCCTCACCGAAGAGTTGAACAAGTTGGGCGTGGAAGTTCTGCGCAAAACTATCGTTGGTGACAATCGCGAACTTCTAGCCGAAGCATTCCGCGAGGCCCTGAAGCGTGTGCCCATCGTGATCTCGAGCGGCGGACTCGGACCCACTGAAGACGATCTCACCCGGGAAACCGTCGCCGAACTGCTCGGCCGCCGCTTGCAGCGCAGCAATGAAGTCGTCCGCGCGATCGAAGCCCGTTTCCGCAGTTTCAAGCGAGACATGCCCGCTGTGAATCTTCGCCAGGCTATGGTCCCGGAGGGAGCAGAGGTGTTGGACAATGCGCGGGGCACGGCTCCCGGCCTCTGGTTGGAGGATTCCGGGCGGATGATTGCCTTGCTGCCCGGTCCACCGCGCGAGCTCAAGCCACTGTTTCTTGAAGAAGTTTGGCCTCGCCTGCAGCGTCGTGTTTCGGGTGTTCGCATGGTCAAGCGTGAATTGCGGGTAACGGGATTGGGTGAATCGCATGTAGAAGAGCGCATCAGGCCCATCTACACGCGCTACAATGACGTGAACACCACGATCCTGGCTTCGCCCGGAGAAATTCAAGTTCATCTGCGCGTTTGGACCGAAGACATTGCGCACGCGGAAGTAGTGCTCGACGAAATGGTGCGCAGCTTCGAGCTGGCGCTTGGCGACCGCATCTTCGCGCACTCCGCCGTTTCGCTCGAAGAAGTTGTCGGCTCCATTCTTGCCGACAATCGCGCCACGATCGCTGCCGCGGAAAGTTGCACGGGTGGACTTTTTGCCGAGCGCCTGACGCGCATTCCCGGCAGTTCGAACTATTTTCTCGGTGGCGTGGTTTGCTACAGCAACGAGCTGAAAAGTGCGTGGGCCGACGTCTCACCTGACTTGATTGCGGCAAAAGGTGCGGTCAGCAGCGAAGTGGCAATCGCGCTGGCCGAAGGAATTCGTCACCGCTCGGGCAGCATGCTGGGCATTGGAATTACAGGAGTGGCCGGCCCGGGTGGCGGCAGCGAAGAGAAACCAGTCGGTACGGTGCACATCGCGCTGGCTTCGCCGATCGGCGTGAAGGAGCGCCAAGTTCACCTGCCCGGCGACCGCGAGATGATTCGCTACCACGCTTCGCAAATCGCGCTAGACGTCGTGCGCATCCACTTTCTTTACAATGGCAACCCCCAACCGCGCCGCGTGAATTCCGGCAACTGACGAGGCCGTCAAGACATGCGCCTGTTCGTCGCCATTGAAATCCCCGAAGACGTGCGCCAAAATCTGGCTCGAGTTCTCCGTGAATTTAGGGCCATGTCACCTGAGGCAAAGTGGGTTCGCCCTGAAAACATGCATCTCACGCTTAAATTTCTTGGTGAAATAGACGCTGCAAAATTAAACGATGTGCAGGCAATTCTTGCTGCGATTCGTTCGCCGCACTCCGTCGCACTGGAATTCCGTGGCGTGGGCTTTTTCCCGAACGTCAAACGTCCGCGAGTATTCTGGGCCGGGGTCGAGAGTTCTGCGAATCTTTCTATGATCGCCGCCCAGATTGACCATGCACTCCACACGCTCAGCTTTCCCCTCGAAGACCGCCCGTTTACGCCACATCTGACTCTTGCCCGATTTAGCCAACCTTCTCTTGCCATCGCGTTGCAAACTGCGGCATCGGTCGACCCTCCTTGTTGGTTCGGCTCTTTCTCGGCCAGCCAGTTTCATCTCATCGAAAGCAGGCTGAAATCCGCTGGTGCGGAGTACACTACACTCGAGTCTTACTCATTTGTATCGGAGGCCTAGCGGTTGATGCTTCCCGTTTCCCAGTCCCTTCCCGTCCTGTGATGATGATTGCATACCTACTCGGCTCGATTCCGTTCGGCCTGCTCTTCGCGCGAATTTTCGCAAAAACAGATGTTCGCGAAGTGGGCAGCGGAAATATCGGCGCAACGAACGTTACACGGGTTGCGGGTCCGCTACCAGGTATCCTCACCCTGCTGTTCGACGCAGGCAAAGGCGCCCTCGCCGTACTTCTTGCTGCGCGCCTGACCAACCACGACGCCACGTCTATGATGTTGGCTGCCATCGCTGCGCTGATCGGCCATTGCTATCCGGTGTGGTTGCGCTTCAAGGGTGGCAAAGGGATTGCCGCCGGACTCGGCGTTTTCACGGCGCTCTGCCCCTTCGCGGGAATCGGCTCCCTGGCCGTGTTCATCATTGTCGTTATCAGCTGGCGATACGCTTCGCTTGGCTCGATCGCGGCTGCGGCTTCCATGCCACTGCTCGTTTATCTTTTTTGGGCGCCGGGTCACGCGCCACCACTAGTCATCGTATTCGGCACGCTCTTCGCAACAGTGCTGGTCATCTACAAACACAACGCGAATCTCCAGCGCCTGGTTGAAGGGACCGAGCCGCGCTTCGGCGCCGACAATTCGGAAAAGTCCGAGGACTCCCCCGAGTGAGCAAGATTGCCATTCTCGGGGGCGGCGCCTGGGGTACGGCGCTTTCCGTTGTTCTTTCGCGCAGCAGGCGTTCGCACGAACTATCGCTCTGGGTTCGCGATCACTCTCTTGCGCTGGCCATGGCCGCCACGCGTGAAAACAAAACGTATCTGCCAGGCATAGAGATTCCCGCTCGCATCACACTCTCCAGCGATCTCGCTGCGACGCTGGAACACGCGCAAATTAGTCATCTGCGCCGTTCCCTCGGCCCACACTCGCGAGGTCTTCACTCTGGCAATTCCTTACATTTCACTGGATGCGATCATCGTCAGCGCCACGAAGGGTCTCGAACCGGCCACCCACCTGCGTATTACGCAAGTTCTTGAACAGGTTTGCTCGCAACGATTCGTGCCGGAGCTCGCCGTGCTTTCCGGTCCGTCCTTTGCTCTCGAAGCCGCTCGTGGCGAACCCACTGCCGTGGTTATTGCTTCAGGAACGAGTACTCAGTCGTCTCGAAGGGGCGCGCCGTTCGCTGCCCCGCACCGCTGAGTATCTTCAGGAGCAATTTGCGGGGCCCACGTTTCGGCTCTACAGCAATGACGACGTGCTCGGCGTGGAACTTGCCGGAGCGATGAAAAATGTGATGGCCATTGCGGCGGGTGCCTGCCAGGGGTTAGGACTCGGCGCAAATTCCCTCGCTGCCTTGATCACCCGCGGTCTCGCGGAGATGACCCGCCTGGCCATCAAGGTTGGCGCGAAGCCGGAGACTCTCAGCGGGCTTGCCGGTCTCGGGGATCTCGTTCTTACGTGCAACGGAGCGCTGAGTCGCAATCGTCATGTAGGCTTTGAACTGGGCAAGGGGCGTTCGCTCGACGAAATTCTTGCGGACATGCCTTCCGTAGCCGAAGGCGTCGGGACCACCACCGCACTTCTGGCCCTCGGCCAGGAGTTCCGCATCGAATTGCCTATCACCGAGCAGGTCAACGCCATCCTCCGCCAGTGGAAGTCGCCGAGCGAGGCCATTCGCGACATCATGGAACGCCCCCTCAAACCGGAGTAAGCTCCCCCACCAGACCTTAGTACTTTCAGCCTAGTTGCACTTCCGCGTCGCCTGTCCTTCCGGACAGCCCCTTTTAGGCGGCCAAGTCCCCTAGAATTAACGTGTTGTTATGTCTTCGAACCTCACAACTCCATTCTCGCGCTTCCGCGCGGGCCGGGTGCGCATACTCTGGCTGGTGCTCGGAGCGCTGCTGCTTGTCAGCGCCCTGCCCATTGGTCTCTATCATCGTCAGGTGCTGGAACTCAGCCAGGAAAAACTGGTGGATACCGAACGCGTGCAGCAGACCGAATTAACCCGTTCACTTGCTCAGGAAGTGCAATTTTTCGAAACCAACATCACGCAGCAGCTCGTCAGCGAGCGCCAAATCCTCGCGCTGACCGGGCATATCGAGAATGTGGAAGACTCCGTTTCCGAACCGATCGTCACACGTATGCTCGAGAATTTCGTCGATTCCAACCGCAATACGTTTATCTATCTCACCGCCGTCAGTCGCGATGGAAAAGGCACCAGCGCTTCGCAGGGAAACTTCCGTGCCGAGCGCGATCCCTTTGTGGCCAAAGCTCTGCAGCGCGCCTTCAGCAGCGTTATGCAATCGGATAAATTCCGAAGCGATCCGCTGGCGCTTGCTCCTGACAATCGCCCGGCGTTCATCATTGCCGTGCCCCTGAAAAACCTGAAAAACGAGTTCACAGGCATGCTTGCAGCCGTCGTTTCGCTTGACCCCATCCTTCATCGCCTGCAGGACGATAGCGTTCGTGGCCGCAGCGTGTTCATCGTCGACCACTACGGCCACATCGTGGCTCATCCCGACACCAAGAATTTTGTGCCGGGCGAGGATCTAAGCGATAAATCCCATCTGGTGGCCAAGATCAAGTCATTGCCGAAGGAATTGCGCAACACGGAGACATTGCGCTTCGCTGAGAAGGAAAAGAATCATCGCCCGGTCGAGATGGTTGGCACCTACAGTACCTTTCCGGAAGTCAATTGGGCGGTCGTTGCACAGCGCAGCCTGAATGAAGCGCGCGCCGACGCCGGCGTAACGGAACTGAATCGCCAGGCACTTGCCTTCGTCAGCGTCGTGGTGCTTTTCGCCGTCCTGTTCGGTTATTTCTTCGCTGTGGGTATCAGCACACCGATTCGCGGATTAGCCGCTTCCACGCGCGCCATTAGCCGCGGTGAGTTCCACCAGCGCACGCCGGTGCGCGGTGCCGCTGAAATCAGCGAACTGGCCGAGAATTTCAATCTGATGGCCAACGATATCGAAGAGTACATCGAGCGGCTGAAGGAAGCCGCTGAGGAAAATCGCGAACTTTTCATTGGCTCCATCCGCATGCTCGCGGCCGCGATCGACGAAAAGGATCCCTACACGCGCGGTCACTCCGGCCGTGTAGCCAAGTATTCCAGTATCATCGCGCAGGAAATGAAGCTGGCTGCGGAAGAGCTCGACAAATTAAAGATCGCCGCGCTGCTGCATGACGTCGGAAAAATCGGCGTCGACGATCGCGTCCTGAAAAAGCCCGGCTCGCTGACTCCCGAAGAATTCGACATCATGAAAACGCACACCACCAAAGGTGCGAACATCATGCGCCCCGTCTCTCAACTGAAGGATATGCTTCCAGGTATCGAGCTGCACCACGAGCACATGGATGGGCGGGGCTATCCCTATGGTCTTTCGGGCCCGCAAATTCCGTTGATGGCGCGTATCATCGGCGTCGCCGATACACTCGATGCCATGACCACGAATCGCCCCTATCAATCCGCCATGGATCTGGATTTCGCCCTGGGACGCATCAAGGCCCTCACCGGCTCAAAATTCGATCAAGCCGTCGTCTCCGCGCTCGAATCTGCC
Source organism: Candidatus Acidiferrales bacterium (assembly GCA_963782755.1). GTDB lineage: Bacteria > Acidobacteriota > Terriglobia > Acidiferrales > UBA7541 > Acidiferrum. The sequence continues at coordinate 76,610 of CAWAKR010000009.1, forward strand.
GTGAAGTCCGGCAAGATTCGCCTAACAGCCGTTGAAGTCCACGTCTGAAGCTACCTAGCTTTCTCCCCAACATTGCCATCGAAGTTGCTTCGTCATTTAAGAAGTAGGGGCGGCTTTACGCCGTCCCCCTCGGATTTCCGAATTTTGCGAAGCCACCGCAGCGCAGCCAGGAGAGCCTTGCTACTTTGGAAAATTCGGGTCGGCTTTCACTTCCAGAATTTGCGCGGTGTGCCTGCGCATGTGAGCCGAAATCAGCAGCATCCATTGGTATGTATCCAGAGTCTTCAAGACGGGATGATCCATGAAGTGATTCCGCAGGTCCTGGTCGGTCGTGTTCATGAATGCTAGCGTTTTGGCACGATTCTCGAGCACATGTTTCGTAATTTCCTCGGGGGTCGTCCACCGCCGCGTCGGCTGTATAGACTCTGGCGCTTTGAATTTTGCAGTGCGGTCGAGCACCATGGGCACGATCGCGTCGTCCTGTATCTTGTCCAATTCCCTCTTCTGCGGTTCGGCAGGTCCCTTCAGTGCTTTCTCTGTGATCGACAGGAAAACAAATTCTTCCGTGACCCCGATGTGCTCCGCGCATTCCGCAACCGACCAGCGATCGGGAGCGGGCTTGAAATTCCACTGCGCATCGGAAAGTCCACGCGTGGCATCGAGAAACACCTTTTCGGAACTCTCTAGTTCTGCAACTGCCTTGTCTCTCTCCTGCTGCGAGATCGTTGGCCCCACAGCAGGAGTCAACAGCACTACTATCGCCATCAAAGCAACTTTCATAACTCTCCTCCCCCTTTTCATTCCATTGTGCGCTGAATGGATTCAGCACTAGAGTCGGATTCCTGATAGCTGATCGCCGAAATCAGATATCCGCATTCCGATACCAGGAGCCTACAAGTTTCGATCAGCCTTTCTACTTCGCGGCCGCCACATAACCTGCCAGGACCTGGCCCCATCCCGGGTCTACACTCGCGCGCATTTTCTCCCAGCCCTCGCCATGACGATCAATGTGCCGGTGCTCAAACTCCACTCGCGTCGATTCCGGCCCCTCAGCGATAAACTCCAACGCCACTTCGCTGGCGCGCGATTTGTCAGGGCTAAACTTAAAGTCGGGCTGTAGGTGCCATGCCAGCACCAACTTACTCGGCGGTTCGTACCCTATCACACTGCCCCACTCGCATTCCGTACCCTTTGCGTCGCGTTCAAACCAACGGCCGCCAGCGCGAGGTTCTACAATCACATCCTTAAACGGTGTTCCTCCGATGTGGTGCGTTGCCGGCCACCACGCTCCCATCCGTTCAGTGAATACCTGGAACGCCTTCTCAATGGGTACCGCCACGTGTAGTGTCTTTTTTACCGTTGTGTTTTGAACTATTTCGGGCGCCATGCACTTTCTCCTTTTTGTATTCTTCTTCCGCAACTCGTTTGAAGGCCACCAGGGCCTTGTCCCACAACTCCGCAAAGTGGTCGCGCAATTCAGCAATTCCCTGCGGGTCCAGATCGTAGATGCGCCGCGTGCCCTCGCGCCGGTCGCGCACCAGGCGAGCCTGCTTCAGGACCTTCAAATGCTGCGACACCGCCGGACGTGAGACCGGCAAGCCCGCCGCCAGTTCGTTGACCGCGTGCGGATGTCTGGAGAGCATGGCAAATATTGCCAGACGTGTAGGATCGCCCAGTGCCGTCAGTCCGCTTTGTACGTAAGTGTTCACTTACGGTAAGCTACTACTTACCATTTAGAGCGTCAAGCTCTTTTTTCGATATTTTTTGATGACTCAATTTTTCTGTTTAAGGGTCACTTCCAGGCCATGCTCACTACTTCAGCTTCTGCTCCAGCTCCACCCACCGCGCGTACAAATCATCTATCGTCTTCTGCGCCGCCTCTAGTTCCAGCGACGCCGCATGCAGGCGCATACCGTCGCTCATGATTGCCGGATCGAGCAGCGCATCATGCTTGCTCTGCAGCTCTCTTTCCGCGTCCGCGATGCGCTCTTCAATCGTTTCCAAGTCGCGCGCCTCTTTAAACGACAATTTCTTTTTCGTCAGCGAAGCCCTATTCGCATTCACGGCAACGTTCGGGCTCTGCGTTTCCACCGAGGCATTGCTCTTCCCTGCGGCCTGTTGCCCGCGCTGCCACGCTTCCCACTGTTGGTAATCTGCAAAACGTTCCGCTCCACCCAGCCCGTCGAGTCCCAGCACAACCGTCGACACACGATCCAGCATGTAGCGGTCGTGCGTAACGAGCACGAGGGCGCCGGGATACTCCAGCAAGCTCTCTTCCAAGATTTCCAGCGTCGGAATATCCAGATCGTTGGTCGGCTCGTCAAGCAGCAAGACGTCCGCGGGCTGCAGCATCAGTTGCGCGATCAGCACGCGCGCCCTTTCTCCACCCGAGAGCCGTCCAACCTTCTGATTCAAGTTTTCGCCGGTGAACAAAAATCTTGCCGCCCACGCAGCCACGTGAATCACGCGTTCCTGATAGATCACCGAATCACTGTCGGGAGCCAGGGCTCGGCGCAATGTAATCTCTGGGTCGAGCTCGCGGTTCTGGTCGAAATACACAATGCGCAGCGATTCCGCTTTGCGAATCGTGCCTTTCGTGGCCTTCAGTTCTCCATTCAGCAAACGCAACAGCGTGGTCTTGCCGCTTCCGTTCGGCCCCACCAGGCCGACGCGCATTCCCGAGGTCATGATGAAATGCACATCTTTGAACAGCGTCCGCTCTCCCATCGTGTAGCTCACGTCATCGAGTGTGACCAACTGCTTGGTTTGCCGGTTCGACGCGGAAAAATCAATTTGCGCGCTGGTAGTCTTTGTGCGCTCCTTCATTTCCCCCAACTCGCCGATCATTTCGTGCGCTTTATCGATTCGTGCTTTCGACTTTGTGGTGCGCGCCTTCGGCCCCCGACGCAACCAGTCGATTTCCGTATGCACGCGATTTTCCAGCGCAGCCTGCCGGTTTCGCTGAGCATGGAGGTACTGCTCTTTGGCCTCCAGAAACGTGCTGTAATTCCCGTCGACACGCAACGCGCCATCATCATAGGCCGCGTTTAGTTCGACGATGCCGTTTGCGACGTTCTCCAGAAAATAGCGGTCGTGACTGACGATTACACAGGCGAACGGAGCGTTTTGCAAAAGCGTTTCCATCCACTTGATTCCTGCCAGGTCGAGGTGGTTCGTCGGCTCATCCAGGAGAAGAATGTTCGGCTGCTGCACCAAAGCCTCTACAATTGCCAAACGCTTACGCCATCCGCCGGAAAGCGTTGCCGCCTCCGCATCCAGGTCCGTGAATCCCGCCCGCCCGAGAATTTCCGCAATGCGAGAGAGCCGGTCGCTTTCGGCGACGCGTGCGCGGTCCAAAGCCGCGTTGACCACGGATCGGATGGTGTCGTGTTTCGCAAACTCAGAGACTTGCAGCACCGCGCTCAACCGCATTCCCTTGCGGACGGCAACGTCTCCCGTGTCGGGCGTAACCGTGCCATTCAGCATTGCCAGGAGTGTGGATTTGCCCGATCCGTTCGGACCGATAATACCGATCCGGTCGCCTTCCGACACCGTAAATGAAATATTTTTGAAAAGTGGGGATGCCCCGTAACGTTTGGAAAGTCCTTGTGCGCTGATAATCGGTGGCAAGTTTCTCGCTCGTCTCTAGTGCCGCTCTGTTAATTTGTACACATCCAGAATACCAGCAGCACCAATCGAACACGAACGGAGGGAGGCTTTCTTAAGGAGGGCTATGGTTTTGGAGAAGTTGCTGGATCGGGAGTTGTGGGAGTTGCGGGAGCTGCCCTGCGCGTGCTAACGCTAATCTCGATTGCCGTGTGCTTCGCGAACGCCACGTCTCTCCCGCGCGCGATAAAGTGATCGTAGATCGATCGGCTCGCTCCAAATGCGCCCATCGCCAGAGCTAGCGGCTGCGAGTGGACCGTCGCGCCAATCACGATCCCCACCACCTTGAATCCGCCGGCTCCTCCCGCAACACGATTGAGAGTGTCGTCATGTTGGGCCGCCATCGCCAATGTGATAGACACCGCCGTCCACAGATATCGGGTCCTGGAAGTCTGCGGCTCCGCTCCCCCCTCGGAATCCAGATTCATGTTGTCCGCAGCGCCTGCTTGCACACCCTGCACCATGGCTTCAATTTTCTCCTCAACGCCATCTGGCATCACCACATCATGAAATACAAAGCGCAGTTGCCCATTGCGTTTCCAGTAACGCGCCGGCTTCACCTGCACCACAGTTCCTTTCAAGCGCGTACCTTGCGGCAAAATCAGCCGGCCATCATCCAGGAGGGGCTGCGAAAGAACCGCCTCCACTTCCGCGCCCTTTTGCGTAGTGGCGGAGTTGAGCGCGGTCAACAGCCGCGCGTGCACAAAACTTCCCGGCGGAATCTCCGATTGCAGCGTCGTCGCAAGTTCCTGCTTCAATGCTTCGATTCCGAACTCTAACGGGCTTTTCAGTTCCGCGAAGTACACCGTTCCCGCTTCGAGGTATTGCGGGTGTACTGGCAACTGCGCAACGGCCAACCGTTTGAAGCGGTGTAATTTGTCCGGCGCTTTTACCTGCTGCATCGCCGCATCCCACTCCCGGCGTGCTTCCTCCTTGGCCTGCCTCTCTTTTTCAGTAACGGTGTTTTTGACGCCTTTCTTTTCTTTGCTCGCGGCGGCGCTCACAAACTGAATCGCTTGCCCGGAACCTGGAACCACGTTGGTCTGCAGCGGGATGCGTGCTCCGCCCGACATTTCCAGTTCCGTAAACTCAACGTCAATTCTGCGGACGGGCGAGAAATTCGCGTCCAGCGCCGCAAGCGTTCGCGCACTCGGCGAAACGGTTCCTATTCCTGAAATCTGTCCCGTCACTTCTGTCCCTACAGGCACAACCAACTTGTCGAATGCGTAGACGGGGGCAACAATGCGGCCGTGAATCGCTTGCCCAACTCTCTGCACACGTACTTCCCGGTCCAGTGCCACCTGCAGCGCCGTTCCCTTGGTTACCCTCAGTTCGACATTTTCTTGGACGATCGGCTCGGACGTTTCCGCAACCTCGGCAGGTCGGTGCTTCAGAACTGGATTGGAATCAGGAGCAGGGGCAGGATTGGAGGCGGGAGGAAGTTCCTGAGCGAGCGCGAAACTCCTAAACACAAGCGAAAGGCAAATCAGAACGATCATGCGGCGAAGACACATTACGCTTGTCCGCATTGTTTCCACGAGGCATTGTCCCGCCGAGGAATTCTGCGGACACCGCTTCGCTCCAATTCGCATTTGCAATACCACTCTCCGCACCGTATGGAGGGATGGATGCCATTTTCCGGGATTGCGTTGTAGCTCTAAGCCACAACTAAGATGATTGACATCGCACTCCGGCCTGGCGAGCCGACTGCGTTTTAAGAAGTGCGGACCCTATCGTAATTTGGCATTTTCAGACTTCGCCATGATGAGGATAGGAACGCCGGGGTCAGCATCTTTCCACAGGGAAAAGAAATCCTGATAGGCGGCCTTGGCTTTCTCCCTGTCGCCTTGTATCACGTAGGCGCGTGCCAGGCCCACATGGGCAAGTGCAGCGATCGGCTCGTTCACCGCAACGCCAGGCCAATCGAGGATTTTCTGAAATTCGGCAGCGGCTTGCGCTCCCTGATGAGAAGCAAGAAAAGCTTCGCCGCGCACATAGACCGGATAGAGGTTGGTCCCGAAGGTGCTACTGCCAGGAATACCAAGCTCGTAAGGAGAAGCGGGGACCAAGGCCTCTACGGCCTTTGCTCCATTGTCGGGCGTGGCGAGAGCGATCTGGGCGCGCAAGGTTGGCAGGTAATTGAAGCGCACGATGCTGTCCTCTGGAAAGCGGTGCTGCAGATCATCAGCAAGGGACTGCGCGCGTTCGGAATCGTCGATCAGCGCGAGAGCCAGCGCGGCGACAAATTGAGAGTCGCGTCCATTGGAGAGAGCAAGCGTAGCGGCAGCCCGCTGGTGCGTGTCCGCACCGTTTCCATAGAGCGCTTCCCACAACGCCGCGGCGGCTTCGCAGCCCGCGGCCATTTCTTTTTCACCGGCACGCGCCGCGGAGGTTTCCGCTTGACGCGAGAGTTCGCGAGCGGCGTTCAGCTTGCCGGAGTGCGCTGCGGTGCCGGCCTCCATATACAGCATGATGTTTTCTTTTCCAGGCTTTCCCGCAGACCAGGAGACCTGTTCCGCCATGCCGGGAAGATCATTCTTCAAGAAAGCCAGTTGATAGAGGGCCGCGTGCAGTTCCCCGGAATCAAGATTCTTTCCCAAAGCGTCGGCAGCCGCGGCGCGGGATTGCTCAAGTTGATTCAGGTGTATGTAGCCAACAACGAGATTGCCGTAGCTGAGGCTGTCCGCGGGACTGAGGCGCAATACCTCTCGAGATTCCGCAAGGGATTTTTCGTGCTGTCCGAGAGACTGGTAGATGACGCTGAGATTGGTGGGCGGCACCGACTCGCGCGGATAGATTTGCGCCCATAGCTCATATACCTGGCGGGCCTTCTCCAAATCGCCCGTCACAAAGTCATAATAGTGCGACTCAATGTAGAACTTTTCCCATTCGCTGACGTGCCCGCGAAGATCGTAAGCCTTCCGCGTATTTTCCGCGGCCCGAATTTTCTCACCCAGATTGTGGTACGTAGTGCCCAGCATGGCATACGCCATCGCGAAATTCGGATCCAGTTGAATAGAGCGTTCGAGGAGCGGGACGGCAGCGGTAAAGTCCGCCTTGCCGGACATGGTTTTGCGCCCAAGGCTGTAAGCCTGCAGCGCTTCGAGCGAAGGCGTGGTGGCCTGCTCGATCGGAGTATCCAGCTTCTGCACGGTCTTCAGCGACTCACCAAGTTTCTCGCGCAGCTTTGTGGAAGCTTCGCCCAGCGACTTCAGCACATTCTCTTTGCCGTTCGCCATGAACTGTTCCTGGGCGATGTAATCACCCGTCTGGCAATTCACAGCGTTGACGCCGATGACGTACTGGCTACCGATGCTGGAGATAGAACCGCTCAGATACGCTTTGCTACCCGCGCGCTGGCACACTTCGCCGGCAATTGCAGGGGAAAGCTTGCTGTCCGTTGGCTTTCCCATCAGCCGCAGAGTCTGCTGGATGCGTTGCTCCGAAACGAGGCTAAGGAATGGGGATTGCTGAAGCTGGGCGGCGAGTCCCTGGCGGAGAGTGTCGTCAAAAATCGGATCGCCCGTCTTGTTGATGAAGTCCGCCAGGACGATGGTATCCAATTGCGATAAGGCGTGCGCGTGCCGCGTGTTATAGAACCACCCGCCAACTGCGCCCACGGCAAGGAGGGCAGCCCCTCCCGCGGCAATCGCTTTCCATCCGAAGCGGCGCGCAACTGGAGCCCCAGCGGATAGTGCTGCAGCGGTCATGATTCCCGACGAACTGATCTGACCAGACTCACTCACGCGCTTCAGCATCTGCAAATCGGAGAGAACTTCCGCCGCGGTGGCGTAACGCAGATCTCTATCCTTATTAAGGCACTTGTTGATGATTTCTTCGAGTTGCGGTGGAATCTGCGGATTGACGGTTCGCGCCGGGGGAGGCGTGCGCGTCAGGATCGCTTCGATAATTGCCCCACCGGTCCGCCCGCTGAATGCTTGGTGTCCCGTGGCCATTTCATACAGTAGAAGACCCAGCGCGAAAATATCGGTGCGTCGGTCAAGGTCATCGCCACGGACTTGCTCCGGCGACATATAAGCGGGAGTGCCACTGATAATCCCTATAATCGAAATGGCTTCCTGCGTTGCCTTGGAAGAAGAATCCTCTGGGCTGAGCGGCAGCACATCTTTGGCGACCAGCTTGGCCAATCCGAAATCGAGCACCTTCGCCTGCCCACGCTTGGTCACGAAAACATTGGAAGGCTTGATGTCGCGATGAATAATGCCACTGCTGTGGGCAACATCCAGAGCATCGGAGATCTGAATGCCCAGATCGAGGATCTCTTCCAAAGGAAGCGGATGGCCATTGATGTGTTGCCGAAGGGTTTCGCCGTCGATGAACTCCATGGCGATGAACGGACGATGTCCCTGCTCTCCAATATCGTAAATGGTACAAATGCCCGGATGATTGAGTGCGGAAGCAGCGAGGGCCTCGCGACGAAACCGTTCCAGCGCTTGCACATCCTGAACCATATTGTCGGGTAGGAATTTCAGCGCTACGTGGCGTTCGAGGCGGGTGTCCTGCGCTTTGTAGACCACACCCATTCCTCCAGCACCAAGTTTCTCAACGATGCGGAAGTGAGAGATGGTCTCGTCAATCATGCGAAAGCCCGCGATTCAGCAAGCAACGATCAGGGTCACAACGTTTGGTCGTTCATTGCGGAATCTCCCGCGGGCTTCTCGCGCGGCTTCGTGGGCGGCTTTGGCGAGCCCAGCATGTTCAATACTCGCGAGCCTTCTCCGTACGATGTGACGTCGGCTCGATGCTCAAGCTCGAACGTGACGTTCTTACTGCAGACGGGGCAGACCAGTGCAGCATAGGCAAGGCCGCCCGGTTGGACGAACATGTTGAAACGCATCACGCGCTCGCAACATACGGGAATCCAGACATTTGGAGTTTGCGTTTGATCCAAGAGCCACCTGTCTTATACCGAGTGCCCCGGATTATACACTGAAAAACAGATTGCAAGCTGCAATCCGGGTGCAAGGGCGGCCGCTGATCGTGAGGCAATCTGATATCTGCACTAAATTAACTGTCCAGCCTACCTCGCGCCGCTCGAGGACACGCTGCAGTGCGGCCATCGGGCAGCCATGCTAGCATGCCGACTGGCTGTAAACCGGAATCGGAGAGTAGTCCAGTGACTGCAATTCAACCAGCAACTCATCCTGAGGGAATGACCTTGCGGCGGGCGGCGCTGGTCGCCGGATTAGGCTACCTGTTCATGCCCGTAGCCTACGCAGAATTTTCGATTTATCCAAAGCTGGTGATTCCTGGCAACATCGAACAGACGGCTCAGAACATAACCGCCCATGGAAATCTTTTTGTTGCCGCCATATTGTGCTACCTGATCACCCTTATGAATGATGTGGTGATTGCCTGGGCGCTTTATGTTTTGCTTATTCCCGTTAACAAAGCACTGTCGTTGCTCACTGCGTGGTTCAGGCTTATCTACACGGCGATCGCCTTGTTCGGGCTGCTGAATCTGGTCACCGTCTATCGACTTTTGCATACGCCGGAATACCTGACAGCCTTTGGCTCCGGTCCGCTGCACGCCCAGGTTATGCTTCTGCTGAATTCCTTTCGGTACGATTGGTCGATAAGTCTGATTATTTTTGGAATTCATCTCGGCCTGCTCGGTTACTTGATCTACCGTTCCGGCTACATCCCCCGGATATTGGGAATTCTGTTGGTGATGAATGGATTGGGATGGGTGATCGATAGTTTAAGGCCCTACCTCTTCCCAAACGCGCACCTCGGATTCATTTTCATTACCTTCTTCGCGGAATTAATTTTCATGGCTTGGCTCTTGATCAGGGGCTGGAAAATTCCGGAACCTCTCAACTCCCGGAATCTGCACGAATAAGAAACTGAGTCTCTTTGACAGCAAAGTTGTGCACTGTCCTCAGCTATGGCTGAGGTCATGGCAATGTGTTTTATTTGGCGGTGGATTGCCCGCAACTACCGCTTATGACGTCCTGGCTGTTGTTGCCGCGAGTGGGTAATGGTACGCACAGGCTCGCTTGCGGATGACTTTAGGCAACAGACGTGCGCGAGGTCACAAGTTTACTGAATCGACCCGGATAGAGTATTCCCCGTTTAGCAGAGCCTGCTTCCACAATGAGGTTTCCGCAACAGACTCTCATCAGATTCATTCTCCTGAGCTGTCTGCAATCGACGAAACTAAATCTGCCGTGGCTCGCGGCACACTAGAGGAATCTAAAAATGCACTTGACGGCCCTTCTTGCAATATTCGTTGGCGGAACCCTGGTCACTTATGCCGGGCTCTTCTTACTGAAGTCTGCCGCACATCACGATGATGTCGAGGACGATCGACTGTGGCACTACTTGCTTCACCCCGGCACACTCTGATCTCAGCCTGATACGCTTACGGTATTGCCCGATGTCTGAGTTCTTCGGCTAAAACACTCGTCGGTACAACGCAATCATTTCGGCAAACGCGCTATCTGTCGCCTCCGGATCGAACCGTGGCCCTTCATCGCGCATGAAGGCATGTTCCGCCGGATAGAGTGAAATGCGATAGCTCGCGCTGGCCTACTTTCAACCCCCGTTCAACAATCTCCCGGCCTTCGCGCAGGCACGTGCGGGTCGTTCGCACCAAACACCAGCAGCAATTCCCCGCGAATTTCGCTGGCATGCGCAAGCGAACCAGCGTCCGCCTCCTTCCCCAGCTTTCCGTTATGAATTCCGGTGCCGTAAAAGCAGGTTGTCGCCAAAACGTCCGGTTGCAACGCGGCCCGAAACGCCAGATGTCCACCGATGCAAAATCCCATCGCGCCAAGTTTTCCCCTGGCTACTTTAGAATGCCTCGATAACCAGTCCAGCACGCTGCGCGCGTCTTCATCGAAATGCGCCACCGGCATTTTCGCGGCATCTTCCATCCCGCGCACGCGGCCCGCATCATCGAATGCAATCGGTGTTCCCGGTGGCTCGATCCGGCCGTAAATCTCTGGCGCAGCCGCCACAAAACCATATCCCGCCAGCCGCGTGCACACACGCAACATCGGCCCGGTCAGTTGAAAAATGTCCGAGTAGCACAAAATCCCCGGATAACTACCCTCGACTTTTGGCGCCGCCACAAATGTACGTAGCGCACCGCCGCGACCGGATACGTTTTCATAGCTTGTGTCGACGATCATAAATGGCAAGCTCCCGTGGTGATGGTTCACATCATCGCGGGAGCTTTGCGGCAATTCAAGTTCTTACTTTATTGCACTTAACGTGGAATCAGCATGTTTGATTCGTAACAAGCAACTGCCCGGCTTATTTTATTACCTCCTCCTCCCTATCGATTCTTCTGCTTTTGGTAACTTTTCAACCCATCAATTCACACCGTCCAAGCCCCACTCCAAATCGGGTTAGAAATTAACCTTGCTATGGTCAAAATTTAACCGATGGTGAATTCCTGACCCGTTCGAAGGCGTTGTCACTTTTCCTCGCAATCACCAACTCATTCAATGACGAAGGTTTAGAACTTTTTGGTTCCCTCCGTGCACTCCCCCGCACTTTGGCACCTCGCCTGCCTATCTGTTTATCGTTGTCAGGTTTCGGGACGAACCAAGGGGGGCCAATGAAAATTCAAAATATGATTCGAATGAACGTGCTCGTGCTGGGAGCAGGAGCAATTCTGTTCTTCACTGCTTCTGTGCAATCTCAGGAGATCGAGAATACCGCCTGGCACGACGGCCCTAGTGTCTCCGCCAGTTCTCAGCCGGCCCCCCCTCCGGTGCCCCCGGCAGCGAATGAAAACTCCCCGACTTCAGATACCCTGTCCATGACCCCAGGCGCTCCTGCCTCCAGCCCGATGGCCAAGCAGAATTCCGGCACATCCCCGTGGGCTTCCGTAGAACTCTTGTTACTTGCCTCTCTGCTTGGTTCGATCATCATCGTTGCCATTAACTCGCTGGCAGAAGCGAGACGCGCCAACCGCAAGGTCGCCGCTCACCTGCGCGCAATCAATCCCAAGCCTACCCTTCCCTGAAAAACCTCCCCTGCCCACCACACTGCCCTGCCACAACGCTCCGGGAGTTTCCCCCAAATTCCCGGAGCGTTGACAATTGCATAGGTCCCGAAGCACTTCAGTTCTCGCACTCATCCCCATTGTGGATTCATGCGGTCTAGCCAACGGTTCCCAAGCGCTACCTCTCTCCCCTTAAGAGCCCCTCCTCAATCGTCGCAAGCAAACTAACTTTTGACTTTCCCGCCATGGCGAATACAATACCGTCCAACTTCTGGCAGGCGCGCCAGCCGATTCCGCATCTTGGGAGATGTTTGCCGTAGCGGATCGGAGTAACTGGCTGGGTGGCGCGCTTTTTCGTTGGCCAGAATTTCTCACATTGCAGTTTCCGGGAACAAGCCACATCAGGGGGAATAGTATGCTCCGACTATTTTCTGTCATCTCCGTGTTTCTGCTCGCCTCGTGCGCGGTGCAGGCACAAACTGCCGTTGCGCCAGACCAGACCGAACAGATCAAACTGTTAATGCAGCGCCTGGACGCGCTCGAGAAGCAGGTCGCAGAGCTCAAGGCGGACCGAACTGCACCGGCGGACCATGCTGCGGTGAATGCTGCCCTGCCAAATCCCATCATGACAGCAGAGGCCACTCCCGCGGTGCAGCCCCTGGAAGCGCAGCCGCTCGCCAAACCTCCCATGCAGTCGCACGATCATGATTCCGCCATACCGCAAGAAACGGCCCGCCAGATGGAGACTCACTATCCTTCACTTCAGATTCGCGGCTTCGGTGATGCCGATTTTGCAGCCACCGATCAAAAGGGTACAAACAGCGGGTTCTATCTCGGCCAACTCGATCTCCACATTGCCTCGGCGCTCTCTCAAAAAGTCAGCTACTTCGGTGAAATCACCATGAACGCCCATCCTAACGAGTACACCCTGGAAGTGGAACGCTCGATCATTCGTTACGACTACGATGACTACTTCAAGATCTCGTTCGGCAGGTTCCACACACCGATCGGCTACTGGAATACGGCGTTCCATCACGGCGCGTGGCTGGAAACAACCGTTGATCGTCCGTTCATGGTGAAAGTCGGTGGAACGTTTACGCCACTTCACCTCGTCGGCGCGCTGGCCGAAGGGCACATTCCTTCGGGAGGTCTCGGTCTGCAATACAACGTCGGCATCGGCAACGGCCGGGGCACGCTAATCGGGCGCCCTGGTGATTCCGGCGACAATAATAACAACCGCGCCTGGGTGGTTAAGGTCTTCGCCCGCCCGGCGAAATTCTATGGACTCGAAGTCGGTGGATCGGTGTATCGCGATAAGATTTCCCTCCCCACTGGTTCCGATTATCGCGAGTGGATCAGTTCTGCCTATGTGGTCTGGACCAAAGGCGCACCGGAATTCATCAGCGAGTTCGACAACATCAATCACCGCAATATGTTCACCAACGAGACCGCCAACAGCAATGCCTTCTATGCGCAGTTTGCTTATCGGCTGCCCTGGTTTGAACAGAAATGGAAACCGTACTATCGTTTTGAGTACACGCACATGCCTCTCAGTGAGCAGGTGTTCACCTACCAACCTCAAATGGAATCAATTCTTGGCGTTCGCTACGACATTTCCAACTTCGCCGCCTTCAAAGTGGAATATCGATTCCTGAATAGCCAGCCGGTCCGCGGTGATCATCCGGCGCAACCTGCGGTGAATGGGCTGTTCTTCCAGACAGCCTTTACCTTCTAAGCGAGTGAAACCAATGACCAACACTCGCAAACTAAGTGGAATTCTGCTGCTGACCGCTTTGATTATCGGGAGCCTTTCCTACCAACTCTCACTGGCGCAGACCGCGCACGGTTCCGACGTCGCTGTCGTCGTGAACGCGGATACGCCCATCTCGGATTTGAGCCTGGCCGAAGTGCGTAAAGTGTTCTTGGGCGAACGTCAATACTGGAACGCGAAATTGCCCGTTGTACTTCTGATACGTGCCCCTGTGGCACGCGAAAGGGATGTTGTCCTGCGCGTGATTTACCAGATGTCGGAAGCGCAGTTCAAGCAGTATTGGGTTGCGAAAATTTTTCGCGCCGAAATTACCGCGCCGCCGAAAATTGTCTATTCCAGCGACATGCAATATGAATTGGTCTCGGCCATGCCGGGTGCTATCGCCTTCGTGGACGCGCGAAATGTCCATCCGGGCGTTAAAGTCGTGCGCATAGACGGAATGTTGCCGGGCGACAAAAACTATCCGCTGCGCTAATGCGTCAGATTTGGTTCTTGTCTGGGACCTAATTCGAAAGTTTCATTCGCCGCAGAATCTCCTGAAACCGCGGATCTGCGCGGATGGGGTCGAACATGGGCTCCACTCCGAGCGAAACCAGCCCGCTGTCATGCTCTTCATACGCTTTTTCCAGCCAACTCAGCGCCTTTTCCTTGTCCTCGATGCGCATGTAGGCCTCTGCAATGCTGTACGACGACACATATCCATGCTTGGATATTTCCGTCAATCCTTGCAGCCAACTCTGCAAAATTCCCCGATACCCGGTCTTGGTAAAGTCCTCTTCCAGGGACGCCGCAAGCTCCGGGCTACCGGAGAGCGATAGTGCCTTTTCCCTCTCCGCGACGGCTTCTTTTTGTTTACCCATGTGCGCGTAAACTTCTTCCAGCAGGCGGCGAGCAGGTGAGAATTTAGGATCGATATCCAACACCTTGTGCAGCTGATCTATAGCCTGTTCATTTTGACGCGAAAGATAAAATTGCCAGCCTATCGTCGTGTTGATGATCAGCGAGAGCGGATCCAGTTCCTGCGCCTTCTTGGTTTCCCGCAGTCCTTCGTCAAAGCGATTCATGTTCGCCAGATAATCGCCGTACCACAAGTGCGCTGTGGCGGAATTGAGATTGAGCTGAATCGCAGCTCGAAATTCTTTTTCTGCACCGGGCCAATCCCATTCGAAGTGCTCCTTCACGAGTCCCAAGGATGTGTGCGCTTCCGCCAGACTGGGATCAATCTCCAGCGCTTGCATCGCAGCGGTCTTGGCCTTCGGCCAAGCCTCCGAAGGCGCCAGGTATCCTGAATCTCCCAGCAGGCTGTAAGTATCCGCCAACCCGGCATAGGCAAGCGCGTACCGCGGATCTTTCTGCACGGCTTGAGTAAAATAATCCGCCGCCTTCTTGAAATCCGCTTGCGTCCATTTATTTCCGTAGAAAAGCCCCTGCAAATAAAGTTGATAGGCCTCGACGTTTTCCGTGGGCCGCTTGGCGAGAATCTTTTTTTCTTCACCCTCCAACTTCGGACGCAAATGCCCGTAGATATCGCCGGCAATTTCGCGCTGCACGGAAACCAAATTAGAAATTTTGCGGTTGTACTGTTCGCCCCAGATCTGACGGCTATTTTGCACGTCTTCCAGATTCACACTGATCATCAACTCATCGCCGCTTTGTATGAGCCTGCCAGTCAGAATCGCCTGAACGTGCATATCGTGGCCCATTTTCTGTGGATCGGTCGCCTGGCCTTTGTATCGAAACACCGTATTTCGCGACATAACGGTTAGATTCGGCAATTGCGAGAGGCTGTCGATCAAGCTCTCGGTAATCCCGTCACTCAAGTACTCCGTCTTTGGATCATTGCTCACATTTGTGAATGGCAGGACGGCAATCGACTCGATGCGCGCCGAACCAGAAGGCTTAAATACGCGATCTCGCAACCCGCCGGCATTAAATCCAACCACCAGCAGGAGAACCGTCAATGCTCCCGCCCAGGCTAAATGAATCCAGGGTACGTTGACTTTCCTGCGCTTCAGGGCAGGCGCGGACGCCATGGCGCTGGCCGAATCCGTTCCGCGCTTCAAGCGTTTCAATTCCGCGCGCATGTCAGAGGCATGCTGAAACCGCAGATTGCGGTCCTTCTCGAGCGCCCGGTCGATGATGTGCTCCAGTTCCATCGGAACTTCGCTGTTCAATCGCACCACCAGCACCGGAGTCTTATGCAGGATGGAATCGAAAATTGCTCCGGAACTATCGCCCTTAAAGGGGAGAAAGCCGGTAGCCATTTCATACAGCAGCACGCCAAATGAAAACAGATCTGTTCTCGGGTCGAGCGTTTTCCCTAGCACCTGCTCGGGTGACATGTAGGAAACGGTTCCAATCGCGCTTCCGGGACTTGTCAAGTATTCCGAATCCACGCTGGTGGTGGCCATTGTCACGCCAGCTCCGACTCCGCTTCCCATTCGGGCTGGCGACACTTTCGCCAACCCAAAATCCAGAATCTTTGCGTGGCCGCGTTTGGTAACGAAAATATTTGCCGGCTTAATGTCGCGGTGAACGATACCTTCGGTATGTGCAGCATCGAGCGCGTCGGCTACGTCGATGGCAATCTCCAGCAGGCGGTCGAGCTTCATCGGCTCGCCCGTCATCATGTGTTTAAGCGTCTGCCCTTCCAGATACTCCATGGCGATAAATGCTTTGCCATCCTGCTCGCCAATGTCGTGTACCGTACAGATATTGGGATGATTAAGGGAAGAGGCGGCCTGTGCCTCACGTTGAAAACGGGCCAGCGCTTGCGCGTCTCGGGATACTTCATCGGGCAGGAACTTCAGTGCCACAAAGCGATGAAGACGGATGTCTTCGGCCTTGTAGACCACACCCATTCCACCACCACCTACCTTCTCCAGGATGCGGTAGTGGGAAATGGTCCTTCCAATGAGCGCGTCAGAAGTGTCCATTTCGTGCTCATGTTAGTGGTCTGCCTAAGCCTATGTCAACGAATGCCTTGCTCCATGCAGAGTATTTGCCACCCAGCGACGGTGCCCACCTGACGGAATTCCACTGTCGGCGGAGAGTAGCGAACAATTCAGTTCGAGCCCCAAGGCACTGTTCTTTCAACTACGGGCGGGTGCTATGCAAATTTACCAGCCACCGGCGCTGCTATTCATCATTCCCTCCGTGACCTTGCCTATCGGCGATCCTCAAGCGTACGGAAGAATTGCCGGCCTCGACGCCCTGCTGGTCGGCGTCATTCTCGGATGGTTGCACCTGAGAACGTTGAAGGACGCCAGCATAGTACTTTCCACAGATTCTCCGCCAAAACCATGGGCGGTACATGCCCGTCCGCTGATTCGCAGCCGCCCTGGATTCAGCCAACTCCGCAGTGGTTCGCAACGATGGATAGCTCTGTCCCCAAATTCCCATTCTTTCTGAAATTCTTCTCGCCACCTGTACGAAAACTGTACTCTTTCTGTCTTGACGCATCGAGCAGCGAAGAATACTGTCTCTCAAATTCTCCCAGCCAATTTTATTTTTCGCGAAATGCCGTTACTCTTTCGGACTGAATTCTGCAATCAGGAGGGCGCCAATGCATGCTCCTCCTGCGGTTCAGTTCGCGAATTGAGAGCCCTCAGAAAGGCGGGTCAGCGGTTAATTTACAATCCAACTACCGGGTCCAATAACATTTGTTGCCATCCTTCCGGGAAATGACGGTCAAAAGCCCAGGTCCATTCCCGAACTTGTGGTCCCCACCAATTGTTCCAACCCAGCCCTCAGCCGGGGCGTGTCTGGCCTCGCTTGAAGTCCAAAGGGAGAAAGTCCGATGAGAAAAATCGCTATGCCTGTCGTGTGTTTGTTCATCGCCATGTTGTGTTTCAGTCAAATCTCGGTCGCACAGAACCAGCCCATCGCCAATGCGGGTGCGCAAGCCAAGGACCCTGGCGTTCGCACTGGTTCCGTCAACGCCGGCAAGCCTCTCTCCACTCTAAGCGCAAGTCAGTTGCAGTACTTTACGGATGGCTTTGCCCGTTTCAATGAAGTCGAACAAGTTGCCAATGGTCTGGGCCCTACTTTTAATTCCAACAGTTGCGGTAATTGTCATGCCCAACCTTCCAGCGGTGGCACCAGCCCGAGAACCGATCAATATCCAAACATTGGCCCCAACCCACAGATCGAAGCCGCTTCCGCCAACGGTGCCACCAACAAAATACCTTTCTTCATAACTCCTGACGGGCCGGTACGCGAAGCTCGCTTTCCATTCGCCGTCACTTCGAGTGGCAGTGTCACCAGGAATCCTGACGGTGGAGTTCACGCTCTCTTCACTATCGCTGGGCGCTCCGATGCTGGAAATTGCGCTCTCGCTCAACCCAACTTTGACCAGATGCAGCAGGCCGGTAATCTGATCTTCCGGATTCCGACGCCGGTTTTCGGAGCCGGACTGATCGAAAATATTCCCGACTCCATCATTCTTGCCAACATGAACGCCAACAGTTCGCTCAAGCAGCATCTGGGAATCACCGGGCGCCCCAACTTCAGCGGAAACGACGGCTCCATTACTCGCTTCGGCTGGAAAGCACAAAACAAATCTCTCGAGATTTTCACCGGCGAAGCCTACAACGTCGAAATGGGGGTAACCAACGAACTCTTTCCCAACGAACGCGGCACGCCTCCAGCGTCCTGTCTTGATCAACGCGACTCCAGAAGATTTCACTCATTTCGAGCAGTCGGGTGACCAGATTCTCAACGACATGGTGATGTTTTCTCATTTCATGCGGTTCCTCGCCCCACCCACACCTTCCACGCAGGGAATCCCGGGCAACCCGTCCGCAACTTCCATTCAAAATGGACAAGCCCTTTTTAGCCAAATCCATTGCGACACTTGCCACACGCCAGTTCTGCAAACAGGAGCATCGAACATTACCGCGGCCCTCAACAATCAGCCTGCGGCGCTCTACTCCGACCTGCTTCTTCACCGTATGGGCGTCGGCCTGGCAGATAACATTCCCCAGGGCTCGGCTGGTCCTAGTGAATTCCGCACCGCGCCGCTGTGGGGGCTAGGTCAACGTATCTTCTTCCTTCACGATGGCCGCTCCGGCCCCGCAAATGGCGGTCTCGTTCATGCCATACAACAGCACGCCAGCAACGGCTCTGAAGCGAACGCTGTCATCTCCAATTTCAATCAGCTTTCTTCCCAGCAAAAGCAGGACTTGCTGAACTTCCTTCGTTCCCTCTGACCCCAACAGGAAAGGAGCGCGCCGTTGAAGTTCAGTCGGCGCGCTCCTTTTCGTTTAGAACGCATTCATCTCTGACAGGCTCGCAATCTTTCGCTGCCAGCAAAATGTTCAAAATTGGACAGCTTGGACTCCGACCCATTTCACATTGGAGTCCCCTCGAAGTGCGTTGTGTGTTAAATTTAATAGGTCAGCGCTCCTATCCACGTACAGACCGGAAGTTTTCCCCTATTCAGGCCCAAAGAGGAAATCGGCCTAATTCGCGACTAGTCGCACTGTTGCATGTGTGTAGCTTCTTAGCGTCGGAAACCGCGCAAATGACGGTAATCGCCTACTCCTGCTCTGAATATCCTGCAGAGCGTCGCGCCTGTTTCCGGAAAGGATATGCTTCTCCGCATCCGTCGTAGTTCCACAAAACTACTATGAAAAATCAACATCCAGTCATCATCCAGGGCGGCATGGGGGCCGGGGTCTCCAATTGGAGGCTTGCCCAAACCGTGTCTCGCGCTCGGTCAACTAGGGGTGGTCTCCGGCACGGCGCTCGATCAAATCCTTGCCCGGCGGCTACAGAACGGCGATCCAGGCGGGCACATGCGCCGTGGCCTCGATCATTTTCCTTTGCGCGAAATGGCGGAGCGAATCTGGGATAAGTTCTACGTTCCCGGAGGCAAAGCGGAAAACGATCCATTCCAGATTCTGACCAAACACTCCAAAGAGAGTGCACGCGAAACCGTCGAATTGTGCATCGTTGCTAATTTCGTCGAAGTTTTTCTGGCGCGCGAAGGCCACTGTAATCCCGTCGGCATCAACTTCCTTGAGAAAATCCAGATCCCGCATCTGCCTTCGATCTATGGAGCCATGCTGGCTGGCGTCGCTTACGTTCTGATGGGCGCGGGCATCCCCCTGAAGATTCCCGGCGTTCTCGATTCCCTTGCGAATCACCAACCCGCCTCGTACGAACTGCAAGTTGTTGGCGCGCAAGTTGGCGACGACTGCACCATGCACTTTGCACCTCAGGATTTCCTGGAGTTCGAACTCGCTCCGCTATCGCGGCCCTACTTCCTCGCCATCGTGGCTTCGAACACTTTGGCGACCACGCTCGTGAAGCGTGCGAACGGCAGGGTCGACGGCTTTATCGTTGAAGGGCCAACCGCTGGAGGCCACAACGCCCCGCCACGCGGAAAAATGTCTACTTAACAATGTAGGCGAACCTATCTACGGCGAACGCGACGTCGTTGATCTCGTCAAACTGCGCGAACTGGGCCTGCCGTTCTGGCTCGCGGGTGGCTACGGCACTTCCGAGAAACTCCGCGAGGCCCTTGCCGCGGGTGCGACTGGCGTGCAAGTTGGCACCGCCTTCGCTTATTGCACAGAGTCCGGCCTGCGCGATGACTACAAACTAGCTCTCTTGAAGAATTCAATTTCTGGTGATGCGCACATTTTCACCGACCCTTCGGCCTCGCCAACCGGTTACCCATTTAAGGCCGCGCAACTCACCGGCACTCTCTCCGATTCCGAAGTCTACCTAGCGCGCCCGCGGATTTGCGATTTGGGCTATCTCCGCGAAGCTTATCGCACCGAAGATGGCACAATAGATTTTCGCTGCGCCGCCGAACCCGTCAGCGCCTACATTTCCAAGGGCGGCCAGGAAGAAGCTACGGTCGGTAGAAAGTGCCTCTGCAACGCCCTGCTCGCCAACATTGGCATTCCCCAGGTTCGCGGGGCCAACGGCAAGTATGTGGAAAGCGGTATGGTCACTTCGGGTGACGATCTCACGGAAATCCCCGCGTTCCTGCCACCTGGCCAAGCCAACTACACCGCTGCCGACGTCATCGCCAAACTGCTTGACGCAGAATCCCTAAATGAAACATCGGTCGTAGGCGCCTCGAAATCGGCCTGACGCGGGGAGCGGCGGTATAAAAACAGGAGCACAACAGCTTAGGGTCATGGCCTAAGTCTTTAGATTGGTTCACTTTGTGGCTTTTGCTGAGGAAAAAGCGCGTTCGCCTTTTTTACACGGTTTTTGCGGTCCAGCGTCCTTGCCTCCCCCTCCGCACTTCCGCTAAACTCTCTTCGCCACACTCGTGCTCCTCAGGGGGGAGCGAGTCACATGCCAGGATTCTTGCAGCGGTTTATGCCCCACGATGGGGATTTCTTCGTCCTTTTTCAGAAGCAGGCCGAGAATATCGTTTCCGGTGCGCACGCTTTTACCAAGATGCTGGAGCATTACACCGGCGTGCCCGAACAGGTCCAGATCATTAAGGCTATCGAGCATAACGGCGACGAAATCACCCACCAGATCTTCCGTAAGCTCAACCGCACCTTTATCACACCGTTTCGATCGCGAAGATATTCACGAACTTTGCAGCACCATGGACGACGTCATCGACCTGATCGACGCCGCCGCCAGCCGCTTCGTTCTCTACCGCGTCGATGCCATCCGCACGGGCACCTTTGAACTTGCCAAAGTCCTCGCCTCCGCCACCATCGAGCTGAGTTCCGCCATTCACGCCATGGAGTCGCCAGATAAGGCCCTGCAGCACGTCATTGAAATCAATCGCCTGGAAAATGAGAGCGACCGCATCTGCCGCACCCTGATCGCCCAGCTTTTCGAGGAAGAAAAAGACTCCGTTCAAATCATCAAATGGAAGGAAATTTTTGAAGTCATCGAAACCGCTGTCGACAAATGTGAAGACGTCTCTAATGTCATCGAGAGCGTCATCTTGAAGAACGCCTGATCCCCGTGGATAGATTTACTCTCGTACTCATCACCGTTTTCCTGACCCTGGCCTTCGAGTTTTCCAATGGCTGGCACGATGCCGCTAACTCCATCGCGACCGTCGTCTCTACCCGCGTTTTGACTCCCTTTCGCGCCGTGTTGTGGGCCGCATTCTGGAATTTCATCGCCGCCTTCGTTTTCGGCACCGCCGTCGCCAAGACCATTGGCAAGGGACTCGTCCACATCGATATGGTCGATGAAAAAGTTCTTCTCGCCGGACTTCTCGGCGCCATCGTATGGAATCTGATCACCCTCACGCTCGGTCTTCCCACTAGTTCTTCGCACGCCCTAATGGGTGGCTACGGTGGAGCGGCCGTCGCGCACGCAGGATTCAAGACACTGATTCTCAGTGGCTGGAAATTGCCCGTTTTGTTTATTTTTCTCTCGCCGGTCATCGGAATGGTTGTCGGCATCCTGGTCACCATTGTGACCACTTGGATCGTGAAGGACCAGCGACCTAAAAAGGTCGATAAATGGTTCCGCCGTCTGCAACTTCTATCCGCGGCGGGCTACAGCCTCGGCCACGGGACCAATGACGCACAAAAAGGGATGGGCATCATCACCGCTGCGCTAGTCGCCGGCGGACTGATGAAAACGTACGAAGTCCATTACTGGGTGATCATCTGCTGCCACTTGGCCATGGGTGGCGGCACTATGGCTGGTGGGTGGCGCATCATCAAGACCATGGGCCAGCGCATCACCAAGCTCACTCCCTTCGGTGGTTTTGCCGCGGAAACCGCAGGCGCACTCACCTTGATGGGCACCGCCCACTTCGGCATTCCCGTCAGCACCACGCACACCATCACCGGCGCCATTGTTGGCGTCGGCGCCTCGCGCCGGCTCACCGCGGTCCGCTGGGGCGTCACGCGCCGCATCGTCTGGGCTTGGGTCCTCACCATGCCCGGCGCCGCCCTACTGGGCGCGGGACTCTACCATTTCGTGCTCCCCTTCCTCCGCTAGTGCTTTCGCAAGAGAGTTCCTTTCGTAGGGGTGCAGCTCTGCTGCACCCCATGTCCGCACGATCAAGCCGCATCAGCTGTTTTGCCGCGGGCCGCACTTCTTGCTTTCAATGGTGTGCGTTTAGCTTTACCAATGCCCCTCACTTGCTTTCATCGCGAATGCCAACTCATTTTCCTCCGTGCACTCTCTCTTGCTATCTCCCACTTGCTTCCAACTCAGTGTTGCTAAACAATGCTGCTAACCATCGCTCACGAAAAAGGATCATCATGAAAACTTCCTACGCCATCCGCACATTCTTGTTCGCAGTCGCGCTGTTTACCGTTGCCTCCACTCTCACCTTCGGACAAACACAAGATTGGCTCTCCTCGCTCCCCGAACCGCGCAACTACACGCAAAAGCGTTCCTCCAGCTACGACCGCTCCGGCGGCAACGCCGACATGCGCACCATCGCGCCCGGCGATACGCTCACCCTTCTCGATGACAACGGGCCCGGCACCATCACCCACATCTGGTTCACCATCGCCGACGACGAAGCCTACCACCTCAAGAAAATCGTCCTGCGCATGTATTGGGACGGCGAAACCACCCCCAGCGTCGAAACTCCTCTCGGCGATTTCTTCGGCCTCGGTCTGGGCGAATATTACACCTATCAATCCGCGCCGCTCGCCGTTGCCCCCAACAAGGGTCTCAACTCGTTCTTCCCCATGCCGTTTCAGAAACACGCGCGCATCACCGTCACCAACATGGGCCACGATAAAGTCGACGCCTTCTACTTCAATATCGATTACCAGGCCTTCAACAAACCGCTGCCCGCCGACACGCTCTACTTCCACGCCGAATATCATCAACAATCTCCCACGCACGGACTCACCACTCCCTGGACCGACAATGGCGATGACGTCATCAGCAATAAAAAGAATTTGCGTGGCGAAGACAACTATCTCTGGCTCGAAGCCACCGGCCGTGGACACTTCGTCGGCGTCACCATGTCTGTCCTGCAGAATCAGGATTATTGGTTTGGCGAAGGCGACGACATGTTTTTCGTCGATGGCGCACCCGAACCCGTCATCACCGGCACTGGCACGGAAGACTATTTCCTGGGGGCTTACGATTTCGCCAGCAAACCATTCGCCTATCAGCTATTCGGCGCTCCCGTAATCGTCGGCGATGAAAAAGCCGGCAGCCGCTATTCCCTCTACCGCTTCCATCTCGATTCCCCGATCCCCTTCACCAAGTCATTCAAAGCTTCCATCGAACACGGCCACGCCAACGTCCGCTCCGACAATTTCTTCTCCGTAGCCTACTGGTATCAGGCCGAACCCCACGCCGCGTTTCCGCCGCTTCCGCCGGTGGAAGATCGCCTGCCGCGTCTCCACCCAGTCGGCGGCCCCGGCAATGCCGTGAAGTAAAGCGGAGACTCCAACAGGTATTAATGAATGAGCGGCGTCGAAAATGAAACCGCGACTCTTTACCACTCAAGTACCAAGATTAGCGTAAGCGCTCAACAAAACGCCCAATATTCCATACTCTTCGCATGAACGATGTCGATCCAGTTTGGTTGTATTCAGCCCGTCGTTTCTGCCGTGAATCGGGCATACAAATCATGGGCTGGGGGCCCGACATCCTAATGGTTGAAGCAAAGTCGCCCGAGCGAGCCAAAGAAATTGCTTCCATGCTGGGGCAGTTTGGATTCAAAGCAATCGAGGATGAGGAAGACGCTTACGCGGGGATTCTAAGCTTATCCATGAACCCGGTTGCCGTCCTGGAAAAGGTCGCATCCTTCGACATTTCGA
Source organism: Candidatus Acidiferrales bacterium (assembly GCA_963782755.1). Lineage (GTDB taxonomy): Bacteria > Acidobacteriota > Terriglobia > Acidiferrales > UBA7541 > Acidiferrum. The sequence continues at coordinate 100,764 of CAWAKR010000009.1, forward strand.
AGCGAACCATTGTCGACCGCACTCTTCCACTGCTTTGGGCAGCGTGGTCGCTTGCTTGGCTATTGCCCATTGCTGCACTGCGTTCAGAAAATTCCGCCACGATTGCTTACTCTCCTAGCTATAGCGAGCCTTTGCATAACCATTTATGAAGGGGTGCGCATCTGGGGATGGAAAACCGAGGCAACTCAGCAAACGCTTCGGATCCGACGCAACTTCCGTTGGATTGAGATTCCGTGGAAGAATATTGACATCATCGCAAACGCCCCCGGATGGGGCCGGGACCAGGAAGCCGTGCTTCTAAAGACCAAATCTCTAGGCTCTCAACGCATTGGCAGGTTCACTACTGCGTTCGCCCGGAACCTTCGGGACCGCATGCGATTGGAGCTCTCTCGCCGGGTTCGCTAAAGTCGGTATACTAGAGCCAGGCAAACTCCCATGACTCCGACCTCCAACGCGTTCTGCACCGTCGAAGAAGCCGTCGAAGAAATTCGCCAGGGACGCATGATCGTCCTGATCGACGACGAGGACCGTGAAAACGAAGGCGACCTCACCATGGCCGCCGAGAAAATCACTCCCGAAGCCATCAACTTCATGGCCAAGTTCGGCCGTGGACTCATCTGCCTTGCGCTCACCGAGCAGCGTTGCGAAGAACTCAATCTTCCTCTGATGTCCGCGATCAACACTTCCGTCCACGGCACCGCGTTCACCGAAGCCGTAGATGCCAAGCTCGGCGTTACTACCGGCATCAGCGCCTCCGACCGCGCCATCACCGTGCTTACAGCCATCGACCCCAAAACGCGTCCCCAGGATCTAGCGCGCCCCGGCCACATGTTCCCGCTTCGCGCGCGCAACGGTGGCGTACTCGTCCGCGCCGGCCAGACCGAAGCCTCTGTCGACCTCTCGCGCATCGCCGGTCTAAATCCTTCCGGCGTCATCTGCGAGATCATGAATGAGGACGGCACCATGTCTCGCGTGCCGCAACTGCTGGAATTTTGCCGCGAGCACAATCTAAAGATGCTCACTGTCGCCGACCTGATCCGCTACCGCATGAACCACGAGCGCTATGTACGCCGTGTGGCCGAAGCCGTTCTGTCCACACGTTTTGGCGATTTCCGCATGATTGCCTATTCGAGCGACGTCGACCACGACATGCACATCGCCCTGATCCGCGGTGATCTGATCGGCCCAACGCCGCCTCTGGTTCGCGTGCACTCCCATTGCCTCACGGGCGACGTCTTCGGCTCGCTTGCTTGCGATTGCCCCGACCTCGTCGCCAAGTCCCTTGAAAAAATTGCCGAAGAAGGTCGCGGCGTTTTTCTCTACCTGCACCACACCGGCCGCGGCTTTTCCATCGACACGCCCGACACCCCCGGCACCCTGCCACAAATTCATTTCCACACCCGCGGACAACTCGATCGCGAACCCGCCCGCCAGCGAATGGTTCAGCACGAGAGCGGCATAGGCGCGCAAATCCTGATCGACCTGGGCCTCAAGGACATCCGCGTAGTCACCAACCATCCCAAAAAGGTGGTCGCCCTTGAAGGCTACGGAATCCGCATCGCCGACCAGGTCCCGCTTCGGCTAAGCGGCCCTCCAAAGCCCACCCACCAGAAACTTTAAATCACATTTTTTGCCGTCACGATTGTGGCGGTTGCTTTGGGCCGCCCTTTGGAGTGCGGCAGTCCAACTGCCGCTTTTCTAACTTGCTCCCAACCGCAATCCGCAAAGCAGGAGCCAGGCTCCCGTACTCTAAACTTCTATGGCTCTTCATCCTCACTGACGGCAGGCTTCGCCGGGTCCTTCGTTGCGGTGGCACCATTTGCTGGGACCTCTACCTTCGAGGTCGCAGAAGCCGCCTGTGTCCCGCTCGGCTTCTTGCTCTGCGCCGCTTTTCCCACAGTGAGGTATTTCCTCATCTTATCCAGCTTCTTCGGCCCCAACCCTTTAATGGCCAGCAGATCGTCACGCTCTTGAATGCCCCGTACGACTTTCGCATCTGCAGAATCTTATCCGCCGTCGACGGGCCAATTCCCGGCCCCTGCTGCAACTCCAGCGCCGCCGCCGAATTCAGATTGATCGGATGCAGCGGGGGTTTCTTCTTGGCAAATCCGGCACCCGCACAACAGAGGATCAGCGTCAGTAGAATCAGCCCGCTCACAAAGCGCGTTGTCCTACATTGCCTCATCTCACAATAATAATTCTTTCGTTATATATCTTTTGCAATATGTCCAGCCCTCACCGACAGCTGGCCAAGACGATGCGCAGGTAAAGTAAACGCAGGGTCACTGCAGCCGCAATATTTGCTATTGTAGGCATTCGCAGGCAGAGGCCCTTTCGTGACTCACGTCAACCGCCGCGCAGCGCCGATTTTCACCTCGCTCGCGACGGCATTGCTCGTGGCCCAATTCGTGATTGCCCAATCGCAATCTCCTCAACAACCACGCAACTCCACCGAGCAGCCGACGACGACCATCAAGACCCAGGTGCGCCAGGTTCTCCTCGATGTCGTAGTGACCGACGGCAAGAACCATGCCATAACTAACCTGAGTCGCAGCGACTTCTCTATCGCCGAAGATGGAGCCCCACAGGAAATCCTCTCGATTGAATCGCACACTAGTGATCACCGGACTTCGACAAATTCTTTGCAGGCGTTGGAACCTCCTAATCTCCCCGAAAACACTTTTATGAAGATCAGCATTGCGCGTGAAGACTTGCCTCTGAACGTCATTCTCTATGACGTGCTGAACACGCCCCTCACCGATCAACCCTTCGCCCGTAGCGACATCCAGAAATTCCTGCAGAACAAACCACCCGGCAGCCGCTATAGTATTTTCGTTCTGAGCGACAAGCTTCATCTCCTGCAAGGAGTAACCGACGACGAGGCCACGCTCGTGGCCGCCATGAACAATCGGGCCGTGGGCACGCAATCTCCCGCGTTTGGCCCGCCCCCTGTCAACGCCGTTTCCTCCAGCGATTTCCTTCGCGACAGCGGAACCGTTCCCGATCATCCAGAGACAATGGCCATGCTGGATCGCCTGGAACACCTGAATGCCATTTCCGAAACCTACATGTTACAGTGTCGCGTATCCATGACTTTGGAGGCGTTCATCGGAATTTCCCGCCATTTGCGTGGGGTTCCCGGCCGCAAAAACCTGCTCTGGCTTTCCGGTTCATTTCCGATTGGTATTCTTCCTGGTGGCGATCCCATCGATCCCTTCGCGCGCGCAGTGGACTTCAGTCCCGAATTGCGCAAGGCAACAAACCAACTCACTCTCAGTCAGGTTGCAGTTTATCCGGTGGACATTCGCGGCCTGATGGTCAGCCCGAATTTCGGCGCCGCCGACAATCGAAACTACTCGGGCTCATCACTCGAAGCCGAACGCGAGAAATTCACTCGGCAACTTGCGGGTGAGCATGCGGCCCTCGATCAGATCGCTGAATTTTCTGGCGGCCGCGCTTTCTACAATACCAATGGCTTCGCGCAAGCCCTGGAAACGGCCACCGAAGACGGGTCCAACTATTACACGCTGAGTTATTCTCCTACCAACACAAAGTTCGCCGGCGAAATGAGGAAGATTCATGTGCGACTCATACAGAAGAGTTATCACTTGTCTTACCGGCGCAGTTATTTCGCCGATGATGATTTCACTCTGACGCGCCGCGCTGCGAATGCGCCCCTGGAACGCGCGGATGTTGCGACGCAGCGTGGTACCCCGACGGAGCATCAACTTGTATTTTCCGTCCATGCAAAAGCAATCAGCTTCCCTGCCCCCGTCTCGCCCGCACAAAAAAAGCCCTCGCCCAATTTCCTGCGTTTGCAAAGTTAAGAAAATGGGATTCCGTCGAGATGCAGAAGTTTGAGCTCGATTTCTCGCTTCTGCAAAAACAAATGACCTATCTGATAGATTCCGGCGGGGTGCGCCATGGCAGCTTGGCATTTCTCTACGCCACTTACGACGCGGACAGTAACCTGCTCTATCGTTCATCGTCCTTTGCCGATCAGACCGTCTTCCCGGAGCAGTCCGAACAATCACGAACCGGCACGTACCTGGCTAAACAGATCCTGGAAATTCCCGCGAACTCCGCCTGGCTGCGCATCGCCGTGCGCGACGCCATGGACGGCCGTATTGGTTCGATTGAAGTTCCCCTTCCCCTGAAACCTGAATGAATCTCAGATCATTCGGTTTAGGGGTGCAGCAACGCTACACCTAATGTCCCGAAGTTTGATCCAACCGTCTCTTGATTTGTCTCGTGTAGGTGCCGGGCTCCAACCCTGCTCTATTGCTTATCTGAAGTAGGGCGGCTTTACGTCGCCCCCTGGTGTGTGCGCTTTCGCCTGACTGCTGTCCGCCGTCGCCACCTTTGGCTGAAATTCTAAATCCTCTTCCCCTGATGATCGTAAACCTCCAGGTCTCCAAACAATCTCGCCTGTTCCTCAATTTGCCCGCGATCGCCGACCACCACAATCTGCATGTTCGCTGAATCGAAATACTTCCTCGCCGTCGTCAGCAGATCCGCCGACGTCAGCCCACGAATCTTTTCGCGGTACGTTTCCAGATAATCCCCCGGCAACTCATTCAACTCCACCGTCGAGAATTGCGAAAGTAATCCCTCTTGCGTCGCCAGACCCATCGAGAACACCCCGGTCAAATAATTCTGTGCATCCGCCAACTCCGCATCCGGCACCGGCAGCGACCGCAGCTTATCCATCTCGTAAAATATCTCCGTCAGCGAAGCCGCCACTACATCATTCCGCACCGCCGCCGACACCGAGAAATATCCGTGTTGCCTGAGCGGGTTGGCCGAACTTCGCGGACTATAGGTGTAGCCCTTGTCTTCGCGGATATTCATTACCAGCCGCGAATTAAACGCGCCGCCATACAAGCTGTTCGTCAGCCCCAGCCTCATCCAATCCGGATGTTTTCGCGTAATCGCGTGGCATCCTGCCAGGATCTGCGTCTGTACCGATCCTGGATGGTGCACCAGATACACGCGTCTTCCCTGTACCTCCGGCAGAGCCGCCGACGTCATCGCCTCGGGCTTCTTCCCTCCCCATTCGCAAAACACCTTCTCAATCGTTTTCAATAGTGCCTGCGAGTCAAAATCGCCCACCATCATCAGCAGTGCGTTTTCCGGCGTGTAGATTTCGCGGTACGCCCCGGTAAGGTCCTCTCGCTTGTATGCCGCCACCTGTGCTTCATCTGGCGAAATCACCGCATACGGATGCTTACCAAACAGGACCTTACGCAACCGCTCTCCCGCCAGAAATCCCGGTGAAGTGCGCTCCAGTTTCACTTCTTCCAGCTTTTGGCGGCGTTCGCGCTCCAACTCCGCATCCGGAAAGCTAGCCTCGCGCGCCAATTCATTCACCAACTGTAACAACGGCTCCGCGAATTCACTCAATCCCGCAAACGAAATCGCACTGGTGTCTTGTCCCGCGCTGGTTCCCAGGTCCGCGCCCAACCGGCGCAAATCTTCTTCGATCTGTCGACTGGTGCGCTTGCTCGTTCCTGTGCGCACCAGGGTGGCGGTCATCTCCGCCAGACTTGGCGAACGATCCGCTACCAACGCATTTCCTGACTTGAAATACAGCTCCCCGTGGAACTTCGGGATCGAATGCGCCTCCGCCAATACCACTTGCAAGCCGTTCGGTAAAGTCACGCGCGTGCGCTTCGGCCAAACAACCGGCCGTTCCGCGGCCAATCCCGGGACTGAACTCGACATTTCCGTCGTCAGTGTCGCCATCACGCCGCCTCCTTCGTCTCTGACTTTACTGGGGTGCGGAAAACAATCGCCCGATTTTCCGGCCGCAAATATTTTTTGGCTGCTGCATGGACTTCTTCCCTCGTTACCGCCAGAAATCCATCGAGGATTGTATTCACCAGTTCCGGCTCGTTGTCGAACAGCGTGAAGCACGCCAGCAGGTGCATCAAACCATAGCGCGGCATATATCCACCACGCCCTCCCTCTAGTGTCGAAAAATAATCCGAGCGCCATTTCACCTTGATCTGTTGCAGCTCTTCTTCGGTGATTCCGTTCTCCTGCACTTCGCGAATCACTGCATCAAACGCCTTCAATGTATCGTCACTCGAAAATTCCGGTTTGTGCAGAATCCTCGTGGTCATCTGCGTCGGCCCGTTGTATCCGAAAATATCGTCAATGCCGCCACCCGCTTCCACCGCGATCTGCTTCTCCAGCACGAGTTCGCGATACAGTCTTCCCACGCGCCCTCCGTGCAGCGCCTGGTCCAGCAGAGCCATCGCGCACCACTCGCTGGTGCGACGCTTCGGCATCACGTAGCCGATAGCCATCGCCGGCAGCGTTCCAAACTTTTCATCCACATGCCCGCGCCGCTCTTCCGTTTGTGCAGGTTCGGTCGGATCGGCAAACGGAGGCGCCGCCCCCGCAGGGATGGCGGCGAAATATTTGGTGGCGAGCGTCACCCCCTCATCGAACTTAATATCGCCCAGCAACAACAGCACAGCGTTGGTCGGCACGTAGTAGGTCTGAAAGAATTTCTGCACGTCCACTAGATTCGCCGCATCCAGGTCCGCGAAATCTCCGTAAAAATTGTGTGCGTTCGCCCAGTTCCGAAACGCCACCGGCGGCATATCCAGCCATGGAAAACCGCCGTACGGCTGGTTCATCACATTCACGCGCACTTCTTCCTTCACCACGTCCCGCTGATTGCGTAAGTTATCGTCATCCACTTTCAGCGCCCGCATGCGGTCCGCCTCCAGCCACAGCACGCGTTCAATCGCGTTCGATGGTACCGCCTCGTAATAATTCGTAACATCGTACATGGTTGAACCGTTCAGCACGCCCCCGCTCGAATTGATCAGCTTGATGTGCTGCATCTTCGGCGCGTTTTCCGAGCCTTGAAACATCATGTGCTCGAACAGGTGCGCAAAGCCGCTGCGTCCTTGCGGTTCCAGCCGGAACCCTATCTTGTAATAAATTCCCACCGTAATCACCGGCGCCGTCGCGTCCGGGGCAATCACCACGCGCAATCCGTTCTGCAATTTGCTGCTGTGAATTGGAATCTGCAATTGTCTCATTCGTGCTCCCTATTCCCCGGCTTCGGCCTCGCTCAGCACGGAAAGCGCTCGATGCATCCATGCTAGGATACCTTGAGGCCGACGTCCGACACCAATCATGCACCTTGCAGCAACCGTTTTCTTTGCCTTGACCGCCTTGTTCTGGCTCACCTTTGGACTGCAAACCGTTTTCGGTGCTACTCGGCTTCCCTGGCTGAAATCCTTTGAACCTGCCAGGGACCCCGATTGCCCTCGTATTTCGCTGATTTTTGCCGCCCTCAATGAAGAAGAAAAGCTTCCTACCGCCCTCGCAACCTTAATCGAACTCGACTATCCCAATCTCGAGATCATCGCCGTCAATGATCGCTCTACGGATGCCACGCCCCGCATCCTCGACGATTTTGCCGCCACTCATCCCCGCCTGAAGGTTTTCCACATCAAGGATCTTCCTCCCGGTTGGCTTGGGAAAACTCACGCGCTCCAGAAAGCCTACGAAATCTCCACCGGCGATTGGCTTCTCTTTACCGATGCCGACGTACGCTTCCATCCGGGCACGCTGCGTCGTTGTGCCACGCTGATCCACACCCTCAAACTCGACCATCTGGCTCTTTTCATCGGTATGGAAATGGTCGATTTCTGGGAACGCGTGCTCATCTCTTTTTTCGGCATGTCCTTCAATCTTGCCATTCAGCCACACCGCGTCATCAACCCGCATTCGCGCGCGTATGTCGGCGTTGGCGCATTTCAGATGGTGCGCCGCACCGCGTACGAAGCCTGCGGAACGCATCGCCGCCTGGCGCTCGAAGTCCTTGACGATGTAAAGCTCGGCAAAATCATCAAGCTTGGTGGCTTTCGCTCCGGTGTGGCCATCGCTTCAGATGAAGTGTCTGTGCGCTGGCACGCTGGCTTGGGAAACGTCATCCGCGGCGTGGAGAAAAATTTCTTTGCGGGCGCCCAATTTAAGGTCAGCCAGGCTATCCTTCAAATCGTCGCGCTTCTCAGCTTCAACGTCGCACCCACGCTCGGCCTCTTCTTCACGCACGGCTGGGCACGCATTTTCGCGGCCATCGCCATTCTGGTCCCGCTGGGCTTCCTCGCGGGTGTCGACACCGTGATGCGCATCTCCCCACTCTATGCGCTTACCCTTCCCCTGGCAGCACTCATATTCACTTACATGCTCGCGCGCTCCACTGTCATCACGCTCAAACAAGGCGGAATTCTCTGGCGTGGCACGTTCTACCCCTTGAAAGATCTTCGCCGGGGCGTGGTGTAACACGCTCCCGGCCAAACCGGGTAAACTCAGTCATGCCGCAACACATTGGGATTGTCGCTTGCTCCGCGGAAGGCGCCGCACTTTGCTATCGAACCATCTGCCTCGAGGGCGCGCAGTTGCTCGGCCCGCACGATCATCCTGAAATTTCCATGCACACGCACTCCCTCGCCGAATACATGAAATTCATCCACCGCGGCGACTGGCAGGGCGTTGCCACCTTGATGCTCTCCTCTGCAAATAAACTCGCGAAAATCGGCGCCGATTTCCTGATCTGCCCCGACAACACCATTCATCAGGCGCTTCCCTACGTTGAACCTCAATCTCCTCTCCCCTGGCTGCATATCGCTGGAGTTGTCGCCGCAGAAGCCGCCCGTCGCAACTTCCGCTGCGTCGGGCTTACAGGGACTCGCTGGCTGGTCGAGAGTGAAGTCTACCCGGAAAAACTCACCGCCCAAGGACTGAGCTATCTGCGCCCGAGCGACGACGAGCGAGCGGAAATTAATCGCCTCATTATGGACGAATTGGTTTATGGCGTATCCAAACCTGAGTCTGTCGCTTATTTCCAACAGGTGATCGCACAAATGAAGCAGCAGGGCTGCGACGCCGTAGTGCTGGGCTGCACCGAAATTCCATTGCTCATGAACGACGCAAATTCTCCGCTGCCGACCCTTGATTCCACTCGTTTGCTCTCACGCGCCGCCCTGCGCCGTGCCGTTCGAGGCATCGCGTCCATGGCCTAAGCCGACGCCGCCTCGTCCACTTCTTTCCCAAACCTACCGGCCAGGTCTTGTTGTTTCAGCGACTTGATCCGGTCTCGCAACTGCGCAGCCTTTTCAAACTCAAATTTCTTCGCAGCTTCCCTCATCTGCGTTTCCAACTGCTGCAGCAATTCCGCCAGCTGCGCCTCGGATTTCACATTGGCCGTCGCCGCATCTAGTTCCGTCGTATCCAGCGGTATCGTTACATAATCCGCTTCCACGATTCGTGCCAACTCCATATCCACGCTCTTGATGATCGACAATGGCGTAATATTGTGCTCCGTGTTGTACACCTCTTGCTTCGCGCGCCTCCGGTTTGTTTCTCCAATTGCCTCGTTCATCGATTTCGTATGCCGGTCCGCATACAAAATCGCGCGCCCCTCTACGTGCCGCGCGCACCGTCCCATCGTTTGTATCAGCGAAGTCGCGCTGCGCAAGTAACCTTCCTTATCCGCATCCAGAATGGCCACAAGCGAAACTTCCGGTAAGTCCAGACCCTCGCGCAACAGGTTAATCCCGATCAGCACATCAAACTCGCCCCTGCGTAGATCCCGCAATATCTTTATCCGGTCTAGAGTCTCCACTTCCGCGTGCAAATACCTGCACTTCACCCCAATCTCTGAAAAATATTCGCTCAAATCCTCCGCCATCCGCTTCGTCAACGTCGTCACTAGCACTCGCTCGTTCTTTTCCGCCCGAATCCGGATCTCTTCCAGCAGATCGTCCACTTGTCCCTTCACCGGCCGCACTTCCACCTGTGGATCAATCAAACCCGTGGGCCGGATCACTTGCTCCACGATCACGCCACCTGCCTTCGTCAATTCATAAGGACCTGGCGTCGCCGAAACATAAATCGTCTGGTTCAACCGGTTTTCAAACTCTTCAAACGTCAGCGGCCGGTTATCCAGCGCCGAGGGCATGCGAAATCCATAATCCACGAGCGTCTGTTTCCGCGATCGGTCTCCATGGTACATGCCGCGCACCTGCGGCATGCTCACATGCGATTCGTCCGCAAATAAAATGTAATCCTGTGGCAGATAATCCAGCAGCGTTGGTGGCGCTTCTCCCGGCAGTCTTCCGCTCAAATGACGCGAATAATTTTCCACGCCATGACAGTAGCCTATGGTGCGCATCATCTCGATATCAAACATCGTCCGCTGCACCACGCGCTGTGCTTCCACAAATTTCCCCTGTTTCTCCAGTTCCTTTTTCCACCATCCCAATTCTTCCTGGATGCTGACGATAGCGCGGTCGCGTTGTTCCTGCGGCATCACATAGTGAGTCTTTGGAAAGATCGTCACGCGCGGCAGGTTTTCCTGACCCGTGCGTATCTCGCCCGTTAGCGGATCGAATTGCCGGATCGTATCGATCTGCTCGCCCCACATCTCAAAACGGTATGCCTGGTCTTCGTAAGTCGGGTAAATCTCGATAATGTCGCCACGCACGCGAAATGTTCCGCGCCGCAGATCTTCAGACCGGTCGTACTGCATATCTACAAATCGACGGAGCAAGGCCTCGCGCGATGTCTGAAACCCCTTCTCCACCATCACCAGCATTCCGTAGTACGCTTCTGGCGACCCGATGCCATAGATGCACGAAACCGACGCGACAATCACCACGTCGCGCCGTTCAAACAATGATCGCGTCGCGCTCATCCGCAATTTGTCCAGTTCATCATTAATCGTCGCTTCTTTATCGATGTACATGTCCGCGGCGGGTACGTACGCTTCCGGCTGGTAGAAATCGTAATAGCTCACAAAATATTCGACTGCATTTTCGGGGAAGAAACTCTTGAACTCGTGATACAACTGCGCCGCCAGCGTTTTGTTGTGCGCCAGCACCAGCGCCGGACGATTCACCTGCTCAATCACCTTCGCCATCGTGAACGTCTTGCCCGATCCTGTTACGCCCAGCAGCACCTGGTTTTTCTCGCCGGCATCCAGTCCCCGGCAGAGCTGTTCAATCGCCGCAGGCTGGTCGCCGCGTGGTTGATATCCGCTATGTAGTCTGAATTCCATGCCAAGGGTCTCCTGCAGCTTCGCTGGCCAAAGCCGAAACACCCATTATACCAAGCCCGTCAACTTTCAATTTTGCGGCACAACCATTTCTGGCTGTGCGCCTTCAACACCCTTGGCTACCTACAAACGCGCCCCATCGATTTGACTGTCGTCCTGAGGCAAGCCACCCGATTCTATTTTCGCGCCGCTATTTGTCGCGTCGGAGCGTGCAGCCGAAAGATCTCATCTCGCTATAGAACTCATGCACCCTGCAAGTGTTCTCTCAATCCATCCGGCTCAACCTACCCACCTCACCGCCCCGCCCCGTCCACCACTAACAACATCTCGAAATGACTCGCCGCCTCAATCGCATATTTCATGCCATTCGAGCCATCACTCTTCGCGATGACAACATTCATCGATTGCCGTACATTTTCCGTTCCACGCACCGCTAGACCCGTCTTCTCCGAAATCGTCGTATAAGTTTCATTCGTACCCGACGCCGTGCCGCTGGTGATCAACTCATGCAACCGGTAATCCTCCGGCGTACTGTCTTTGACAGACGATTTCTGCTTCAGCACGGCACTGGTAAAAAATACCGCGCACGTTTCCGCTGGGATCACCGGGCATACTCCGCTTTCTCCAAACGTGGTCACGCGCTCCCAAGCGAGTCGCGCGATCGGCGCCGGACTGTTTTCCGGCTCCTCGCTTTTCCACTTCACGCCACGTTTTGTGTTTTCTGGCGACAACGTCCATCCAAACGCAAATCGCGAAATCCAGAATTGCCATGCCATTCGCTCGATAGGATCCCATTCGTCAAATCCTGACGGATTCTTTACTTGGCCGTCCCCGGCAATCGTGAATTCTACCGGACGCTTTTCGGTTGCTGGATTTCCTGGATATGCAAACTCTGCTTTCGCTCGGATCACGGGGCGTCCGCCCGCTGCTCTCACGTCCAGGAACTTTATGTGTAGTTCGCCAGTGAATTCCTGTTTCTCTTCGCTCGGCTTCAGAATAGTCGCCACGCGGCTTTCTGTTTTCACCTTTCGCTGCACGCGGCCCTGGATACTGTAAATTAGGGATTGATCTTTTTGAAGTAACGGGACGAAACTGGCATTTTTCTCACGAGACCACAATCCATTCTGCAAACACAACGCCACACCCAGCAGCCCGACAACGCCGAGCAGCCGTCTCTCCCTTCTTTCGTCTGTGCGTGGTCTCCAGCTCATTTGTGCGGCATCTGGAATTGCCGGTCAAAGAAGTCGCTCGAGGCCTGATACGCCTTCAACCAATTGCCCTGTAGCAGAAAATCATGAACCTCATCGGGAAATACCAGCAGCTCAACATGCACGCCCTTCTCTCGTAGCCGCGCGACTAGATCCACGGTCTGTGAAAAAATCACGTTCCGGTCGTCATCACCGTGAATGAACAGCACGGGAGACTTCCAAGTATCCACCGCCGTGACCGGAGACGAATCATGCGCCAGCTTTGTCATCTCCGGCGAGATATTCTTCCCTTCCCAGTTATCCGTTGGCCAGTCGTGCACCCCGTGCATGTCCACGCCTGCGGCAAACAATTCGGAATTGCGACCCAGTCCCAGCGCCGTCAAGTATCCGCCGTAACTTCCGCCCCACAATCCAATGTGCTTCGCGTCCACATCGCTTCGTGTCTGCAAGTATTTGCCCGCTGCCACTACATCTTCATATTCCGTCGCGCCGCGACCCGCTCTTCCCGGCGCCTCTCGAAACGCCCGCCCATAGCCGATTCCGCTGCGATAATTCAGCGCCAGCACCACGTACCCGCGTTGCGCCAGGAACTGGTTCATCGCATACGAATTCGAGTAGTAGTACATGTAATGCCAGCCCAGCAGCATCTGGCGCATCGATCCGCCATGCAGAAAAATCAGCGCTGGACGTTTTTCTCCAGCCTTCACGTTTTTTGGTAGGAACAATTGTCCGTGAATTTCCAATCCATCGCCGGATTTGAACACTGCTTGTTGCGGCGTAACCAATTCCTCGGCTGGAAAAATGCCCGGCAGTTTCGGGGAGACCGGCACTTGCCTTCGAACTGCGAAATCATACATGTAGACTTGGCCATGGTGCGTCGCATCCGATCTTATGTACGCCATCTTCCCGGTATTCCCCACGGATATCGCGTTCCACTCCACCCCCGGGCCTCCCGTCAAATCCACTTCACCGCTGCCATCCACTCCCACCGTCCAGATGTGCCTTCGATCGATATCCCCGCAATTGGAGTTGAACAAAATTGACTTTCGCTCCGCGTAAAACGACCATTGCTCCACCTCACAATTTCCTGGCGTCAGCAACTTCGCTGCTCCCCCATCCGCCTTGAGCGCGTACAAGTGCTGCCAGCCATCCGCTTCACTCGCAATAATCAACGTATTACCCGCCACCCAGTTCAACACTCCGCCGCCCGTATCCTGTGCCATGTAAGGATACGAACCCTGCATCTCCGTGCCGCTGTTCCAAATCTCGCGCCCCTCACCCGTTTGTGCATCTGCCACCCAAATCGCCCAGGGATGCACGCGATCCGGCTGAATGAAATATCCTTCCGGCGTATCTCGCCGCACCGCCGGTTGTCGCACGAACGCCACGCGCTTTCCGTCCGGCGACCAGACCGCATCCCCATCTGAATCCACCGAAGGCGCCAGGAATCTCACCGACTGCGTTGTCGAGTCGTAGACTCCAACAAAACTGTGATCGCCCCGGTCGGAAACGATTAACAACTCGGTTCCATCCGCTGACCAATCTACCGGCTGATTTTTTCCACGCACCACAATCTGCTTCGGCTTGTCGCCTTCGCTTCCGCCGGTTCCGGCAATCCACAATTGTCCTCCGCGCGCGTACGCAATTTTTCCCAGCACCGATGCACGCGGCGAATGGCCCGCATCAATCTTCACCGGCACTCCTCCGCCAGACGGCACCACCCAGATCGTCTGCTCCACTCCCGCCGGGTTGCTCGTTGGATTCGCGTAATCGCCTGCTGAATCCTTTCCCTCTCCGCGCACATAGAGGATCGCATTCCCGTCCGCGGTAAACGTCAATTCCGACAATTCGGCGCCGTCATCCTCCTTATAGTTCGTTACTTGTCGTCCGGTGAATGCAGGCCCTTCCGCCACCCATATATTTCGTCGCCCCTGCTCGTTCACGCTCCACGCCAGGCGGTTACCTGCCTTCGACGCAATCAGTTCCGCGGGAAACGGGGCGCTCAGTATCTGTTCCAAGGTGAAAGACTGCTGCCCTGCCGCCTGAACCGCAAACAGCATCGCCAACGCAATCATGCTCAACAGCACTCGCTTCATCCGTGTTCTCCCGTTTTCTGGAAATACTTGCGTCTAAGACTTTGGCTTTACCGCACTCACGGTCTGCACCGCAACCTTTGGCGTTTCCGGAGGACCGCTCAACTGCAGAACTCGAACATCTCCACCAACCACCATCGCCTTCGCATCGGATGGTGCTGCTCGAAATGTCAACGAAACTTCCTTCGCGAATCCCAGCGATCCTGACATCCACAATTTTGTGTGCGGCCCATCCAGTTGGATCGCCTCAAAACTCAGTCCGCGATCCTTCACCACAAATTCCCCTTCCCCACTCGTCCAACGGGAAGCGCCGGTTTTTGGTGCACCGCTTTCCAGGCTGCTCGCCACATCCCAGCCGCGAAATTCCACATTCTTGAATTGGATATCTCCCCGCCCGGCAATCTGATTCAACAATTCTTCGCGCCCCACACCGGCCGTCGTCAATCGCAAGGAGCCAGAAGAAGTTCCGTTCCACCGCTCCGCCCATCCCGCTTTCCATGGCAGTTGCGACAGATTTGCCCGGTCGATCTGCGCCAGAATTTCATATTTTGGCGCTGCGGAAAATTCTGCTTGCATCGAGCCGCGTACGGACCCGCCGGCCCACTGCGCCTCTGCATCCCGCATCTTCAAATGCAAATTCTGCAAACTGATCCATGCTCGCGCTTTCGATAATTTGATTTTTTCCACGTTCACGGTGTCCGCCGTGATTTCACCGTCTGCCGACACGCGCCGCAACAATTCGCTTGGCTTCCCGCCTTGGTTCGCACTCCCCAACAATGACGGTAGCAATCGCTGCAGCCAGTTTGGCCTCCCCCGCGGCCCGACCCAGCGATCCAGTTCCGTCGCGTCCAGATGATCAGCGTGCAATTTGAATTGCCATCGCGGCAAATCTCCGTCGCTAGCCCCTGCTGATTCCCCCGCGGTTCCAGACCATGTCGCTCCAAACGCTTCTGCAGAGGTGATCGTCGCGTTTCGCAGCCCGGCTTTCCATTCCAGCCGCGCATCATCCAGCGCAATCGACTGGTTAAGCCCAGCCGCCTGCAACTCCGCCTTCACAAAATGCACGTACCCATTCCAGCGGCCGCTGCGAAAGATCCCGTCACGCCAGTTCCAATCAATCGCGCTGCTGACTCCGCCGCCAAGTTCCCAGCCGTGATTCAACGTTTTTCCAATCGCCAACGCCGTCTTGAAAAAGATGTCCGCCTGGTCGACCTGTCCATCCACATGAACTAAACCTCTTGCTGTCGAAAGATCATGCAGAAGTCGAATTTCCGCCCAATTCTGCGCATCTCGGGGCTTCGCACTACCCTTTTCTGTTTTCCCCGCTGATCCCGCCTCACCCTTCGGGGAGCTCAGAGACAGTCGCACTGGTTCGATCTGGAAGATATTCCCGTGCAATTCACCGTGTACAGCCGCCACGCGAATCGCATCCGCCAACCCCGGCACGCGCACTTTGCCGCCTTCACTCGACAACTGCCCTTCTTCCCATCGCAGCGGCCATCCACTGACTACTCCCTTGCCCGTGAAAAACTGATCGACCGCCAGTCCCTCAGCAACGTCCGGATGGAATGCCCGGTACCACGCCAGCGCATCCCCCGCCTCGATGGCCGCCGAATCGATCTTCGCGCTCCAGGAAGAGTCCGCGGTTGTACCGAACTGTCCCGTTCCCCGAATGTTCGAGTGCGGCAAATCCACGCTCATCTCTTCCGCTCGAGCCTCGCGCGCCGCCAGGTCCCACACGCCTTTCAATCGCACGCTCACTCTTGGATTGTCGCTGTGCTCCGTCAGGTCCCACCGGTGGACCTGCAACGCGCGCGCCTGTAATTCATATTTCCAGAGGCCAACTGCTGGTGCAGTTCCGCCCGCCTCTGCCACGCCAACGCTTGCCGTCCCGTCCAATCCAAATTCGCCACGCACACCGAAGTCTTTCCCGCTTACCAGTCGGGACAAATCTGCCAACGACCCTTTGTCCCAATGCACTTGCACTTGCGCCGGCTGCAAGCGCGCCGACGTTCCCGCAACAGCTCCCTGAACGTACAGGACTCCCGCCGATTGCAGCACTACACCGCTCCGCCACGGCTTTGCCCGTAAATTCAGCTGCCAGCGCCCCGGTCCCGTCTGCTCCACGCTGCCGGTAACCTCCGTGAACGCAAACGGCTGCTTCTCGTCACCTGTCTTGAAATTAATTCGTCCTTCGTCAAATTCGATTTTTCGTAGGTAATTGCTGGGACTCGTCGCCGGTTGAGGTCCGTACACCCCGACACCGACTCCAGCCTTATTCGCCTGAGCGCGGCAACCACGATTCCAGGTTCCATTGCCCGCTGGGATTGCGCACCAGAATCAGGCTGGGACGCGTCAACGTCATCGTGCCCAGTTCCACATGACCCCGCAGCAGACCCGCCAATCGCAAACTGGCCTGCATGCTCTCTGCCCGCAGAAAATATTCGTGCCCAAACGCTGGATCTTCTCCAACCGTAATCTCTTTCATGTCCAGCCGCGGTATTGGCAGCAATTGCGCGGAAAATTCGCTCACCTGCACTGCCCGTCCGAATGCTCGCTCCAGTTGCGCAATCAAATACCCGTGCATCCGCTTCGTTCGCAACGCAAACGAGGCGCCAAGTTGTGCCGCGACAAACAACGCCACCGAAAGCACAGCCCATTTTCCGAATTTCCGCAGCCCATTCATGTTGATGGGAGTTTCTCAGACCAACAGGTAAATGTGTAGTTGTCTCTTTGCCGTTTCACTTAATGCACGGTGTGCAGCATGCGCGACCATCGCGTCCGCGCTGGCAGGTGCAGCAACGTATCGAATATCCCCACAATTCGCTGCCCGAACGATGTTTCCCCGTAATCCGTGGTATTCGCTTCCACCGACCAGTAAATCAGGAACGGCCGCCCCATGATTGCGTCCCGGTCCACAAATCCCCAATACCGGCTATCCAGGCTGTGATCGCGATTGTCGCCCATCGCAAAATATTTTTCGGGTGGCACTACAATTTCGTCACCCTGAACGTATTTCCTGATTTCGTGCGCCCATTCCGGCTGCACCGGCGAAAGGAAGATCTGGTTCCCTACCGGCGGAAAGGAGTAGTTCAGCGGGTCGTTTCCAAACGTCGTGTCATGCACCACGTACGGTTCGCTCAACGCCTTCCCGTTAATGTACACCTGCTGGTCCACCACCTTCAGGTGGTCTCCGGGCAATCCAATCACTCGTTTGACGAAATGCGGATGATCCTGGTACGGAAACTTGAAGACGATAATGTCCCCGCGCTGCAAATCACGGTACGGCAGCAATTTTTCATACCAGTGTCCGCGCCCACCGAATATGAACTTGTTTACCAGCAGGTGATCGCCGACGAGCAGCGTCTTTTCCATCGAGGGCGAAGGTATCTTGAATGCCTGCACCACAAAGCTGGTTCCAAACAGCGCCAATATCACCGTCACCAGCAGTGATTCCAGGTATTCTGAAATTGTCGTCTGATTCGCGTGGTGCTCATCTGCCGCCTCTGGTGCAGCTACAACTGGTGGTTCAGCCGTTACCGCCAGGTCCGCAGGCGAAAGCACTTCATCGGGCATCCGATTCCGCCTCTTCCTTCTTCGCTTCGTTCGCCAATGCCAATTTCTCCAGTGTGCTGCGCGCCGCCTTTTGCTCTGCTTCTTTTTTTGTGCTTCCTTCCGCGCTGGCCATCCGCTCGCCTTTCACCCACACTTCCACGCGAAATGTTTTTTGGTGATCTGGACCGCTCTCCCCTGCCAATTTATATTCCGCCGGCTGCTCGCCTCTTCCTTGCAAGAATTCCTGCAACGCGCTCTTCCGGTCAGACTCTGAAATATTCTCTCCGGTCTCTAGCGCCTGCAAAAATACGGTTCGCGAAAGCAATTCTCTTGCCGGGCTCAATCCGCCATCCAGATAAATCGCCGCCACCACCGCCTCGAACGCGTCGGCCAGCAATGCCGGCTTTTCGCGTCCGCCGGTCTTTTCTTCGCCCCGCCCCAGCCGCAGATGCTCTCCCAGGCACAATCTCCGCGCGCTGATCTCCAACGAATGCGCGTTAACAATCCGCGCACGGCTCTTCGACAATTGCCCTTCCGACCATTTCGGGTAATTCAGCAGCAGATATTCGCTGGTCAGCAACTCCAGCACCGCATCGCCCAGGAACTCCAGCCGTTCATTGTCTTGAACTTCGGAGCCCTCGAACGATATCTCTTCCCCACGCGCCAGGCGCAATTCCGGCACCGCCGAACTGTGCGTCAATGCGCGTTCCAGCAGGCCCCGTTCACGGAATTCGTAGCCGAGCCGTTCCACTAGCCGGTCATCATCTTCGCGCTGCATACCTTTTATCCACACTTCACTTGCGGACTTATCGGCGCTCTCTTACTTTGGCACGCTCAACTGCGTCGCGCCCAACTTCTTGGCTTCCTCGATCCCCTTCGTGCATGTCGGTGCCAGTGAACTCGGTATTGCCGCGCACTTCGTGAATGCGCTAATTGCATCGTCAAAGTGGGAAGCTTTCTCGTTGCAGATTCCCAGCACGAGGTAAATCACAGGATCGGGATTCGGATCGTATTTCGCAGACTGTTCCAGATTGGGAATCGCATCCGCGTACTTTCCGCGACGGAACGCTACCAATCCCAGTCCGCCATACCCCATGGCTTGTATTTGATTCTTTGCCTGGATGAATTGTTCGTCGGAAATTCCGGCAGGCTTCGGCAGTGTCGGCGCCAATTCCAGCGCCTTTTTCGAATACGCTTCTGCCTGCGCCAGCAATTGCACCTTTTGTTGTTCGGTCAGGTTTGCGCCCATCGATCTGGGCAACGACGATCCCATGATCGCCATCGTCTGCGCATCGCTGGGCTCTATTTCCAACTCCTTCTCGCCGGCCGCCTCCATCTTATCCAGTTGCCCGACCGCCATGTACCCTCGCACCTGCCAGCTATACACTTCCGCGCGATATCGGCTCTGTGGATACTTTTGCAGAAAATCTTCGCCGGCCTCGAAGTTTCTTCGGTATGTCGGTCATCGGCGCGTCTCGGAACACTTTCATCGCCGCATCTTCTTCCGCGTTCACCGGCGGCTGCCCTGCGTCCAGAGTCAACGGCGCTACTTGCCCTTTATCCTTGTCCCCAGCCGGTGGAGTTGCCGGAGTCGTCGCCGGCGCTGTACCTGGCGCCTGCCCGTTTACGGCGGCTGCTCCGAAGGTCAGTGTCACCAGCATTGCCGCTGCCCACATTGCTCTCATCACGTTCTTCATTCCGTCTCCTTATTTTTTAGGGCCGTTCCGCCGGCTTCCTGGTGTCCAAATCGTTCAATCCCCTCTTCGCCGCTTGCATCGCAGACGCCGGCGCTGCCTGAACTTCCAGCGCACCCTGATACTCGGTCTTGGCACTGTCCAATTGCCCTTCCGATGCCAGAATGCGGCCCAGCCAGATGTGCGACCATGAGAGCACCATCGGATCCTCCATGGCTGCATGTTCTCCAACGGTCAATCGCCCAAAAATATCTTTGGCCTTGGCGCTATCCTCATCCAGTACGGCCACCAATCCCAATCCGTACCATGCGCGGATTTGGTCAGGGTATTTGACCAGCACAGTCTTGAAGGAAGTCTCAGCACCACGTGCGTTCTTTGCGGCGATCTGCTTTTCACCTTCTGTCAGTGCGTTCACCATCTCCTGATCGTTCGGCACGGTGGTGACCGCCGCGCCGCGCTTTTTTGACAGATCCTCTTGACTTAGCTTTTCCGCCTGCTCTTGCGATCCCGCCCGCGCATACACCAACGCTGCTACGCGGACTTGCTCCGCCTTGATGTCGATTCCCCGTACCAGTTCCGGGAAATAGATCTTCATCGATGGTTCGCTCTTTTCAAATCCCGCCAGCGCCGCGAACAGCGGCCGAACCATGACGTACCCGGCGCTATCGTCCGCCCGCAATACCGCTTCCTTTTCGCCCGGTGAACCATGCTTCAATTTCAGTTCCACCGCTTTCACCATGCATTCCGAAAACCACGCAAAATAATCTTCACGCAGTGCCGCGGGCAACAGTGGCGCCTTCGCCGCTAATTCAAACAGTGGCCTTTTCACCACGACCACGTGCGGATACATCAATGGCAATGGATCGATCAGAAAGTGCAGAAAGGCGTGCCGCACTACGTCCACCGGCACATCGTCGGAGCCGCTCAGGATGATGGAGTAATGGTCTCCATAGTTCCGAACGTTTGTGATCCGCCCAACCAGTGGTTCGATCAATATCGTGAACGTCCGTGGACCCGTAGCGTCCGGCATTTCTCTCAGGTATACCGTGGATACCAGCACGATCTGCGAAATAGATTCGTGCAATCGTTCGATCGCGCGGTTATATTCCGGCTGCACCTGTCTCCACAGCATTCCGATCTTCTGTTCGGTGTAGTAACTCGAGAGTATTTCGCTGAATCCTTCCAGTTCCAGCACTTCGGGCGGCAACTCATCGCGCCGCAATACCGGCTGGAATTTTGGGGCCGGGCCGGATACCAGTCCGAACCACACGTACCGCGATAGTGTCGCTCCCGGATCTTTTAATTTGTGTTGTTGGTAAAACTCCCGCACCGCGTCCACAGCCGGTCCTTGCTGATGCTTTGTCTGTTCGCGCATCTGCGCGCGGAAGGTTGTCCACGTGTCTGCACTGATATTGGCCTCATACCCCGCCGAATACAGCGCCATCATTGTCGTGAACATTGCTTCGCTGCCGTCTACCGTAATATTTGTTACGGGGGCTATCTGTTTCACCGGCCTTTGAGCGGGTAGCTGCGCCGGCGCTTGCTTTGGTTTCTGCGCCTCCGCGGCAAACACAAATACCCCGAGCATCACCAGAAGTGCACCGATAATTGAGCCCATTCGTTTCGTCATTAGTGTTTGTGGAGCGCGGCAGTTCGCTTCAACTCGGACAATCTGTAACCGGCTTGGGAGGCTTCCAGGGCGGTTTCCGTGAACAATCTTGCTTCACAATTCGCTCTGCCGCAGCCTTCTGCCAATGTACAAGCGCCCTCCTAATCCGTCAAGGAATCGCCTTCAAATCTTTCCGCCTCTCCCTCCGCATTTCTTGGATGGCTCCTTCCCACACATCGGTGGCCTGCAAGAAAAAGCTCGCTTCGCCCGCCGGGTGCCCCACTCTCCGGCTTTAAGAGTTCTGGTTTCTTGCGCCCCAAAAGGTTCTTCGGTAACTTCCAAGGTGTGCGGTGTTCACGCCCCTCCCTTGCCTTCCCCTCCCTTCTTTTGTTACCTATGAACTGCTGCCAGCGCGGAGGCGCTCCCAGATGTCGCGATCGATCCCCTACATCATCCTTTCCTGCCTATCCTTAGTCTCTCCCTTCCCTGCACGACTCTCCGCGCAACTCGTCGGCGAAGATCCTGCCCCCCTCTCCACTCAACCGACAACTCCAGCCGAAAAAACTGCTCTCCAAGTTAACCCCTCCTCCGCCCAGGTTGGCACGCGCATCGCCTCGAAAGAATTGACCCTCGCTGGCGACAATATCTGGACCGACACCGGCATCACCCTGGAACCCGGCCAGCGCATCGTCGTCACCGCCGAAGGCAAGCTCCGTTATTCCGACGCCAAAGCCGATAACGGACCCGAAGGACTCCCCCGCGGCTTCAAAGATCTGCTGAGAAATCTTCCGCTCAACACTGAAGGCCACGGTGCGCTGATCGCCAAGATCGGCGATCCCGATATCGCCGAGCCTTTTCTTCTTGGCCCAAAGAAAGCTGCGGTCTCTCCCATAAGCGGCAAACTCTCGATAGGCATCAATCAATCCGGCAGCGACACCGGCGAAGGCACCTACAAAGTAAAAATTGAAGTCTATGCCTCGACCGACACGGCTCCACGCGAAATTGCCCGTGTGGTCCCATCCATTCCCGGGATTGATAACGACCTCTTTTCCAAAATTCCGCGCCGCATTTCCGATAAAGAAGGCAATGCCGGCGACATGGTCAACTTCCTTATCCTCGGCACCGAAAATCAGATGAAGCAGGTCTTTACCACCGCAGGCTGGGTTAAAGTCGATCCCGACGTGAAAGGCACTATCCTTGCCGGCGTTCTCGCCAGCGTCTCCAAAGAGTCGTACCTCACCATGCCAATGAGCCAACTCTATCTCTTCGATCGCCCCCAGGATTTCGGTTGGGCTCACGCCGAACCCATCGCCGTCGTTGCTTCGCGCAACCACCTTCGCGTTTGGAAAGCTCCGTTCACCGTCAACGGGCAAGTTCTCTGGGTTGGCGCCGCGACGCACGATATCGGCTTTGAACGCGATCAGCGCAACAATGGCGTCACTCACAAAATCGATCCCGACATCGATCTCGAGCGCAATTATGTGGAAAAAACTCTCTCCGCCACCGGACTCGTCGCAGAGCTCACCCACTTCCTTCCGCAACATCCTATGCAGGAAGCAAAAACTGCTACGGGTGGCTCCTTCCACTCCAACGGACAGGTGCTTGTTCTGAAACTATCTGGCATGGGCAAGGACCTCGCTTCCAACTTTGCCTCGGCCTTCTGCAATGTGTTGAAAAAGGAAAACCCCGATGGTGGTTCCTGGCAGGCTTGCTCCAACTATTTGCAGATTCCGGTTGGCTCATCAGTTTCCGCGGACGCGCTCCCGCCGCTTAACACTTCTTATCGCGTCCTCGTTGTTCCCGGCATTCTCAGCTCCTGCCAGGAAAACACCCAGGCCTTTCAGCAGGGGCAGGCGCATCTTCGCGAAAAGCACGGCATGACCGTGGAATTCCTGCAGACTCCCAATTCCAGCACCACAGAAAATGGCCAACTCATCGCCGCATATCTCCGCAATGCTATGACGAACGATTCCCGCAAATTCATCATTGTCTCCTACAGCAAAGGCTCGCCAGACGTTCAGGAAGCCCTCGCCGCCGATCTCAACGCTCGCGCCGCCGTCGTCGCCCACGTCACTGTTTCCGGTGCCATCGGGGGTTCTCCTATTGCGGAGACCATGCCAGCTATCGTAGATCGCTACGCCTCCGCCCTGAACCTCGGCACCTGCAAAGGCAATCTGGTCGAAGCATTCCGTAGCCTTGGTCAGAACGTGCGCCAGCAATTCCTTCGCGACCATCCTTCACCCGATGTCCCGTCCTTCTCGCTTGCCGCTGTTTCCGATGCCACGAACACTTCCAAGATGCTACTGGAAACCTGGCGCCTTCTTGCCGCCATGGATCCGCGCACCGATGGCCAGCTCCTCGAAGATGACGCCGTAATTCCCGGCGGCAACTCCCTCGGAGTCCTTCGTGGCGATCATCTCGCCGTAGCCCTGAATTACGGCAGTGCGTCACCTGAAGCCAGCGCCGCCGCAAGCGCCAATCGCTATCCTCGTGCCGCGCTGTTTGAAGCCGCTGTGCGCGTCGCCACCGCCTCCATCACCCACTGAGCGTGCATCTGCATTTTCTTCGCCATCCCCATAAGAAGACCCCGTCATCCTGGTCCCGCGCGGCGTGCCAGAGAAGGATCACAACTTGAACATGTGGCAAGAATAAAAAGGCCCCACACGGCAATCCCGCGTGAGGCCTCTCTAACTCGGTAAACCTTATTTCGTCGTAGCTACGCTATCCCTCGGCTCAACACTCAGCCTGCTCGAATCCAGCGAGTGAAATACCACCCAACTCATCAGGATCGCACCTAGTGACCCTATCAATACAAACCACATCCCAGCCCTCTTGATTCCTCCACCATCATCCGGAGTGGTCGTTGGCGGCGCGGGTGTATTCATCACGAGTTTTCTCCTTTTCTCACTTTTTCACTTTTCCCCGTTGTTGTCAGTTCCTAAGCGGAACGTGGCGCGATTATACTCCCGCATCCCGGCACTGGCCCTTCTTTTCTACTCTGCTTCCGGTTGAATGAATTTCTACCTCCTTCGACTGCGCTTTGTCGTTGGCCTGATACGCACTTGCTTGTCATTTGGATTTAGGCTTAAAAAAATATTTGCACTGATATTTGTTCCCCGCCTAAATCCAGTTCTCGCGTGGCTTCGTACTCTCCACAGGGAACGCAAGACCCAAGCACATTCTCGAAAGGAAAAATACAAACATAAAGAAAGCATTCGCAACTCACGCACTCGTTGTTTTTGTCGTGGTCGGAGCTAGCTCCGCATTTTCTGCCGACGAAAAGACCACCGTGGTCGGTGAACAAACGATGTTTCCCAGCAAGGACATCGTGGACAATGCTGTACACTCTGCCGATCACACCACCCTGGTCGCTGCCGTAAAAGCAGCTGGCCTGGTCGACACACTCAAGGGCCCCGGGCCGTTCACCGTATTTGCACCCGTCAATTCCGCCTTTGCCAAGCTTCCTGCGGGTTCCGTCGATTCCTTGCTCAAGTCCGAAAATCACGACCTGCTCGTGAAAATACTCATCTACCATGTCGTGGCGGGCCGTTATTCCGCTTCCGATCTGCGCAAACTCGTCATGTCCGGCCACGGCTTGGCGACGCTCAAAACCAGTCAGCGGTGGCACGCTCACGCTGATGATGAATGGCGAAGAAAACATCATCATCAAGGACGAAAAGGGCGACGTCGCCAACCTCACTATCTCTAACGTCAAGCAGTCCAACGGAGTCATTCAGGTCGTCGACACCGTCCTGCTCCCCAATTAACTGCTCCACAAAAAAGGGCATCGTTTTCCGATGGCCCGCCACTTAGAACTCCAGGCAATCGACGGTGCCGGTCCCGGGTGCCGCACCCTTCGATCTTAAGGGTGCGGTTTTTGACGTTTCGTAGATCGGCCTACCGCGCCGCCGCCGAGGCCAACTCCTTGTCTCTCGCCAACTGCCACAGCGCGATATACGGTTTAAGCTCTTCCATCATCTTTGCGAACTGCGTCAGATCCAGCGATTGTGCCCCGTCGCTCACTGCCTTCTCCGGCGCGGGATGTGCTTCCACGATCAATCCGTCCGCGCCAATCGCGACGCCTGCACGCGCCACCGCCGGAACCAGGCTGCGCTTTCCTGTCGCGTGGCTTGGGTCCAGAAGAACCGGCAAGTGTGTCAACTCATTCAGCACCGGAATCGCCGAAATATCGCAGGTGTTTCGCGTTGCCGTTTCAAATGTGCGGATTCCCCGCTCGCACAAAATTACGTCCGGATTTCCGTGCGCCACGATATATTCCGCGCTCATCAGCAACTCTTTAATGCTGCTGCTCAAACCGCGCTTCAACAGCACTGGACGGCCACATTTTCCCAGCGCCTTCAACAGCATGAAGTTCTGCATGTTCCGCGCGCCCACTTGCATCACATCCGTGTACTGCGCCACAAGATCGACATCGCGATCGCCCATCACTTCGGTCACGATTCCCAGCCCGGTGGCCTTCTTCGCTTTTTGCAACAACTTCAAGCCCTCTTCTTCCATCCCCTGAAAATCATAAGGAGAAGTCCGCGGCTTGAACGCGCCACCGCGAAGCAGTTTTGCGCCCGCTTTCGCCACTCCTTCCGCCGATTTCATGATCTGTTCTTCCGATTCCACCGAACACGGTCCCGCAATCACCACAAACTCGTCGCCGCCAATTTCGGTGCCCGCAATCTTGATGCGCGTCTTCCCTTTCCTGAATTCCTTGCTCACAAACTTGTACGGCGCGGTAATCCGCATCACGTTATCCACTTGCGGCATCGCTTCCACGGATTCCATGCACGCCGTTACATCGCCCACGCCAACCACGCCGATGACCACGCGCTCCTCGCCCTCGATCGAGTGCACTTTGTATCCGAAGTGCTTCACGATTCCGGTTACTTCCTCAATCTCTTCCTTCGTCGAATGCAGCTTCATCGAAATGATCATTGTTATTCCCTTTTCCTTTGGCGTTTTTGCCGCCCGAAAATAAAAAAGCCCACTCCGTAGCGAGTGGGCCAGAACTCTGTGAATTCGCTGTGACTAGATAGAGGCCCCTCGCTGCCGGTTGCTCCGGTACGTAAATCGCCACCAATACGAGTAAGCCGTAAATTTCATAGGGGAAAGTTTATCGATTCCACCCGAAAACGCAAGCCAATATTCGCTTATAGCGTTCCGCGGCTGGACTTATCTTGCCGAAACCTCAGGAGGCGTTTAGGGGAACAACAAGATCGCCACGCGGAATCGCGCGAAACCCGTCGATCCGCCGGCATCGCAAGCGCCAATTTCGGCGCTGCGGTATTTTCCGTTCTGCACCTTCTGCGCAATGTCGTCAGGCAAACGGCTCAGATCCGTCGCTTCGTAACGCACAACAGTCATTGGTTTCTGTCCGGTCCAACCACGATCCAGATCGCACGTTTTGCGGGCATCGGGCGAAACGCTTACGGACTGGATTCCGCGAGCGGCCAGCAAATGTGCCACCTGCGATTCCTGCGCATCGAGATTCAGCGCTGGAACCGCTTCGGAGAAGTCTTCCACCGCGAAGAGCATGTTGCCGCTTTGCACGACGGCAATTCCAACCGAGTTCATATCATTGGCCAACAGATTCGCGCGATGCGGGGCAGAATTCATCCACTGAATGTGCAAACCGTTTACGCTCGGGCCTTCGGCAACGTTCTCCGCAATCACGCTGAAGCGTGCTCCTGCGTGTGTGGCGCGCTGCTGAACCGGCAATTCGCCGGGAAACTGGTGAGTGAGCATGTTGCGCTGCGCCATCATCAGCGCGTGCATCTTGGCGCAAATGGCCAGCGAAGGATCCCACTGAAACGGAGGCAAACCAGCGGCAGCGCGATCATGATTCGCAGCGTCGAGCAACAACGCTTCAGGCGCGCCTGCTTGCGGATGCGCCGCTGCGCAGCAGCAGCGTGCAAAGTCAGGGTCAGCAGCAAAATCAGGATTGCGAGCGCAGCAAGAATGGCAAAGCGGCGCAGTGTTGGGGACATAACTGTGCTCCTCCAGATATTGAACACTGGGCAAGGGAAAAAGTTTAGCGAATTAAGGTACAGGCCAGCGCAAAAAGTGAAGCTGGCACTTGGTACAGGGTGGGGTGAGATCAGCCGCGGACGTGCACGGCGCTAAAGCTGATGACCACATGTCCGCCGGGGGTGGGGCGGCCGAAGCTCAACATCGGGCGGAAGCGCGAGAACAGGAGCATCTGGTCGAGCTGATGGCGCAGAGTCGGCGAATCCGGGCCGGACAGAATGCGATAGCTGCTCATTCCGCCCTCGGCATCAACGGTTACATCAACGAGCAGGTCGTGGTCGAGGATTACGTCGGGGTGCTGCAGTTCCGGATCCATACCAGCGGGATTGTTGGAAAGGGTAATCAGCTCCGCGGGGCGCAGCAGACCAAGCGGCAGATCGTTCGGATCTGCCTGAACGGTAATGCCCGGCAGGATCATGTGCAGAACGAAGACGAACACAACAATGGCGGAGAACAATCCTCCGGTGGCCGGAACGGTTAGAGGACGATAGGTATTCTCGAACAGAATTTCGGTGCGATCCTTGAAATGTTGCCAGCGGCTGGACCAATCCTGCGTGGCTTTCGCCTGCGCCGCCGCTACTTTAATGCGCACAGCCAGTTCGGGAGGAGGTATCGCCCGAGGCATGCGCGATAGCAACACGCCCAGCTTGCGATAGCGCTGCAATTCTTCGCGGCAATCCGCGCAGCCATCCAGATGCGTCCGGACTTCAATGCGTTCTTCCGGACGCGTGGCCGAAGCCGCGGCATCGTCCAGATATCCGGCGAGTTTTGTATGAACCTTCTCGCACGTCATGGTAG
Organism: Candidatus Acidiferrales bacterium; assembly: GCA_963782755.1. GTDB lineage: Bacteria > Acidobacteriota > Terriglobia > Acidiferrales > UBA7541 > Acidiferrum. The sequence continues at coordinate 128,840 of CAWAKR010000009.1, forward strand.
TTCCTCGGGCGCCACATGGTGACGCGCTATTGACTGATCCTCGGAAAACGTCGAACTTGCCCGCACATAGGCCACTTGCAATCCCACTTGCGATCCAAAGGTTGGGCTGGGTACAGATTCGCGGCGTGTCGATTCGCGGCGAGCGGCCAATTCTTTTTCACCCAGCAGCGGCTCCAGAATTTCTTTCAAGGAGCGGCGGCCGCGCAGGATGCGAGACTTCACGGTGCCGACGCTGCAGTCCAGAACTTCGGCTACTTCTTCGTAGCTGAGGCCTTCCAGATCGCGCAGGATTACGGCACTGCGGAAAACTTCGGGAACTTGTTGCAGCGCGCCCTGCACGGCGACCTGAATTTCGTGCGCGGCCAGTTGATCAAACGGCGTAGCGGCCAAATCTTCAATCTCGATGGGAGCGCTTCCCTCTTCGGGTTCCGCGTCGATGGAAACATTCTTTTGCAGGTGGCGTTTGAACCAGCGCCGGTGGTTCAGGGCTTCGCGAATGGCAATGCGGTAGAGCCAGGTCTTCAGCGAACTGCCGTGGCGAAAACTGCGAATTCCCTTGAAGGCTTTCAAGAACACTTCCTGTGAAGCGTCGGCGGCGTCCGCGGTGTCTCCCAGCATGCCCAGAATCAAGCTGTATACGGGGGCATGGTAGTGATTCACGAGCCAGTCAAAGGCAGTCTCCGAGCCAGCTTGCAGCTCAGTGACAAGCTCGGTCTCGTCCTGACCCCATGATAAGGCGCTGGCCCAATCGGACACGGGATGCCTTTCCAGCTCCGTCTTCCCGGCGGCTACGGAGCGTGCTGGCTAGCTGGTTGGCGGGTGCTGCGCGCCAACCTTTGTCCGCTCTTAGTATTAGACACCGGAGCGGAGAGAAGTGTTTCCCGGAAACACTGAAGTTCCCAAGATGCGGCCATTGTGGCACCGGGAGCGGCGAGATGCAATGACACGAAGGTCATGGACCGGGATGGTGGGAGTGTCGGCAAGAAAATTACCCCCCACCCCCCAGGGGTCTCGTATGTGCTGGAATGATTGGACTTAGCAGAGGGGGTCGCGCAAGTGTGGAAATGATTGGGGTTAGGGGATGGTTAGGGGTGAGCGAAAGGTGAGTTGGGAGCGGAGTAAGGCGGGAAAAGGATCGAGATTCACCACAGGGGCGGCGGAGGGGTGCAGAGTTCGGGGAGCGGTTAAGACGTGGGGTGGGAGAGCGAGTTCGGAGGAGAAGATATCCATGAATCAAGGGGAAGGACGCACCGATAGTTACCTATAAATAACTAACTGAGGAGAATAATTCTGGGCGGCGACGTGACCTGGGAATGCCAGAGGAGCAAAAGCGAGCCGAATCGAAGACTCGCCATGGAATTGGGCGAAGACTTCTCCTGGCCGGGCCAAAGCCCGGCACCTGCGAAATTCACCCTGGTTCAAAAGGGTGATTGGGTCAAATCGCGCGCCGCAGCTCCCAGTCACGAACTTAGTTCATGTCCCACTTTCTTGCATGATCATGGAGTTTTCCATTGATCTGTTCCCCGATCCTGTGGATTGATCAGATCGCGCAATCGAAGGGCGGAAACGCTATCCGGCCACAATGGCAACTGTTGCCCGACTTGAACCTGTTGGGGTTTCTGGGAGGAGGGCCTTACAGGCTACGATGAACTGGCCGGGCTAAGGCCCGGCACTACACGGGGAGACTGCGCATGGTCATCCATACATTTGCGTTTCGATGGAAGAGTGGTGTTACGGAAGAGCAGAAGTTACGTGCGCAGCGGGAGATTCGGGCGCTGCAGGGGCAGATTCCCGGGCTGCTGGAGACGTATGTCGGTGTGAATTTTTCGCCGCGCGGGCAGGGGTATGAATTTGGCGGGGTGATGAAGTTCGTGGATCGGGCGGCGTTGGACGCGTACGGGCCTAGTGCGGTACATCAGAAATTGTTGGAATGGCTGGTGCCGTTGATTGAGGCGATTGAAGTGGATTTCGAGGCGTGAGGGGGGCGGCTTGGGCAAAGCGCACAGCCAGGAATGGCCGTGCCACAGAGGAAAACCCAAGAGAGCACGATATATCATGCCCCTACGACGGAGACTTCAGAGGAATGCTAGAGCGTGTTGAGATGCGGAGTGGGCGCGTGAAGGCGTCCGCTACAAAAGCGGCGGCGGGCGGGGTATAGGTTGGCTGCGGCAGTTATGCCACCACTAGGCAGACAAACCCAGGAGCACTGTCAGGAGTGACTGTGGCACGCGCCCGGATCAGAGGGAGCGGCCGGCGGCAGAGGCGGAGGCCCAGGCCCATTGGAAGTTGAAGCCGCCGAGATGGCCGGTGACGTCGACTACTTCGCCGATGAAGAAAAGGCCGGGGACTTTGCGCGATTCCATCGTTTTGCTGGAGAGTTCGCGGGTGTCGATGCCACCGGCGGTGACTTCGGCTTTTTCGTAGCCCTCGGTGCCGGCGGGCGTGACGGCCCAGTGGTGGACTTGCGCTTTCGAGTGTGGCGAGAGCGGCGTTGGTCCAGGAATCGGGCGAGTGGTAGATCGAGCCAGCGCGTGGCGAGGCGATTCGCCAAGAAGGATTGGAAGGCTTTGCGCGCGGCGGCTTCGTTGCGGGTGGTGGCTTCGCGGATGGGCGCGGTGGCGTCGAGTCCGGGAGCTAGATCGATGTGGATGGGCTGGCCTTCGTTCCAATAGGAGGAGATTTGCAGTATGGCGGGGCCGCTGAGTCCACGATGGGTGAAGAGCATTTTTTCACGGAAATGCTGGCGGCCCGCGGTGGCGATGATTTCGGCGGAAACACCGGCGAGTTCGGAATAGCGTTTGCGATCGGTGGGATGAAAGACGAGCGGGACTAGCGCGGGGCGCGGCGGAATAATTTTCAGGCCGAACTGGCGGGCGAGGTCGTAGCCGAAGGACGTGGCGCCCATCTTGGGAATGGAGAGGCCGCCGGTGGCGACTACCAGGGCGGGCGCGCGGAATTCTCCGGATTCGCAGCGCACGACAAATTCCGTGGTGCGGCTTACTTCCTTGATTTTTGTGTTCAGGAAAATCTGGACGTGCGCGGCCTGGCATTCCGATTCGAGCATCGAGTTAATTTGTGCAGCCGAGTGATCGCAAAAAAGCTGGCCGAGCGTTTTCTCGTGATAGGCGATTCTGTGTTTCTGCACCAGGGCGATGAAATCGGATGGAGTGTAACGCGCGAGGGCGGATTTTGCGAAATGGGGGTCGGCGGAGAGGAAATTTTCCGGGGTGCAATGAAGATTGGTGAAATTGCAACGGCCTCCGCCGGAGATGAGGATTTTTTTGCCGATGCGGTCGGCGCGTTCGAGGAGGGCGACGCGACGGCCGCGATTGCCGGCTTCGATGGCACACATCAGCCCAGCAGCACCGCCACCCAGAATAAGCACATCGAAGGATCGAGACAGAGGGGCCTCTCGCAAGTTGCGTCGTGCGATTCAGTGTAGGCCAGAAGATTCGGACGGAGAAGAGGCAAAGAGTGCCGGTAAGATGCAGCACTGCCTGTACTTGCTATGGCAGTTTTTGCGTGGGGACGGCGATTACTCCCGTGGGTGAATACTCAAAACGGATGAGCCATTGGCTGGGCAGGCTGTGGCCGTTGGAGACGGGCGAGGTAAATTCCCATTGCTGTGCGGCCTGCAACGCGAGGTCTGCAAAATATTTGCTGGGACCGGGGGAATCAAATTCGGCGGCAGAGACATTTCCTGAGGGATCGACCTGGACGCGAACGAGTACGCGAACCGTGCCGTGAATGGTGGAGAGGGCTTTAGAGGAGGCTTGCGGGAGGACTTGATCGAGGACTTCGCCGCGATCGGGAGAGGCCGCGGAGGATTTTGTAGCGGGAGAGACGACTGGCGAAATGGCGGCGCGGACGGGCGGAGCAGGAGCCGGAGCTGGCTCCGCGGGATGGCTCGCGGTAATTGCAGGTTTTGGTTCGTTGAAAGTTTTTGTCGAATCTTGCGCGGGCGTTGGAGCGAGTGATGGCGCAGTCGCGGATTTTGCGGGAGCGACGGCGGGAACTGGTTTAGAGGCGACGGGCGCTGCGGTGGGGGTGTTTGAGGCAGTGGTGCTGGGCAGGTGGCGGAAAATCTTGGGGAGAGTGACGATGGCGCCGAGCACGAGGATGATCCCCAGAAAAATTGGGATGACATAGCTGGGCAACGAAATGGTCTTCTCTGGCACCGATTGGACGTAACGGTGCGAAGCGGGCCTTGGCGGAGGCGGGAGTTTTGCGAGGGGGACAGCGGGCTCGGTGGCCAAGGGAATTTCCAATGGCGAAAGAGAAGCAGGTGCGAGAACGGGAGTGGGTGCAAGCGCCGGTGCGCTGGAGGCAACGGGGCGGCGGGTAATGAGATGGCAGAGGAGTGAAGAGGAAGCGGAGGCTGCCGCCGCGGCCGCGAGCAATTCTGGATTGAGATGGGACGCGATACCGGCGATGGTCCAGCGACGAGAGGGATCGCGAACGACAGAGTGGCGCGCGATTTCCAGGAACGGCTGCGGAAGCGTGTCGGGGATGGCAGGCTCGGCGGAATCATCGAACGGGAGTGGTGGCGGCTGCTGGGTGAGCGTTTCGACCAGCGTGGCGCCGAGGGACCAGACGTCGGAAGCGGTGGAAGAGTGGATCGTGGATTTAGCAGAGTTTTCGGGAGCATCGTAGACGTCGTGATCGCGATAGGCTTCGCGGGAATCGCCGACGGGAAGGATGGTGTCGCTCGAGAGTTTCAGTTGATCAGCGATAGCCAACAGATTGGAAGGCTTGACGTGAGAATGAGTGAGCCCTTGAGCGTGGAGATAGCCAAGGGCATCGACGAGCGGCTCCAGAACATCGCGGGTTTCTTCGGGATTGAGGGGGCGAACGGGAAGAAATTGACCGAGATTTTCGTCGGCGTACTCCATGATGACGTAGAGAAGATCCATCCCTGCGAGGCGGCAGCGGCCATGAAGAAATATCTGAATGAGGTGCGGATGGGAAAGCTGCGAGACGCGCTGCCAGATGGCTAACTGCTGATCAGGAGCGGGAATATCCGCGGAAATAAACTTAAGAGCAGCTTTGCGCGGCTCGGGTTGCTTGATTTCGGTGAGGAACACGGCGCTGTGATTGGTGTTGGCGAGGAACTTCAGCAGGGGAAACTGGTTGTCGAGAAACTGGCCTTCGCATTGCTTCCACAGGTCGGACATGATGCGCCCCTCCAGATGAATGAATGATACGCCGAAGAGAGCAGCTGGGGCTGCACGTACTTCCGCGGTACGGTATTAAGCACCGGAGCGAGCTGTATGGGCCGGGAGTGTGATGAGGCAGCGCGCCGGGGGCTGGGCGCTTCCAGAGAGTATTTTCGCACGAAAGACGTGGCAGGAGATAAAGAGAGTGTTAACCATTAGGAAAGCGGGCAGTGCCCGCGGGGGACTACTGACACAACAGGGCGCTTTGCGGCTTAGTCGAATGAAGTAGGGAGTTCGGGATGGTGGTAGTGTTCGAACAGATGCGCGATCTGCGAGGGCACGACGCGTGAGAGGGAGAGCGTGGGCAGGTGGTCTTCGGCGAAAAAGTCGGCTGCGGCGGTTTCGATGCTGGCGTGGCGGCTCCGCCGATCACTTCGCCGAGGAAGAGGAATTTATAGCTGTGAAACGCAAAAGGCGGATGGCCATGCAGATCGCGATCGTAGAGGGCCGCGAGTTTGGTGATGCGGACTTCGTAGCCGGATTCCTCGCGAACTTCGCGAGCGGCGGCGACAGATGGGGCTTCGCCAATATCGGCCCAACCGCCAGGCAGCGTCCAGCAACCGTCGTCCAGTTCGCGCACCAGCAGAATGCGCGCGTCGCGGAAACAAGCGGCGCGCACATCGACTTTGGGAGTGGCGTAGCCGGCCTGTTGTGAGAAAAGGTCGGCGAGGTGCGTGGAGTCGGGAAAGGCAGCGCCGGCGGAGAGCATTTCCGCGGCGATGATGCGTACTTCATCGTAGCGCTGGAGGTCAAATTTATCCTGGCAGAAGTGGAGGCCGGTCTGCGAGAGGGCCTGGAGACGCCGCGCCCAGGCGAGCCATGGTGGTGTGGACATGCGCTAATTCTGGCAGTGGGCGGTTGCCGGAACAAGCAGCGTTTCGTCGAACGTACCTTGGCGACGGTGGTGAGGAGGTAAGGTAAGATGCTGCGGCTACGGCGGTTGAGGGGAGGACCTATGACGGCAGCTCAGGAATTGGCGAAGTTCATGGCCAAGTACGAACCGGGAATTGTGAGGCAGACGAACCAAGCTTTGGCGAAATTACGAAAGCGTACGCCGGGTGCGGTGGAAATGGTGTATGACAATTACAATGCACTGGCGATCGGGTTCGGCCCCAACGAGAAAGTCAGCCTGGCGATATTTTCCATCGCGTTGTATCCGCAACATGTGAATCTGTTTTTTCTGCAGGGTAAGGGGCTGCCTGATCCAAGGAAGCGGCTGAAGGGCGCAGGGAATCTAGTGCGATATATACGGCTCGAGGGACCGGAGACTTTGGACGAACCGGAAGTGCAGGAATTGATCAGCGTGGCGATGGTGCGAGCTAAAGTAAAATTTGATCCGAAGCAGAAGCGTAAATTGGTGATCAAGTCGGTTTCAATGAAGCAGCGGCCAAGAAGGCCGGGGAAGAAGAAGTAATGGCAGTGAAGCTGGAGGAAAATTGGTGACACTTTCCAGCCCTGTAAGCATCGTATCGTGAGGCATTTAAGCGGGGATTGGTCGTACTTGTGGCGAGCGGATCTGAGGTGTCGTGAGGACGGAATCCAACGCTGAGGCCGTGGTCAGCGATTGGTCACTGCCCGAGAGGGTGGTGCAGCAGGATGAGTCGGCACTCTCTGAGCTTTATGACCGATACAGCGGACTGGTGTTTTCCGAAGCCAAGAGGATCCTGCGCGACGCAGGCGCGGCGGAGGAAATTCTGCAGGACCTTTTTTATCAGGTGTGGCGGACGGCCAACCAGTTTGATCCGGCGCGCGGATCGTTGGCGGGATGGCTGGTGGTGGTGGCCCGAAACCGGGCGATTTCGAAATTGCGGAAAAAGAGCGGAAGGGGCGAGGAGTTGCGGGAGAATGCAGTGGACCTGCGAGTGGACCTGTAGACGAGCGCTTCGCGAAACCTGCTAGTGGAAAAAGTCCGGAAAGTCCTGGGAAGCTTGCCAGAGGGACAGCGCGAGGCAGTAGAGTACGCGTACTTTGAAGGAAAGTCGCACCCCGAAATTGCGGCGAAAACCGGAGAGCCCTTGGGAACGATCAAGACGCGGATACGATCGGCGATGGAAACGTTGAAACAGGTGCTGAATTGAGTAGCGGAACGCACATACGAGAAGAGGATCTGCAACTTTATGCGCTGGGCACATTGACCGAGGCGGAAGCTGCGGAAGTGCGGCGACACGCTGGCGGTTGCGAATCTTGCGCCGGGAAGCTCCCGGAATTTCGCGGACATGCTGCGCTGCTGGCGTTTGGCGTGACGAAGAATCTCCTTCGACGGAGAGCAAAGGCAAACTGTTTGCGCGGATTGCGGCAGAACGGGGGCCGCGTATACCCGGGCGTGCCGTAGTGCGAGAGGAAAAAACTCGGCGCGCGGTAAGTTGGTGGAATTGGGTGCTGGTACCGGCAACGGCAATGATGGCGTTGCTGAGTTTTGCGTTGTGGCGGCAGAACACCCAATTGTTTACGGAGTTGCGGGAAGCGCAGCGCTTTGCGGCGGATCTGGAAAAAGTGCGAGTGCATGTACAGAAACTGGTGAATGTATTGGCCGCGCCGGAGACTATTACCGTGAATTTGGCCAGCCCGGACACTGCGGTAGGGGCAAGCGGCGTGGTGAAATACGACCGGAGGACCGGTGTGGTCGTTTACACGGCGCAATTGCCCGCGCTGCCTGCGGATAAGATTTATCAGATGTGGCTGGTTCCGGCGAGTGGCGCACCAATCAGCGCGGGAATATTTTTGCCCGGAGCGGTCGGTGGAACGCATGTATGGTCTGCGGAAGTGTCGGGAGATACGGGGCCCAGAGCGTTTGCGGTGACCGTGGAGCCGGCGGGTGGTTTGCCGCAACCTAGCGGGCCAAAGATGTTGCTGGGCGCGAGTTGATGTGTGTTGCGAAGGCGCGCCAACGCAGTTTTGGTGATCGCGAAGATGGCCGCCCGAAGGTGGCCACTACAAATGCCAAAAAGCAGAAAATTCAAATTCGGGACGGGTGGCGTACTTAGTGTGGAACTTCACAGTTCCGCTCCGTCGGTGGAACAGGGAAAGTGATGCGTCGCAGCGGAGCTTTCCCCGTTCCTTTTGTCCACTTGCGCCGGAGGCTTTGTGGAGTCTGAAGAGCCGCAGGCGCACCTTGGGTGGGCGTGCCAGCGACTGCCTTGGTTGTGGACCTAGTTTCCTACTCATGCTGTCGCATCAGGTTGCGCCGCAGGCTTGAAGTCTGTTGTGAGAGACTGCCAACATGCAGATTCTGATGCTCGATGGTGCAATGGGGACGGAGTTGGCGCGGCGGGGGTGGGAGGTGAGCGATAGGCTGTGGTCAGCCAGCGTTTTATTGAAACATCCAGAGGTCATTGGGCAGATTCATTACGACTACCTTCGCGCCGGTTCGGATTGCATTACTACCGCGAGTTACCAAGTATCGTTTGCGGGATTCGAGAAGGCGGGGAAATCGCGAGAGGCGACGGCACTGGCGTTGACAGAAAGTGTGCGCATCGCGAAACAGGCGCGAACGCGCTTTGCGAATGAACTGGGACAGCGGCGCGAACCACTGGTGGCGGCTTCGGTGGGACCGTACGGAGCTTCGTTGGCCGATGGGTCTGAGTATCACGGGAACTATGGGTGTACGCCGGAGAAGTTGCTAACGTTCCATCTGCAGAGGATGTTTTGCCTGAGCGCGGCAGAACCGGATCTGTTTGCGTGCGAAACAATTCCCTCCTGGGACGAGGCTGAGGTCCTGGTGGAAGCGCTGCACCAGTTTCCGCAGTTGCCTGCGTGGTTTTCGTTTGCCTGTAGAGATGGAGAGCACACTGTTCATGGCGAACGAATACGCGATTGCGCGCAGGCGTTGGCGGCGGAGCGACAAGTGTTGGCGATTGGAGTGAACTGCAGTGCGCCACAGTACGTAGATTCCTTGATCGCAGAAATACGGGCAGAGACGAGCAAGCCGATTGTGGTGTATCCGAATTCCGGAACGACGTGGGATGCGGGGGCGCGTTGTTGGGTTGGGGAAACGTCCGCAGAGAGTTGGGAATCGGCAGCGGTGGAGTGGTTTGAGCGGGGAGCGAGTTGGATTGGCGGGTGTTGCGGAACGACGCCAGAGGATATCCGGCGGATGCGGGCGGAGTTGGAGAAGAAATTCCCGGAAGCGTTTGGGCACGTTGAAGGGGAGGGAAAATAGGCAGCTGGAGGAGCAAGCGCAGAGAGATTGCTCCACCATGGGCCGACAAAAGGCGACGGCGGTCCGGTCGAAATGAGAGGTTTTAGAGTGAGCCAATTCCAACGAAACTGGGTCCGCTGAGTCAGCTTACATGGGGATGGGATCGTTAGCGTGACGAATTATGTACCAGCATGGTTTTTGTGCGGCGTGGGAAAAGAGGGAGTGCGCGCAGGGGACATTTTCTTCGGGCTGGACGGCGTCGATGGTGTATTCGGTTTTGTTCCCTTTATTCGAGATGGCAAGTAAACGCCTGCGGTGTACTGAGCCTGAGGACTGCCCCAGTTCGGGATAGGTTCGGCGGGCATAGAACCAAACGACATCCAGAAAATAAATTGCCAAAAGCAGAGCGAGGGCAATCCTTAAGAGGCGCGAGATTCTCGCTAATGGGGAAACGTAGTTTTCGGCGGGGTCGCTGGGCATCAGTTCACCATCGATAGTGTACCGTTATCGGGTTCTGCCGACCGGCGCATATTCGATCCTAAACCAGAATGGCAATGGTGATGCCTTCGTTGCTGCGGTTCAGGTCGCGGTCAGTTCGTAGATCGGGGCAATGTTCTATGGCATAGCGCGTGTCGTCTTCGAATACGCTCCATTTTTCACCGAAGATTACCCGAGTGACTAGACCTTCTTTTTTACGGCGTAACAAGGATGTGCGCAGAGCAACGCGGAGTGCGCCGCCCTTCCCCGTTGAGCCATAGCCATGAATAATTTTCAGGGCTTTGACGCCGCTTTGTCTGGCCTGCTTGACTTCGGCGAGGAGCAACTGGCGGGCCTCTTCGACCGTTGGCATTCCAGCTTCGATATTGACGATTTTGAGAGCAGGCATAAATTCAGGCCATGAAAGAAAAGTCAGGAACAGCATCGTCGGTCTTGCGGACATTAGGCACAGCAGTCCTGTGCCCCTGCGTAGAAGAAGATGCATACTGAGTACAGTGGTGCATTGCCCGCGCGGGTTTAAATGAAAACCCAGGACGGGCACCGTAGTGCTGTGCCCCTAGGAAACTCGGTCAAGGCGCTATGCGTGAGTAGTATGACGCAGTTAGAGGAGAAAGACGCAGCGTTGATTCTCGCCGGTGGCCTTGGGATTCTGGCGATGATTGATACGGCAGGGGATAGCAAAATCTGGTAATCTCGGACTGGCCCTCTGAGTGCAGCAATTTCTTCGGATCGGTTTCGACGTGGGTCTTTCAACTCAAGCACAGTCTGGTCTCATCTCCTGTTCCTACTCCATATCCCCACGCCAGTACCGATTGAAGTAAACCGTGTCGTTCCCGCGTTTGCAGAGCAGGGTTTCATGCGAGGGGCGTGATGAAAATACTCATAGCGTTGGATGGATCGGAGGCTTCAGAAGTATCGATCCAGGAAGCAATGTCTCGACCATGGCCGGAAGGCACGGAGTTCAGCCTAATCACGGCGGTGGACCCGTACTTCTTTGTGCGAGCACCGCTGCTGCTGGCCGAAGCTAAGCAGACAACGGAAGAGAATCTGACAGAGAACGCGAAAAAGTTGAGCAGTGCCGGGTGGAAGACCAGCACCTGTGTGGTGATGGAAAATCCAAGGCACGCCATTTCAAAATCCGCGACCGAGTGGAAAGCCGACCTGATTCTACTGGGATCGAGGGGACGCAGCACACTACAACGGCTGCTGATCGGGAGTACAGCGCAGTCGGTATTGCGACATGCGCACTGCTCCGTAGAAATAGTGCGTGCGGCCCGAAATCGCCCGATGGGGGTGCCAGCGGGGATGAAGATTCTCATCCCCACGGATGGTTCCGAATACGCGGAGAAGGCATTGAAATCCGTGGCAGGACGGCCGTGGCCTGCGGGTTCACGGTTCAAAGTGATTGCCTGCCCGGAATTTCCCGTGCTGATCGGAAATTATCCTTACCTGGACCCGGAGCTCGTGACAGAGATGATGAAGAGCAGCGAACTGCACTCGAGCGACGCCGCAAAGTCATCGACAGCAACACTGCAGAAGAGCGGATTCGCGGTGGAGACCGAAGTGACGGAGCCACGAGAGTCCCCGGTGCACGGGATTCTAGCGGCGTCTGATCATTGGCAGGCGGATCTGATCGTAATGGGGTCGCACGGACGGCGAGGGTTTGACCGGCTGGTGCTGGGCAGCGTGTCGGAATCCGTAGCGATGCATGCGCACTCCTCGGTGGAAGTTGTGCGCTAGGAATTTCCACTCGCGAGCGGAGGAACCGAAGAACATCTCGACAAACAGATCACAGGGGTACCTGAGGCAATAATTTGGGGGGAAGGAGAAATCCAATGAAGGTAAAAGAAATGATGATGATGACTCCCTACGCATGCCACCCGGAAACGAATCTGGGCGCTGCGACGGAGCTGATGTGGAAAGGCAACTGCGGTTTCTTGCCCGTTCTGGAAGCTACGGGGCGAATCAAGGGTGTGATCACGGACCGGGACATCTGCGTGGCCCTCGGAACGCGAAACACCGCGGCCGGAAACGTGACGGTGGGAGAAGTGATGCACGGGAAACTGTTTGCATGCTCACCGGAAGATGACATTCACGTGGCGCTGCAGGTGATGCGTGAGGGACATGTCCGGAGGCTGCCGGTGATTACCGCCGATGCGAAACTGGTCGGCGTGATGTCGCTGCACGACGTAGTGCTGAGGGCCCAGCCCAGCACATCCCGGGCAGGAGCCGGAGCTATCGACAGATGAGGTGATGCGCACCTATCGGGCGATCATGCAGAAAGAATTGCCGATGGCGGCAAAGAAGGCGGCTGGCTAAACGGTTGCGGGCTTGGACAGCCCAATCTCCGGCGTGGGTACGAACGAGAAATCCACAATTTGATTGATGGCGTAGATGGATTCCTTGCGGCAGGAATGGCAACGAAGAACGAAAACCTGCGAGATCAAGTGGAATTCCGCGTCGTCGGGCGCGAACTGGTGGTGCGCGGCAGATTCTTTTTTCGCGACCAAGGCGGGGACCTGGACGGGCTTGCCACAACGACGGCAATGCACTCCGCGGAAGTGTTGGGCGATCGATTCGACAGACATGGGATTTAAAACTCCTTGGACGGATGAAGTTGTGATCGGGGCCCGGTGAGAATACCGAAGGGCCGATGAACTTGTCCAGTCGAAGATAGTGGGCGGGCATGGGGAAAGCTAGTGATGGGAGTCACATCCTCGAAAATTAACACGCCATTAACAATTCAGACGGCTAGGCGAGCAAAATTCACCCGTTATAGGGCCAAAATGAGCCAGATTTCCACAGGAATTTGAAGAGGTTTTCCACGTACTGGTAGAGGCTGAGAGTTGCGGGATGCTGCGATGGTTCGACTCCGGGGCGGATTCTGCATGGAAGATGACGAGGGCGGAAACGAGCAAGGGTGCGTGGGGCATGGACGCGGTTGTTGTGGTAAAATTTCAAGGTTGAATGAGTGGGGCCGTGGCGCAGTTGGGAGCGCGCCTCGATGGCATCGAGGAGGTCGTGGGTTCGAATCCCATCGGCTCCACCAAAGTTTCAAAAACCTCCAAATTTTCCGAGATCAAAAATAATAGATTTCATAGTGAGTCTGACGCTAGTTCCGTCAAGTACTAGGATCGGTTAGGGCTTTTTGCTGGCGCACAGGGTCGGTTCAGGTAGAATGCTGAGACCATGGCGAAACTAACTTTTTTGGGCGCGGCGGGTTGTGTAACAGGATCCAAATATCTGGTGGAGGCGGCGGGAAAACGACTGCTGGTGGATTGCGGCTTGTTTCAGGGGCTCGCGGACCTGAAAGAACGGAACTGGAATCCGCTCGCCGTCGATCCGAAAACGTTCGACTATGCGATATTGACGCACGCACACCTGGACCACGCGGGATGGCTACCGGTGCTGGTGCGCAGCGGCTTCAACAAAACGATATATGCGAATCCGGCCACGATTGAGTTGACGGAAATTCTGCTGAAAGATTCGGGACACCTGCAACAGGAAGACACCGAGAACGCAATCAAGAACAAGTGGAGCAAGCACTCGAATCCGCAGGCGTTGTACACGAGCGATGACGTAGAGCCGGTGCTGAAGTTGCTGCGGCCGATGCCGCGCAACGGCGGATTCGATATTTCGCCGGTATTTCATGTGGAGTCTTACGACGCAGGCCACATTCTTGGGTCGTCGAGCCTGGAACTGACTATCAACGAAAATGGTAAAAAGACCGTGGTGGTTTTTTCCGGGGATATCGGACGATACGACCAGCCGATTCTCAACGATCCGACGCCACCGGTAACGAAGCAGATCGACGTGCTGCTGTGCGAATCAACGTACGGCGATCGCGAGCATCCGGACGGCGATGCGGCGACGCTCCTGGCGGAAATTGTGAATCGCGTGGTGAAGCGCGGCGGCTCAATCGTGATTCCGGCGTTTGCGATCGGCCGCACGCAGACGTTCATGTTCTACCTGAAGCAACTAGAAGATCAGCAGCGCGTGCCGGTGGTGCCTGTTTATGTTGATAGCCCAATGGCGCTGAGCGCAACGGATTTGTATTTGAAGCACAAGGAAGATCACGACCTGCAGTTTTCGCGCGACGAACAAAATGGTGGCGATCCGCTGAATGTGCGGGGGTTCCATCTGGCTCGAACGGTGCAGGAATCGAAATCCATCAACAATGTGAAAACACCGTGCATCATTATTTCGGCGAGCGGAATGATTACAGGCGGTCGCGTGCTGCATCATCTGGCGAATCGACTGGGCGATTCGCGGAACGCGGTGATTCTGGGAGGATTCCAAGCGGAAGGTACACGGGGACGAGCCTTGCAGGATGGCGCGAAGACGCTGAATCTTGTATGGGCAAGTTGTTCCGGTAAAAGCGGAGATCGTGGAGATGGGGCAATTTTCCGCACACGCGGGAAAGAGCGAATTGTTGCGCTGGCTGGGACGGATTGCAGGCGGTAGCCGAAGCAGAGTGTATCTGACACACGGCGAGCCGGAGGCCGCACAGTCGCTTGCAAAGGGCGATCGTGGAGAAGTTCAACTGGAAGGCGAATGTGGCGCGGTATCTGGAGACGGTGGAAATTGGCTAGGTCACGCGGAAATTCTGGCAAATTTACATGCAATTAACATAAATTAAGCGGCGTTCCGAAGCGGGGATTGATGCACGAGGAGTTGTGTGTTCCGTACGGCTTACGCGGTAGCGAACAGTACTGATTGCGAAGTGCGTGGATCACTACAGGAAATCATAGTTCTGCAGGGAAAGTCACAAATAGTTGAAAAATGTTCGAAAGACCGAGGAAACATTTTGCGGGGAATCCTCGTCTATATACGCAAGACCACTCGCGGGGTAGGAGACTAACCACCACAGGGCAACCGACCGTCAGTCTCCTACCCCATCTTCCTCCCGGAACTTCCGGGTCGAAGGTCCCAAGTCGCGACGCCTTAGCGCGAAGAAAGCGCAGCGCGGTTCGTCGGTAAATCACGGGACATTGGGGAAATTTCCACCAGTGTGAGCCCGGCGACGAACATCGGCGAAGGCGAAACTCTTCCCCACCGATTCAACTCCCATTTTGCACGGAGGAACTTTACCTCCGGTCGCAGTGAAACGTCCAGTACCATTTTGCAGGTGCCTTGATAAAACTGCTGCGGCAGTTTGAGGAGTGGTTTTTTGCCGAAGTCCTGGCCGTCGGCAGAGCCCCAGATGGAGACGTCGAGAGATTCCTGCTCGATCTGATCCGTAATGGCGAGAGTGCAGAAAAAAGTGCGAGTGGTGCTTTCGGAAATGGCGAAGGCCGTGCCGTCGCCGTTGGATTCGAGCTTGGTTCCGGCGGGAATAAGTGCGAATTCAAGAGCCACGATTAGTTTCCCTTTCGTCAGAAGCCGGAGTGTAACACAAGGGGAAAGTAGAGAGAGTGATGAATGGCACAAGACATCTACTCGGTCCGCCAAGGGGAGCGTTCAGGCCAGTGGCGGATGGCCTCGGTGGCCCAGGCGGTAGATTTGTCGGCGTGGCAGGTGGTGCAGGGATTGGGAATTTTGTATTTGTCGGTCATCGCCGGAGTGATGAACGTGAAGGTGTGCGAACGAACTTTCAGGTCGGCAATTTCCGTGGCGATTTTTGGCATGTGGCAGGCAATGCAACTGCTGCCGGTGGAACCCTTCTTGTGGTGCGTGTGTTCTTCGATGGTGGCGGTGCGCGGACCGTTGAGCGACTGCGGGGAGTGGCAGTCCATGCAGATTTGATCGCCGGGCTTTCGCAGTTGGGCGTAGTTATCGGTGCCGTGGACGTCGTGGCAGGTGGAGCAGGTAACGCCGCGGCGATACATCAGAGCTTTGCACGAAATCGTTGCCCTGCATGCGGTTTTTGTGGGCTGAACCGTCGGCGAAATGAGTGAAGGTGGTTTCGCCAAGCGTGTGTTCCTCGAGCTTCCAGTAGTCGCTCAGGTTTAGTCCCACCTGATAGCCGACCGGCCAGTCGTAATATTTTCCTTCGAGCGGAGTTTGCAGCGGGCGGCCCTGCGAGTGGCACTGAATGCAGGAATCGTTCGCCTGAACGTAGTCCATGCGCGCTGGGTTAAGAATATTGCTGGCCGTGGGATGAGCGTTGTGTTCGCTTCCGGGGCCGTGACACTTTTCGCAGCCAACGTTCCACTCGACGACTTGCTTGGTGTGGATGTCGTAGCCAACGGAGTGACAGCCATCGCAGGTGGGGCCGGTGGGACGTTGCATGTTTTCCGGTGGATAAAACGGCACCCACCAGTCGGTTCCCTGCGGAACGAAATAAGGAAGCCACTTTGTGTTGGGAGACGTACCACTGGGCTCCAAGCGGGAAATAGTCGTCACCCATTTTTGTGAAGTAGCGCTGCTTCCAGAGACTGCCGTAGACGAGTGCGACCTGATCTTTTGTGAATTTCGAGACGGTGTTGGTGGCGAGATCGGGAAGGATGGCGTCGGGAAATTCACGCGGATCGCGAACAACGTTGGCCATGGGAGTTTTCTGCCAGTGTTCGATAGATCTGGGCGTGGCATTTCTGGCAGGACTTTGAGCCGGCAAAGTGCGCTGACGTGGAGGTGGCGGATTGCTGCGCGCGCTCTCGGTGGTTAACGGACGAAGACTACGAAGGAAGAGAACCAATTTCCAACTGTCGTCGGAATCTTCGTCGTGCGGCTTGGCCCAGCCTGGCATGCCGGTGAGACGTACTCCGTTGCGAATGATGTAATGGATTTCGCCGTCGGTGAGATTCTGTGTTTGCGGTGCACGCAGGTCGGGAGTTCTTCGGATAAAGATTGTGGCCCACGGTGGTCTGGCCGGAGCCGTCTGGACCGTGGCAGACGGCGCAGCGGTTGAGATAGGTTTCGCGAGCTTCCTTCAGAACGTCGGGAGTGGGCTTCTACGGGTTCGTTTCGAGGCGGGCGTGGTGCGGAATGGAAAGCTGGCGCGCGACGCGGGCTACAGTTTTCTCTGGCGAGAGAGGGCTCGTCGGCGGTGCTGAAACCGCGGCGAATCAGGTGTGTTGCGTAGAGGCCGATGGCGATGAGTGCTGCGCCGACGAGAAGGAGTGTGAAGCTTTCTGGTTTTCGTCGCAATGAAGTACCTTGCCGGCTTACTGGGTGGTTGCCCGATGAGAGTAGCACGTCAAGCTAAATTGGAGATAAACCGGCGGGTGTGGAGTATGGAGATCAATTGGAATTTAGACGAAGGCCGGTGTGAGTTGATTGCAGTAAAAGGTGAGTGCGTGGCGCTACGGGAGATCAGATAGGAAGAAACAGCGGGTGAGAGATTTGGATGCGGGAGGCTGGCGCTCCAATTCTTACGATTTGGCGATTGGCTGGCATCGACAAAGCGGCAGTTGGACTGTTGCACTCCAAAAGGGGCCGCCTCAGAAGGCGGCCGCCACAAAAGCTACGGATGAAGACTAGCAAAGCGGGCTTCGGCGGCGGCCAGGGTTTCTTCTTTTTTGCAGAAGGTGAAGCGGACCTGATTTCGCGCCGTCCTGGGCGTCGTTGTAGAAGCTGGAGCCGGGGACGCAGGCGACGCCGATATTCTCGACGAGGTATTTGGCGAAAGAGACGTCGCGCGATTCGGCGGGATACTTGGTTCTCGTCGAACTTGAAGCGAGAGATGTCGGTCATGATGTAGTAGGCGCCGCGCGGTTTGTAGACGGTGAATCCGGATTTATCGAGGATAGCTCAAGCAGGCGCGCGCGTTTCTTGTCGTAGGTAGAGGCAAGTTTGTCGTAGTAGGACTGTGGCGATTTCAGCGCGAGGGCGCCGGCCTGCTGCAGCGGCGCGGCGGCGCCGACGGTAAGAAAATCGTGGACCTTACGGATGGATTGCGTGGCTTCCGGAGGAGCGAGCGCCCAGCCAACACGCCAACCGGTGACGCTGTAGGTTTTGGACATGCCGTTGATGACGATGGTGTGATCGCGCATGCCATCGATTTGGGCCATGGAGATGTGTTCGGTGCCGTCGTAGAGAATGTGCTCGTAAATTTCATCGGTGATGCAGAAGGCATTCCAGCGCAGGCAGAGGTCGCGAATAAATTCCAGTTCACGGCGTGAAAACACTTTTCCCGTGGGATTGTTTGGCGTGTTGACGATGATGGCTTTGGTGCGCGGGCCAAATGCAGCGGCCAGTTCCCTTTCGTCGAACGTCCAATCGGGCGGCTGTAGTCTTACGAAGCGCGGGGCGGCGCCGGAGAGAATCGCGTCGGGACCGTAGTTTTCGTAGAAGGGCTCGAAGACGACGATTTCGTCGCCGGGATTGATGATGGCCATCATGGAAGACATCATGGCTTCGGTGGAACCGCAGCAGATGGTGATTTCGCGCTCAGGATCGTAGGTGACGTGCTGGGTGCTGGCGAATTTCTCGATGACGGCGTCGCGCAGCGGCTTGGCACCCCAGGTGATGGCGTATTGATTGATGTCGTCGGAGATGGCCTGGCGGGCGGCTTCCTTGATTTCTTCGGGCGCGGCGAAATCGGGAAAACCCTGCGAGAGGTTGACGGCGTTGTGCTTCATGGCCAGGCGCGTCATTTCGCGGATGACGGATTCGGTGAATTGTTCGGCCTTGGCAGAGAGCATGCGGCGGGCGATTTGCGACATGTTGGTTTCAGGTGTGGACATGACGAATTATTGTAGCAATGGTGGAGAATTTTTGGGCGGGGAATGGCGAACGGATATCAGAATTCAGCCATCGGGAGGCCAGGGGAGAGATTTGGAGTGCGGGAGCCGGGCTCCCGCTTTGCGATTTGCGATTGGCCGGCATCGAAAAAGCGGCAGTCGGACTGCCGCACTCCAAAGGCAAAGGGAAAAGGCGCCCGCTATATTAGAAATATTGTCAGCGGGATTGGATGGCGGCGGAGACGGTGGTGGACTTGGGCGTTTCGCCGTAAATGAGGCGATACATTCCGGCGTTGCGGACTACGATCTGGACGTATTCGCGGGTTTCGGTGAAGGGGATGGATTCGACAAGTTCGGGGACTTCGCTGTAGGTGCGCTCGGACTTCCAGAGGGCGATGCGATCTTCGCCTGCGTTGTAGGCAGCGGCGGCATACTCGGGTCCACCCGTGGTGCGGGTGAGGTCGGCGATGTAGAGCATTCCGAGCTGAATATTGATATTGGGATCGAAGAGCGACGCCTTGGTGTATTTCATCTTGCGCTGCTTGGCGAGAATGCGGCCGGTCTTCGGAAGGATCTGCATCAAGCCGATAGCGTTGGCGTGAGAAACGGCGTCGGCCTGGAAGGTGGATTCCTGGCGAATCAAACCGGCAGCAAACATGGGATCGAAATCGTTGCGTTCGGCTTCACGGCGCAGAGAGGATTCATAGGGAAATGGGAACAGGACCTTCCAAACGCTGACGGGGACTTCAGAAAATTTCCGCGCGTCGAAATTAGGAACGGCGAGGCGCCCGTAGGCCATGCCAGCGGCGAAGTGTCCCTGATCGAACGCAGCCTGCGCGGCTTCGACAAGAAAGCGTGGCGAAGCAGTGGCGGCGTAGGCAGCTTTCAGTTCAAGTTCGGCAGAACTGTCGAAGGCGATGGTGCGGAGAGCTTGCGCGCGATTCCAATGGTCGATGACATTTGCGGGAATGGGTTCGTCGAATGGTCGCAGCGCGGGTGCGACAGGAATTTGCGCGAGCACATCGGAGGAATCTTCTTCGCCGGGACCCAATTTTTCGAGGTGTAAGGCCGCGTACTGGCCGAAATAAGTTGTGGGGAAACGCTCCGAGGCTTTGCGATAGTAACCGCGCGCGTGACCGGGATTGCCACCGCGTTCGGCGTTTCGTCCCAGCCAGTAGAGTGCGTTGACCGCGCCACCACTGACGGGATATTTGCGAAGGAAGATGGTGATTTTTTCGTCGGCGTACGGGGCGTGGTCAAGGTAAGCGACCCAGGCGATCGCCATTCCGCGTTGTAGGCATTCTTTCCGCCGGGGTAGGCGTCCATGATGCGCTGGTAATAGCTGACGGCTTTGGAGCGATCGAGCAGCACCCAATAGTAGTTGCCGGTGGACATCAGGGATTCTTCGCTCCAGCGGTTGAGCGGATATTTTTCGGCGCATTTTTCGACGGTGGAGAGCATCGCGCCTTCGTTTTTTTCGGAGCGATAGGCTTGCGAGAGAGCGTAGAGGCGTTCGGCATCGGCTTCGGGATCGGAAATGTTGAGCGAAGCGAGAAGCGAAGGAACGGTTTAGGATGCTGACGGCATTCCGCAGCGCGAACCAGGGCACGTTGGCGCGTGGGATTGGAGGGATCCTTCAGCATGGCCGCAAGCTTTTCGTATTCCGCGCGTGCTTCTTTCCACTTGTGGGCGTCGTAGAATGCCCTGCGCGCGCTGATCCTGCAATTCGGCAGTGGCGTACGGAAATTCGCTGCGCAGGACTTGTTCAGACGAGTGAGCGCAAGGCCGGCGTCTTTGGATTCGTCGGATAGCGGGAATTTGTAGTAGATCGCTTGATAGTCCTTGGCGGCCGGTACCAGCTTGCGAATCGATTCATCGGCACGCGCGCGAACGAGCAGAAGAGCGGGTTTCGAGGAAGCGGTGGATAGGCGGCAAGCGCGTCTAAACCATCCTGAGGCTGACCGATTTCGACAGTGGTCGGAACGTAGGCCTGCAGAACAATGTCTTTGATTACGGTGTTGGGATGATCGCGCAAGAGGGTCGCGAGATCCTGGGCCGCTTCCGCATTTTTGTGCAAGAGTGCGTTCGGTTTGGGCGGTCCAGAAGAGCGTGTATTCCTCGAGCAGAGTGTCGCTCTTGGCTTTGGCCAACCAGACCAGCGCTTGAGGCGAACGAGCCTTGGTGTAGTCATCGTAGCCCAGAGCCAGGGCGGCGCGTTGTCCCCAAACACTTTTGGAATTTTTATTGGCGAATGCGGCGAGCTTGTCGTAGGAACCCGGAGCACCTTGATGCAGTTCGCGCGCCAGGGTGGACAGTTCCTTTTGCAGGCTGGCATCTTCCGGCGTGGCGGAATCCAGAGCAGGAGTGGTGGTGTCTGGTTTGCAGCCGGTGCGGCAGGCGGGAGATTTGGGGTGGACTGGTTTTTTCTTTTTCTTAGTAGTTTGGGCAGCAAGATCGAAGGAGCCTACAAGCGCCAGAGACATTATTACAAGGAGCGCGAGCGCGTGCGGGACGATGCGTCTGCGCGAAATGGAATTGGCGGAGGAGGAATTCTTCAGCGGGCGAAGCCCATGGCGGAAGCAAGGTGAGGCAGTGCTCGAAGCCAAGGCTCCGACCCCTAAACGACGAATGTCCGAATTGATTTGAGAGGGGCTCTAGCGGAAGCCGAGCACAAACAGGAATGGCTGTGCCACAAAGGCAGAATGCCACTAATGGATTGACGAATTCTGCTAGCGGGTTTTGCCTGCCGTGGCGTAGGGATATTCGCCGAGAGCAGAGGCATCGCCTTCGGCAAGAATTTCCACCATCCAGCGATAAAAGTAATCGACCGGGTGGTCCATGATGGGCTTGAATCTACGATCGTACTCGCGATGAGCTTTCTCAATGTCGTCTTTCAATCTGATGCAGATATCCCTGTTTTCGCGGCCCAGTCTAACCTGTTCCGGTCTTAACATCTTAATATCCTGCATCGAAACTTTAGCCACACGATTCGCGCGGCGATGAAGCTCTTGTTCCTCAGAAGTTAACCGGTTGATGTCGAACTCATCGGTCGATTTCGATTGCGGCTTCGGATGGTTCCAATTCTACAGGAGCGGGAACGAGAGCGGGAGGCTCATGTCGTGTGACTGGAATTTCTACGACTGGCGCAGAAGCTGGCGGCTTGGGCACGGGCGTGGGAGTTGCCGGGCGCAGCGGTGGCGGAGGAGCTTCAGGGGCCTGCAGGCCAATCACTTGGGTAATCTTGTCTTCGAGAGGGAGAGCGCGGAGCCGGATTCAGCGCCAAGGTGATGAAGCGCGAGAGGACCTCCAGAGAGGCAGCGAGCGCGGCAGCGCCGGACTGTGCGCGCAGCATCGGGGGCAGGGCGTTGGTTGGACGGCTGCTGGAGCAGGCGGCCACAACGTCATTGACGGCCTGATTCAGCTCGTCGCTGGAGCGCTGAATGCGTTCGAGATTGTCGCGTAGCGCGCGGGCTACGGCTTGTTCAAAGGCGTTGGGTTCTGGTGACATGCCCTGTTTCCGGGGGTTTTTCGCCCGAAGTTCTCCCGTTTCGTCATTCTGTAGGCCTTTGGGGTAGGCGTCAATCATCCAGGTGGGGGGATGTGCCCAGAAGTGACCTTGCGGTTTCGGCTACCAAACGGTGAGGGGACCGGGAGGGGCTAAAAGGAGAGGGGGAAGGCGCGAAGGCTTACCCCCAGGCGGAAATGGAGTTTTGCATTAGGCGGAGACGTTGAGGTTCGCGGATTGGGCCGATCCTGTGGGAGCGGATATGGAGGAACTGGAAGAGTTGCCCAAGGCAAATTGTTGAAGGTCCTGCTGGAGTGTCGAATAGGCTTGCTGGGCTGCGGCCAGATTTCCGGAGCTGAGCGATTGACCTAGCTGGCCAAAGAGAGTGGAGATTTCTTGCCGCTGGCTGGAGTCTGCGTTGTCGGATTGGGGTGATGGTGATGAGCATGGCCAGCTCCCTGCTGCTGGCCGATCTGCTGAAGGTTTTGCTGCACGGCGGCGAAATCGGATTGTGCCGCGGTGAGGTTGCCAGATTGCAGATCCGACGCCAATTGCGAAACGGCGGCCGAGAGTGCGTTGCTGCTCGGCGTGCCGGACGTGCTGGCGTTGGAAGACGATGTCGAATTTGTCGATGAAGTGACTGGCGTGGTTTGCTGGCCGCCGGGAAGATACTTCTCGAGGGCCGCAAAATCACTTTGCGCCTGACTCCAGTTGCCGGTCTGCAAGTCTTGACCGAGTTGCTGAAAGCCCTGTTTGACCTGCAGTATCTTGTTTTGAGCACCGTTGTGACTGCTGAACTGATTAAAAATATTGAAAATGCTGCTGCTGAGAATTCCTGCAACCCCCATGTGTGCCTCCTCGCAGTGCCAGTGCAGAAGTCTCATGTCTTCGGACCGGCATAGGGTCTATCGGCCGACTGCCGTGGAGCTTTACAGAGAACTCAGCGGCCAACGACAAAATAGGCAGTTCGACTTCAAAAGCTCCAGTCTCAAAGAGGCAAGCGGCGGGCCACAATCGGGGATCGAGAGAACGGGAAATCGCGCTGAGGCTAAAGAGACTTAAAGCGACGAAGGCACTGGAGCGCGCTGCACCAGTTTGGGGCACGGCAGGTGATGCCCAAGGGGTTGCGGAAAACTCGGCAAGGTTTGCCGATGTCGGAGCGGCTTGGAGTGCTGTCTTAATCGTGCGACTGCAGACGGATGATCGTGATTTCCGGGTAAGTGCCCACGCGCAAGGGCGGTCCCCATGTCCCTGCACCGTACGAGGTATATACCTGAAGGGCGCCAATACGACTAAGGCCATGAGTAAATTGGCGATAGATACGAGTGGCAAACCAGGTGTGCGGGAAGAATTGTCCGCCGTGGGTGTGGCCGGAAACCTGAAGGGAGACTCCGGCCTCTTCGGCGACGGCGGGACGGTCGGGCGCGTGGGTGATGAGGATGCTGGCGCGATTTCGGTCGATCTCCATGCCGGCAAGGACGGAGCACATGTGTTCGGTGTGCGTGGCGTCGCGATAAGGCACGCCGAGAAGTTGCAGGCCGTCGAGATCGACATTCTTTTTATCGAGAACGCGGATGCCAGCTGTGGTGATGGCGGAGAGAAATGGGCGGGGATCGCGGAATTCTTCGTGGTTGCCTTCACAAAAAAATGTGCCGAAGGGAGGATGGAGATCTCGGAAAGGCTCTGTGGCGCGTTCTGCGTTGGTGGCCGTGCCGTCGAAGAGATCACCGGCGATGACGACGAAGTGCGGATTTTCACGATTGATGGTGCAGACGATGCGCGCGGCGAAGCCACGATTGCGGATGTGGCCGAGATGTAGATCGCTGATCAGGGCGAAGGTGCGGTTGGGCCAGTTGGCGGGGAGGTTAGGAGGCTAATGGAAATGCGTTTGACGCGGGGGATGGCGGCGTTGATGAGACCGTAGAGGCTGAAGATCAATGCGGCGCCGAACAGGATAAGCCCGCCGATTGGATCGAGGAATTGAATTTTCAAGATGGCGGAAGCGCCGTAGAGCAGCCACCAGGCGAGCGCTGCAAGGAAAACATAGTTGAAGGTGCCAAGCCATATGGCGGAAGGGATGTAAAGGACGCGGACGATTGCCGATGAATAGCGAAAGGCGAGGAGCGAGGTGGATAAAAAACTGGCGGCGAGAACACCCAGGATTAATCCCAAAGGTCTTGCAACAGGGGTAAGGAAGGGAGCGAAAGCCACGAGGAGCGTTTTGTAAAGGAAAAAGTGCGCCAGGAATAGGGTGGATTGAAAAACGAACAGGAAGACTGCGAATCGACGGAGCATCCGGGTGGGTTTCGTCTCCTTGGTCCGGGGATGAACAGAACAGCAAGAGCCAAGCATTTGATGTACCGACGTGGATTGCGGGCATATGGAGATGGCGGCTCAAGTTGAGGATTACCATCATTGAAACGAGTTGAGTCTTTGTTTGGGATCCTTCGACTGCGGTATGCAAACTCTGCCGCCCCGCGCTCGGGGAGCCAGGGATTAGCGCGAGTGATCGCGGTGCACGAAATTTTTTGATTGTG
Source organism: Candidatus Acidiferrales bacterium (assembly GCA_963782755.1). Lineage (GTDB taxonomy): Bacteria > Acidobacteriota > Terriglobia > Acidiferrales > UBA7541 > Acidiferrum. The sequence continues at coordinate 153,358 of CAWAKR010000009.1, forward strand.
TAACCATCTGAAGGTGGCCGCTACAAAGCCCGGTTGAGGACGCAACGCAATCTTTAACGGAATTGGATGTGGCCGATCTAAAGATCGGCCACGACACAAGGCTAGGGAACGACGGGGAGAATCAGGGCCGAAGGATGCTCCGTGTCATGAAGGATGGTATTCGTAGCGGTGGTGGATTTGGAAGTGGTAGCGGCGGAATCACCCGTGTTGAGATTGCGGTCGAAGCGTGGAAAATTGCTGCTGGAGATTTCCAGGCGGATGCGATGGCCGGCGTGGAAGACGTTGCTGGTGGCCCAAAGATCGATGTTAAGCGGGTAGACCTTGCCGGGAATGAGGAGCGCGGGAATTTCCTGCGAATCGCGATAACGGGCACGGAGAATTCCTTCGCTTATGTTGATTGCTGAGCCATCGGGAAAAACATCGACAAGTTTGGCGGTGAAATCGGTATCGACGGCGGAGGAGGATGCGAACAGTTCGAGTCTCACGGGGCCGGTTACTTCCAGATCGTGATCGAGCGGCGGCGTCGAGTAAATCAGAACGTCATTTCGATCTTCGACGGAGCGCTGATCGCGGGGGCCGGGAGCGAGATGGCCGCCATCGCAGCACAGCGGCCCACCGATGGTGGGGACAGGCTTAAGCGGATCGTAAGTGAACTTATCGGAGGGCTCTATGGCAGGAGTCACCGTAGACAGCGAGGCCGACCCTTTAGAAGAGTTCGCGGCGGCCTGCGAATGTAGAAAATATTTTGTGTTTTTGGCGCGAGCGAGCGGCCAATCGGCTTCGTCTCTCCATTGATTCAGGCCCATGACAAAAATTTTGACGCGGTTGCTGCCGGCGAAATCATTCTGAACTCCCTTAAAGAGGAAGTCGTACCAGCGAAGTGTGATTTCCGTTTCGTCGAATTTTTCGGCCTCGGGACCGTAATCGAGTTCACCAATATTGCGGCCGCCACCGGAATGGCCGCCGATGGTGACGAGGAGTTGCTGGCCTTTGCGAGCTTCTTCAGTGCCCGCGTTGGCTTTCAGTCCTTCGTAATTGCGAAGTGAGCCGCCGAGAAAGATGTCGTACCATGCGGCGATGTGCAGTGCGGGAACCTTGATGTCGGAAAAATGCGCTTCAATGCTGACCGCTTTCCAGTAATCGTCGTAGGACGGATGCTTCAACCAATCAAGGAAATAGGGAGCGAGCACGGGGGTGCTGGCGCTAACGGAACCGGGGCTTGAGAGGTTGAAGAGCGGGTAGTTGGTGAGCGGCAGCACATCCTGGCCAAGGCGGGCGTTGGAGGCTTTCTGCACGGAACGGTTGAGCGTGTCTTGCGCGAGGCCGGAGGTCCACGATTCGTTGAACCATTGTTCGAAAGCGCCGCCTTGATAGGTCCAGTTTTCGTGGTAGTTGCTGGCGGTGACTACCGGACAGATGCCAGCAAGATGTGGCGGATGAGCAATGGCAGCGAGCATCTGAGTGGCGCCAACGTAGGAACCGCTCCACATGCCGACGCGGCCATCGGAATTGGGAAGTGCCGCGGCCCATTCGACAGTGTCATAACCGTCGTCGGCTTCGTGGATGAAGGGATACCAGTCTCCATCAGAGGAGTAGCGGCCACGAACATCCTGGATGACGACGACGTAGCCGTGCGCGGCGGCCTTGCGCGCGAATTCAATTTCGTGGCCCGAGCCCGCCTTGTTGTAGGGGGTGCGCTTCAGGAGCACGGGAAACTTCGCGTCGGCATTGGGGCGGTAAATATCAGCGCGAAGCGTGACACCGTCGCGCATTTTGGCGGGCACGCCGTTTTCTACTTTTACGAGAGGAGTTTGCGCGTGAAGTAGTAGTGAGAGCGACAGGAAAAAGAAAAACAGAAGAGCAAATCGAAGCAGGTGAGTGAATCTCGAGGTCATGCACGGATCTCCAAAGTTGCTGGGAGTGATGGTAGCGCGGGTGGGGCGGTTGCAGGGAGCGGAAAAGTGGCGACGGGTGCCTGAGGACTTTCAATAAGTGGTGGAGGATTGGTTGAGATCCTTCTCCCGCAGATTGCACGGGATCAGGATGACAAGTATTTTTGATTTGTGGTGAATGGATTGTGCGTGGCTTAACCGAGAGGAGACTAGACCAGCTTGAGCCACTTGGTCATCAGGTAGCGGTGATGATCAACGAAACCGCGGCGACGGTAGAGTTCGATGGCTGGGTTGCCGTGCGTGACTTCAAGATGTAGAGTCTGCGCGCCGTTTTCAAGTGAAGCACTTGCGGCCAGGTCGAGAAGCTGAGTGGCAATTCCCTTGCCTCGGTGGGCTGGTTCGACAAAGAGTTCGTCGACCCACGCGCCTTTGCCGTGATACTCCAGGCTGAAATCGAAACAGACAATCAGATAACCGACGGGGATTCCTTGTTCGCGTGCCAGGAAGATGAGTCCGTAGAAGGGATTTTGTAGGAGTTCCAGACAGATTCTTTCGGACGATGGATTCATCGGGGGACCGATCCCACGGGTCCTCAAGTTGCATGCGGTGCATGAGGAGTTGCAACGAATCAAGGTCGTAGTGGTTGGCGGGTTGAATGGAAGCAGGCATCGATGGATTGTCGCGCGCGCGGCGTCAGCCGAAAGGAACGATAGCAAGAGTTAACAGAGAGGCCAAGTTCTGGGTGCGGCGGATAAGTGATGGCCGGGCCAGCAATTGTGACGCTTGACCTTGCGTGACCTGAGGCCAAGGCAGAGCATTACAGCAAACTCAAGTTATCGGCAGTTGTGTGTCAAGGATGAGGGTCCTCTGCCCTCTGGGGTTCCAAGATGCGCCGGTATATCGGTTTCGCCTTGTGGTGTCTGATCGCAACGATCGGCGCTGTTGTGTGGGCTCAGGAAACGGCAAAACCCTCCGATACGAAACAATCTCCTAAGGAGCCAGAACAGGCAAGCAATCCTACCACCCCCTTAGCAATAACTGTTCTGCTGCGGGATGGCACACCGGTGAAACTGAAACTGTTGCACACCCTGAACTCGAAAACGGTGGTGTTGGACGACCCGCTGAATTTTTCCTTAGCCGAGGATGTGGTCGTGGATGGGAAACTCGTGGTGAAAGCCGGAGCGCCAGCCATCGGGCGAGTGCGCCGGGCTAAACCAGCTCGCACTATGGGGCGTGGCGCGGAGCTCGAGTTGGAAATACAGTACGTGAGAGCTGGAACTGTGCACGTAGCATTGCGTGGATCGCAAATTCGCCAAGGAGAGAGCAAAACGGGAGATACGGTTGCGTTAACGGTGCTGTTCGGATTGAGCGGATTGGTAAAACACGGATCGGAAATTGAGATCAAGGAAGGGGCGCTGTTTACGGCCTATGTGGACACGGACACGGCGATTCCGGCGCCGCCAGAAGCAATGAAGGCGGAACCACAGGTGAATTGAGAAGGAGCGGGAGATGAACGGGCTAATTGCAGCGGGGAAATTGTTGGTGGTGGCATTGATATCGCTGTTTTTCCTGGTGTTGACGGCGAGTCAAGAACCGCCCGTTGCAACGGGGAGTGGAGATCAAGCGAAGGTATATGTCTTCGTGCAACGGACGGACCGGCATGGGAAGTACAGCAGTTCAGAAGTGTTTATGAACGCCAAAAACGATTTGTTCAGTTACTTGAAGGAAAAGAATGTGACGATTGCGGTGGATCAATTTGCCGGAAGAGATTATGCGGAGAGCGCGACGCCGATGGAGGCGGTTTACAAGATCGCGCGCGACGCCAAGGCGAGCAGCGTGCTGTACGTGGTGGTGGACCGGCCGGTAACGAAATGGATCAAGGTCACGGCGGAGTGCTTTGAGATTGGCGGACAGAAAATCTGGACGGAAGAGGCCTCGAATGGCGGAGGCATGAGCGGCGATTCTGGATTGAAAAATGCGGAAAAGACCCTGCGCGAAAAGTTGGACAAGCACGTTGGACAAAGGGGTTTGCCAGCGACGGTTTCCAGTGCAGCGACCGCAGAGAAGAAATAGAGGTGGACGATGAAGAAGGGATTTTTGTGGAGTGTAGCGATGACGCTCACATTTGCACTGACGCCTATGGCACTGGCGCAGCAGGCGGCTACCGGTGGACCGAAGAAAGTGATGTTGAGGGAGGGCACCGAGGTAGCGCTGCAACTGGCGCAGGATGTAAGTTCACGTGGAGCCAAACCAGGAGAACCTGTGGAGTTGACACTGGCGCAGGATCTTAAGGTTGGTGATGCACTGGTAGCCAAGGCTGGGCAACGCGCGGCGGGAGAAGTGGTGCAGGCCAAAAAGCCGGACTTCTGGGGAGAAGCAGGCGAAGTGAGCATTCGCGTGCACTTCTTGAAAGTGGGAGATAAGAAGGTGGAGATACGGGGGGCGATCGGTTCCGCAGGCACGCGGTACGTGATTATTCGTGGGAGCCAAGGGATCATCAAGACGGGGACACCGGTCAAGGCGTTCATTGCCACGGATACGGAAGTTACCAGCATCGAGGAGTCGGGAAAATCGAGCTAATAGATGACGTTTGCTAGCGATGCGCGAGGTAGGGCTGCAGGCTAATCCAGAGAGCGGCGATTTGAAGAAGGGCGAAGCCGACGAAGGCGATGATGCGCGCGGGTAGTTTTGCCGCAGTAGGTGTGGTGAAAAAGCGAAATAGGCCAACCAAGCACCAGCCACCGATAAAGATGGTGAGAACTGTTTCTGTTGTTGAAAAAGTTCCCGAGAGGACGTGGGCGAGACCGAGCAGGTGAAGCCAGATCAGCAGCATGATAAGAAGCCAGAAGAGGAAGATGGCGAGAGCGGCGTAGGATGTCCATGGGGTGGGACGATTCAGGGCAACGAGAACGATGCAGGCGGGCAGAACCTGGACGACGTGGCGGAGGGGTGTGCCGCTGACGAGACCGACCAGAATCAGGCCGAGGATGATGCCCATGAGGCAGGAGTTGAGGCGGCGGTCGTTTTGCGACATGGGCGGCTCCAATGAGGCAGGCCTGGTTTGCCGAGGAGAGAAGCGGCAAATGAGCGGCGATGCGGTGCCAAGTTGTAAATGATAATATAGGAAGGTCAAGGGGGCGACACGGTTTCGACGGAAGTTGTCGCGTCTCGAAGGCATGCCGGGGCCCACCCGCCCGTAACAGGATGGAAACTAGAACTGCCAACAACAACTTGGCACTTGCTGCTTAATTAATTAAGCGCAACGCTTCCCTGGGCTTTGCTCATGGGCCCAGTCAGAAGCGTCACACAGTGAGCTGGTGCGAGCCTTTCGGTCCGTAAGGCTCGCGCGAGAACCATCGGACTAGTCGGCCGCGTTTCTTGCTCATTCTGAGCGCGGAAGGCGAAACCAACGGAATTGAGCTAAGCATGTAGGCTTCGTGGCGTAGCGCTTTTCGGACGGGGGTTCGACTCCCCCCGCCTCCACCATACTAAGTAATCTGTAATCAATAGATTACAGCAATTCTTGCACGCCTGTGCTCCAGATACGGTCCTCATTGCGTTCCAGTACTGGAGGCGGGGGAACGCGAATGACCTCCACTATCGTTAATACAGCGCATCTCTGCTAATTTCTGCGAATGCAGTTTGATGGGAGTAAGCCGGATTTCCTGCTTAAACACACGGTTCCACGCCGGAAGGAAATTGAATTTCTTACAAGAGCGCAAACGCACATCCCTAACAAGCGCATTACTTCCGTTGCGCAGTAATCCTCCCAGAATTGGCGGCAGGCGCGATGATCGCTTCCTACAAGCCGGTACTAATCTCCGCGATGAGTGGATTGGCGATTTACCACTCATCGCGGAGGTCGTAGCAAGCCAATTGGCAAAGATCACTTGCCCAACGGGCCGGCAACACATCGAGAACAGGTTCCAACGGCAATCCGCATCCTCCGGCCCCTGATGCCAGGGCCTCCGCCGTGACGGCTCGCGCTCCTGCGCAGGTTGCGGTGGCACTCTAATCGTCAGGTTAATGAGTAATTGCTCAAGGAAGCCTATTTGTTAAACCATGCATCCAGCTGCGATACGCGGCGCATGGGGAAGCATAAATTAGCGCAGGTGTCAGGGTTCAGAGATCAGGAAACAGAAATCGGGAACTCCAAAATCCACACTTGACATCGACGGATAATTCACTACCATATGGTTGTGGATAGGTTAGATACAACATTTGCGGCTCTGTCTGATCCAACCCGCCGGGCGATGATCGAACGACTCTCCCATGGGCCTGCCTCGGTGCATGGATTGACGGAACCGTTTGCACTCTCGCAGCAGATGATTTCAAAACATATTGCCTACCTGGTGCGGGCGCGGATTGTGATCAAGACGAAGCGTGGAAGAGAGAGCGTGTGCACGCTTAGGCCAGAGGCGATAAAGACAGTCAGCGACTGGGCGATTAGCTATCGCCGATTCTGGGAAGAGAGTTTCGACAAGTTGGATGTAGTTGTGAATCAAATGAAAAAAGCGGAGGCCAGAGATGACAAAAAACACGGTTAACGAGCCAGAGCGGATGGTTGTCACTAGAGTTTTCGATGCCCCACGCGCATTGGTTTGGAAGGCGTGGACAGACCCGAAATATGTGATGCAGTGGTGGGGGCCGAAGGGTTTTACTGCGCCTTTTTGCGAGATGGATTTTCGCGTAGGAGGAAAATTTCTCTGCTGCATGAGAACGCCGGATGGGCAGGAGTTCTGGAATGGTGGGGAATACCACGAGATTGTTCTGCACGAGAAGATCGTTTACTCCATGTACTTTTCCGACTCGAAGGGAAACAAGGTTGAGCCTGAGCAGTATGGAATAGAACATGAGGCCATAGACGGTGCGCACGACGTGGTCACTTTTGAGGATTTTGGAAACGGCCAGACGAAACTCACCTTCATTGGAAATGAAACCATGGAGCAAGCAAAAAACAGCGGGCAACTAGAGGGCTGGAATCAGATACTCGATAAGGTTGCTGAAGTTGTGGCGGGGCTGGCACAGGCGAAATGAGCAGCTGAAGCTTTGATGATCGTCATGAGCGAGCTACTGAACATAAAGTAAAGGCAGGCGCAACAGAACATGCAGAACTTGGCTACTGGAGAAGACTATGCGAAATAACATTCTGACACTCATAACTGTGCTGCTCTTGAGTCTCACTGGCACTGAAGTTAGCGCGTCAGGAGTTCCTAGGAACGCAGAAAGTAAAACTGGATACGCACCGATTCATGGCATGCAGCTCTACTACGAGATTTATGGCCAAGGTAAGCCGATGGTTCTGCTCCACGGCGGAATCACCGCTTTCGAAGGCTTTGGCACTAATATCGATGCTCTGGCGAAGTCCCGTCAGGTGATTGCGGTGCATTTGCAAGGACATGGAAACACCGCCGACATCGATCGTCCTTACCGCTTTGAAGCACTGGCCGATGATGTAGCCGCGCTGGTCGCGTACCTGAAGCTGGGGAAAATTGACTTGGTCGGCTATTCATTCGGTGGAGGCGTCGCATTGCAAACTGCTATACGACATCCCGAAGTCGTCGATCACCTGGTGGTGATTTCCTCTGTCATGGCCCAAACCGGATTCTATCCGGAAGGGCTTGCCACGTTCGCACAGATGAGCAAGAACGCACCGATGCTTGCAGACAGCGTCAAAAAGTCACCACTTGCGACGATGTACCCGAAGACGAACTGGGAAACGTCGTTCAAAAAGATGGGCGAACTGGCCAGCACGCCATTTGACTGGTCAGCGCAGGTCAAGGCTCTCAAGTTACCGACACTTTTGGTCTTTGCCGATGCAGATGCCGTTCGCGCCGAGCATATCGTTGAATTCTACAAGGCTCTCGGTGGCGCACAACGGGACGCCGGACTAGACGGATCGATGAGGTCGATGGCGCAGTTGGCCATCCTTCCCGGCACGACTCACTACGACATCATTGCTAGCCCGTCGTTGGCGGTCGTAATCGGTGAGTTCCTGAGGCGATAGCCCGATTCGGCGCGCGGGCAACGCCGCGCACTAGTTTATCGGCTCATTCCAACTGCGTTGGCAATCGACGTAACTTGTTCGACGTCCAAGACAGCAGTTTTGGACGTTTCGACGGCGAGTTGTGGTCCTAGCTGCGCCGCGTTATCGGTAAACAGCATCGCATCCTGACTGGCGCGGGATACGGCTACATACGCGAACCGTCGAAGGGAAACAAGGTTGAGCCTGAGCAGTATGGAATAGAACATGAGGCCATAGACGATGCGCACGACGTGGTTATTTTTGAGGATTTTGGAAACGGCCAGACGAAACTCACCCTCATTGGAAATGAAACCATGGAGCAAGCAAAAAACAGCGGGCAAGTAGAGGGCTGGGATCAGATACTCGATAAAGTCGCCGCAGTTGTTGCGGGGCTAGCCCAGGCGAAATAAGAAGTTGAAGTTTCCATGATCGTCATGCGCGAGATACAGCTAAGGCTGGCGGCGGAGGCTTAGTTAGAACGGGCTGCTCGTCGCTTGGCCGAATGGTCGCATTTCCAGCTAAGTGAACCTTGGCTTAGCTGTTGCCTTCGGACCAATGCGCTCAGCGACCAATGTTCACCGAACTCAACATTAGTCCTGTGAAACGCCCTTCTGGGACGGTAGGCGAAAGTAACTCGGGGGTGTGACGTGCTTAACGGAGAAGTGAACTCCTCACAAATTTGGACAGCTGGCTGAAAATCCCACGTTCCAGATACGTTCCAGTTAGCCGCAATTCTGCCGTGTTCTGCGTTTTTGGCGTCTCGAAAAATCAATATGTTCAGTGTTTTCAATAAGCCTGAATATTCCGACTCCCCCCGCCTCCACCAAGTTTTTAGATGATTTATTGCGGACCGAGATGCGCAGTCGTTGCGGCCAGAAAATTACTGCGCAGGCTGTGCTCCGTTTATCCCACCTGCAGGAAGCAAATCACCAACTGTGCATTGTGCCGTCCAGTTTTCGATTCACGGGAAGATAGGCCGGTTGGTAAGGATATTTTGCGGCCAGGGATTCGTCGATGTCGACGCCGAGGCCGGGCGCTTCGCCGGGATGCGTGAGGCCAGATTCGAAGCGGTAGGAATGCGGGAAGACCTGATCGGTTTCAGCGGAGTGAGGCATATATTCCTGGATGCCGAAATTGTGGATGCTGAGATCAAAGTGCAGGGCCGCGGCCATGCAAACGGGACTAAGATCCGTGGCACCATGCGAACCGGTGCGGACTTGATAGAGTTCGGCGAGATTGGCGATTTTTTTCAGGTGCGTAATGCCACCAGCGTGGACGACCGTAGTGCGAATGAAATCGATGAGCTGTTCCTGAATTAATTGGTGGCAATCGTGGATTGAATTGAACACTTCACCCACGGCGAGTGGCGTGGTGGTGTGGCGGCGAATCAGACGGAAAGCTTCCTGCAATTCGGCGGGGGTGGGATCTTCCAGCCAGAAAAGATGAAAGGGTTCGAGTTCCTTGCCGGCCCGAGCAGCCTCGATGGGAGTGAGCCGGTGATGGGCGTCGTGAAGCAAATGAACTTCCGGGCCGAATTCGCTGCGCAAACGAGAAAACAATTGTGGAACAAATTCCAGATATTTTTCGGAGGACCAGCAATTTTCAGGCGGCAGACCCTTTTGCGCGGGTTCGTAGTGCTTGTGACCGCTACCGATGCCGTAGGTGGATTCGAGACCGGGAATGCCGGATTGGGCGCGAATGGCCTTGTAACCGAGTTTGAGATAGCGGGCAACGTCGCTTACGGTCTCTTCGATGTTTGCGCCGCTGGCGTGACCATAAACGAGAATGGCGTCACGCGAAGCGCCGCCGAGGATTTGGTAGAGCGGCAAGTTGAGGGATTTGGCCTTGATGTCCCAGAGCGCCGAGTCAACAGCGGAGATCGCGGACATGGTCACGGGGCCGCGGCGCCAATATGCACCTTTATAGAGATATTGCCAAGTGTCTTCAATCTTGCGGGCATCTCGGCCGATCAACAGGGGAAGAACGTGATCGTTGAGATAGCTGGCGACGGCAAGTTCCCGGCCGTTGAGGGTGGCGTCGCCCAAGCCGTGGAGGCCGTCTTCGGTGGTGAGTTTGAGTGTGACGAAATTGCGGCCGGGAGAACACACGATCACTTTGGCATCGGCAATTTTCATTGGGCGAAACCTCTGCGGTGAATAATACACGGAAAATCGCGGAGAAATGGTGCAGGCGCTGCAGTTCTGGAACGTGGGTTGGAGTTGGAAAAGTGGAATGCATTCGTTCGTGTACACTGACGCAGATGGAGGCAAGTGTGCAGCGTCAGGAACATTTCTGACGTGGAACACGAGACTACGGAGATGATGCCAGTGCAGAGAGGGATTCTTCAAGAGCTCGAGAAGTACGCGCATACTGCCGCAACGGCGCAAGCCGTGATGGAACACGCGGCTAAATATCTTCACGAGAAAATGACACGATACAATTGGGTGGGATTTTATCTTGTCGATCCAGCGGACTCGAATTACCTGATCGTGGGGCCATTCGCGGGGAGCTTTACGCCGAATGCGCGTATTCCGCTGCACAACGGACTTTGCGGCGCGGCAGCCACCAGTGGACGAACGGTGGTTGTGCAGGACGTGACGAAAGATCCGAGGTATCTCGCCGGGTCTGCAATGGTGAAATCGGAAATTGTTGTGCCTATTTTTGTGAACAAGAAGCTTGCGGCGGAACTGGATATCGAAAGCTATTTCGCGGATACATTTACGAAAGCAGAACAGGAGTTCGCGGAAGCGTGCGCGGAGGTGATCGGGAAGTATATGGGAAAGGGATAGCAAGAGCAGCGGATTCGTCATTCGCGAGGAGCTTGAACGGCAACGAAGGATTTGCCGTGGGCTTCGGCTCCCCGCCAAAGCAAGAGAGCCAGGGTGAGGATGGTGGCTAGTTCAAAGCCGGCAAGGGCCCATTGGTAGCCAAATTTCTGGCGCAGGGCGAATTCGATGTTGTTGGTGGGAGAAGCGAGAAGGATGCCGAGTTGGTAGGTGAGGCCGGGCATCAGGCCGCGCGCAGAGTCGGCGGCCAGTTCGTTGAGGTGAATGGGGATGACGCCCCAGGCTCCCTGTACGCCCATTTGCATAAATACAGTGGCGAGAATCAGCATAGGCACGCTGCCGCCAAAGGCCCACCACGGAATCACCACTAGACACAGGGCGAGTGCGGCGATCATGCCCTTTCGCCGCCCGAGTCGCTGCGACATCGCCCCAAATATGATCGCGCCGATTACAGCGCCAACGTTGTAGATCATGGCAATGTCCGCGACGCGCGAAGCGGCGACGTGGTGAACTTCTTTCAGAAAATCGGGATACAGATCCTGCGTGCCGTGGGACAAAAACATCATGAAGGTCATGAGCACGACAAGATACAGGAAGCGCTTCCATTGGGCGGCGACGGTGTTGATGATATGCGCCATGCTGTTGGCGCGATGCTGTTGCCATGCAGCGGATTCAGGAACTTTGGTACGAATGTAGAGAGCGAGCAAGGCGGGTAATGCGCCCAGCCAGAACATAGGACGCCAGCCCCATGCGGGTAAGACGAGGCGAGCGGCAATGGCGGCGAGAAGATACCCGATGGAATAGCCGCTTTGCAGAATGCCGCTGAGAATGCCGCGCCAACGCGGAGGCGCGGATTCCATCGCGAGGGACGCGCCGACGCCCCACTCTCCGCCCATGCCGATGCCGAAAAGCGCGCGCAGAATGAGGAACACGGTGTAGTTGGGAGCGAACCCACAGGCCAATTCGATGATGGAAAAATAGATGACGTTGGCCATGAGAGGAATGCGGCGGCCGAAGCGATCGGCGAGAAGGCCGAAGAGGAGAGCACCGACAGGCCGCAGAGCAAGCGTAGCTGTGGTGGTAAAGATGATGGCTTTTTTGGAGACGCTGAATTCGCGCGCGAGGGTGTCGTAGAGAAAAACGATGACGAAGAAGTCGAAGGCATCGAGGGTCCAGCCCAGGAAGCCGGCAAGGACAGCGTGGTGGGTGCCCAGTTTTTTTTGCGGTTCGGTCATGGAGCGAGATGTGCCGGGAAACAGTATAAAGCGTTCCCGAGTACTCAGCGGCTGAAGCCGCAACGAAAGCAGATTGGTTTTGTCGGAGCTAAAGCTCCGACCCGCAATCGGATCCTAGACGCGCCATTCGGTGGGTTTCGGCATGAGGCGATACAAAGCCACACCACAGGACACCGACACCAGCGCAAGGATTCCACCCGAGGAAGTGCGGCCGAAACAGAATTGGCCGATGCTGAACAGCGCGGTGTAGACGAAAACGACGCCGATCAGCCAACTGACCAGATTCCTGCCGAGGTCCTGGGTGATTTCTTCCACGCCGCTGACCTTAGCAACGGGTTTCCAGCCGCGAATGTCGGGCCGGACTTTGCGATAGAACTCGACGAGCGTGTTCCCGGGTTCGGCGGGAGTGAGAAGCGTGACAACGAGCCAGACGATGGTGGTGACGGCGGTGGTGCAGAGTGTCGTTTTCGCAAATATTACAGGGTCGGAACCGCTGAAAGGAACGGGGCGGCCAGCGAGAGACATCCAAAGATACTCGGTTGTGCAAGGCGAGCGTGGTGACAAGCGCGGCGGCCATTGCGGAGATTTCGCTCCAGGCATTGACGCGCCACCAATACCAGCGGAGTAGATACACACCGCCGGTGCCGGCGCCGAGTTCGAGAACAATCTTCCAACCTTCGCTGACGGATTGGAGTTGCATGGAAACCCAGGCGGCAGCAATCACCAGGAAGAGAGTGGCGATGCGGGAGGCGTTGACGTAGTGCGCTTCGCTAGCGTTCTTCTTGACGAAGCGGCGGTAGAAATCTTCTACAAGGTAGGAACTGCCCCAGTTCAACTGGGTGGCTACGGTGGACATGAAAGCAGCCATGAATCCGGCAAGGAGCACGCCGAGAACGGCGTGGGGCGTATGTTGCGTGGCGACGAGCATATAGCCGCGCTCGGGTTGAGCGAGGCCCGGGTAAAGAACGACGGCGGCTAGCGCGGTAAGAATCCAGGGCCAGGGGCGCAGGGCGTAGTGCGCGAGGTTGAACCAGAGCACAGAAAGGAGGCCGTTACGTTCATCGCGCGCGCTGAAAATTCGTTGTGCGATGTAGCCGCCACCACCGGGTTCGGCACCGGGATACCAGAAGGCCCACCACTGCACGGCAAGATTTACGACAAACGTGATGACGGGAAGAGTCCAAATCGCCTCGCCGGTGAAACCGCGAGAGAAATCGGGGAGCAGTCCAGTAATGTCGCTGGCGCGCGGGCCGGTTGCGGTGCGCATGGCGGCCAACTTTTCGAGGAGTTGGGACATTCCACCAACGGCATGGACACCGTAGTACGCAACACCAATCACGATGGCCATCTTGAGAACGAACTGAAAGAGATCGGTCCAGAGTACGCCCCACAGGCCGCCGAGCGAAACGTAGATACCTGTGAACGGCATGAGAAAGAAAACACAGATGGCCAGTGCCTTGGCGTCACTGATGCCCATGGAAGTGCTGATGATGTTGACCATAGCTTTGGTGACCCAGCCGAGGATGAGGCAGTTCATCAGCAGGCCGAGATAGACGGCGCGAAAACCGCGCAGGAAAGCGGCGGGCTTTCCGTGGTAGCGGAATTCGGCAAACTGGACGTCGGTGATGAGGCCGGAACGGCGCCACAGTCGGGCAAAAAGGAAAACGGTCATCATTCCGGAGGGAAGGAAGCTCCACCAGAGCCAGTTGCCTGCCACGCCTTGCGTGTAGACAAGTCCGCAAACAGCAAGCGGCGTATCGGCGGCGAAGGTGGTGGCGACCATGGAGGTGCCAGCAAGCCACCAACTGACTTGACGTCCAGCAACGAAATAATCACCGGTGCTTTTGCCGGACTTCTGGCGGAAATAGAGGCCGAGTACGAGAGTAATGATCAGGTAGCCGGCGATGGCGATCCAATCGAGAGATGTGAGATGCAAGGTTTTGCTTTCCTGTTCCTGGAGCGATCACAAAATTGTCTACCGCACTATCGCAAACGAAAACTTTATCTGAACAACCGGAGCGCGCGCTGGTTGGCCCGGAAAGACACCGTCGACGAGCGTTCCGGATTTCAGAACGGCGACACCGTTTACCAAAACATACTGAAATTCCCTCGGAGTATTTCAGCGGCTCGTCAAACGTGGCTTTGTCGATAATCTTTGAAGGATCGAAGACGGTGATGTCTGCATCGGCACCAACACGGATGCGGCCTTTATTTTTAAACGTGGGGGCACGTTTCTCCAGTCGCTGCGCAGGCATCAAGGTCATTTTGCGGAGGGCGGTCATCAGGTCGAGTGCTTTTTCGTCGCGGACGTAATGACCGAGTACTCGCGAAAAACTGGCCTGACCGCGAGGATGGATTTTCGGCCCCGTGATTGGCATACCGTCGCTGCCAATCATGACGAGTGGACTGCTGACGGCGGCGCGCGCTGCGGATTCCGGAATGGAGTGAATGACCACGACGCCACCCTGCTTGCGGTATTTCGCGAAGGTGTCGGCGGTAAGGCGTTCGCCGGTGGCGGCCCACTGTATGTCTTTGAAGTTGATACCCATACGCTCTTGCCAGCCGGGATCGAAAATGGCGGATTCGAGTGAAGTGCTGGCGGCGGTGTAAGGATAGGCTTCCGTGGTTACATCGAGACCGCGCTTCTGGGCGCCTTCGACCATGGCGAGTAGTTCCGGTGTGCTGCTGAGGCCTATGCTGGTAATGTGGACGACCTGAAGTGCTGCACCTGTCGCGGCGGACGCAGCGATCACCTCTTCGAGAGCGTTCAAACCGGTTTCTGGTTCGAGAATTCCGTAATAGCGCACATGGACGTGAACAGGGGCATTGTATTTTGCAGCGACGCGAAACATTTCGACGATTTCCCAATGAGATGCGCCTGGAGTGTAGTTGATGCCCATTCCTTCGGCGAGCGCACCTTGCTTCATACCCGTTTCGATCAATTCTTTCATTCGCGCTATCTCTGCGGGGGTTGCCGCCCTGTGCGCGGCTTCTGCGGCTTCTTTAAACATTTCCGTGAGTTCCCTCGAGCCGGGTGCCCGGTGCAGCATGGCGTCGGCACGCACAGGAATGTGGCCGATGCTAACACCGTAGTTGATGAGGGATTTGCCATCGCGCTGGGCGTACCACCTGGCGACGTCGTCAGTGCCGGCCTCGAGTTCGAGAGATGTGGTCACACCATCGTGAGCCTGGAATTGGTAGTTGCGCGGCTCCTGGCCGTGTTCATGGGGATCGATGAATCCTGGGGCGACTACCAACCCTTTTGCGTCAATGACCACCTTGCCCTGCAGCGGAATTTCAGAGATTTCGACGATTTTGCCGCCGCGAATGCCCACGTTGCGAACGGCATCGAGGCCGGACTCCGGGTCCATGACGCGGCCACCCGAAATGACAACATCCAGAGTCCCTTCCTGGCCAATTCCACGGATTCCGGAAGCGGAAATCAACGCAAGCGCAGCAAGGAGAATCCCAAGCGCAAGCCAGCCATTCCAACTTTTCATCGCTGAAACATATCCATTCTGGCGATTCGTCCCGAAGAATCCGGAGTCCCCAAAGGCTAAAGCCCAATTCGTGGGTCCGGCTCTAGGTCAGAGCCGAGGCTCTGACCTTCCACAAATCAAAGCGCAGAACATGTGGGACAGCACACCTGATTGCCGCTAAGTTTCTCCGCAGTAGGGCTCGATGTCAAAGGATTTCTAAATCGATTCAATAATAGGGAAAGACTCTCGTGGGGCAAAAAGAAAAACCCCGATTCGCTGGGGGCAACGAACCGGGGCGGGGGTACTCCTGAGGGGGGCCGCAGGAAAATCAAACTTGGGTTAGTGCGCCACGACACCTTGACAGGTGGCTAGCACGCAAATCTTCTGTAATTCGGCGTAGGTAAAGAAAGTCTCTTCCACATTGCCGGCACACTCATGGTGACCAATGCCGGTTTCTTGAGAGATGCGACCGATCTCTTCCACGGGAAGTCCCAACAGATAAGCTGCACGAGCACGCGTTACGTATTTCGGAATTTCGTTTTTCATGTTCGCCCCCTCAGGCTGGAATCATCGCCATCCCGTCTTCTTCCACACCGAGAATCATTGCCTTGTAAATATCCACGTCCCAACCTTCGCCAATGCGCATGCGAACCGTCTCTCCGCTTTCCTTGAGCAACTTGCCACGGAGCGGGACCTTGATGTCCCCTAACGCAACCTGCAAAACAACCGAATGACCGAGCCAGCCGTTGAATCCCGTTTGCATAGAATCCCCTCAGGGTTGAGTGCAATCGATGTTGCGAGGAGAAGAATCGCGGAAAGGGCAGGGTCCGACAATGGTACAGCGCGGGTACCCGGCTAGTATCTTGGTACTGCCTGCCATTTTATGGATTGAATTGGCGAAAAGGAATTCGAGTACTTCGGTACCAAGAATTCGGGACGCCTGTCCCATCGCGACGAAATCACGCGTCTGAGAAGGTAGGGTTCGTGAAACGACGCCCACACCCTGCATTCTCATTATCAGAAAGACTGCCTCTGCGCCCTGGAATTGCGCTGGCGCTGGGAGGCGGATTCGCCCGCGGCTATGCCCATCTGGGAGTGCTGCGCGTATTCGAAGAACAGGGGATCCCGATATCGTGCCTGACGGGCAGCAGCATCGGGAGCATCATCGCGGCGGCATACGCGAGCCGAACACCGCTGCCGCGAATTATTGCGAAATGCCGGGAGATTCGGTTCCGCGATTTCGCCAGGTGGCGGGTTTCGCGGTTCGGGCTGGCAAGCAATGAAAGGTTGGGCGCGCTGGTCCAGCGCTTTTTTGACAGCAGGCAATTTGAAGACTTGCACATCCCGACGGCGATTGTGGCCACGGATCTGGGAACCGGCGATGCGGTCCTATTCAAGGAAGGCAGTATCTCGGATGCGATCCGGGCGAGTTGCGCGTTTCCCGGGCTCTTCGAGCCGGTGCATATCGGCACGCGCTACCTGGCCGATGGTGGTTTAGTGGCACCCGTGCCAACGAGGGCCGCCCGCGAGATGGGAGCCCAGGTTGTTGTCGGAGTCGCTGTTGGATTGCACGACGGACATCGCGGGGCGCCCACAAACATATTTCAGGTCGTCAGCCGGGCAGTAAGCGCGGCACAAAAACAGCAGTTGGAAGCATGGGAACGCCATGCGGACCTGGTGTTGAGACCCGAGGTGCAATCGCTGGCATGGGATGACTTCGAGCGGATCGACGAAGCGGTGGAAGCCGGAGCGAATGCAGCAGTGGCCGCGTTGCCGCAGTTGAAAAAATTGTACGCGCCGCAGGTGGAAGAGCGTTCAGAATTTGGCAAGCAGGGCGAGTTGTTGTTGGTGAGCTCACTGCAATAAGACGCTTCGAGTGGTTGATGCCAGTGATGGCCCCGACGGTAATGATGTGGCAGGAAAGTGGGGAGAACCCTGCGCTTTTCTGTTACCTTATTGGCTGGGGCACCTACATGAGTTTGCGTTGCCGCGCGACAGCCCCCATCCCTGTCCCCGTGAGGCATGAGACTACTTGCTCGAATTCATCAAGCACCTGCTCCACTCTATCTATGATGTAGAAGGCCTAATTCGTTCCGCCGGGCCAAATGTTCCCTATGTGGTTTGCGCGATAGTCTTCATCGAAACTGGATTTTTTGTAGGATTTTTCCTGCCTGGCGATTCCCTGCTGGTAACCGCCGGGGTGTTTTCAGCAACCGGAGTGGTGCCGCTGAAGTGGCTGCTGCTGCCGGTGATGCTCTGCGCGATCGTGGGCGATCAGATCGGATACTGGATCGGGCGCGGCGCCGGGGTGGCGATCTACAAGAAGGAAGATTCTTTCTTCTTCAAGCGGCGACATTTGCAGCGAGCACACGTTTTTTACGAAAAATATGGCGGCAAGACGGTGATTCTGGCGCGATTCATCCCGATCATCCGCACGTTCTGCCCTCCGGTAGCTGGTGCGGCCAACATGCCGTACGGGCGATACCTGACTTACGATATTTGCGGCGGGATACTGTGGGTAGGCACGATGATCCTGGGGGGATATTTCCTAGGCCGCTCGATTCCCAACATCAGCCAGCGCATTCACTACGTTATTCTGGCGGTGATTTTTGTGTCACTGCTGCCAGTTTTCTTCAGTGTGTTTAAAGCCCGGAGTGCGACGAAGGAATCCTAGCCCATGGGACAGATTCGAACGATTATTTTTGATATCGGACGCGTGCTGGTGCGCGTTAACGTAGCGAACGCAAAGACGGGCCTTGCAAAAGGGCTACCGCTGTCTCCGGAAGAGTTGTGGTCTGCGATTGAAAAAGATCCGCGGTGGCAAGATTGGCAGGAAGGCCGGATGTCTCCGCACGATTGGTATCTCAATCTGACTCGGCGATTGGGCGTGACCATGGATTTTGCGCAATTCACGGAGGTGTGGAACAGCGCGCTGGATCCCGAGCCAATCCATCCGAACAGCTTGTTTGAAGGCTTGGCAAAAAAATACAGACTAGGGCTGCTGTCGAATACAGATCCGTTGCATGTATCCCGCCTCGAATCGGGATATGATTTCATGAACTATTTTCCACCAACGACGCGAACATATTCGTGCACGGTGGGAGCCAGCAAACCCGATCCGGTAATTTTTCAACACGCACTTAAGGCCTGCCGGGCAAAAGCTGAAGAGAGCGTCTACATCGACGACATAGGCGCCTACGTCGAAACTGCGCGGCGGCTGGGGATGAAGGGAATCCAGTTTCAGTCCGCTGGACAGTTTCGGGAAGAATTGGCAGGCCTGGGAGTTGTAGTGCGAGACCTAACGGGTGAGTAGGAATTCACCGAAAGCAAGGAAGTGTGAGTAAAGATTGCTAGAACTAGTACCGGGTTCCGTTTTTGGCTTTCTGCTAAAAACTTACTTCTCAACTACTTAGAGCGGCCCCGCGGAGTGCTTGGACGGTCTCTGGTTTGCACTTATGCATGGCAAGACTTTCTGAGCAGAAGGCTGCTCCCAATCATGAAGTTGACCCTTCGGGGTGAGGAGAAAAGGAAAATTATGTCGGAACAGGAATACGTAGTGGAAACAAAGAACAATCCAACCTGGCACCTGCCGGCCATCGTTGTTTTGGGCTTGCTCGCATTGGGTGGATTGGGCTGGGCTTGGAGCAATTCCGCGAAATTGGAAGCGAATAAAGCCGCGGTAATGGACCAGGTAAAAACCGTTCAGCAATCCGTTCAGCAAGACATGACGTCGTTAAAGGAACGGATCGCGACGGACGAGAAGGCCAATACCGACCTGCAAGGCGATCTGAAAGTCGTCACCGACAAGCTGAAGATCACGCAGGGCCAACTGAAGAAGGCCCGTCAAGAAGCCGCGACGATCAACGAAACAGCTTCCGAAACCAAGGACAAGCTGGTGGCTCTGGATACTTCCGTGCATACCGAACTTGCCGCCAAGGCGTCGACCGACGAAGTAAAGACCGTGGATACTCGCGTTACGCAAGTGAACTCTGACCTGAACAAGACCATCAGCGACCTGAACATGGCACGCAGCGAATTGGGCACATTGATTGCACGCAATCATGATGAAGTCGACCTGCTACGCCGGAAGGGTGAGCGTGATTACGTGGAGTTCACGATCGCCGGAAAGAACCAGCCGCAGAAGGTTGGTAACGTGACGATCGAATTGAAGGGTACGAACGAGAAGAAAAACCGTGCCAATATGATCGTGACTGTGGAAGACAAGAAGTATGAGGACAAGAATCGCGCTACCAATCAACCCTTGATCTTCTACACCACCGATTCGCATATACCGGAAGAGGTGATTATCAACCGCATTTCCAAGAACCAGATCAGCGGTTACGTGAGCGTTCCGAAGGCTGGAGCTGCTCCCGTGACAGCAGCGTCAAAATCGGGCAAGTAAGCAAAAGCAAAATAAAGTTGAACCGACGGCGGGAGGGAAACTTCCCGCCGTTTTGTTGTTTGGCGCAGGCCTCGCGATTTCCGCTACAATCCATGCATGCTTCAGCGCTCTCCAACCGCAGTAGTTTACTGCACGATCGACGAATTAATTTCCAATATGTCACGGCCAGTGAGCGGATTCTTCGAGTTTCTGGATGGTTTGCAAGAAGCCGGCGTGCCATGTGTATGGGTAACGTCGCGCACGCGACTGCAAATTGATTCGGCGATTCGCAAGTTGGGGCAGTCATCTCCTTTCATTGCCGAAGGAGGATCTGGTGTTTACCTGCCAGAGGATTACTTTCATCTAAAACCATCGCGCAGCATACGACTTGCGAGGTTTACCTGCATTCCTGTGGCTTCTCCCCAACCTGCTGCGGCAAATGCACTGGACCTGCTGGCTGAGGAGAGCAACACCGAAATCGTGCCACTGCGCACTTTGTCTCCCCGCGAGCTATCGCAGAATGCGGGCCTGCCGCAGCGAGAAGCCGAACTGCTTCGGCAGCGAGATTTCGATGAGCTTTTCTTTTTCGCCGGGGGGACGGAAACAGAGATCGCGGAATTCCGTGCAGAGGCTTCGAGGCGGAAACTGCAAGTGCGTCCAAGAGGAAACTTCTGGTCGCTAGCCGTGGGCGCGAATTTGAATTCTTGCGTTCGCGAACTTTCCGGATTGTACGAACGCTCTTTCCGGACGCGCCCGTTCAACATCGCCGTCGCAACGGCAGAAGAAGCACCGGCACTTTTTTCTGGCTGTAACCGCGCCATTTTCTTGAGAGAGCGATCGTATGAAGGAGCTGCTCCGGCGGCAACGAACGGCCCGACACCGTTAGAATTGCCACTGTTCGGTGCGGGCACGTGGGAGACAGCGCTAGAAGCGGTACTAGCCAAAAGGAACTAGGACGGAAAGACAGTGGCCGATGTGTGCGAGAGTTTGCACACGTGGCGGAAAAACAAGAATTCGCCATTTGAGAAAATGAAAAAAGGGCAATAAAAACGCGGTAATGAGGGTACTAAAACTGTCCTTTCGCACTGGCCCGACAATTGCTCCGAATCGATAGTCCGAGGAAGAGTACGCCTTGCTACCAGCGCGGGCGAAATCAGGAGATTCGATCATGGCATGGTTGCGGCGAGCGTTCCACGTACCTGCTTCAGAGACGCAGATGGGCTTGGTGATTGCGTTGTGCATTTTTACGATGAGTGTGATGTCGATTGCGCTGGTTTGGCAAGCGCAGGTGATCGCAAAGCAAAATGCTGTGATTCATTTGCTGGAAAGCAAATTCGGCGGATGAGTCATCGGCGGCAGTGCTGGCAGATCACGAACTAATTCGCTGATTTCTGCGCGTGAGTTCATTCCGCTGGCTCCTGAAAGTTTAGAAGGCCTGGCAGGTAAACCCCTTAATGTATAGAGAGTGTCGGCATGGTGTCTGTGGAGGCTGACCCTCTACTGAATCAAGTGGCGCGGACATAGTCAGTGCCAACTGGTGGCAAAAAGATTTGAAGACAGCAAAACGGGGAGCCTAAGGGCTCCCCGTTTGTCTTGCTTTGTCGCCGAGTGCGCAGAAGATGTCGCTATCGGCTCATCGGCGACGCGCACCGCATGCGCGGTGTGATTATTTTTCGTTCGTGTCTAAACCCGGTGGAGTCATTCGTGTTCCTCCGGATCTCATCGAACTACCTCTTCCGTATACGCCGAGGGGATGTGCGTTGCAATAGGAAAAGAGGGATAAAGCCGAAGTGGCGTTATCCCTTTGGAATCAGTAATTTGAACTGTGAATTTTTAAGCTACTTCAAAAAAAGAGTTTCGCGAAGCTGATCGCGCGCGACGAAAGACTTCATGGTGCGATAGCGTCCGAAAAGATCCTGAATTTCGCGATTTTGATAAACTTTTTGCGCGGCACAGATCGGCTTTGTTGCCAATATCTGCAACGTATTCGTATCCGCGACACGATATCTCTGAAAACCTTCGGGCTTTTTGCTGTGGAACATGGCAAACACCACGCCGCCCGGGCGCAGAAGATCGGTCAGATGAGCGACAATGGTTTTCGCCAAAGTCGGTTCCATGTAATCCAGTACATCCCACATCAAGAGAGCATCGAAGGAAGAAACAGGATAATTGAGATTGTCTTTCAAGAATCGCTTGGCGCGCGCTTCGGGTGTGCGTTCGGCAAATTGTTCCGGCGTTGACGCATCTTTTGTGCGCAATTCTTCCGCTGCAGAAAAGTCGCCCCATCCACGCAGAATATCCTCGGATGATACGCGGAATCCACGTTCAATGAAGAAGGTAAGGGTAGTT
Organism: Candidatus Acidiferrales bacterium; assembly: GCA_963782755.1. Classification (GTDB taxonomy): domain Bacteria; phylum Acidobacteriota; class Terriglobia; order Acidiferrales; family UBA7541; genus Acidiferrum. The sequence goes on from CAWAKR010000009.1 coordinate 175,505, forward strand.
TGCCAGGCGGGGCCTAAATCCAGCAGGGTTCCGTGGCCCAGGCCATCGAGATTCCACAAAAACTCTTTCAAACCATTCGAGAGACGCGAAGTGCCCTGCAACTCCGGAGCACGAGTGCTGCCCGCCGCGATGGCGGTGCGGCCCCCGTTGGAGGAATTACGCTCACTCGGCAAGGTACGCGAGGATTCGCGCGCCGTGCCAACTCCCACTGCTATGCCCAATTTGTTTAGAAATCCCATTGCTTAGCTCGCTCCCGCCACTGCCGCACCGGAAGAAGACTTCTCTTCCCCGCTGCCTGATGGACTAGCCTTGCCGCCGTCGGCCTTTTTGGCAGGAGTCTTGAAGGCATCCGCGGGACGATCTGCGGCTTTACCAACCTCAAGAGTTCCGTGCAATTCGGCGCCCTCTTCGACGGCAATGCGTTCGGATTTCATGTCACCGTGAATCCGCGCGGTATTCCAAACCTGAATTTTTTCCGAACCGGTCACTTTTCCCTGAACCCTGCCACGAACTACCACTTCTCGCGCGATGATTTCCGCTTTCACGGTGGCGTTTGGTCCAACGGTGACGACAGAATTCGTCAAAGTGATGCTGCCTTCGACCTGTCCATCCACAAACAGGTCTTCACTGCCGGTTAGTTCACCTTTGATTTTAATTCCCTGGCTAACACAAGCGGCTGCTTTGGAAGTGATAGGAAGTGAACCGGCCGAATCTTTTTGACTAAAGCTCATGGAAACTCCTGGAGTAGTGGCATTCCGAGAACCTGTGGAAAACTTCGCGGAAGGATGCGTGTGCAGTTCCTCTTTCCGCCAGATTGGGATGCCTCAACTGGTTTAATTTTCGAAGTCGCTACTCGCGGGCCGGTTCCTCGCTACGACTCAGAAAGCTCAACATATTACAGCACTTAAACAGTGTAAAGCGCAAGGCAACTTTTTCCACAGGGGGTGTGCCGTGACGGTCTACATGGCGGGGAAAGGGGGGGCTCAGTTGGATCCTGAGGCCGGTCCCGTTCCAGATTGGTTCGCTCCCCGCAACTCCCACATGGCTACCAACATCCCCACAAGTTCGCCCATAAACTCTTTGGTCGATTTGCGCTTCTCCCACCAGAGTTCCGGGTCGAAATCGCCGTCCCTGGCACTGGCTACACTGGTTTCCATCCCGGCGGGCGCCACCTTCTGGAAGATGTACTTGGCTCGGCGGGTATGGTAGTTCGAAGTGACGATGGTCAGTTTTTTCCAGTGATGGTCGGCGGCGAAACGGGTGATGACGACGGCTTCCTCTCGGGTATTCTCGGCGTCGTGGGGCAGCGGTACGATGCTTTCCTTGGGTACCCCGCGCTCGCCCAGATCGTGCACCATCAATTCGGTGATACCAGCGGAAGGCCGGAGTTTTCGACCGCTGGCGACGACAACGGGAGCAGCACCCTGGCGAAACAATTCGGCGGCGTGGGTAGCACGATCGGCATAGAAATTGTCATCACTTAGCACGACGATGGCATCGGCTTTTGCGGCGGGTTCATTCACGATCCAGGATTCCGCGGCGAAACGCATAATGGGATGGCGAGCCAGGTAGAGTGTGGCGCATAAGGCGATCAGAAACAGAAGGCTGACAAGGGTCGATATGGCGCCGCCGCGCTGCTGAGGTCTGCTTGAGTTACAGTTCATGAGTTTGGATCGATGGAGCGGAGCTGTTCCGCGGCTTGTTCCGGCAAGTTCGCATTGAAATAGACTTCTTTAATGCTGTAGGACTTGCTGCGCTTTTCCAGGATGGGCATGATTTCGATATGCCAATGATAGTCATCCGCAAGCGTCTTCCAATAGCCCGCCAACTCACCCTTTTTGTTGCGCGTATTGGGTGCGGTATGCACCACGAGGTGGAAGGCAGGGGCAATTTTTTCAAGACGGCGAAGCACGCGACCGAGGAGAGCAGCCAATTGACGGCGATTGGAACCTGGACGCGGCTGTTCGAAGAGATGATTGTGGCGGCGGTGGAGGAGCCAAATCTCAAAAGGCACGCGTGAAGCGTAAGGGCAAAGGGCGTAATAATCGCCTTGGACGTCAACGATGCGCTTACCCTGCTTTTCTTCCTGACGAACAATGTCGCAGAAAACGCAGCGCTCGCGATCCTTGAACCACTCGTGGGCAGAACTTAATTCGTACTTAATCCGGCGGGGGACAAATATAGTAGCAGTGACTTCAGAGTGCGAGTGAGTCCACTCTTCGCCCGCAAGAGCGCCCTGATTCTTAAATACGCTGATGTATTTGAAACGCGCATCCTTTTTCAGATCGGCAATCCGCGTTCCCCAGGCCCACAGTACGCGATCAATCTGTTCGTCGCTGAGCTGCCAGAGTTTTTTATCATGTTCGGGAGTTTCGATAATGACTTCGTGAGCGCCAAGAGGTCCCATCTTGTCATAAATGCCCTCGGCAGCACGGCCGGGGTCGTTTTCGACACGATACAGAGCATCCGGATGTGGAATCGCGCGGACCTGCCAGGCGCCCTCGGGAGGCCAGGTGAGGAGCGTTTTGGAGTTTTCGACGGTGCCGGGATCGAACGGACAAGGAACATCTTTGTCCTCGGTTTGTTCTCTTTGGCCACATACAACCCAGCTCTGTGTGATTGGATCGCGTCGAATTTCCATTTGTTCTTCTATCGAGTGAAACGTGTGGGGGTGGGGCCTTCTTCAAGACGGTGGCGGTCCCAGATGGCACCTTCGCGCGTGTAATAAGCCATCTCGAAATCCTGAGTCAATTCCAAGGCATCCGTGGGGCAGGCATCTTCGCACAGACCGCAGAACATACAGCGGGAAGTATCGTAGGTGAAGGTGGTAAGGACCTTGCGGCGGGTGGCGTCGTCCCGCTCCCAACCGACAACGATTAAGTTCTCAGGGCAGGCCAGTGCGCAGAGATTGCAGGCGATGCAAAGGGTCTCGCCGGTCTCTGGATTGTCATTCAGGCGAGGCGCACCACGGTAGCGTTCGGCGACCAAGGGCCGTTCCAGGGGATATTGTTCGGTGTAGATGTTTTTGGGGTTCTGGGTACGGAAAGTAACGCCCATGCCCTTGATAAAATCGAGCTGGAACAGCCGTTCTACCAGTTGTTTCATGTCATCAGTCTGTTGCGCCCGCGCCAAGTTGTCAAGGATTCTTGGCACAGTTCCCGTGATTGCGTGGCAGCGTCGTGAGCGAAATTCCCTTCGCTTGGCGTGATATTCTCGGTGCTTCATGGCCACGGATATCGAGTTCATGCAAATGGCGCTGGAAGAGGCGCGAGCTTCGGCGGAGGCAGGAGAAGTGCCGATCGGGGCGGTGCTGGTTCAGGAAGAAAAGATATTGGCGCGCTCTGGAAATAGGACGATTCGCGACTGCGACCCGACGGCACATGCGGAAATAATTGTGCTGCGCGAGGGGGCGCGAATTCTGGGAAATTACCGGCTGTCGGATACGGTCCTCTACGTTACGTTGGAACCGTGCGCGATGTGCTCGGGGGCGGTGATTCAGGCGACGGGTGCGCGATTGGTGTACGGAGCGGATGATCCAAAGGGCGGGGCGTTTCGGTCGTGCTTCGAGGTACTGACCAGCCCGCGGCTGAATCATCGTGTTGAGGTTGTTACGGGGGTTTGCGCGACGGAGTCTGCGGCAATGCTGCAGTCGTTCTTTGCGGCACGGCGCTAACCTCACATAGCCGGGCGCCGTCGCACTCTGCTAAAATAAACGGGACAGAAGACCGCGGAGAGGTGGCTGAGTGGTTGAAAGCACTCGCCTCGAAAGCGAGCGTACGGGAAACCGTATCGGGGGTTCGAATCCCTCCCTCTCCGCCATTTTTCGTACAGTCCGAATAATCCCCTCGAACTTCAACGCTACTTAAGTACGGGAATAACGATGGCGGAAGTTTGTCCGCCGCCACGATAGACGCGTTCGGTGGCCTTCTGAAAATCTTCCGGTTTGGCGTTGGGAATGTCCACGAACTTCTGAGGATTGCGATCTGTGAGTGGGAACCAACTGCTCTGGATCTGCACCATGATGCGATGACCACGACGGAAATTGTGGTTGATGTCGGGAAGCGAGAAATTGAGTGCGGTGGGCTGGTTGGGCACGAGCGGTTCCGGTTTTTCAAAGCTGTTCCGGAATTTCGCGCGAAAAGGCTCGCCTCGGACTAACTGCTGGTAGCCGCCCATGTGGACATCTTTGGGATTCGGTTTGGGGTCGGGAAAGTCCATGGGATAGACGTCGATGAGTTTGACGTCAAAATCGGAATCGGTGCCGGAGGAAGAGATCCAGAGGTGCGGGGAGACCGGGCCGGCTACGGTTATGTCTTCTTCAAGCGGATCGCTGACATAGACGAGAACATCGGTGCGTTTGGCAGCGAAGCGCTGGTCGGCATTCATGTAGGTTTGCGGAACGTCGGTCGTTTGGGTTTCGACGAACGGAACGGGGCGATTCGGATCGCTGACATATTCATCGTAGTTGCTGCCGGATTCCTTCGGCGTGGTGAACGTGAGTTTTCCGTTCGGCGCGAAATAGAGCGTCTGTTGCTGGATGCTTTTGGGAGGCCAGGAATCGTAGCGGCGCCAGACGTTCGTGCCGGTCTCAAACATGAGCGCTTTCGGAAGCTTCGCGTCCGGAGCGTCCTTTAAGTACTGCTGAAAAAATGGCAGCAGCACTTGATCGTTAAAATACTCCGAATTCTTGTTGGCAAAATTCACCGGCCCAAGGTGATCCCCTGCTGTAAACGCCCAGCCGCCATGCACCCAGGGCCCCTCGACAAGCAGATCGGGCGTATCGGGATTCGATGCCGCGACGGAGTTGAAAACTTTGTAGGGGCCAACAAGATCTTCGGCGTCGAACAAGCCGCCAACGGTGAGCACGGCGCATTTCACATTTTTCAGGTGTGCGGAAATGTTGCGAACTTTCCAGTATTCGTCGTAATTGGGATGAAGAGCCTGGTCATACCAATAAGATTCTGCGTTTTTTCCGTAATACTCGCGGGCGTTAGATAGCGAGCCCATCTGCAAATAGAAGTCGTAGCCATCATTGGTGCCAAAATCAAAATCCGACCAGCGTTTCGGAGGAAATTCCAGGCCAGGACGCGGCTTGAAACCCGTGTAGAAGCCGAAATTCGCTTCGAGCATAAAGGCGCCATTGTGATAGGCATCGTCGCCCATGTATAGGTCGGTGACAGGAGCCTGTGGGGAGGCGGCTTTCAGTGCGGGATGCGAATCCACCATGCCAGCGGCGGCGAAAAACCCGGGATAGGAGATGCCGTAGATGCCGGCCTTGCCGTTGTTGCTCGGCACGTTTTTCAGGAGCCACTCGATGGTGTCGTAGGTATCGGAGCTCTCATCCACGTCCTTTGACAAAATCTTTCTGTCTTTGTGAGGAGTCATTTCGATGAAGGTGCCATCGCTCTGGAATCGGCCGCGGACATCCTGGTCCACAAAGATAAAACCATCCCGGGCAAAACTAGGGGCGGGCCCCAGGCTCTGCGGGTAGTTGTCGGCACCGTAAGGACCGACGCTATACGGCGTGCGCACAATCAGGAATGGATAGGTTTTTGTGGGCGAAGAATCTTTCGGGACGTAGACGGCGGTATACAGTTTGGCGCCGTCCCGCATGGGGATACGGAACTCATACTTCGTATATTGGGCGCGCATCTGCGCGGAACCCTTGGACTCTTCTTTGTCGTCGGCATCCTGCCCTTTGACGGGTCCGCCAATGGCCAGAAAAAACAATAAGTTCAAGGCACTGACAAGAACAATTGTTCGCATAGTTACACGTGAAATGAGCATTTGTTCGCTCCATCAGAAAAAACTCATCGGGGTAAGCAGTTGGACGATACCCTCCGCGTGAAGGGCTGTCAACGCGTGAGATGCACGTGGCCATTTTTTCTCGTTTAAACTTTTCACAGCCGGGGAGACACCGATCGGAGAATTATTTCAGGTAATCGAGAAGAGTAGAAAGACCCAGAACGCGCGCTCTGAGCGCTCAGAGTGGCCTGATTCGCTAACCGAGCTTGGGCGAAATTGGAAGAATCTGCAGCCAGGTCCGCTCCGGCCAAGCCGTTTTCTTCCAGGCTCAAGTTCACTTTATCATCGTTCAAGTTTAATCGCGTGAAATTGATTCGGGCTTTCACCTCATCCCGCACCTTTAATTTGCCGCCGTCGGCAGGTACGAAATATTTCCGCTTGAAGGGATCTGTCGTATTACGCAACGCATAGTCGCCGTAGATTCCGGCCTTCGCCACTCCAATGGATCGGTCGTTCAAGTCAGTTGCGGTGATTTCCAGAATTCCAATCTCTGAGCAGTTTCTCTTTCTGTTCGGTCAAAAACATGGCCAGAGTGTAAGGCTCACACCTATGGCTCAGGCCGCTCAAACGCAACGCGCTACGCGTTTTGTTAATAGAGGTACGTTCAACGAGCGAGGTTTAACACGGGAATCTACCTTGAATCTGAGGAGAACGGACATTGCTGCGATGAAATTATGAGTAATCAGTCAGTCTGGCTTGGTTGAGTGCTTCTTGGCCTAATCTGCCATAACGGAATCATCTACCAGGTTGCGCTAAGCGAATTTTTGCATAATTTCTTCGGGAATCGGTTGACCCTTCGGCTTTGAACCTTCACCGGCGGTACGTACCGTCCAGACCCTCGTTTCGGAGCCTTCCACGGCGAGAGTCTCGCCGCGAAATAACCTGTGCTGGACCATGAAGCTGCTCTTACCCCATCTGGTTACGCACGATTCGACAGCAACTACATCTCCGAACGAAGACGGTACATGGAAGTTACAGCTGGCCTGTACCAGCGGAATGCCTGCGATCGCATATCTTCGAAGCATTTGCGCTTTCGTAATGCCCAAGGCGCGGTGGAACAGGGCATTCGTACAAGCATCAAAATATTCAAAATAACGGGGAAAGAATACGATTCCAAATGGATCGCAATCGCCCCATTCAATCTGAATCTCTTTACGATTCGTGAGCATTTTCTCCCGCCGCGGCACAGACCAAAGTAGCTGTGCCCGAGTTTATCCCAGCATCGCTCAAACCCACAGGGGATTTGGTTTTACCCTGTGCGTTTACGGTAGACTGTGAACGAGGAATGACGCAATCCCATGAAGACTGCTTTTATCTGTGACGCCATTCGAACACCCATCGGCCGCTACGCAGGCGCGCTAGCTTCTGTGCGAGCCGACGATCTCGCTGCCATTCCCATCAAAGCGTTACTCGAACGCAATCCCAACGCCGACTGGAATGCCCTCGACGACGTCATTTACGGCTGTGCGAACCAGGCCGGGGAAGACAATCGCAACGTCGCTCGCATGGCTCTGCTCCTCGCCGGACTCCCAAAGGAAATTCCCGGTACGACGGTCAACCGACTCTGCGGCTCCAGTATGGATGCCGTGGCCATTGCTTCGCGCGCAATCAAGAGCGGTGAAGTTGACTTCATAATCGCCGGCGGCGTCGAAAGTATGACCCGTGCCCCGTTTGTTGTGGGCAAGGCCGATTCCGCATTTTCCCGCTCTCTGAAACTTGAAGACACCACGATGGGATGGCGCTTTATCAACCCCGCGCTTAAAGCAAAATATGGCACCGACCTGATGCCTGAAACTGCGGAAATCGTGGCGGAGGAGTTTCACATCTCGCGCGCCGACCAGGATGCTTTCGCTTTTCGAAGTCAGCAACGCGCCGCTGCCGCCATTAAGGCTGGGCTGCTTGCGCAGGAGATAGTCTCCGTCGCCGTCCCACAACGGAAGGGCGATCTAATACAGGTCACGATCGACGAACATCCACGGCCGGATACCACGCTCGAAGGTCTGGCAAAGTTGAAGGGCGTGGTCAAGCCCGAAGGCACCGTAACCGCTGGAAATGCCTCTGGTATCAATGACGGAGCATGTGCCTTGCTGCTTGCCTCGGAAGAAGCGGTGACCCGCCACAAGCTCATTCCCAAAGCTCGCGTAGTCGCCGCCGCCGCGGCTGGGGTTGCTCCACGCATCATGGGCATGGGACCAGTTCCTGCCACAAAAAAAGTATTAGCCAAGGCAAATCTCACGATCGCACAAATGGATGTCATCGAACTGAACGAAGCCTTCGCATCGCAAGGCCTTGCCGTCTTGCGTGAACTCGGTTTGCCAGATGATGCCGCGTACGTGAATCCGAATGGCGGTGCCATTGCGATCGGGCACCCGCTGGGCGCAAGTGGCGCTCGCCTCATCACTACCGCTGTTTATCAGCTTCAACGCACCAATAGCCGCTACGCTTTGTGTACAATGTGCATCGGTGTGGGCCAAGGCATTGCCGTCATCCTTGAAAAAGTGTAGAGCATCAGAATTCTGAAAACCTTTTATGAATCTCTTCGACGATTTGTTTCGCAGCGCGCCCGTGGAGGCGAATCTTTTCTGATGCGGAGCACATTCAGAGCTTGCTGCATTTCGAAGCCGCACTCGCTCGTGCCGGAGCCGTGGTGGGCATCCTTCCTGAACCTGCCGCCCGTGCGATTTCGGCCAAATGCCGCGTTGACCTCTTCGATTTGAAAGCGCTAGGTGCGGCCGCCGCACATTCCGGTAATCTGGCGATCCCGCTTGTTAGACAATTGACAGCCCTCGTCGCAAAGGACGACAAAGACGCCGCACACTTTGTGCATTGGGGCGCGACCAGTCAGGACGTGATCGATACCGCGACCGTGCTTCAACTGCGCCGGGCGTTCGAGTTGATCGATCGCGACCTTCGCAACCTCATCAAAACTCTTTCTTCCCTCGCCGAAGCTCATCGGCACACCACTCTCGTGGCGCGCACCTGGATGCAGCAGGCACTTCCCTCCACTTTTGGTTTCATTGTCGCTGGTTGGCTTGGTGCTGTGCTCCGCGATCGAGAACGACTCAACGACATACGGCCGCGCGTGTTCACTGTGCAATTTGGCGGAGCCGTTGGCACATTGGCCGCTCTTGGAGAAGATGGACAAGCTGTTGCTGCGGCCCTTGCCAAAGAACTTCAGCTCGATCTCCCCCCCACTCCCTGGCACACTCACCGTGATCGATTCGCCGAGGTAGCTACCATCCTTGGAATTTGCTCGGGGACTCTCGCAAAGATTGCCCGCGACATCTCCTTACTCTCCCAAACCGAAATCGCCGAGCTTTCCGAGCCATTTTCCGATGCCCGCGGCGGTTCGTCTACCATGCCCCACAAACGCAATCCTGTTACTTGCGCAATCGTGCTCGCTGCGGGCCTCCGGGTACCACCGCTGGTAAGCACTATGCTGAGTGCCATGATTCAGGAAGAGGCACGCGGCCTGGGTGGGTGGCATGCCGAATGGGAGACTTTGCCGGAAATTGTGCGGCTGACGGCGGGTGCTCTGCATCACCTGGCGCAGATGTTGCCCGGCCTTCAGGTGCACACCGATCGCATGCAGCTGAATCTTGATTTAACAAACGGTCTGATTTTTGCGGAAGCGGTCAGCATGGCTCTTGCAAAGCGCATGGGCAAGCTACCGGCTCATGAACTGCTTGAATCCGCCTGCAGAACATCCCTGGCGGAAAAGCGCCACTTGAAAGAGGTTTTGATCCAGGATCAAGCATTGACCAATTTCCTGTCGATCGCAGAAATCGACGACCTGTTCGATCCTCGGAAATATTTGGGAAGCGCCGTCAAGTTTACTGACGCGATGATAGCGAACGCCAATCGCTTGTCAGCGGTGGCTTGACCAGGAAAGAGAGTGGCTAATGCCCTTCGCAAAACTGCCTGACGCGCAAATCCACTACGAATGGTCGGGAGCAGAAGACGGCCCTCTCCTGGTTTTCTCCAATTCGTTGGGCACGACTCTCGAGATGTGGGACGCCCAAGTGGCCGACTTTTCCAGGCATTTTCGGATCCTGCGCTACGATACGCGAGGCCACGGCCAATCCTCTGTAACTCCTGGCCCTTATACCATCGATCAACTAAGCAACGACCTCCAGCAACTCCTCGACAGTCTGCAACTTTCAAAGGCTTCCTTTTGCGGGCTTTCCATGGGCGGAATGACAGGAATGTTCCTCGGCGCGCATGCACCAACTAGATTTCACAAGATTGTGCTCTGCAATACTGCCGCAAAGATTGGGACACCAGAAACGTGGAATTCTCGCATCGAAGCCGTGCAGAAAGGCGGCATGAAAGCCGTGGCTGGCTCGGTCATCGAACGGTGGTTCACCGCACCATTCCGCGCCAACCAAGCGGCACAAACTCGAGCGATGCTCACCATGCTGGAGAATGCAAATCCCAGAGGCTATGTGGCGAATTGCGCGGCAGTTCGCGATTTTGACCAGCGCAAGGGCCTCGCTCGCGTCAAAGTGCCTACGCTCGTAGTCTCCGGCACGCACGATCCGGTAACCACCGTCGCGGATGGGCGATTTCTTTCGCAACAGATACCCGGCGCTCGCTTCACAGAAGTTCCTGCGGCACACATTTCGAATATCGAAGCACAATCCGATTTCAATCGCGAAGTCTTGTCCTTCCTTCGCGCCTAAGGGAGCATGCCAATGGATGACCGCAAACGTCGTGAAGTCGGGACCAAGATTCGTCGCCAGGTCCTGGGAGATGCCCACGTCGATCGTGCCAAGGCGCACGAAACCGAGTTCAACGCGGACTTTCAGGACTTGCTCACGCGCTATGCCTGGGGAGAGATTTGGGACCGCCCCGGCCTCAACCGAAAGACACGCAGTCTGATCACGATTTCCATGCTGGTGGCCTTAAATCGTAATGAGGAATTGCGCCTTCATTTGCGTGCCGCGCTGAACAATGGGGTGAGCCACGAGGAAATTCGTGAAGTTCTGCTTCACTCCGCTATTTATTGTGGAGTTCCCGCGGCGAATTCCGCTTTCCACGCCGCTTGTGAAGTTCAAAAAGAGAATAGATAACCGTGAGATGTGGTTCACGCATGAACAGGCGTGCCTTCCAGCACATCAGTCACCGAACGGACGGATCGCAGATACAAATCTGGCAGGAAATTCTCGTGCAACCGAATTGCGTGTGAGGAGTGCGTCAACTGTTCCCAGGTTCCTGATTCGTAGTCCAAAACTACTTCAAAGATAGATCTGTAACGGCTTGGCAGCCCCAATAGCGCCTTCTTGATGTCCTCGTCCACCGGAATCTCTTTCAGCACATCGTTCAGAGGAACATTGAGCAGGGCGTCCATCACCGAGAGCAATCCCATTAAAAACAGTTCACTCGCCTCTTTCACCATTCCGATCTTCTGCCCAATCAGCTCGCAAAACAGGGCGCGCAACAAAGGGAGCTTCAATAGGCCGTCCGCCGTTTCGTCTCCCAGGGCAGCCACACTGACCGTCGATATCCACTTGCGTATGGTCTTTTCACCTAACAGCGAAGGGGCGTGGGTATGGAATGAATTTCCATCCTTAACGCGAATGCGGCAGAGTTCAGATAGCGCAGGAGGCGGTAGCTCAACGACACATCCCGCTGCTAGATCAAAGCAATTTTGTGAAAATTAAACTGAGACTCGTTGGCTGCTTGCAGCAACTGCAGATGGACGGTCTTGTTAGCCGGAACGCCGCGCCTGCCCACAATCTGTGGCCTGCAAAAGAAGTATCCCTGAAACAATTCGTAGCCAATGCTCAGGCAATTCCGGAATTGCGCGTCCGTTTCTACTTTCTCAGCTAGCACAGGTATTCCGCGCCTCTGGCAGCTCCCAACTAACCTCTTCTGCTCCTCAAAACTCGTCATCAGCACATCGATCTTCACAAAGTCCGCAAACTCTAACAGTGGCCTCACGCACTTGGCACAGCGGTGGTTTCCAGCAAGCCTGGCACCGCCTTCGGCTTTGGCAACCAAGGCGAGACTTACCTCTGCGGTTCGCTCCACGACATCGGAGTGCTCATTAACTGTTTACTTTTCCCGGAGGACTTTACGGACGTAATCGTGGAAGCCATTACCGACATGGTGCCACTGGAAATCGCCGAACAACGAATTCTGGGCTTCACGCAGGCGGAAACCGGAAGAATACTGGCGGAAAAATGGCGATTGCCAGCAATTATATCGGACACCATCGAATATCACATCAACCCACAGGAGCAACCGGTGCATTCGGAACTTACCGCCATCGTTCACAGGGCGGAGTTGTTTTGTCAGCGGCATGGGCTGGGATACGGCTACGAATTGTCGGAAGAGAATTCTCAATCGCCGGAACAAATTTGGAATTATTTCTGCCAGGCGTTTCCGCGGGCACGCCTCTTCCCGCCGTCAGATTACGCTGCGCTAATCTGCGGATATGTTGAAGAGGCACACTCCATCGCCGATCACGTTTTTAACGAGCCCGTGACGACTCGAGCTGCCGCAATACCCCTTCAAATTGGATTAATCGTTGAACACGTTCGCACGCAGAGTGTATGAACTTAAAACTTTCATATAGTTCCCACGTTCAAATGCTGTTGGATCAGCCACGGATCCATGACTCATGCTTCCACACATCTGCTGGACAGAGGCGTATTCATGCTCTTCCAGCCAGCGGCTCAATTCTCTCAAAACGTATGCGGCATGCTGTACACCGTTTCTGAGGAGCGCCGAAGTCATGAACGCAACCTTTGCACCGGCTAATACGCACTTAATGACGTCGCGAGAAGTGTGGACCCCTCCGGAGATTCCAAGGTCCGCTTTGACATGTCCGTAGAGAATCGCGGCCCAATGAATCCGGAGCAGTAGCTCTTCCGGCCGGCTCAATGCCAGACTCGGAGACACGACGAGCTGCTCGATATCAAAATCAGGCTGGTAGAAACGGTTGAAGAGCACGATTCCGTCGGCATGGGCTTCGTCGAACCGCACGCCCATGTTGGCCGGGGCGCTGAAAAATGGCGATAGCTTGACTGCCAATGGAATCCGCAGATTCCGCTTCAGATGCCGCACCAGTTCAATGTAGTTCTTTTCTACTTCGGCGCCGCTTACCGCGGGATCGGTGACGATTGAATAAATGTTCAGTTCAATCGCATCGGCGCCGGCCTCTTCCATCAATCGGGCATACTGTAGCCATCCGCCATCGGAAGTTCCATTGATGCTGGCGATGATTGGGATCTTCACCGCCTCTTTCGCGTGACGAATCAGTTCCAGATAGCCGTCGGGTCCCAGATTGTACGTCTGCAGATCCGGGAAAAAACCTGCGGATTCCGGAAAGCTTTCCGCTCCACGAGTCAGGTCCGAATCTACCGCCAAACTCTCCAACTCCAGTTGCTCTTCAAACAGCGAAGGCAGAACCACCCCGGCGATTCCGTGGTCTTCCAAACGCCTGATATTGTCGACCGATTCACATAAGGGTGAAGCCGAAGCCAGCAGCGGCGATTTGAAATTCAAACCCAGGTATTTCGTTGAGAGATCGCTCATTCGTCTTCTCCCCCCTTCTTGATAGTCGTAGCCTCTTCAGGTTCAGGTGGCGCAACCGGCGCTATGTGCGGAGAGTCGGCTCGTCCGGCCATGGCTGCACGGTTCGAGTACACACGCCATTGCCGTTCCACATCGTCCTGCGCCATCTTAAGCAACTCGCGCGCTGCGGCGGGATCGCTCCGCACCAGCATTGTGTAGCGCGCCTCCTGGTACGCATAAGCCTTCAGTGGAATGCTGGGCGCCTTCGAATCCAGTTGGAACGGATTCTTCCCTTCCGCGCGCAGCCCTGGGTTGTACCGCATCAGTGGCCAGTAACCCGACAGCACTGCTTTTTTCTGCTGGTCCAGACCCATCGACATGTCGTATCCGTGTGCGATGCAATGGCTATACGCGATGATCAGCGAAGGTCCATCGTGCGCTTCCGCTTCCGTAAAGGCCTTCACGGTGTGCGTATCGCTTGAGCCCATCGCCACGCGCGCCACATAGACGTATCCGTAGCTCACCGCTTCCATTGCCAGGTCTTTCTTTCCGGTATGCTTCCCGCCGGTTGCGAACTTCGCGACCGCGCCTCGCGGCGTGGCCTTTGACATCTGCCCTCCGGTGTTCGAGTAAACTTCAGTATCCACTACCAGCACGTTGACGTTGCGCCCCGAACCCAATACGTGATCGAGCCCCCCGAATCCTATGTCGTACGCCCAACCGTCGCCACCGACCAGCCATACGCTCTTTTTCACCAGGCTATCCGCGACGGTCAGCAGCGCCAACGCCTCCGGAGAACTTTGTCCCGCGAGCAGCTTCTTCAGTTCCACCACGCGCTTGCGTTGCTCTTCAATCCCTAGTTCCTTAGTCTGGTCGGCTTCCAGCAGTCCCTTCACCAGAACGTCGCCAAGTTTCCCGTCAAACCGTGTCAGCAACTCGCGGGCATAATGGTTTTGTTGGTCTACTGCCAGGCGCATGCCGAGACCAAACTCCGCATTGTCTTCAAACAAAGAATTTGACCAGCTTGGCCCTCGGCCGTCCTTATTTTTCGTGTAGGGGGTCGTCGGCAAGTTCCCGCCATAAATGGACGAGCATCCCGTTGCATTCGCGACCAGTAACCGGTCGCCAAACAATTGTGTCAACAATTTGATATATGGCGTTTCGCCGCAACCTGCGCAAGCTCCAGAGAATTCGAACAGCGGTTCCAGCAGCTGCGAATCCTTCACTTGGGTATGCGAGAGTTTATTCCGGTCAAATTCCGGCAAATTCAGGAAGAATTCCCAGTTGAGGGCCTCCGGCTTGCGCAGCGGATCCTGCTCTTGCATGTTGATGGCTTTGTGCTTCACTTCGCTCTTGCTCTTTGCCGGGCATACCTCCACACATAACTTGCAGCCGGTGCAGTCCTCCGGAGCCACTTGCAGCGTGTACTTCAGCGTCTCAAATTCGCGCCACCTCGGTTTGGAACTCTTGAAAGTCGCCGGCGCATCCTTCAGCAGGGATGAATCATAAACTTTTGCTCGAATAACGGCGTGCGGGCAAACCAGCACGCACTTCCCGCACTGGATGCACAGATCCTCATCCCACACGGGAATTTCCTTGGCAATGTTCCGCTTTTCCCACATGGCCGTCCCCGTCGGGAAGGTTCCATCCACGGGCATCGCGCTCACCGGCAGATTGTCTCCGTTGCCGGTAATAATAGTTCCCAGCACGCTGCGCACAAATTGCGGCGCTCGTGTCGAGACGGCCGGGAGCATATCGAACACCGCCGTGATCTTGTCCGGTACCTTCACTTCATAAAGATTCGCCAGGGCCTGATCCACGGCCGCGTAGTTCTTTTGCACCACAGCCTCGCCGCGCTTTCCATACGTGTCTGCAATCGCCTTCTTGATCGCCGCGATGGCTTCGTCCTTGGGCAGGACGCCGCTAATTGCGAAGAAACAAGTCTGCATGATGGTGTTGATCCGGCTTCCCATACCCGCGGCCCGCGCCACTGTGTATCCATCGATCACATAGAATTTCAGTTTCTTCTTCAGGATCGTTTCTTGTACTTGTTTCGGCACGTGATCCCAAATCTCGTTGGGTCCAAAGGGGGTATTCAACAGAGAACGTCGCGCCTGGTTCCGCCGCCGACAAAACATCAATTCGGTCGAGAAATTGAATCTGGTGGCATGCAACGAAGTTTGCCTTGGTAATGAGATAGGTTGAGCGTATCGGGTCCGGCCCAAAACGTAAGTGGGAAACCGTGATGGCTCCAGCCTTCTTTGAGTCGTATACGAAGTAGCCCTGTGCGAAATTGTTTGTGCCCTTGCCGATGATCTTGATCGAATTCTTATTTGCGCCAACGGTGCCATCCGAGCCCAAGCCATAAAACAACGCACGCACCGTTCGCGGATCTTCCGTGGAAAAGTCCGCGTCGTAGATCAGGCTGGTATGCGTCACGTCATCATTGATGCCAACCGTAAAGTGGTTCTTCGCTTCCGGCTTCTTCAGCTCATCGAATACCGCTTTCACCATCGAAGGCGTGAACTCCTTCGACGATAGCCCGTACCTTCCGCCGATGATTCGCGGGATACCCGACGCCGGATGCGCTGCGTACCGTTCCATGTAGGTGGTGAGAACATCCTGGTATAACGGCTCTCCCAAGCTTCCCGGCTCTTTGGTGCGATCCAACACGGCAATTCCCTTTACACTGGCGGGAATTGCTCCAAGGAATGCTTCTGCAGAGAACGGACGGTACAGCCGTACTTTCAGTAAGCCAACTTTTTCACCACGCTTTCAGGAGCGCGTCCACAGCTTCTTCCGCAGCACCTGCTCCCGAACCCATCAGGATAATCAAGCGTTCCGCATCCGTCGGCCCGTAATAGTCGAACAACTTGTAGGCACGGCCCGTGCGCTTCGCGAATCGATCCATCACGTCTTGGACAATCGTGGGACAGGCTCGGTAAAAGGGATTGCACGCTTCTCTCGCTTGAAAGAAGACGTCAGGATTCTGCGCCGTCCCGCGCAGGCTCGGCCGATCTGGCGACATCGATCGTTCGCGATGCTGCCTGACGTATTTATCGTCGACAATTGCGCGCAGATCCTCATCGCTCAGTGGGGCAATCATGTTGACTTCATGGGAAGTGCGGAATCCATCGAAGAAATGCAGGAACGGTACGTGCGCTTCCAGTGTCGCTGCCTGCGCGATGCAGGCCAGGTCGCTCGCTTCTTGCACCGAATTGGAAGAGAGCAGTGCAAACCCGGTTCCACGAGTCGACATCACGTCGCTGTGATCGCCAAAAATCGAAAGCGCATGCGTGGCCAGCGTCCTCGCGGCCACATGGATCACTGCAGCCGTCAACTCTCCCGCGATCTTATACATATTGGGGATCATCAGCAGCAATCCCTGCGAGGCTGTGAACGTTGTCGCCAGCGCTCCCGCCTGCAGTGCCCCGTGCAGCGCGCCCGCGGCTCCGCCTTCACTCTGCATCTCGATCACGTCTGGGATCGCGCCCCAGATGTTCTTCTTGCCTTCTGAATTCCACTGGTCAGACCATTCGCCCATCGGCGACGACGGCGTGATTGGATAGATCGCAATCACTTCATTCAGGCGGAATGCGACCGACGCGGCCGCTTCATTGCCGTCCAAAATCGACATATTTCTGTTCATTGGATTCTCCGGGTGCGTACATAAAAATGGTAGGGCTACCGGGAGTCGAAAGCAATGAAAACATCAGTAAAAATAAGGCTATTTACGACTTGCCCAGTCGCACATGCACCATGTGATGCGCGTCACTGCGTGCTGTTTACTTTTCCCTTTTTTATTCGAGTTCCGTCTCTATTACTGGCAGTTTATCCGTGTCCCTCGCCACCCATACATACATCGTGGGCAGCAAATAATTGCTGATAAACAACGCTGCAAACAGGCCGCCGACAATCACGATCGCGAACGGCCGTTGCGAATCGGACCCGATGCCCTTTGACGCCGCCGCCGTTAGCAATCCCGACATGGCCACAAGCATTGTCATCATGATGGGCCGCAATCGCAGGATCGCTCCTTCCACGGCGGCGTCCTCGATTGAATATCCCTGCGCCCGCAGATGATTGATGTACATGACCATGATCACTCCGACTTGCACGGACACCCCGAACAGCGCCAGAAACCCGACTCCACTCGATACGCTGAAGTGCGTTCCAGTTATCAAGAGCACCAGGATTCCGCCAATCGGTGCCCTCGAAACGTTTGCCAGTGTCAGCCCAGCCCACTTCGCCGAATTGAACATCGTGAACAAAATTATGTAGATGATCAGGATGGTGATCGGCAGCACAATCAACAATCTTCTTTGCGACCTCTTCTGGCTCTCGTACTCTCCCGCCCAGTTCAGGTGATACCCAACCGGCAGTTTCACTTCTCGCTCCACCTTTCCCATTGCGTCTTCCACCGCAGTGCCGAGGTCTCGACCGCGGACACTATATTTAGTCGCGATGTACCGCGAATTTGCCTCCCTATAGATCTCCGACGCGCCATCTTCCACATTCGCGCTTGTTAATTGCGATAACGATACGCGTTCGCCCGATGGGGCCGCTATCCGGATGCTGTTGATCGCCTCGCGCGTGTCTCGAAACGGCTCAAGATATCGAACGGTAAGGTCGTATCGCTTCTCTCCCTGCAACACCTGCGTGACCGCTTTCCCGCCAATCGCCGTCTCCACCGCGTCCTGTACGTCCGCAACGTTTATCCCGTACCGTGCTGCCTTTTGCCGGTCGAGCATTCTCCAGGAAAAAGAATAGAATCACCGATACCAGCTACACGCTTTCCACCAAATTGTGCATCACCGTGTGCGTTGTGTAGTGCACCAGGTCGCTGCGATCTAGAAATGGCACTATCCGTACGCCTGGCGGTAAGATGCGTTCGTTTAGCTCCTCTACCTTCGCGTGAATCTCTTCTATTGCCGCGTCGGCATTCGCTCCTTTCCGCAAGAGCAAAATGCCCTCTACTACATCTTCGTTATCGACAATCTTGCCGTCAGCATTTCGATAAGCTTTTCCAATCTGTCCCAATCGTATCTTCGGCCCCTCGGTCACCGTCGCAATGTCCTTCACGCGAAGGGCCACGCCGTGCTGGGTTTTCAGTACCGTCTCCTCTATGTCCTGAAGATTGGTGATCAGGCCTACGGCGCGCACATTGATCTGCTGTAGCCCGGATTCAATGAAACTGCCTCCAGCGTTATCGTTGTTATTCGCCAGTTGTTGTTCCACTTGACCTATCGTCAGTCCATAGCCAATCAACTTATTAGGATCTACTCGCACCTGATATTCCCGCGTCGATCCTCCAAATTCACCATGTCCGCCACATTTGGCACCGACTTGACGTGCTTTTCCAGCGTCCAATCTTCCAGCGACTTCAACTCCATCAGGTCATATTTCGGATTTGTGCTCTTCAGCGTATACCAATAGATTTGGCCAACGGGACAGTAATCCGACCCGATCGCTGGCTGCAGATTGTTCGATAGACTCACCTGCGCCAATCCCTCCAGAACCTTCTGCCGGTTCCCCGAGTCGTCGACAAAAATCATCGTCACGCTGGAAATCCTGAATAACGATGCCGAACGCATATGCTGCAGGTGTGGCAATCCGTTCAGTCGCGACTCGATCGGGATCGTCACCTGCTGCTCCACTTCTTCGACTGCGCGTCCCGGCCACTGCGTAATCACCTGCACGTAGTTGTTCGCCACATCCGGATAGGCTTCCACTGGCAGGTTGTGAAACGAGAGTCCGCCCCAGACGAGCAGCAGCAGTGTCAATGCCAGAACCATGAACCTGTTATTCAGAGAAGATTCCACCAAGCGCGCGATCATAGGAATTCCTCGACGCAAACCATCGACATTCCTATTGCTCCACCGTGTTTTGCAGCACCAATCCGTTGCTCACTACCGCGTCGCCTGCCTTGATTCCAGAGAGCACTTCTTGCATTTTGTCCGGCAATCTAATCCCCGCCCCCACTTCTACTCGTCGAAATTTGTTATCACCCGCCGGCACCTACACCCAATCACGGTCATGCAGATGTAGAATTGCCGTCGAAGGCACGGCCGCCGCCAACTGCTTCTTGTGCCCTTTGAACATCGCCGTCACAAACATTCCTAAGCGCAACATTCCAGCGGGATTCTCCATCTCCACGCGAACTTTCGCGGACCGCACGCTCGGATCTAAAATCGGCCCGATGTTGCTGATTCGCCCAGTCAACACTTTGTCCGGATATGCATTCGGGCGAATTTCTGCAGCCTCTCCTACGTGCACGTCTCCGAGATCATTTTCGTAAACATCACAAAGCACCCACACCTTCGACAGATCTGAAATTGTGAAGGGATTGCATCCCGACAAGCCTTGTACTCCCGCGGCATTCGTAACTTGCTGATCCGTGATCACTTCGGAAATGGGAGCCACGATATCTAAAACCGCACTCGGATGGGCTTTGTCCACTCCCAGTACACGTAAATGTTCCTCAGCCGTCTCCAAATCTACTTTGGCTTTCGCTCGTGCCTCTTCCGCAACCTGAAAATCATTCAGAGAGATGGCTCCCTTTTCGTACAGCGCTTGCGCCCTCTCGAACTGTTTTTCGACCAGCGCTTGGCTCGTGACCGCCTTCTGATAGTCCGAGAGAGCAGCCGCAATATCTTCGCTGTGCACCCGCAGAAGCACCTGCCCTTGCTCCACCGTGTCACCCAGTCGCGCGCGGATTTCCACCACGCGCCCCGATGCCAGCGAAATCACCGGCACCGTCCGATTCGCGTCCGGGCCAATCACTCCGGTCACATTCAACGTAGTTGCGGAGATAAATTCCGTGGCCTTCACCAGGGGAAATTGTTCCTGGTGCTCCACCTGAAGTAAACTCACCTCACCTTCCTTCTCTACCATCGCTGCCGGTGGCGCTCCACTCCCGATTCCGTCTTACCCCCACACGCCACCGTCAACCATACCAATGCGCATAAAGATGCCATGCAGGCGCCACGGCATACACTTCTTCTGGTTCGCTTCATAAACGGGACCTCGTACCCAGATTATTTCTAAGACTGCTGAATTTAGTTCATCGAAGCGGCAGTCGTATCTCCCCGCTTTCGATCAACCCGCTCTGTTCAAACGATGCGGTGGGAACAAAGATCTCTCTGTCGCACCAGGAAGATGTCATTCGATTGATTAAGAAGTATTAAGGGAAGTTAACTAAGCTCGGGAGGCGAACGTCCTGCGCTCGATTCAAAAAAGAAGCCGCGGTACGACCGATTCTCGTTAGTTCCTACCGGTTCAAATGCAGGTGGCAGCCGCAATCCGGTATCTTGTACCCCCCGCACCCAGATGCCGTCCGCGAAGGGAGTGTCGAGACGCCTTCCCTCGACACTCGGCGTTGTCCACCAAAATAAAATCCCGGCTCTTTTTCCAGCCCAGGGAATTTCTCTGCTGGTGCCTGTGTGAATCTACCGTGCCCGTCGTTCAGCAACACCGCTACCAGATTGGAATCCACGAACGTGCGCACCACCAGATCCAGCGTGTCATCTCCATTCACGTCGCGCCAGAAAAGCTGCAGTCCTCCCGTGCGCGCGGTTATCCCAATGGCGGGTTGCAACCCGCCGCTCAAGCTGAAATGAATGGAATAGTTTGTCGTCCTATTATTTGTGTGATTTGATCTGTCACTGGCAATGTCAGGTTTTTGATCGCCGTCAAAATCTGCAATCGCAAAACTGCTGCTGGACCGCTCTTTTCTTTCGAGTTCCGTCGAGTCCCAATCGCCGCAGCTCTGCCGCTCCCCGGAAATCCAGTCGCAAACAGCCACACGAGTGCCAATGGCGAGACGACGCGCACTGCTAACGATAGCCTGCTCATTTGGCGTATTCCTGATTGACCATCCGTGGGCGATTCAGCCAACCTGGTAAAAATAACATTCCTCCGTACTTGGCAAGAACGATTCGTTAACTCTCCGGACTTCTACGCGTGGACAGGCCACACTTTGGATTTGGTCTTCTCGCCAGGCCGAATTGCGGATTGTGACGGCATCACAATGGCGTGTGACAATACCCGTGGCGCCATGTGCCGAGGTCCCGTATCCTCCCTATGAGCGTCTTCTACCCTTCTCTCTTTCCTGTTCCTGAGAACTGTTCGGACGCTGGCAACATCATATAAACACGGCAATTATTGCTTGAACAGTGATTTAATGCTGTCAGGAAGTCATGACAATCTCTTTTCAGTCACGCGGCGCCGTAAGGAGTGACCAAACGATGAAGACAGACCCCAGCCCTAGTATTGCCGCCTCATCTGCCACCTGGCCCGCTAGACAGGTCCTCTTATTGTCCGGGCTATTTTTATTGCTTGGTCTGGCCATCGGCTATTTTTTCCTGGGGACGAAGCTCTCCACCGCGCCAACAGCGAATGCTCGTCCACAGGCGAATTTGCTCCCCCAAGGTGCTACGCATCCAAAATTATCACCAGATCAACTAAAGCAGATGGCCGCCGTCCAGACCAGCGCCCTTATCGAGAAATTGAAGACCGATCCTACGAACGTTCCCCTCTTGATGCAGGTAGCTACCATTTTCAATGCTTCTCATCAATGTAGTGAAGCCTCTGAATATTACAATCGGGTGCTAAAAGCAGATCCCAAGAATCTCCTGGCAAGGACAGAGCTGGCTTCCTGTCTCTACAGCACGGGCGACGCTGATGGTGCCATTGCTCAACTGAACCAGTCCCTCAAAATCAAGCCGAGTGACGCAAACTCTCTGTTCAATCTGGGTGTAATCAAGTGGAAGGGAAAGAATGACCCTGCCGGGGCCATCGCAGCCTGGCAAGAACTACTGAAGTCCAATCCAAATCTGGAGCGTCGGCCAGTCGTCGAACATATGATCGCAGAAGTACAAGCCGAGAACAAAACAACAAAGTAAGTTGTCCTGACACCTCTCGAAGGGATTAAAAAAGCGTGACGACCTCGACGAATACAATCGCCAAATCTAAATGGACCAACGCACAAGCAATTACAGTGGCTGTCGTTTCTCTGATTGTGGGCAGTTCCGGTGGCTGCCTGCTGCGCCAGTCGCAATCAATCGCCAACCCCGCCGGCGCAACACTTTCTCCTGCTGCTGCCCGCTCCGCTGCTGCACAATCCCCGGCGCCTGCAAAAAATCTGGACTCTGCTGTTGACGTTCAAGTTTCCGCAAAACTCGAGCGATTGAAAGCCGATCCAGCTAACGCCGGCCTTCTTACCGAACTTGGCAATCTTTACTATGACAATCAACAGTATCCCCGCGCGATAGATTATTACAATCGCGTACTCCTTCTGCAGCCGGCAAATACCAATGTGCGGACTGACCTCGGCACCGCCTACTGGTACCTGGGCGATGCTGACGCCGCAATCTCCGCGTTCAACAAGTCACTCAGTATCGATCCAACTAAAGTCGACACGCTCTTTAATCTGGGAATTGTGCAGTTGAATGGCAAGAATGATTCTGCTGCGGCAATTGCGGCCTGGCAGAAACTTCTCGCCAACAACCCTTCGTACGAACAACGCGACAAAGTTCAGAAACTTATTGCAGAGGCACAAGGTTCCCGTTGAACTGAGCGATGGGGCATCTTCAGGTCTTAATAATCTTCAGTGAAGTTTTCTTTGATTCCTGACACTTCCGGACGGACTATTTTCTCCCGCGCACTATCCTTAACTTGGAAGATGATTTCTGGATCAATTGTGCTGGTGACCGTGACAGGTCAGTGTGCACGAATTCTGCACTCGATTGTAGCCAATCGGCGTCGCTCCATTTGGCGCAACCACATTCACGTCGAAGTTGACCAAGCGCTCCCCGGTGATCGTCGCGCTGGTCGCTCCCATCCCATGGGCGGTGTGACACGTTGAGCAGGAAAACCCATCGTTGATGTGCAGCGCATGCTGATTGAAACTGGTGTTCTGCAGGACGATCGACAGATCATGACACTTGGCGCACATCGCATAAGGCCCGTTTATGCTCTGATCTGGATTGGGAAACAGGTTCGTAATGGGCTGCCCGGGCAGGGCCGCCTGACTAATCTCGTACCGCCGCTCCAGGATGTGCATCCACTTGGAGCCATGAGGTCCGTTTGCGCCCGCTCCTCCGAATTCGCGATTATCGTCGCTGTTGTGGCAATCGGTGCAGAGAATTTGTGTGCCCATTCCGCGGCCGGGGGTCAATCCATCTTCATTTAGCATGTTCAACCGAAGGCTGGGCTGCGGCAGTGTGCTAGCCCGAGTATGGACCACAGGATGGCTCGACTGACTCGTAATCGCGAATTGTGGAATCAGGTTGAGGAAGTCTGCGGAGGTGACCGCACGGCCGGGCAAGTATCCAAACACCAGATTCGCCACTTTACCCGCACTCATTCCGTGACACCTCAGGCAGTTTTCATACGCATTCACTGATGGATTTACGGTAGTAAGGCCATCCGCCGCGCTCACGCCTGTCACTCCGTTCTGCGAACCGCGTACAGCGGGTGGCACAGTAAAGCTGCCCGTTGGCGTGCTGGCGTGACTGTTGTGACAGTCCGCGCAGGTCGCGTGGCGATTGTTGTTCAATACTGCAGGTTCTCCTGGATCATGCTGGTTCTTAGCCGAGGGTACCGGATGCCCTACCTTACTGAATTCCGCGTACACATTTAAAAGCTGCGGCGACAAATTTGTTCCGCCGCTGTGGCATGCGATGCAAGCCTGCTCGTTCACTCCTCGTAACAGTCTCGCCCCTCCGGGAGCGTTGTGAGTCTGGTGGCAGGAAGCGCACGCGTTCGTCGCTACATCTTTGTACGTGCCCACCGGTGGCGTAGCGCTCACGGAATTCCCCGCTGTGGAGTGGATGCTCGTCGTCCAACCAGCCAAAGGATTTGTCTGCCCGGGGGTGACGCGGCTGGGATCATGGCACGCCAGGCACATTTGCCCGCGCGAACTGTCGATCAGAAGGAAATTCGGCGAATTCTTGTCGATGGATTGGACGTGAGGGTCGTGGCAAGAAGTGCACTGCATATTCCCATTGATCAATTTTACCGCGCCGGTCGGGTCTGCCGTCTTCCCGCCATTCACAAGTGTCGCGACGAGGTCCGGTGAATCCGCCAAGGGTAGCGCCAGATTAAACGGATGCGACCCCTGCAGATCCGCGCCAAATACATCCGAGCTGCTCATGTTGCCGGTCATCCCGAATTTTCCGTAAGCCACTGTCTGTCCGGGGGCCACGGTGCCGTCGTGGCAGCTCAAACACAAGCTGCTCGATCCACCCAGCGCCGGCTGTGGACTCGGCTTCCCCGTAAACGTGGAACTGGTGTACATGGTGTAGCTCTGTGTTGACAGTGTCTGGTTCCACAAGGGTGTGCCCTGACTCAACCCGGAATGTGGCGCGTGGCAATATTGACAGGCAGCGGCCATATTCCCCTTCACCGGTGAAGTGCCGATCGGCGTCAGGTCATGCGCACCCAGCGCATCCCCAACGATCTGTTGCCCAGTGGTCCTGATCGTACCGAGCAAAACCAGCGCGACGATCAAAGCTGCGCGCTTCATTTTCCGCCTCCCGCTACAGGCTTGGATATCGCTACGTACTGAAACACTTCAACACGATGGTTGTAACTGTCTACCACGAAAACACGATCTGATCCGTCTATGAACAATCCTGTCGGCAGCTGAAAATCCCCAAATCCCGTGCCCTGTTGGCCGAAGTAGTAGAGCAACTGCCCTTCACGGTTAAATACTTGCACCACGTTGTAGGCGCCATCGACGATATAGAAATGGCCTTCTGAATCGATGCCAAGTCCTTTCGGCCGGAAAATTGTCCCTTTCCCATCTCCTAACTTCCCGATGGCGTATTGAAACTTCCCCTCGCGGTCCAGCACCTGCACGCGGAAATTCAGGGCGTCGACCACCATCAAGTTCTCTCCGCTCAAGTGCAATTCCGTCGGGAAATGAAATTCGCCTTCTCCTGTTCCACTCTTGCCGATTCTTTGCAGCACATTCCCCTGCATATCCATCACGAAGATTTGATCTCGAAGCGTGTCGGTCACGTAAATGCGTTTGGCCGCGGAATCCACCGCAATTCCCGTCGGTCTACGGAAGAATCCTTCACCGAATTTCAGGCTTCCGATCGCGCGGACAAATTTTCCGTTCGGTTCGAATACAAAAACCTTCCCAAGCTCCGAGTCGGTAACGTAAATGTTGTCTTGTGCATCCACGGCAACGCACTGCGGTGAAGTCATCGCTTCCTTGCTTTTCTCTCGGCGGTTGATGAATTTGTACTTCTCTTGCCTGAAATCAAATATGTGAATGCCACCGGCGCCGGGGTCGCTCACGATCACGCGCCCCTTCGAATCGGTCACCACCCCATAAGGCCGGATCAACTCCTTAAAATCTGGCGCGCCGGCCACTACGTCGACCACGCGTTTCCAAAAACCCCTCTTCGTTTCCACTTCCTTTTCCGAAGAGAACGCTCCCTCGAAAATCAGCTTCCTACCGGCTTCCAGTTGCAATACCGGCACCATCGCTTCTCGCGTTTTTTTGTCCTTGGCCATCGACCATTGCGACAGCGGCCCCACAAACAATATGAGCGCATACGTACACGCCAGAACTTTCGCGTGCCTCGAGACTCTCCTTGGATTGTCTGTGCTTAACTTCATCCTATTTTTCTTTGCCCTCCAAG
This sequence comes from Candidatus Acidiferrales bacterium, assembly GCA_963782755.1. Lineage (GTDB taxonomy): Bacteria > Acidobacteriota > Terriglobia > Acidiferrales > UBA7541 > Acidiferrum. The sequence goes on from CAWAKR010000009.1 coordinate 201,487, forward strand.
CATACTACCGACGCCCAGGCGGTTTCTGCTGCGTCACCTTGCTTGGGTCCCCAGTATCTAAACTCGATTGCTCCCAGGCTCGGTCTAGAAGAAGTTGAAGTACCGGGTCACCCCAACATAGAAAGCGTTGTATTTGAATGGTATAGTCGTCCCAAGGTTGTAGCCTTGGCTGACATAACTGTAACCCGTAAATACGAACAATTGCCGGAAGGAATATTCCATCCTCGCATAATATTGCTCTGTTTGGCTGCGCACAGGGTCCGGTCCTGCTAGTGGATTAATTGTTGTGTATTTGGCGCGAGTGTATGTACCGGAAATGTTCAGCCGCCGCTGCGGCTTCCAGCTCGCCCCGAGCCCAAATGACTCTCCGTTAAATTGGATCAACAAATCTTGTGGGGTTCCTGTTACTGGTATAGGTGTCGGAACGATGCCGCCCAGCACCTGCAAGGCGTTGCCAGAGCTCTGCCCATAACTGGCACTCACTCCAAAATTCCTGTGTGAAAAAGAAGCGCCGTAACTTGCCGCCATTGTGTCTGACAAGGTGGTGGCATCCACATGTGCTTTCGAATAAGAACCGTGCAACGACATGTTCCAATATTTGACGTTGCGGCTGATGGATCCTGTCGCCCCATAGTTCGTTTGCGTGTAGCCCACCAGCAGCGTAGTCAATCCGGTTCCGTAGGAGCCTCCAATATTCGCAGACCACGAACCAAAAGCACGCCCATAAGAAGCGGTGACGTTGTTACCGAAAAAACTTGAAGTCCCGGTCTGCGTTGCTGTCACCGTGCCAGAATTCGACTTGCTATTCTGGTAAGAATATACGGGAGCCCACGAATACGAAAGTCCATACGAAACCCCCAAGCCTCCTCCCCAGAGGTTGTGGGTCCAGGTTGCTCCCAGTTGGGATATGGTCGAGGTGAAATCGGGCAATCCGTTGTACTGCCCTTGCACCCGATGATCGATTGCACCTAGCATAACCAAACTTCGCGTCACACGATAAGAGCCGTTTGCTCCATAAGTGAGATAGTTGCTCGTGTAGCTCAAACTTTGCCCTGAACTCGATGCTGCCAGCGCTCCTCCATCCGTGCTCGCTACACCCTTTTGTCCAGAAGCGCCTCCGATGATGTTCGAGAAGTACTGTCCACTCAGGTTTGAGCTGTAGTTGGCATGTCCTGCTAGCGTGAGCGCGTCTGTTGCGATAAAGGACACATCGCCGTAGATGGCATTAAACGTGGAATCGACGGTCGTGTTCGCATATTCGCCCAGGATGTGGGACCGGGAATAACCTCCGCTGACGTTGGTCTTGCTGAACACCTGTCGACTTGCAGACACTTGAAACGTGTCCTGGGTAGTGTTCTGCGTCAGGAAAATACCGGGTGCTCCAAACGCCGGACTATCGCTATTCACCCAACTCTTGGTGTAGGAAGCGCTCAGATTTGTGTCCCAAAGGACGTATGCGGAATTCAGCCCGAACAAATCCGAATGTGCCCTGCCCGTTCCCGGCGTTCCTTCCACTTCATAGTCAGTTCCTGAATGTACATATGTGCCCTGAATGGATGGCCAGTTTTCGGGCAGATAGGCGGCATTTATGGAAATGGCTTGCCCGCTTCCGTTCGTAATGTAATTCCCGATCGAACCGGGTACATTGAACGTCCCTTCCCGGTTGTAGTCTCGCACATAGGTGAGCTGCACCGGCGTTCTGCTACCACTCAGAAAGTTCGCCTGCGCGTTTACTCCGGAAGCCAGTGAGTTTGAATTGAAGGTGGAATTCAGATTGGATTGATTAAGATAAGGGTTAATAGCCCAATTAATAAATCGCGGATCATGATACGAACCGTTAAATTGGGCATCAAATCCATAGGCCACGCTGTTGCTGGTCGTTCCATCCCAAGTCCGGTTATACCCAAGTGAAGCGCTCCCCGTTAGGGTTAGCTCCGTTTCGTCCCCCACCTGCAACTGGCCGTGCGCAACAGGCGCCAGCAACAGCAAGAGGGTGAATCCGACGAGTAGCCATTTTGTTTGACCTAACTGCATTTCCCCGGTCCCCTTGTTTCCCTGTTTCCCTGTTTCCCGTCACTCCCGGTTTCGGCGCACGGGGGGATCTTCGTGTACCGTTCCTTACAACTCCTCGATCTTCGCGCCGGTTCGCAAACGCTTCTCTACTCCCGCGCGCAGCTCATCAGCCTTCTGCGCCTCCAGCTCCTTTTTCAGACGGGGTTTCACTTCCTCAAACTTCACCAGGTGTACGTCTTCTCGTCCATTCACCCTCGCGATGCAGAACGAATCTTCCGTATCGATAATCCCGCTGATTTCTCCGGGCTTCAGCGTGAACACAACTTTTTCCACGGCTGCTGGCATGCGCCCCCGATGCAGCCATTTGTGATCGCCCATCATTACGTGCCAGTCGTCCATTGAACTTTTCTCTGCCAGCATCCCGAATTCTTCGTAGTTCTTAGTTGCTTTTGCCTGCTTTAGCGCTTCCTCGGACTTTTTCCGGGCTGTTTGCTTCTCTGCCGGCGTCGGCGTCTGACCGTAGGCGATCGTGATCGTCTGGATCGACACACTGTCCGGTTTGCGGAATTGTTCCGGATGCTTTTGGTAGTACGCTAGCAACATTGCATCCGAATACCGCGCCTTGTTATCCACCTCGGTTACCAGATACTGGTCGATTAACAACGAGCGCCGGATGTTCTTACGCAGATCCTGTTCAGATCCCTTCTGCTCTACTTTCAGGTAATCCTGATACAGCGTTTCATTTTCGAACTGGGCGCGAAAGTCTTTCATCGCCTTTTCAAGCTTTGCAGGTGCCACCGTCACTCCCTGTTTTAACGCTGCCTGGTAAGCCAGTTCTTCAAACTCGATGTTGCTTATCGCTGTTTGCCGGATCTTTGCTTCCGAATCCTTGGGAAATCTTCCGCCGTGCTGTTTGGCATACGGGAAGATATTCATCATTTCACGCACCAGGTCCCGGTCCGTCAGCACCGTCCCGTTCACTCGCACCACTGGCCGCGCCACTGCACCCGCCGTGACCACCGTGGTTGCTACATTGGCACTGGAGTTGGCTGTGCCATGACTTGCCATCTGGGCTTGAGTTGTAGTTGTTGCGGCGAGAACTAACATCCAGATTCTAAGTTTCATTTCCATCCTCACTGAGAGCGAAAGCCTACCGGTACTTTCCGGGCTTCCAACCGGTACGACTCCAGACGAGCCACTTCTATAACAGGAAAAGTGAGGGAGAGGCCGAAGCCTCTCCCCCTAAGCATTAAACCGTCGGAACGGTGTTGTTCACGTATTCGTTGGACTTGCTGTAGTGGCAGCTGCGGCAGAACTGCGCGCCGGAATTGCTGGCTGGGTTGTCAGTGTTGTACCAGCCGCGAACGAAGAAGTTCGTCGGCTTCACGGTGTTCGCCACATTGCCATAGGTGCTCCTGCTGTAATTCACGGAGTGGGGGTTGTGGCAGGTGCTGCATTCCACGTAGGAGGCGATGCCAGAGGTGCCGCTGCCGGCATACAGGCGGAACGGGCGGCCATAGCTCGTCTGGAATGCTGTCGATTGCGGGGTGACGGTCCAGGTGATTGCTCCGGTGGCGCCATTGACTGTGCCGGGCCAGTTGCTGCTCCTTGTTGGGTCATAAACCACGTTCACCGGGTGGTCATTCTTCAACGATTCGGTGCCATCGTTTAGATACGTTGGAACTTTCTTTCCACCTTCCACAGTCTCCACGCTCAGGCCGGCCATGCCAACGACGTGTGTCTGGTTCCCGTCATGGCAAGACATGCAAGCTGCGGTGTGGAACAGCGGATCTGATTCGAGAAACCCTGCCGCGGTAACCGTGATGGTGTCTGCGAGCGGGGTATTGATGTCCCATCCATACGTCTGGTACGTGGTGGCGTAGAATTCACGGCCCCAAAGATAGGTTTCACCGGTCGAGGCGGTTACTCCACCGTTGCCTACTGATCCAGTGTGTGGAGCATGGCAAGATGCGCAGCCGTGACCGTTTACGTTGTGTGGCCCGAGGATATCGTTGCCTGCGGGGATTTGCTGAGCAGAAGCAATGCCCACCGCGAACAACGCTACTAATACTACGAATAGTACTTTCTTCAACATGGTCGCTAGACCTCCTGAATTATTTCCTGCTACTGAACTTCACAGCAACGGGTCCAACCTCCGTCTTACTCCCGTTCTTGGCCGGTCCGGGTGAGCACTCCGCCCCACGCCAAAACTTTTCTTTACTTCCGCTCCGCCGCCTTCGCCGAGTCGGCCTGCGCACTCACGGCTGCAGGCGTCTTTTTCAACTTTTCATCCTTCAGTTGCTTGGCTTCCGCATCCGTCACATATTGAAAAATCTGCAAACGGCCTTCGAGTTGCTCGGTCACCAGCACCCGATTTGTCTTGTCCACAAAGAGTCCGCTCGGCGTCCCAAATTGTCCTGGCAGCGCACCGCCCACGCCAAAGAAAGCCAACAAGTGACCTTCCTGGTCGTAAACCTGCACGCGATTCTGGTAGGCATCCGCCACCCAGATGTGCCCGTCAGAATCGATCGAAACTCCTTTTGGCCGCGCGAAAAATCCCGGTCCATCTCCGGATCTGCCAAACATCGAAACGAATTGCCCGTCTGCGTCAAAAATCTGGATCCGGTTGTTCATCGTGTCTGAGACGTAGATCAAACCTTCTTTATCGACTGTCACATTGCTCGGCTTCGACAGCGTGCCGGGATCGTCATCGCCCACTCTCTTTGGCGGACCACCGATTGCCCGCAAGAATTTGAACGTGTCTGCATCAAATACCGCGATGCGTTCGTTACCCGTGTCGGCTACGTAGAGAAAACGATTTCTTTCGTCGATTGCAATTCCACCTGGATGACCAAGTTCGTCGTCGCCGAAGTAGCTCTCCAGCTTCCATTCCTTGTTAAACACACCGACCCGATGCATCAGTGCGTCAACCACGAACAGGCGGTCCGCATCGTCCACGGTTAGGCCGATAATCGTTCCAAATCGTGCTTCGCCGCCGTTTCGCAGCAACTTGGTTTCGTTCTTTTCCAGATCGAAAATGAACACCGCTGAAACGAAACTGTCTGCAACGTAAATCCGCCCGTGCGAATCCACTCCGACTCCGTACGGCTTTCCAAGAATATGTGTGACATCTTTCTTGATCGCTCCGCTGTCGGTCGTCTGCAACCCGGCCACACGGTCCATCCAACTCTGCTTCTTTTTCGGCGCTTTTTGCCCGTCCGGAACCTTCGGTGGCTCCTGCCCGTAAACTTCCTTAACGAACTTGATGCGTGGCACGTCCGGCGGCAAAGGCCATACCAGTTTGCTTGTATCGATCAACCGGTGATCAATCGTTTGGATGTTGTATTCTGCCGACTTAGGTGCCGGCTCTTTCTTTTTTTTTCTTGTCCGCGTGTGCCACCGGTACCATCAACAGCCCGATTGCAATCGTTGCGAGCACGGCAATGATCGGTTTGTGTGAGCGAGTGTTCATGTTCATTCCGTCCATTACTGAATCTGATCTCCAATGCTTCCTTTGTGACAGCTACGGCAAAATTCCGTGCCCGGCTTCTGGTCTTTTGCCAACATCGCGTGAGAGACCCCGCTGTGCGGCTGGTGGCAGCTCAAACAATTCAGCGGGGTGACCACCTTGCTCAAATCGTTCAGATCCCGGATGTCCTGGGTCGGATGACCCGGCAGTGGATGGCCTTTGCCACTCTTCAGTGGCAGAACAAATACTTTGTTTTTTGCGAAATAGTTGTTGGCCAGGCGGATCTTACCGCCGAAAATCGTCACCAGATTTGCGCCTTCCACCTTCGCCGGCTTGCTATCCGGGCCGTGGCATTCCAAACAAAGTGCATTGCCCTCGGCTCGCAAAAGCTTCGCGTGGTCGCCCCCATGCGGCTCGTGACATGTGCCGCATCCTTCCTCGAAGGCTGGTTGATGCAATACTTTGGCCGTCTTTTGCATTTCCGCTTGGTCCGCATGGCAGGTCAGGCAGGTCTCAACCCCGTTCGATTTCGGCAATCCAGGTTTCGTCGCGGCATGCGGATTGTGGCAATCCGTGCAATCACCGGCCGCGCCGGGGTGCTGAACCTTCGATGTCTCGATCTGTTTGATTTTTTCGTCGTGGCATGTTCCGCAGATCGCTTTCACATCGTTCTGCGCCAAAACGACTTTTCCGTCTTTGGCCGGGCCGTGGCAGATTTCGCATTGTTTGTCCGCGAAAGGCGGATGCAGGTACGCCTGCATCAGCTTCGGGCTGGCTGATTGATGTGGATTGTGGCAGGACACGCAATTCGCTGTACCGAATGGCTGGTTCTGATGCGCCTTCAGCAAGCCTTCATCCTTGGCGTCGTGGCAGTCCAGGCAGAGGGCGGGAGGCGTTTTCGTCAGGTGGAAATCAAATTCAATATTGCCACGCTCGCCCGTCTTGTGAGTTAGGTGGCACGTCTCGCATCCCATGTCCAGGGCAATGTGGCGGCTTCCCTTCTCTGGAACGTTCATGCCCTGTGTGTGACAGCCGAGGCAGAGATTCTCTTTTCCGTCTGCACCTGAGGTTGGCTTTAACAGTTGGAACTTGTTCTCAGATTCGTGTGGATCGTGGCATTTCACGCAGTTCCGAACTGCGGGGCTGTGAACCGTGCCTGGTAGTTTGGTGGAATTCATTTGAGTATGACATGTGAGGCACAGCGCTGCAGATGTTGTGGTCGTCAACTTCACGTAAGTAGCATCTCGGTTCACTCGCACCTCATGACAAATCAGACATCCCGTCGAAACTGCCGTGTGGACTGCTTTTCCCTTTGCTTTGTCAGCGTGACACTCCAGACATTTCTCCGAATCCGCGTTTTTTTCTAACGGCACCGGATGAATGTCGGCTGAGGCCGGAAGACTGACAGTCAGTAGCAGCATTACGAGACTGCCTAGCGAAATCGCCAGGCGCTTGGCAAACTTGGCTACGCAAGCTGGCATCCACTTGTCCTCATGCTGAAGTTTGCGGAGACCGCGTTAGAAGAACCGCTTCCCGAAACGCTTTTCTTCTCGCTTGCTTCCCCACGCTCTCCTGCCATTACCAGAACAGTCGAAAGTGCGGCCGCGAAAACCAGCAGTAAGACCATGAACACTATTCGGTGGGAGCGAGTTTTTGTTTTCACCGTCATGCGAATTTTTCTCTTCGTGGCCTTAGCCACTGGATCTCGAAGCCTCTAGTATTTGCAGCATCAAACCGCTGTTTCGACTCGGGGCTATCCAATCTCACTTCGGAATCCCCGTTCTGCGGGTTCTCAGCCTGCGGCAGAACTACTGAAACCAAGGGGACTATTTCCTCGGAGCGACCCCAGAATTCAGTGTCCATAAGTGCATCTCCTGTGCCGAAGGAGGTCCATCCTCGCTTTCCAAATAACCCCTTGGACTGCTGAAACTTACAGCGCGTAGCGATGAGATTTTCCACAGTACTGGGTCCATTTCTACCCTAAGACTGAGTGTTTTACCGCAGTTGGTGACGAGAAATCACACAGATAGGAATAAGGAAAACAAAGAGGTTGTGACGGCCGTTACGAACGTTTAGCGAAAATAGCCCGGATCCCTAGTCCCTTTTCGGTGAGGGCAGTCGGCCGATCCGGAGTACGTCATGACTCCTCAATTGGAGAGGTTGAGGCCCTGCGCGAACGCTGTGAAATGGATAAAGACATCCTTGGCAAGGATTGCGTCGAGCCGGTTACTGAAGCTGAAAACCAATACTCAAGTCGACGCGACACAATCGCTGCGCCAGCGATGGCCGGACACGAATCTAGTTCGCAGGCGACCGCGAACGATGAGACGGTCGTGGTAACATCGAAGCCAACCTGGCCTAGCAGGCTTTCTCAAATTGTAAACCCCGCCCCGCGGAGTGCTGCAGCCGTAGATTCGCTGTCGCGTCAAAGGTTGGCATCGGGGAACCGAACGACTCACACACTTGAGGCCTCGAGAGGATTTAGGAGGCTGCAGACCTGCCAATTTCATTCATGAGCAGTTTGCAAGGGCGATTTGGACAGGCCTTTCGTACCCCTAAATGACGAATTGCGTGAAATCCGAGGGCTCGCCCTCGGATTTCACGCATAAGATCCCGGCCAACACACGAAGTATATCTACGATACTCTGCTTTTATTCCTGAGGAAAGTGTTTCTCGAGCGGTCATCGCATGATCGGCTCATCGCCAATTTTTAGCACCGCACTCGTAGCACTTTTCGGACTTGGCATGGAATTTCCCACGTGGTGTCGGTCCTCGGGTGCCGGCTCGCGCACGTTGTCTGGTCGGCTTCGATCATTCCCAAGATATGGCGCCGCGTATGGGCGCACTCAGCAGGATTGCAACTGGCGTCGGATTGTAGTTATTCCGGAACCGTTCGCCCTCACTTGCCCCAACATTCCTCGCGCTTGACACCCATCTCCTTCTTCCTCGCAATAGTCAACTTCGCTAGTGCACCCAATGTGCCTTGGGAGAGGACTTACAATAGCGTCCGTTCCCAGCAGTCGTTGGGTTACCTAACCCCGCTAGAATTCAAACTGGCTCAAAGAGGAAACAAGAAGAGGAAAACTTGTAGTAATCCGCCGGAAGAGCTCACAAACTTGCTTTCCCACTGTCAAGCCTCTAACCTGACCTACCTATGCCTGATCTGACCCCTGCCACCATCATGATCGCGTTTATGTACTACGCCGTTTTCCTCTTTTCGACCACGTGTCACGAAGCCGCCCACGCTTTCATCGCGAGCCGCGGCGGAGATTCCACGGCCGACCTAGGTGGGCAAGTCTCGCTGAATCCCATCCCTCACATTCGGCGCGAGCCATTCGGGATGGTCATCGTTCCACTCATTGCGCTGTTCAGTTCTGGATACATGATCGGTTGGGCAAGTGCACCGTACGATCCACTTTGGGAAAGACGTCACCCTCGCCGCGCTGCCCTGATGGCACTTGCAGGACCCACCGCCAACTTCTCGCTTATGCTCGTCGCGGCCTTCGCTTTGCGCGTAGGCATGGCAACACAATTCTTCACCTTTCAAAGCAGCAACTCCACTAGCACGTTCGTTTTTGCTCTGCTCAAGATCGTTTTTCGCCTTAATCTTCTCTTGGGCATCTTCAATCTGCTGCCCGTGCCGCCGCTTGACGGTAGCACCGGCATCATGCTCTTCATGGACGAGAAACGTTCTCAGGGTTACCTCGATTGGCTTCGCGGCAATAGTTTTGCAATTGCCGGACTCCTCGTCGGACTACTTGTTTTCCGCCAGATATTCCCGTTCATCCAGGCTTTTGTTACCAATCTGCTGGGCCTGCCTTTCTAGATTAGCCTCAACGACCGATGAGCTCGCGGTTCAAGGAATCGCGAGAGGCATCAATCAAGCCGTAGTTCAATTGGGTAATTGTTCCACTTCGAGCAGGTGAACGCCTGGCGCTTCGACATGAAAGACAGCATATTCTGACTGTTCTATCTTTTTGATCGAGCCTTGCACGAATTTACCGTTGAGACGAGCGGAGCCCAAAACGCTTTCTTTAGGTAACAGTAGTTCTACGTCGAACTCTTTCGCGCTGCCGGTGAACTCGAGAATCAGGCGATGTTGCGCGGGATCACGATGGTATCGGTAGAAGCAGTAACCACTGGAGGCGGGATATCGAACCGCTACCTCAGCACCGAAAATCCCGGCGGCTTCCCATCGAGGGGCAATGCGAGTGCTGCTAAACGCAACTCCGTCATCCCGTATGCCGCCCAGGCCTTCCAGCATCGTGGCTACAAAAACTGCATTCCACCCGTCAGGAATTCCACTGGATAAATCGTCATAGGGAACAAAGAAAACCGGTCCATCACCGAGCGTGGCGGCAAGAATCATCCACCTGCTGTCGCCGACTCCCGCGGCAAATTCGATACTGGAAATTTCACGCTCGGGGTGCGGATTGTTGAAGCCGGCGGCATACAAGCCTTTATTAGGCGGTCCGCCAACGGGTTGTTGCCATGCAACGCGCAAGCGGTCTTCGGTCCGCGGGCCTTCGCGAGCGTACTTTGAATCGTGCGGCTCCCACCACGAACCGATGTTCTTGCCGTTCTCCATATATTCAGAGTAGTAAGTGGAATCGGCGTACCGAAACGTAAGGACTCCAACTGTATGTTGTGACCCAATCGAAGCGTGGAGGAGGTACAGCGATGCAGCTTTGGAGCGGATCGGAAGAGACAGTTTTGAGGCATAGCCAGGATTCCGCGATACGCCTAGGCACGAGCGACGCCCGTTTTCAGGAGGGTCAATAACATCGAAGGGAATCGCTTGAAGTTCTTGCGGACCGGCGGGAAGACCGGAAAGTGTTTTGTTTAGATCGCCCATCCATCCGGGAACGCCCGGAGCACCTGCACCAAAATCCGCGTTGGCAATGGACCGCAGGTCGAGCTTGTGGAACGATCGCTTCGGAATGTCCGCAGCTTTTCCTCGGAGTGTTATAGGCAAATAGTTCCTGAAGCGCTCCGCAGTCGATTTCTCGCGCCGGAGAATGTCGACGGCATATTCCTCGTAACCGTGTTCGAACGCACCAAGCGCAAGCTCGGCAGCGACGGTGGCCACCACACCGCCATTCATGTATTCCCAGACCTTGCCCGGCGCATTTTGCGTGAAGCCGGTCTGGAACGGGGGGTATATTCCGTAGAACTCACCGGCGGAAGTGGCAGGCATCTCATTCCGGATGCGCTGATAAGTCTGAATAATCGCAATGCATTTCTCGTGGGAAATTCCGCGGTGGAGCGTATAGGCGTTTGAGAAAGAGACTTGCGAGGACATATCGACGCCAACATCAGGGCGATACTCGGGATTTTCGGCGATCCAGTGGGTGTAAAATCTCCCGTTCCAGGCGAGTTTGTCGAGACGGACTTGCAACGTATCCGCGAGAGCCAGAAATTCCGGCGCTTCATCGCCGCGGTCCGCGTGTCGCAGCATTTCCGCCAATCGCCGAAGGCCTATAATCAGGTTAGTGTTATCGCCGTAAAATATGCCGAATTCGCTTTTGTCCAGATGCACGACGAAAACGCAATCGTCACCGACTTTTTGCTGATCGTCGGACGTATAGTCCCACGTGTCGATGGTGAAGCCGCGGTGCACCAGCTGATATTTTTGCGACCATCGATACGGATCACTCGTGACATAACGAACTGCCCGGATCGAACAATCGAGCCGTGATTTCATCCACTTCGTGTCCCCAGTGGCTTTCCATGTGTAGTACAGCGCTTCCAGGAAAAATTGCTCGACATGGCTCTCGACAGGAGCCCGGCGCAACTGGCGAAAATTATTCTCGATTCGTCGGACAAAATCGCCATACGCAAATTTCCAGTCGAAATAATCGAGTTGCGGGGTGGCGGGATAACAATTTTCCCAGATCATCCCGTCTTCGCGCTGTGTTTCAGCAAAGAAGTCCACTGCGTCTTTGATGTGATGCCAGTAATATTTCATGCCTTTCAGAGTCAGCGTGTGGTCGAATACCCAATTTGCAAAGAACTGGTACACACGATCCTTGTAGCGGATGACATTCACGGGCGCTTCGGCGTTCCAGTCCATCATCGTCCAAACGATGTCGGCGAGAAATTTATGAAATTCACCGTGCTGGTCGCGAATTTGCGTAATGCAATCGACTTCGAATGCTGCAAAAGAAATGATCGCTCCGTTGGCATCCATGAGCCTCGCAAGATGAACGCCAAGGGCGCCGCCCGTCTTGAATCGAAACGGGTCTGCGGCCGTTGCGCGGAGGTACACGTCACCGGCAGCATCGCAAATCGAAATAGTTCCGTGACTTGCGCCACGGAGCGTGATTTCGTCCAGCGGGCGAAACGATTTACCATCTGGCTTATCGATTTGTAGATTCCCGTCTGCCGAGAAAGCAGTGCCGGGCGTTAACAAAGCGCCGCTAGCCGCGGCCGGGATAAGTTTCAGGGCGCTTCGTCGATTCATCATGGATCGCACCTTTTTTCTGAGAGGAATCGTACTGGAGCGACGACTAGCAGGAGAGCGAGGGCGTACTCTCGCTCCCACTATATTTCTCCCTCGAAATAATTTCAATCAGCGAAGGTGCTGGTGAGGAACCTTTCTACTTCTAGACGCGTTGGCATCGAGGGCTGGGCGCCACGGCGCGTAATGGAGATGCCTGCGACAGCATTGGCGAAACGCGCCGATTCAAGAGGCGACTTACCTTCCAGCGTTGCAACGGCAAATGCACCATTAAAGGCGTCTCCGGCTGCCGTAGTATCTACGGGCGTCACACGATAGGAAGGAACATGAATCTTCGAAGAGTGCCTTTCGGCAATCAACGCCCCGCGCGATCCGAGTTTCAATATTACATTTTGGATTCCCAAGTTCAGCAATTCTTGAGCGATCTGATCCTCAGGCATCGGCGTGTTTGATGCCGCAAGCAAAAGTCCCGCTTCGCTCTCGTTTGGAGTTATCCATGTCAGTTTCTTCAGCAGACCACAGGGCAAAGGTCGAGCGGGTGCTGGATCGAGCATCAGCGGGATATTGAACATATCCGCAGAATCCGCAAGGTGGGCAACCGTCTCGATGGGAATTTCCAATTGCGCGAGTATCATTCCCGCACCTCGGACAACCTCGCTAAATTTATCTATATCGGCGGGCACCAACTGGCCGTTGGCGCCCGGAATGACCACAATGCTGTTTTCGCCGTTCTGATCGGTAAGGATCAGTGCGACGCCGCTAGCTCCTTCCGTCTTTTGGATACAGGAAACGTCCACTCCGGAGACACGAAGTCCGTCGATCAATTGTGATCCGAACGCATCCTGTCCAACTTTGCCTATCATGGTTACCGGGTGGCCCAGTTTCGCTGCCGCCACAGCCTGGTTGGCACCCTTCCCACCGAAAAAAGTATTGAATGTACTACCTATGATGGTTTCGCCCGGTGCGGGGAAGTGCGGCGACGAGGCGACTAAATCCAAATTTATACTGCCAACTACAAGAATTGGTTTTGGCATACTCGCTCTCAGATCTCTAATGGGCAATGATTGGGGCGATCGCGACGGCGCCGAGTCCAAGTACAAAAAATAAAAACATCCAAGGGAGAAGTTTACGAGAGGATTCGGGTGCGCTCGCAAACTCGCGCCAAATAAAAACGCCCCAAATTGCCGATACCATCGTGGCACCCTGTCCGATGGCATAGGAGATGGCCGGTCCAACGATCTGCGCGTGCGAAGCCACGAAATTAAAAACCGCGCCCGTGCACCAGATCATTCCTCCAACAATGCCCCAAAGGTGCCAACTAGACCGCGCCTGAAAATACCCTTTCATCAAAACGGGAGGAGTGCCCGTCAACGGCTTTCGCATGAAAAATAGATTTGCGGGAATCGCACAAAGCGCGGTACCGAACGCGAAGAACAAGGCAACCGCGTAAGGTCCGAGCGAATTTGTGCCCGCGACCGCCTTTGTGACCAGTGGATAGAAACTGCCCATCAGGATTCCGCACGCTACACTGATTTGAATACCGCGTGCACTAACCGCATGACTCCTTTCTTCTCGCCGACGATACGCCAGGGCATCCAGAATAATCGCCAACATAACGAACGCCACACCACCAAATAGCAGCAGTGGATTTCCTTTCGGAGCTAGGAGGTAGTTCAGAAGAACCCCAACGACCAGTGCCAGCCCGATTCCCACAGGAAATGCAACCGCCATGCCGGCGAGATCGATAGCGGCAACGAGAAGGAGATTCGCGATGTTGAAAACGGCCCCGGCGGCAATCGCATAAACGATATGAGCGTTATCGGCTTGCCGAATATCCGTTAAGAATGACAGTCCACTGCTGCCCATGCTGCCGAGGGTGAATCCCCATAGAACGGTGGCGAGCAACACGCCAATCACATAATCCCAATAGAAAAGTTGGAACGCATAGCCTGGAGTAAGTTTCATTGTGTTTGCCCATGAACCCCAGCAAACCATGCTGGTTAGCATGAACAACAATGCAGCGATGTAAGCTTCCGGCTGATACATGAGGACTCCAGTTAGTTCTCTGGTGCTCTAGGTCGAAGCGATTCGATGGAACGACACTATACCGAGACTCGGGATTATCCAAGTTTAGGAGTGTTCCGTGGCTCGCTCGCAACCGATCAGCAACATGTGAACGCACCAATCAAGGCGCATCCTGAACTAGACGAAATCCGACAGCCCCCGAGCGATCCATGCCGGGCGACATTAGCAACAACTTCCCGTGCTCGATCAATTTGTATGCTTGCGGAAAGTACCAAATGGAGCCCTGCGGCTGATAATAGCTGCCGCCGCGCAGGATTCCGCTACGTGTGTGGTCATCGGTAAACTCTTCCGTCCATTGCCAGACGTTGCCGACGAGGTCCATCACGCCAAACGGACTTGCGCCGTTCGGATGAGCGTCGACTGCGTCCGGTCCCCGCATTGTCCTTCCCTTATCCGCAACAGGGACAGCGCTGGCGTCCCACTTATTGCCCCAGGGATATAGGCGACCATCATTGCCTTGCGCGGCGTATTGCCATTCCCACTCATGGGGTAATCGCTTTCCGACCCACGCAGCGTATGCCCGAGCATCTTCGAGCGCGACCCAGGTAACCGGACGATTCTCCCAACCTGCTGGAATATTTCCCGCTTGCCAGTCGCGCAGGAAATTCAAATCGTCCTGCGGATGATAGCGAGTCGCGTCAAGAAATTTTTTGAACTCCGCGTTGGTAACGGGAAATTTGTCGATGTAGAACGATTTAACGTGCAGCGGGTGCTCGTGGAATCGTCGTGGTGAATCGTCCCAGGGATATTGCACGTCCACGCCGTCATCGTTAGAGCCTTCGATTTCTACGCCCATCACTTTGAAGAGGAAATCCGCTTCAGGAATTTTAACCATGCCAGCAGGAGTCGTAGTTGCGAGATTTTGTAGCCGCTATTGGAGCAATCTGTTGTGGCAACACGCGCCACTCATGGGAATAGGAAGACAGTGGTTTTGCCGTTAGCTCCTTCATTTTTGCCATCAAGTTCTGAATTGCTGGAGTCCGGCGTGGCGCTGCTGGCCAGAATTGCGCCATAGCCGAGTGCCTCGATCGGAAACGATAGAAACGATCGGCCGCCCGAGTCTCGCTGAACCGCTAGTTCGACACCGTGATAAATGATCAAAAAATCGCAAGCCAGGGGTCGACGGAACTTCCAGTTGTGGACCGTCGAATGCAGTATTCGTTCCGATTGACGACGGTCCACAAGGTCTGCTCGCGCAATGGCCAGCGACTGGCAAAGACTCCATACCGCAAGGTAGGAGTCATGGGTTCCCATGACGGGCTGACGAGGAACGGCGCAAGTGCTCGCTCCATCGTAGCAACACGTCGCGTGGCCTCCGCATCTCGCGGAGTTATGCCGTTCCAGATTCCCCATATGTTCTCCCAACTCTCCCAACCCACGCCGTTGAAAAAGGCAAATTGCAGGTTGCGGGTCTTGTCGCGATTCCAGCGATCGGAAATATTCACCATGTGGCGAGGTTCGAGCCATTTGTATTTGTCGACTAGCGGAGTGAATGGATATTGATACTGGCCCCAGGTCATCAAATTCCAGGCGAGGGCTTCATCCGACGGTCCCCCTTCGGGCTCGAAGACAAGCGGATGGCCCACTTGATCGGCAGCCAGAGGAAACGCCAGTGGCACGCCGTCTTGCGTGTCTCCGTTAATTCCGTCCGCCCCAATCTCTTTCATTAGTTCCGCAATCGCCTGAGGCCATGGAATTGCCGGGATCGCGCGTACCCTGATCCCACATCATCATCGGGAAATAGAACGCGCACGCCGCGCTTGTGAAAATCGGCGATCATTTGTTTGACACCAGCAACACCGCCAGGCATGCAGCGAATCATGTCGTGCTGATTCCGATTGTCGATGCCCATGTTCGGATAGGTTGGCCAGATCAAAACGGCGTCGATTCCCCCGTAGCGCTTCTGCAAATCATCCAGATATCGGTCAACGGTGTATTTTCCTGTGTATCGGATCGTAGAAATAACGCTCCTGAACCATCATTTGCGGCTGCATGAAACTTGACTGCGTCCAGGAAAGCTCGGGAAGGCCATAGCGATATCCGTCGTATCCAATGCGGATGAGCCGCTCCGCACGCCAGTGCGTGATATCGGTATGCCAATCCTTGTAGTCCTGCGGAGTACATGGCTTATATTCGCCATCCCACTGGCCCTTTACACCAAGACAATCGGCAAGGGGAATCTGCTGCTTTTCCGGGGAAAAGTTGGAGTCCTGTGCGAAAAGAAAAGGCGAGGACAAAAACGTGAGCATCAGACAAAACACAAGGCGCGCTTCCACGAGAAGACCTCTGGAGTGTAGCGATACCAGCAAAATTAAAGTGATTATAAGGCCCGTTCAGCAATCGAGCTACACCGGATTATGATAGAAAGAAACTGAGGGCATGAGCGCCGTCAACCCAAAATAGGTGGCTAGAGAATGGAACACTTCTTTTCGTGCCCGTATTGCGGCGAACAAATCTCCATGGTGCTTGACTTGTCGGTTGATCGGCAAACCTATGTTGAAGATTGCGAAGTGTGCTGTAACCCAATCGAACTCAGTTATACCGTCGAGCACGAAGAGCTCACCACGTTTCGTGCAAGTGCGATGAGGTAAGTCGTCCTAACGAAGACGAGTTTCATTCCTTGTGCGGAGTAAACTGGGGCTTATGGTTCGCAACCCCGCTCAGTTAAAACGAAGCTCACTTGCCCAACGCGTATTTCACAAAATCCTTCAGGGCATAGTCGGGCCCGCTCGGTGGATGCCAATGAGGCTCCAGGCTTAGCAGCGAATTGCTGTCTCCGAAAAGCAAACCGAGAAAGACTTCGGCAACGATGCGGCCACCAACTGGCCCCAGCCGTGGCGTGTCGATGGACACATTTTCTTTGACTGGGATTTTCACGGATTCCTTGTGCCGCATCGATTCGGCAAGTATGTAGGTCCACAACGGACAATTCTTCGCAAAGATCATGGGAATCGACTTGTCATTAATGCTGACGGTGTCTCCTGCCGTGCCGGTGGCCTTTCCAATCAGAATGTCTTTGTCATCAAGCGGATTGATACCCATGGCATGGGCAACGTGTTGGCCCGATGGAAGACCGAGCCGCCAACCTCGAATCAGATTCCTCTGGGCGAGCGATGCGGGCGGATCACTAACCACCGCAGCGGGAAGATTTGAAAGCGGGTTCACCAACGAGCTATCGATCTTATAGGCGAACTGCAGGCGTTTGGCGTTGTCCGCAGGCGAACCATCGTACGTGCGAATATCCAGATCGATGAAGCGACCCCAATCCATTCCCCATTTGGGATTCATGGCGCGGAATCCCGTCAATCCTTCCGGAAAAGTTGGTGGTACAGGAAAAATGGGCAGCAGAATCCCGTCGTTCAGGCGATAGCCCGGGCGGATCATGGAGTGGCCCAGACGGTAACCCGCCACGGAAAATTCAACGGGCATGAACGGTTCGTTCTTCCAATGAAAAAATTTGAGTTTGTCTTTCGAATAGTGCCCGTGCTCCTTCACTTCGGCCAACACACTGGAGTGAATAATTCGCGGAAGAAAATCGTTGAGGATGACGTACTGGTAGTGAAAACGAACGCGCTTTTGCAGGTCCGGAAACGACAGCGTGGGATGGTCGTTCACTGTTCGATTGTGAAAGCGAAGGAACAGCCCCTGCAGTTGAGACACGATGGTATTTTCGTCATTTCGCGGATCGCCAATCAGGGCGCGCCGGACGGTGGCCTTATTCCGGGGAAGGTCTTTTGCGTTGGCATCGGTGCCACCACTGATTGCGTCGCCCAACAGGAAGCTACTGTCACCATTGTAGAGGTACGGCTGATCGTCTTTGCCTCGGCCGTAAACGTTGTCGAGATCGAAGGCAGGTGTTCGGTAGTCAGTGAGGGCATCGGGATCGTTCTGCGCTTGCAGGCTGCTGGCAGGATCGAACGTAATGTCGTGGTCAATGAACTGGCCCAAATATGTGTAAAGCGCGGGAATCCCGCTCTCTTCATCGTCTTTGCCATCTTTCGGCGGATCGAAGCCGGCGGACATCGCCGCTCCTAAGGCCTTCAGATTGTCTTCATTTTCCTTCTGTGTGGATCCAAAAGTGGCTGGCTTGAGAGAACGAAACATCCTGCCAAACTTGCCCTGAAAGAGTGGCGACGATTTCGTCGAATCCAGTCCGCGAACCGGCTGCCCGTGTTTTCCGCTCATAATCATGTGCTCCTTGTATCTAGAGATGGGGCGTCGCTTCACGCATGGCAAAGCGTTCGCCCTTGCGAGCGCTCGATCGAGCTGGGCTGTATGGATAAATAGTGACGGGAACTCCGAAAGCGTTTCCCAGTCGCGAAAATGAAGTTAGGCCGGGTACT
Organism: Candidatus Acidiferrales bacterium; assembly: GCA_963782755.1. Taxonomy (GTDB): domain Bacteria; phylum Acidobacteriota; class Terriglobia; order Acidiferrales; family UBA7541; genus Acidiferrum. The sequence goes on from CAWAKR010000009.1 coordinate 219,857, forward strand.
TCATGGCCGACTCCCCTCCCTTCTTAGTAACCAGTGGCGGCAGAAGTCCCCGTCGCTTTGGCGATGGGTGCAAGTCCGAGTCGTTTGCGGCATTCTTCCAACATTTCGGCAGTTCGCGAAGCTCCAACGCGGGTGACACCGATTTCGCGCGCGGTCAGCAGAGTGTCTAGATCGCGAATACCTCCAGCGGCCTTCACCTGCACTCGTGCCGGTGAATATTTCCGCATCAGCCGAAGATCGTCAAAAGTAGCTCCCGACGCGGCGTAGCCAGTCGAGGTCTTCACCCAATCGACTCCTGCTTCGCCACAGATGCGGCAGAGCTCGATTTTGGACTGTTCATCTTGATAGGCATTTTCGAAAATAACCTTGATTTTGGCTCGCCCCGCATGGGTTTCCCGCGTAAGCAACGCTATCTCGGCCGCAACATAATCCCAATCACCACTCTTCGCCTTACTGATATTTACGACCATATCCAGCTCCGTGGCGCCATCGGAAAGAGCCTGGTGAACTTCATCGAGCTTTACCTTTGTGGTGTGGCCACCATGGGGAAATCCAATCGTAGTGCTCGGTTGAACCGTACTGCCGCGCAGAATTTCAGCCGCGCGCTTGGCATAGTACGGAAGTATGCAGACGCTCGCCACATCGTAAGCAAGGGCCAGGGCACATCCGGCTTCCAATTCGTTAACCGTTAACATCGGCTGCAACAGTGAGTGGTCAATCATTTTGGCGATGGAAGGGTAATCGTAATTCGCAGTCATGACAGCCTCTTTCCGTTCACCGCGTCACCTTTGCGACCGGAAAGACCCAGGGTGACGTGCAATGTCGAACAATGGGGTTATCATACCCGAATGCGATTGCTGCTGGTGGAAGATGAGGCGAGAATAGCCCACTTTGTGGCCAAAGGGCTGCGCGAAGAATCGTATGCCGTGGATGTGGTAGGAAATGGCAAGGATGCCCTGTACCAGACGGAGATCAACGACTACGACGTCGTGATTCTCGATGTGATGATTCCCGGCCTGGATGGCTTTGCAACTTGCCGCGCGATCCGAGCCAAGGGCAAGCGTATCCCGATACTGATGTTGACCGCGCGGGATGGCGTGCAGGACCGGATTACCGGACTTGATGCAGGCGCGGACGATTACCTGACCAAGCCGTTTGAGTTCGGTGAACTTCTGGCACGATTGCGGGCGCTTTTGCGGCGACCGAAAGAATTACGCTCTCCGCAACTTCAAGTGGAAGATTTGGTGCTAGACACTGCGTCGCAAACGGTGAAACGCGGAAACCGGCAAATTCGACTGACAACAAAAGAGTATGCGCTGCTGGAATTCCTGGCAAGCAATGCGGGCCGGGTCGTTGGACGCGCGGAAATTGCGGAGCATGTCTGGGATGAGACGTTTGACCCTTTCTCGAATTTAATCGAGGTCTATATCAACCGCTTGCGGCGCAAGATTGATGAAGGCTCGACGAGGCCCCTGTTGCAGACACGGCGTGGCAGCGGCTATGTGTTTGGTTCCTCGATCAAAAACGGAGCTGCCAGCGCATCGAGAAAATCACATGCTTGATTCTGTTCGTGGCCGGCTCACCGTTTGGTACACCGTGGTGTTGGGAATTGTGCTCATCCTGCTGGCGGTCATGACCTACCTGATCTATCAGCGAAACATCGCCCAGAGAACGGACACGAACCTGGCGGAACTTGCGGACGCTTTTGCTACCACTTTCGAAGCGGAGTTACCTGATCAAGTAGGCGAAGAGCCTGCAAAAGGGGCCGCACGCGAGTCAATGATGGAGCACCGATTTCGCGATACCAGTTTCGTGGTCCTAGATGAGCGCGGCAAGGTATTGATCAGCTCGTTAGAGCTTCCAAATTTCGCTCCTGCGCATGAGCAACTCTCGGAGGAGATCTTCTCTTCACCGCAGTTCCTCCAACTCGTTTCAAACGTCGCTTCGAACCCCGGCGGAAAAATAATGGTTTCGGACCGAAGATACGGGCTCCAGACCTATGTGCGAATGCTGTCCGCGGGGGTAAAGAACTACAAGTTGGTACTCCTTCAATCGCTACATTCGCAAGAGGAGATGCTGGAAGACATACGCAACACGTTTTTGTGGGCCATCCCGGTCGCCCTGCTCCTGGCCAGCGCATGCGGATATTTTCTTGCCCGAAAAAGCCTGGCGCCGGTGGCCGCCATGGCTGCCCAGGCACGAGGCATGGGTGTTGCAAATTTGCAGACCCGGATGGCTGTGGCAAATCAGCACGACGAGTTGGGCCAACTGGCCCTGTCGTTCAACCAGTTGTTGGACCGCTTGGAAGAATCGTTCGAACGGCAAAAACGCTTCATTGCGGATGCTTCCCATGAGCTGAGAACGCCCGTGGCGATCTTGCGCGGTGAGACGGAAGTGACTTTGTCGCGAGCGGATCGATCGCCTGAGGAATATCGCGAGACTCTCGCGATTCTAAAGGATGAATCGCAGCGATTGGCACGCATTGTGGAAGATCTATTTACTTTGACGCGAGCTGATGCGGGCGAATACCCGCTGAGCAAGAGCGACCTGTACCTGGATGAGCTTGCCGCGGACGTGCTTCGGAGAGCTCGATCACTCGCACTCGCGAAGGAAATCACCCTTAAATCTGAAATTACATCCGAATTGCCATTACGCGCCGATGAAGCCCTCCTGCGCCGTATGTTGCTGAACCTGTTGGATAACGCCATCAAATACACGTCCAAGGGGGGAACAATTACTTTGGACTGCCGGCGGCGCGGCGAGAATTACCTCGTAAGCGTGACGGATACGGGCGAAGGAATTCCCATTGAGTTGCAGCAACGCGTCTTCGAGCGATTCTTCCGTGTGGATAGAGCTCGTTCGCGCCAGGATGGCGAGCTAGGCGGCGCGGGATTGGGACTGTCAATCGCCCGATGGATTGCCGAGGCGCATCACGGCCGCCTCCAGGTCGCCCGGTCCGACGCCACGGGCTCCACGTTTACCGTTGCGCTGCCGGTTACTAGCATGACCTAACCTTTCGCCTACCCTATTAATGTTGCGTTTATCTCAGCACCGCTACGCTGAGGTTAGCCCCAAGACTCCACATTCGATGGCGTTTGAGCAGCAATAATCTGGCATCGATGAGCTGTGTGGCCACCTATCGATTTCAAGCACTTACAGACACTTGGCGACGGGGATGAGAGACGAATCGTGAAACAGAACTGCGCAAATACCCTAGGACTGTTTTTGGTAGGATTCGCCCTGTTGTCTCCCACAAAATTGTTCGCGGGGCAACAGCCCGAAGCTCCCGTACCCAAACCCCTGACGGTCCCCACAAATTCGGCCGCAAAACAGCCGGCAACCGGGAGCGTGCCAGGGGCGCCGGTGATGCTTACCCTGCAGGACGCTCTGAACCTGGCAAAGAAGAACAGTCCGCAACTGCAGGCTGCTGTGACCGATGCAGGTGTCGCTCACGAGGACAAAAACATTGCCCGAGCAGGATTGCTGCCCAACGTGAATTTCAATACGGCAGCGATTTATACGCAGAGCGATGGGAACGTCAACAATGGCGGTGTGAAGTTTATCGCCAACAATGCGCCGCACGAATACATCAGTCAGGGCAACGTGCACCAGCAACTCGATCTGGCAACCCTGGCGGCCTATCGAAGCACTTCGGCGCTGGCCGCCGCAGCAAAAGCGCGAAAGGAAATCGCTACTCGTGGGCTAGTAGTCACTGTAGTTCAGGATTATTTTGCGGTGGCAGCAGCGGAGCAAAAACTGGCCGCGGCCCGTCGCATCTCGGAAGAAGGCGAGAAGTTTCTGGAGATCACCGAGAGCCTGGAAAAAGGCGGCGAAGTTGCCCATGCGGACGTCATCAAAGCGGAGTTACAGATGCAGGAACGGCGGCGCCAATTGCAGGAGGCGCAACTGGGATTGCTGAACACGCGGCTTGACCTGGCTGTATTGATCTTTCCGGATTTCAACGATAACTACCAGACCGCGGATAATCTGCACACCAGCGTGCCCCTGCCCCCGCGTGTTGCTTTTGAATCGCAGGCCGGTCAGGAAAATCCAGAGATTCGTGCGGCGTTGGAAACTTCGCATGCGTCAGAACACGACGTGAAAGCTGCCTGGGCCGGATATTTGCCGAACATCAGCCTCGACTACTTTTATGGAATTGACGCCGAGCGCTACGCTACCTACACCACCACGCCGGATGGAAAATTCAACAATTTGGGTTCGTCGGCCATCGCTTCGCTGAATCTGCCGATATGGAATTGGGGAGCTACGCAAAGCAAAGTCCGGCAGGCGGAATTGAAGCGCGATCTCGCGAAGAAGGAACTTTCGTTCGCACAACGAAAGTTACTCGCGGAGATGCGCTCTCTATATTCTGAAGCAGAGACCGCGCTGAACGAATTGAGCGGGCTGCAAAGATCGGCGGAATTATCGGAAGAAAGTCTACGGTTGACAACTCTCCGATACAAAAGCGGTGAGGGCACTGTTCTGGAAGTCGTGGACGCCCAAACCACGTTTGCGCAAGCGAACAATGCTTATCAGGACGGAGCGCTGCGATATCGCGTGGCCCTGGCAAACTTGCAGACATTGACGGGAGTGCTAACGAATCCATGAGAGCACCAGAGAAAAAGTTCACTATGAAATGCCGCAGCGGATTTGGCTGGAGGTGCTCGTTTCTGCTGGTAGTGCTGGCAGTTCAAGGATGCAGCAGCACAGAGCCCGAACCAGAACCCGTGGTTACGGTGCAGACCACACTCGCCAAGCGCGGTCCCATCTCCATGACGATATCCGCCGAAGCTATTGTCTCGCCTCTGGAGCAGGCGGTGATCACTCCTAAAATAACTTCAACGATCAAGAAGTTTTACGTGCAGCGCGGCAGCCACGTGAAGGCAGGCCAACTGCTGGCGGAGTTGGAAAACGCAGACCTAGCTGGCTCGGCTGAGCAGAGCAAGGGAGAATTCGAGCAGGCTGAGGCGGGATTCGCCACCACAACAGGTGCAAGTCTGCCGGAGCAAATCCAAAAGGCAGAGTTGGACGCTGTGGCGTTCAAATCCGCATACGAAGCACAAAAGAAAGTCTATGACTCACGGAAGAACTTGTTCGATCAGGGGGCCATTCCCCGGCGCGATCTGGACTCATCAGAAGTCGCGCTGGCCCAGGCCCGCAGTCAGAATGAACAGGCGCAGAAACAGTTGACTGACCTGCAGCGGATTGGAAAGGAGCAAACATTAAAGTCAGCCGGCGGACAATTGTCGGCCGCAAAAGGAAAATATCTCAGCGCAAAGGCGCAACTGAGCTACTCGGAGATACGCAGCCCGATCAACGGAGTGGTGACGGACCGGCCTGCGTTTCAGGGCGAATTGGCCCAGGCAAATCAGCCAATATTAACGGTGATGAATACTTCGAAGCTGATCGCCAAGGCTCACATCGTGCAAAACGAGGCCGTGTTGCTGGGCGTCGGGAATCCCGCAGAGTTAGTTGTCGAAGGAATCGAAGAGCCGATCCCCGCCCACGTCACGTTGATCAGCCCCGCGCTGGACCCGGGGAGTACCACCATCGAAGTCTGGGTGGAAGCCACTCAACCAACGCCGGTGCTGAAGCCGGGAATGAATGTGCAGATCAACGCGACCGCAAAGAGCGTGAAAGATGCACTGGTCATTCCGGCTTCAGCCATCTTCAAGGCACCGGAAACGGGAGATTATGTTCTGCTGGCTGGCTGGGACAAAGAGGCCCATCAGGCAAAAGTGAAAATCGGCCTGCGCACCAAAGAGTGGGCGGAGATTCAGTCAGGCATTAAAGAAAAGGACGTGGTGATTACGAAGGGCGGATATGCAGTGCCGGATGGCACGAAGATAATCGTGGAAGCGGCACCTGCCGCGGAGCGTGAAACGGAAAAGGATTCTGCTGACACAGCTGATAAATCTGACCCTTCAACTGGCAAAAAACCCGCCTCTACCGCGGCACCTAAGAAAGGCAAGGAATAACGAAGTATGGATTCCCGGCCTGAGAAACGTTCCGCCGACGACAACAATGGCGCAGCGCGAGTCACAAATCACGCACCCTGGTTTAGACAATTTTCGCGGCCAATTCTTTTTCTCACTCTAAGCATGGCCTTGGCCGGCGCATTCCTCGCCTTCCGCATCCCAGTATCGGTTTTCCCCAACACTGACTTTCCGCGCATCGTCATCGGGGTCGATAACGGAGTGATGCCGATCGACCAGATGCTGGTCACCATTACGAAGCCCTTGGAAGAGGCAGTCAACATCGTTCCGGGCCTCACGAAGGTGCAATCGATCACCAGTCGGGGTTCGGCAGAAGTTGACCTCTTTTTCGACTGGAACTCTGACATGATCTTGACGCTGCAACGCGTTGATGCGGTGGTCGCGCGACTGCAGACGGAATTGCCGACCACTGCCAAAATACAAACGCATCGACTGACATTCGCATCGTTTCCAATACTCGGCTACAGTCTGACTTCGGATAGTCTGTCCCAAAGCAAATTGTGGGAAATCGCAACATACGACCTAAAGCCGCGCATTAATCGACTCGACGGGGTTGCCTCCGTGCTGATACAGGGCGGAAGAGTTCCCGAATTTCAGGTCACCCCGGACCCGGCGCGATTGCTGGCTGCCGGAATCACGGTGACCGACATTCTCGATGCAATTCGGCGTACCAACCTGATCGATTCGCCTGGATTGTTGGAACACGAGCATCAGTTGGTGCTGGGGCTCATCAGCGGTCAAGTGCGCAGCCCGGAACAGATAGCCCAAATTGTCGTCAAATCTTCGAAGGGCGGCGTGCCCATTCGCGTTGGCGACATTGCGAAAGTGGCGCCATCGGAAGCCCCGGTCTACACGATTGTGACGGCAAATGGAAAACCGGCGGTCCTGCTCAGCGTAAACCGCCAACCGGAGAGCAATACGCTCGAAGTGGCACGCGAAGTCCACCAGAAAATCGCGGAATTGAGATCGACGCTGCCACCGGGTGTGCATTTGGAAGCCTTCTACGACCAATCCACAATCGTGCGGGATTCCATCGCCAGCGTGCGTGACGCAGTTCTTCTCGGCATCCTCCTGTCATCTGCGATCCTGGTGCTGTTCCTGAGCGACTGGGGCTCTTCGTTCGTAGCGGCAATGGTGATCCCTGTAACGCTCTTGTTCACCTTTATCGTTTTAAAGCTGACCGGGCAGAGTTTCAACCTGATGACTCTGGGCGGGCTTGCCGCCGCGGTTGGATTAGTGATCGACGATGCGATTGTGGTTCTAGAGAATATCGTGCTGCATCGTGACGCAGGCGAATCCCGCTTCAAGGCCATTCAGCACGCGTTAAGTGAAATCACAATCCCGCTGATTGGCTCAACAATCACGCCCATCGTTGTCTTCCTCCCGCTAATTTCCACCACCGGCGTATTTGGAAGCTTTTTCCGGGCGCTGGCCATCACCATGACCGTCGCGTTACTTAGTTCCCTGCTCCTCGCCGTAACCTGGACCCCGACACTGAGCCAGTATTTCGTTCGTCGAAGAGATTCTCCGCCAACAGGAGGAGAAATCACCGGCGAACCAACGGCAGCTTCGCTACTGTCCGTCGAACAAGCCCACCTCTCCGGATTTTTTGGACGCATTGTGGATTTCTATTCACGCGTAATGCTGAAGATCTTGCATCGCCCCCTGATTTTGGTGGTCTCCTCGGTGATAATCGTGGGGCTTTCCTATCTCTGCTACAACTTTCTGGGCAGCGACCTGCTTCCCGAGATGGACGAGGGCAGCTTTATTCTGGACTACAATACCCCACCGGGCAGTTCCCTCGCGGAATCCGACCGAATTCTGCAACACCTTGAAGAGATCATCCGGGCAACTCCGGAAGTGGAAAACACCTCCCGCCGCACCGGATTGCAGTTGGGACTGGCTGCCGTAACCGAAGCAAATCGCGGCGACTTCACCGTTAAACTGAAGAGAGACAAGAAGCGTGGAATCGACAAAATTATTTCTGAGATTCGGTCCAAAATAAAGAAAACAGAACCTTCCACCGACGTAGACTTCGTGCAGATTCTGCAAGACATGATCGGAGATTTGACGAGCCGTCCCGAACCCGTTGTGATCAAATTATTCTCGCAGGATGCCAAATTGCTGGAAGAAACGGCACCACAGGTCGCCAACGCCATCAAGAACAATCCCAAAGTTGTGGACGTCTTCGATGGAATTGAAAATACCATCAGCGGCCCGGCCGTAACTTATCAGGTCGATCCCTTGCTCGCCGCACGTTCTGGATTTACTCCCGAAGAAGTCGCGGTCGATGCAGCAGCCGTGCTCGAAGGCGAACCCGCTGTCACTCCCGTAGTTCTTAATGATCGGACTTATACGATACGCGTGCGATTCCCCGAGCAGAATCGTGCCTCCCTGGAACGCATGACCAACACCCTGCTGACGAGTTCAACCGGTCGCACCGCCACGCTTGGTTCCCTATCCTCAGTGACGAGCGATCCAGGCCAATCGGAAGTGCGCCGCGAAAACCTCCAGCGCCTTGTGGAAGTGACCGCTCGTTTTGAGGGCGTGGACCTCGGTTCTGGAATGACCTACATCAAGAAAACTGTGAACGACCTTCACTTACCGGCCTCGATTCGCGTGGAATATGGTGGCCTCTATGAGGAGCAACAGAAAACCTTCAGTGACCTGTTCGCGGTCTTCGTCCTGGCATTAATTCTACTGTTTGTCGTTCTGCTGTTTGAATTCCGGACCTTCTCCGCTCCTGTCGCAATTCTGGCATCGGCTCTGCTCTCCACCTTCGGGGGATTCCTGGGCCTCCTCATAACGCGTACGGGATTCAACGTGGCCTCATTTATGGGCATGATCATGGTGATCGGCATCGTGGCCAAAAACGGCATTCTGCTTTTGGACGCCGACCAGCGATTTCGCGCGCTTGGATTTTCTGCCGAGGAATCGCTAATTCAGGCAGGGCGGCGGCGGTTGCGTCCCATCGCCATGACAGCTTTGGCGACGATTGCAGGCATGCTCCCTTTGGCGCTAGCGATTGGTTCAGGATCGCAGATGTTGCAACCACTGGCGATCGCCGTAATCGGTGGGTTGTTAAGTTCGATAGTTTTATCGCTGATTTTCACGCCCACAATTAACTACTATCTGAACCGCGGACAAGCAAATGCGGAAGAACCGGAACTTATCTCATGAATGATTTTTTAGGATGTCGGGGCTTCAGCCCCGACCTACAAGAGATAGAAGATGTGGGCTTAACCCCTGAAGAAAGCTTCGCAAGTGCTCGCCTGCCCTTTATGAGTTGGCTTCTAGCACCGCTTTCCCACACTCCGCCCGAACCCAGCGCCATCAACCATCAGATTTCTTCTGCAACGCACTCAGCTTCAATTGTAGCTCGCATCAACTGACCAGCTGCACCTGTGTGGTCTCGGCCAGTTCAGCGATTTTGCGCCATTCCGCCAGTTTCCCAACTACGCCTGCCTGCTCCAGGGTTAAGACTGGAATGCAAAACATGAACTGCGCCGCCAAGTTCAGTTTTTTCTCATTTCGTGGTCCTCAGATCACCTTGCTTCACTCCCCTAAATGGTTCTGTTCATGCAAGCAGATACCCGGAGAATTGAGGACTCCATGCTGCTCATACCGAACCCAAAGCCTGTGGCTTCAGTGAGGCAACGGAGAAGCCAACGCTTCCTTTTATCTCTACCGCTGCTGGTAACGGGCGTAAGAATCAAGGGCGCGCCATTTTCAGAGCGCAGCAAGACGCTGGTAGTCAACGCACAGGGGGGGCTGATCATGCTCCCCGAACCCGTTCTCACCGGACAAGGGTCGACGCTCGGGAACGTTGGCACTTCCAAAGACATCATCTGCACGGTGATGGACATAAACGCCGGCTCCAGTGGACCCTTCGAGGTGGGTGTGGAATTTGCGGAGCCATGTCCCCGCTTTTGCCGAGTATCCTTCCCACCTGCTGATTGGAGCCCGCGTAGTCCCGAGGCCAATCGCTTGGTGCACGGCAGCGCGCACACGACTCCAACGGTAGCCTCGACAGCAACCACTGTCGTAATCAAGAAGTAGCCAATCCCCTGCCAACGGCGATCTTTTTTTTAAATCGCCTGTAGCCCTTCTTCCCTGGTGTGCATCCAACAAACTACTCAAATCCAGTGGTATTCTGCTATCTTGCGAGGTGCATTATGAGGTATGGCCGGATGTTTACAATCCTGGGGTTGCTAGCTGTGGCCGTAATCGTTGGGTTTCTGGCTTTAGCCACCCGCGCGGGAGACAAAGCACCCGCCGTCGGTACTGCCGCTCCAGATTTCACGTTGAATTCGCAGGAAGGCAAAGCCGTCAGCCTGCATGACTTCAAAGGCAAGTGGGTCGTTCTTTATTTCTACCCCAAAGATATGACCACGGGCTGCACCATCGAAGCGCACAATTTCCAGCGCGATATCGCCAAGTATGATGCCCTGGGGGCCGTAATCCTGGGAGTAAGCGTGCAGGACGAAAAGTCTCATCAGGAGTTTTGCGCCAAGGAAGGCTTGAACTTCAAGCTGCTTGCCGACACCAACAAAGAAGTGTCCGAAAAATATGATTCGGTCATGAATCTCGGCGTAATGAAGTTGTCAGCCCGCCATACCTTCCTGATCGGTCCGGATGGCATGGTTCGCAAAGTCTGGACAGACGTCGACGTTAAGAAACACAGCGACGATGTGTTGGCGTCGATCGAAGAACTGAAAAAGTCATCCGGCGACTAAGCGTTATCTTTGCAATGTTGCAGATGACTTCCGGCTCCGGAATGCGGTACTGTTTCGGAGCTTTTTTTTGGAGGCCCATTATGAATCACAAACGGCTCCTTCCAGTTTTTGCATTGTGCGTTCTGGGATTGGGTGCGGCCCTGCAAGCCGATGGCCCTAAAACAGAAACGGTGAGTTTCAAGAGCGGCACCGATACGGCCACTGGCTATTTGGCCCTGCCGGAAGGCGCAGGCAAGCACCCCGCCATCATCGTCATACACGAGTGGTGGGGATTGAATGACTGGGTGAAAGAACAAACTCAGAACTACGCCGCTCAAGGCTACGTGGCACTGGCCGTGGACTTGTATCGTGGCAAATCGGCGGCGACTGCCGATGATGCTCATATATTGATGCGCGGTTTGCCGGATGATCGCGGTTTGCGCGATCTCGAATCGGCGTTCGCCTACCTGGCTTCGCGCCCCGACGTCAACCCACACAGGATTGGAGCTATCGGTTGGTGCATGGGTGGCGGATGGTCGATCAAACTGGCTGTAGACCAACCCAATTTGGCCGCGGTCGTCGTGAATTACGGTTCCCTTCCAACTGACCCCGCCAACATTTCAAAAATTAAAGCGCCGGTGTTGGGCAATTTTGGCGCTGACGATCAGGGAATTCCTCCAACCGCCGTCAAGGCATTCGAATCTGCTCTGAAGGCCGATGGCAGGACGGTGGATATCAAGATTTACGACGGCGCAGGCCACGCCTTCGAGAATCCCAACAATAAGCAGGGCTATCGCCCCGAAGCGGCCAACGATGCTTCGGGGCGCATCACCGCATTCTTCGCGAAGTATCTGAAATAGCGCAAAATCTACGGTTCGTCGTCGCCATCGGCTACGCTACCTGGCTTCTCGGCGAGCGGTTTATTCGGATCAAGTTCTCGAAGCGCGGCCTTCTTCAACACAGAATTTAATGCGGCCAGATCTTTTTCCTTGATGGCGCCCCAACGCTCACGGAGTTTCGCGGATTCTTTCTCCAGTTCCTGAAATGCGGTGCTCGCTTGCGACGTAGGCGCCACGTCTGCGCTGTCCGCTACGGCAAACATGGCGGAAAAGTGTTGATTGAGAGAGGAAAAGTTCTCTGGCGGCCGCCCGCGTGGCGGTGTTCCATAAAAGTTAGATTGCGTCGAACCTTCCAACTCTGACAATTGCTTGTCCAGCGCGGCGACGTCTCCCACCGCCCTTCCGCGAAGCTTGGGCGTCAACTCCTTGATTTGCGCGCGCAGTGACTGCACCTGTTCAAGCGAATCGTAGCTTTCATCCATCCCCGCAACCGCGCCGGATTCCATCGCAAATTGCTTGACTAGGTCGCCAGCCGAAGTGGTGATGCGTGGATCGATCCTCAATTGAAACTCTTTTCGATACTTCTTGCCGTCAACCGTAAGTTCCGCGATGTATTTTCCCGGCAGCGGTCTGGCGCCCGCCGGCAGAAGTGGCGTGTCGTGCAAAATCGCCGAGATGGGGAATTCGTGCTCCAGCGCTTTGGGTGGGGCGTAGTGCAAATCCCACACAAATCGGTGCATCCCGGCTTCGATGGAAAGGATCTGCTCGGGTCGCACCCAGTACATTGGGATCGGGTGCTCAGCCGCGAGTTTTTCCATCGATTGTGGTTTGTCGGCACTCGAATAATGCCGAACCAGCACAGGTGTCGCATCGCCAGTAAATATGTCCAGGGTGACGGGCGCGTTCGCTGCGCTTGACAGGTAGTAATCGATGATCGCTCCATCCGGAGGGTTCTTCCCTGCCGGCACTTCTGGCGGCAGTGGCGTATCCGGATTCCGATTCCAACGCCAGCGTACCGCCTCTTGTGGTGTATACAAAAATGCAGGGCTCGTGAGCTACTTCATCCGTAAGTTCCCGAAGCGGCGTGACGTCGTCCAATATCCAGAAAGATCGCCCATGCGTGCCAACAATCAGATCGTCGCCGTGAATCGTCAGGTCACGCATGGAAGTGTGCGGCAGATTCAGCTGCAACGGTTGCCACGAATCGCCGTCGTTGAAGGAAACATGCACCGAAGTCTCCGTGCCCGCGTAGAGCAGGCCCCTGCGTACCGGATCTTCGCGCACCACATTGGAAGCGGCGTTATCGGCAATTCCTTTTGTGATCTCCACCCACGTAGCGCCGAAATCGCGGGTGCGATAGATATGCGCATGTAGATCATCCAGTCGAAAGCTGTTGATGGCCGCGAAGGCCGTCCCCGCGTCGAAATGCGAGGCTTCAATTATCGAAACTTTGCTCCAAGGTTTCAATTGGGATGGCGTGACGTTCTTCCACGTCTTACCCCCATCGCGCGTCAATTGAATCAAGCCATCATCGGTGCCGGCCCAGATGGTGTCGATCTCTTTGAAAGACGGCGCCACGGCATAAATCGTGCCCCGGTGATGGCCGTTTTCCGGGTCGCCCGCCGCAAACACTCCGAGATTCGCGGGCATTTCATAAGACTCGCGCGTAAGATCGGGACTGATGACACTCCAACTGTTGCCCCGGTCCGTGGTCTTGAACAAGACATTCGCCGCAAAGTACAGGGCCTTGGGATCGAGCGGCGAAAACGTAACCGGGAGCGTGCGGTTATATCGATACTCGCCCCTGCGCACCACCTCTGGCGCGATATCAGCTACCTCCCCAAGCGCCTGGTTCGTGCGCGTCAACTTCGCTCCGTAAACAATATTCGAATCGAGCGGGTCGACGGCGATGTAGCCATACTCAAAGACTCCCGGCAAACTCCATTCCCGAAATGTGATTTCGCCGTAATCGCTGCGGCTCTGTGTGGCCACGCTTCCACTTTCCTGTTGTGCGCCATAGACCCAGTACGGAAACCGGCTGTCGGTCGTAACATGATAAAACTGCGCGGTTGGCTGGTTGTACCAACTGCTCCAGGTCTGCCCGCCATTCACGCTGATCGCGGCACCTTGATCCGCCGTCAGCGCAATCGTCTGTGCGTCCAGGGGATTGATCCAGATACGCTGATAGTCGTCGCCACCGGGTGCGCCCTTAAATCCAACGAACGTCTTTCCGCCATCTGTCGATTTCCACGTGGTGGTATTCGCCACATAAATCACCTCAGGATTGTCCGGCGAAACGGCAATTCCCATTGCGCCCGGCCCGCGCCCTCCGATGCGGTGATCGCTATTCGCTTGCTTCCAGCTTTCTCCCCCGTCCTCCGATACATAAATTCCAGCACCAACATTTTTAGCTTCGACTGTCAGGTACATACGCTTCGGATTGCTGGGGGCGATCGCAATGCCGATGCGCGCGATGGCCGCATCATTCCCGGGTAATCCCTTCGTGATCTGCCGCCACGTTGTGCCGCCGTCCGTCGATTTGTACAGCCCGCTGCCCGGGATAATGAATGACTCGCCGCTGCGTACCTCCCACGGAGCCACCCGAGCCGCCCATAGCGCCGCAAAGAGCACTTGCGGATTCGACCGGGTCCATTACTAGATCAGCCGCTCCGGTATTCTCATCCTTATATAGGACCTTCTCAAAACTCTTGCCGCCGTCCAACGAGCGAAACACTCCACGCTCTGCATTCGGCCCGTAGGGATGTCCTTCCACAGCTACAAAAACACGATCGGGATTCTTCGGGTCAACCGCGATCGCAGTTATCTGCTGCGCATCGCGCAGTCCCAGATGCGTCCATGTCTTGCCCGCATCCGTCGATTTGTAGAAACCGTCCCCGACGGCCAGATCCGGCCGCTGCAATCCTTCCCCGCTACCCGCATACACAATGCTGGGATTCGAAGGGGCGACAGCAAGTGCGCCCACCGAACCGGAGCTCTGCTCGTCAAAAATCGGATTCCAGGTATTTCCGAAATCCGTGGTCTTCCACACCCCACCGTTCACCGCCGCCATATAAAACACGTTGGGCTGGTGAGGTACCCCGGCGATGGCAACCGTGCGCCCGCCCCGGAACGGGCCAATGCACCGCCAACGCATTTCCCCGAACAACTTCTGGTCATACTGTTGTGAACGGGCAGTAACAGCCGCGCAACCTATCAACAATACGATTACCAGTAGTTTCACGGTCGACTTCAGACCCATTGCATCCTCCATGAGGTAAGGCAGCATAGCGCGGGTGCTGATTGCGAGCAAATCTACTCTTCGCAAGACTCGCTGAATTTGCCCGTTCTCACCAAGCGTGCCAACTGCAACGGGCATACAGACCGTGCGATTTGGTATAAACTATTATTATTCATGGCTCGCCGCTCGGAGCCCATGTTCGCAGCGAACAAATCGGAGAGAAAAATGAGAAGTAAATGGATGAAGTTCTTGCCCGTCCTGGGACTCGTGTTGTCCAGCGGGCTGGCAGCCGCGCAAACCCCGCAGATTGTCGAACCGGCTTCGGATACCATCAGCAAATCGATTAAGGCGATCGGGTATGTGGTAGGCGGCGGAGCCACTAAGGTAGTTTTTGTCGGCACGGGAGCCGCATCGCAGGGCTCCGGAGAAGCAAAGGTTGAAGTCAAACAAGGTCCTACGACTGTTGAACTCAAATTGAAGGATATGCCGCAAGCAAATACGCTCGGCACCGAATTCTTGACCTACGTGCTCTGGGCCATTACTCCTGATGGTCGGACGGCAAACCTCGGCGAAATTCCCATCAACAAAAATGGCGATGGCCAGTTGGACGCAACCACGCCACTGCAGACTTTTGCCATGATCGTTACCGCCGAACCTTACAGCGCCGTGCGCCTGCCAAGCGAAATCGTTGTGCTCGAAAATGACACCAAAAAGAACACCAAGGGCAAGATTTATCCAGACAACAACTACACCTTAATGAAGCGCAGCACCTACGCCAAATTGGGCAATCCCCTGGCTCTGACCCTCGATCTGAAGAACACGCCGCTCGATGTTTACGAAGCGCGGAATGCCGTCGAGATCGCCAAATCGCGCCAAGCCGACAAGTACGCCCCGGACATTTTTGCCAAAGCGCAATCCAGTCTGCAGATGATGGAAAACTCCATCACCAGCAAGGCCGATAAAAAACAGATCGTGTCGAACGCGCGGCAGACCATTCAATTTGCAGAGGATTCTCGTGCGCTCTCTGTACAGATACAGAATGAGAATCGCATTGCAGCCGAGAAGAAAGCCGCTGCCGATGCCGCCGCTGCCAAAGCCAAATCTGAAGCGGATGCCCGCGCCGCTGCCGAGGCGAAGCGTCAGGCCGAATTGACCGCTGCTAAGGAAGCACAAATGAAGGCGGAAGCCAATGCCGCCGCCGCTACGGCCAAGGCGCAAGCCGCCGAAGCGAGGGCAAAGTCTGACGCAGAAGCCGCCGCGCTGGCTGCCAAGGCCAATGCCGCCAGAGACGAGGCCGCACGAGCTCAGGCCGCTACTGCCGCTTTGCGCGCGGAACTGCTCAAACAACTTAACGACGTATTGCAGACCACGGACACTCCTCGAGGCCTTGTCGTCAATATGGCGGACGTGCTCTTTGAAACCGGCAAATATGCCTTGAGCGCAGATGCGCAACTGAAGCTGGCGAAGCTCTCGGGCATCATTCAAGCTCACCCCGGCCTAAACCTGGCGATCGAAGGCTATACCGATACAACCGGCGCCGCCGATTTCAACATGAAACTGTCTCAACAGCGGGCAGATACGGTTCGCACTTTCCTGATTTCTCAAGGTTTGTCAGCGGACACCATTACCTCGAAGGGCATGGGCGAAGCTTCACCAGTTGCCGACAACAGCACCGCCGCAGGGCGCAAACGGAACCGCCGCGTGGAGATCATCGTGTCTGGTTCTGTAATTGGACAAAAGATCGGAAACTAGCGGAATCTGTTACCAATTACCCAATAGAAAAGGCCGGCCACGCAATGGGACCGGCCTTTTTATTGTTAGAACTGGATGGAGAAGCCGCTCTAGTTGATTGACTTGGAAGCCGCCGGCCTTGCTGGCCTCCCGTCCGCTTTCACATAGTGACCATACCACGCCAGATAGCGTTCGTTCAGGTCCTTGATGTGCGAGGGCGTCTTGAACTCGTGGTACTCGTCGGGGTATACGACCAATTCGGTTTCGCGCCCCAGCGCTTTTAACGATTGATACATCTGCTCGCCACCCAGAATGGGCACGTTCGCATCGATGCTGCCACCAACAAATAGCGTCGGCGTGGTGATGTTCTTCATATTGTAGAAGGGTGCAACGCGATCCCACACGTCGCGATGCTCCCAAGGCAAGCCCAGTTCCGTAATGTAGTCGCGAACATACTGGTCGTGGCCCCACATACTGGTAAACTCCGCCGCGCCCGCCCCCGATATGGCCGCCTTAAACCGCTGCGTCTTGCCAATAATAAAGTCCGTGGAAATACCACCGTACGACCAGCCACCGACCCCGAGCTTGTCCGGGTCGGCAATGCCCTGCGCTATCGCGTAATCCACGAACGCCATGTCGTCCTGAAAATCCTTGTTTCCCCAATCAGCAAAGATAGCTTTGCAATAGTCTTCGCCATATCCGGTAGAGCCACGCGGATTCGGCAGCAGCACCACGTACCCGTTAGCAGCGAGCAACTGCGCCAGATCCTGATACTCCGAGTAATACGCCCACACCGGTCCACCGTGCGGCCGCACAATCGTCGGATATTTCTTCCCCGCCTCGTAGTCGATAGGCTTGTACATGAACCCGTGAGCTGTCGTGCCGTCCTTCGACTTGAACGCAACGTACTCACCCTTCGACCACTTCAACTGGCTGCTCCATGCATCGTTCACGTGAGTAAGCCGTGTGAGGCCGCCTCCTGCTACCGTGAACACTTCCGCGGGCCTATCCGGGGTTGAGATCGTCGCCGCCAGCGTCCCATCCTTCGACACGGAGTAATCCGTCAGCATAATGCGTCCGCCCATCGGCCTCGACACCTTGCTATCGGACAGATTCACCTGCCCCAAGATCTGGGTCCCATCCTCGTCCGCAATGAAATAGATGGACTTTCCGTCAGGCGCGAATTGCGGCGAGGTGGTCATGCGGTCCAGCGACCGCGTAAGAACCCTTGGTTCACCGCCGGTAGCGGGCGACACGGCCAGGTGTTTTGTGGCGTATTCGAATAATTTCGGATCGAGCTTCGTGTTGTATGCGATCCACTTGGCGTCCGGTGACCATGTGGGCGAGTGATGCTCGCCAGGGGTAGTTGTCACCTGCGTCAGGTTGGCTCCCTTTTCCGTGTTATCGGCCGCCACCGTCCAGATTTCCACATCGTAGTTCGCGTCGGGGTCTGGTTTGGATCGATTGCTTGCGAATGCGACCTGCTTGCCATCGGGCGACCAGGCAGGCTCCGTGTCATCGTAATCCCCGGAGGTAATCTGCGTCAGGGCCTTGGTCGCAACGTCGAAGACGTACAGATGTGTCCTCCGGCGGTCCAGGTAGCCGATCGTGTCTTCTTTAAAAAGCAGCCGGTCAATCACCCAGGGGCGCTGTGCTTTGGACTTCTTCTTGGCGGCGGCCTTGTCATCCGCTCCGTCTTTTCCCTTATTGGCCGCAGCTTCCAACTCTTCCGGCGCTGGATCCCGCAGAACCAGCAGCACTCTCTTGCCATCCGGCGCCCACGCGAAAGTCTCCACGTCCTGAACCGTTTCTGTTAGCCGCTGCGCCTCTCCACCCAACCGATTCAGCACATACACCTGGGTCTTCTCGTCTTCACGTTCCGAAAGGAAGGCAATGAACTTGCCGTCGGGAGACCATCGGGCATGTGACGAGGAAGGTCCTTCGGCGGTGAGCGCGATCGGCTGGCCACCCACCGTGGCAATCATCCAGATCCGGGTGCTGGACTTGTCTTCCTTCAGGTTCGTAGTGTTGACGGTGTACGCCACAAACTGACCGTCAGGCGAGATCTGCGCTTCCGATACCTCCTGCATGCCGAATAGGTCGTCAATCGTGAACGGCCGGGGCGAGCTGGAACTTTGCGCGAAAGTAATAGAACCAAGAACGCCGAGGACCAGCAAGACAACCGCGGGGCGAAGTTTCATTCGTGGGACTCCCCAATATGAATTTAAATCGAATTAAGAGAATGGCCGGAGTGTAGCACAGGTCCCGAAAACTCCGGAGGCGGTAGAGGGCGAACCGAGCAACGGTGAAATTATTCCGTCGACCGTCCGAACGGCCGGTCTCCCGATCCAAAAATATTTTTCTCAAACTTCATTTTTTTATTGCATGAGCGCACAGAACTTGTATTCTTCAAAAGTGAACTTGCTCCACGTAGTTTGCGTGCGAGAGTCACCTTAGGAGGACGAGAGAAAAAAATTGAGCACTTTATCACTCCCCGCACAAATTCCCTCCCAGGTAATTTCCGGTACAAAAAAGAAAGCCGCCAAACTGACTCTGTGGCCGCTTGTTGCCGCTACCTTTTTCATGGTGTCGGGGGGCACCTACGGTACCGAGGCGATCATCTCTGGCGCGGGCTACGGTCGCGGAATTCTGGTTTTACTGTTTCTACCCGTCATTTGGTGCTTGCCGACCGCCTTCATGATCGGCGAACTCTCCAGCGCGTTGCCTGCGGAAGGCGGCTATTACGCCTGGGTACGCCGTGGTCTCGGCAATTTCTGGGGATTTCAGGAAGCTTGGCTTTCTCTCGCCGCAAGCATTTTTGACATGGCAATTTACCCGACGTTATTTGGAATCTACCTCAAGCAGATGTCGCCATGGTTTGGTGAAGGCAACCACGCCCTCTATGCCGGGCTGTTCGTTGTGGTGACCTGCGCCGCTCTAAACCTGGCAGGGATCCGCGTCGTTGGTTTAACTTCGCTTTGGCTCTTTTTTCTTCTCTCGCTTCCCTTTGCGCTGGTCGTGGTGCTCTCCCCTCTCCGTATGGGTGCGCTCTCGGCTGTCGCGGAGCCTACCGTCGCGGCAACCGGCACGGGCGTCACGCTCTTGGGTGCAGTGCTGGTCGCGATGTGGAACTACATGGGTTGGGATAACGCCTCCACCATCGCCCAGGAAGTCGAACGGCCGCGCAAGACTTACCCCAAGGCCATGATCGCCGCCGTGATCCTGGTTTCGCTGACTTACATTCTCCCTTTCATGGCCGTGTACTTCACCGGGGCGCCGGCTTCGGCCTTCGCCGAGGAAGGTTCTTGGGCCACCATCGCTGGGCAACTCGGCGGCTCCATTATGGGCGTACAGTGGCTGCGCTTTATGATCACGCTGGGCGGTATGATGAGCGCTTTCGGCATGTTCAACGCCCTGGTGCTGAGCTACTCGCGTTTGCCACTCGCTATGGCGCGCGACGGCATGCTCCCCAAAGTATTTGGCAAAGTAACTAAGGTCAATCAGACCCCGTGGGTAGCCATCCTCGTTTGCGCCAGTTGCTGGGCTCTCTGCCTTGGAATTGGCTTCAGGCGCTTGGTCACGCTGGACATTATGTTGTATGGCGCCAGCCTGATGCTGGAATTCGTTACTTTGGTCGTCCTCCGCATCCGCGAACCTAAGCTTCACCGTAGTTTCCGAGTTCCGGGTGGTATGGCCGGAGCAGTGACCTGCGGCATCTTCCCACTCGCGTTGCTGGTTCTCTCCATGGTGGAAAGCGAAAATGAAACCATCCTCGGAATGAACGCCTTGGCCTTTGGCGTACTCATCATCCTCGCCGGATTCACCATGTACCTGGGCATGCGCAAGGTCCGCACCAAGTACATGACCCAGGACGCGCTGGAAACCGCCAACCTGGCACCCTAATCACGTTCGACTTCTTCAAAGGCCCGGTTCGCAGGAGGCGGGCCTTCCCGTTTGCCTGTCCGACCGGGCGGCCACCGGCCAAGTTCAGCCCGCTAGTGCTTGCCTTATGCGGCGGCCAATCCCCGAGGTAGGCACCGTTCTGCGTCGCGGCCCGAATTCTCTATTTTTTTGTTTCTCCACACGCTCTCCCACCGCAGAGTACCCGCAGATTTGATATCCTGCTCCTCGTGAGTATTTCCAAACCCAAGTCCAAACTAGGCCTCACTCTGTTGGTGCTTACCGGAATCGGCCTAGGCGTCTTTGCTCAAACGCCAGCGGCAAAAACGGCGGTCAACAGCACAACGCCTGCTGCGCAACAGAGCACTATTCCTCAGAATGCCAGTGCACCTGCTTCGCCAGCACCGCAAGCGAATGTGGCGCCGATCATCCCTCGCGCAGGTCTAAACGTAGTAGTGATTGATCCGGCCCACGGTGGTACCGATGCCGGCGGTCGGGGTACGGAAGGTATTCGCGAGTGCGACGTCGTTCTTGAATTCGCCGCGCAACTTCGCAAAGCGCTCGAAGCCCAGGGATTTCAGGTGGTCCAGACCCGCGAAGCCAATGACAATCCTTCCTTCGATGACCGTTCTGCCCGTGCAAACGCACAGCGCGGCGCCGTATTCATTACCCTGCATATCGCCTCCACCGGCGTGACCGGCACCGCCCGTGTCTACGTATCACCTGAATTTGCACCTATCCCGACATCCGACACCACCGGCATGATTCCGTGGGATCGCGCCCAGGGCCCCTTCGTCGGTCTTAGCCACAAACTCGGAGACCTCGTGCAATTGGAACTCGCCAAACGATTCAAGGGTTCACCCACCTCGGCGATCGTCGCACCCGTCCGGCAGTTGCGCACCACTGCGGCTCCGGCCATCGCCGTGGAAATCTCGAGCGTCTCCGTTGCCGACCGCGCAGAACTCGAGCGCATGATCCCCGGCGTTGTTGACTCGATTACCCGCGGAATCATAGCCTTCAAGCCCTCGTACATTTTGCCGGCCTTCGCGCCCAACGCTTCAGGAGGCACCCAGCCATGACCCCGCGTTGGATACTCTGGTTAGGTGGTACGCTTCTTCTGGCCGTGGTAGCCGCGGCACTCTACTTCCCTGCGCTCCGGCGTCAGGTCGACAAGGCCCGTCAATTGACGGAGAAAACAGCGGAACAAGCTCGCCGGGAGCTTCTTCCCATTGCCCCGCCCTCCGGTGGTGACCCCAAAGTGAAAGCACAAATGTTCTGGGGATCGGCCACCGATGACGGTGCG
The DNA here is from genome assembly GCA_963782755.1 of Candidatus Acidiferrales bacterium. Taxonomy (GTDB): domain Bacteria; phylum Acidobacteriota; class Terriglobia; order Acidiferrales; family UBA7541; genus Acidiferrum. Next base: position 241,579 of record CAWAKR010000009.1, read on the forward strand.
CTGAAACCTGTGCTGGTAGAGTTGCCCCTCTCGAACGATCCCGTCATGCGCTCCAAGCAGGTTTTAAACACGCTGCTTGCCGGCCCCGTGGACAACGACGCTCGTACCCTGCCCTCTGACGCTGCGCTCCTGGCTTTCTATCTTCTTCCCGATGGCACCGCAGTTGCCGATTTCTCCGAGGCTCTCGGTACCTCCATTCCTTCCGGAATCCAGAGCGAACAACTGGCCGTCGATTCCATCGCCCGCACGTTGGAAGCGAATGTCCCCCAGGTGCAGCGCCTGAAAATTTTGATCCATGGACAGGAAGTGGATACGCTGGCGGGGCACTTGGATTTAACGCAAACTTTCCAGGTTAGGAACGCAGCCGTCGGTACGATACAGAAGCCCGATTCCGTGACTTCCGTGATTACCAAGCCGATTGAAAAGGCCGTTGAAAAAGTGAAAGACGCGGTCCGGCGATAACATGATTCCGGAGGAGCTATGAGAAGCGACGGGCGCAGCGCCGACCAGATTCGAGCCGTCAAGATGACTCCCGATTTCATTTCGCAAGCCGAAGGCAGCGTCCTCATCGAGCTTGGCAAGACCCGTGTAATCTGTACCGCCACGGTCATGGATGGCGTGCCTTCCTTCATGAAGGGCAGCGGTAAAGGTTGGGTCACCAGTGAGTACGGCATGCTTCCCCGCGCCACCGAAGAACGCACCACGCGCGAAGCTACACGCGGCAAACAAACGGGTCGCACTCTCGAAATCCAGCGTCTCATTGGTCGCTCCTTGCGCGCCGTCACTGACCAGGAAGCGCTCGGTGACCGCACCGTTTGGCTCGATTGCGATGTAATCGAAGCCGATGGCGGCACCCGCACCGCCTCCATCACCGGCGCCTTCGTCGCCATGGCATTGGCTATGGAACGCCTGATCGCTATGGGCATTCTGAAAGATTCCCCACTCATCGATTCCGTCGCCGCAACCAGTGTTGGCATCGTCGACGATGAAGCGCTTCTGGATTTATGTTATGAAGAGGACGCACGCGCCGATGTGGACATGAACGTGGTCATGACCGGCAGCGGTGATTTTGTCGAAGTGCAGGCCACCGCCGAGGGCCGCCCATTTGCGGGCGAGGAAATGCAGGAACTTCTGCGTCTGGCGGAGGTTGGCATCGGCGTGTTGGGTGAAGAACAACGCGGCGTGCTTCCGGCAAAATTCCTCGCGCGCGGAAGATAGCCTCTGGCGAATCTCTTGGAAAAGACCTCAAAACTGTTTTTGGCTTCGGGTAATGCGGGCAAGCTCAAGGAATTTCGCAGAATGGCCACCGGCCACTCGCTGGACCTTGAACTTCTCCCCAACTTCAGTTCCCTGCCCGAATTTGCAGAGGCAGCGCCCACCTTCGCGGAAAATGCCTTAGGCAAAGCCATTTACTACTCTCGCCACTCCGCGCACATGGTATTCGCGGATGATTCTGGCTTGGTCGTTAATGCGCTTGGAGGAGCTCCCGGTGTCTTGTCCGCTCGCTATGCTGGACCCGGTGCCACCGACGCGCAAAAGATCCAAAAACTGTTGCAGGAATTGCGCGGCAAAGACGGCACGGAGCGTGCCGCGCGTTTCGTCTGTGTAATTGCAGTCGCTTTGCGCGGTCGTGCCCGCGACATCGTGTCCGACCAGGTCAATGGACTGATCCTCGAAGAGCTGCGCGGCAGGAGCGGCTTTGGCTATGATCCGGTTTTCTACTTCCCTCAATTGCAGAAATCCTTCGCCGAGTTGCTACCCGATGAGAAAAACCTTCACAGTCATCGTGGCAAGGCGTTCCGGCGGATGCTGGAAGCGTTGGAGTAACAGTTTGAGAAGGACTTTACACGGAGTCGGCAAACATGGTGAAGAAAAAGAAAACTATAAAGAAGAAATCGAAGTCGCAACCTGTCAAAAAATCACCTGCGAAAAAGAAATCGATCAAATCATCTGCCTCCAAAGCCGGTGACGCCGCCGGCACCGATCCCAAGCGGGTAGCGGCAATTCTCGCAGGCCTGCAGGAAGCTTATCCGAAAGCAAACTGCGAACTAAAGCACCAAACTCCGTTTCAATTGGTGATCTCTACGATTCTTTCCGCGCAATGCACCGACGTGCGCGTCAACCAGGTCACCGAGACGCTCTACAAGAAGTACACCAAGCCCGAAGACTTCGCGTATGCCAATCCCGCCGAATTGGAAGCGGACATTCGCCCCACCGGATTCTTCCGCAACAAGACCAAATCCATCATGGGTGCCAGTAAGGCCATCATCGAAAAATTTAGCGGCCAGGTACCCCGCACGATGGAAGAAATACTCACGCTGCCCGGCGTGGCCCGCAAGACCGCCAACGTTGTACTCGGCACAGCCTACGGAATTGCCAGTGGCGTAGTTGTAGACACGCATGTAATGCGTCTCTCACAACGTCTCGACCTGACCCGCAACGTCGATCCGAAGAAAATCGAGCAGGACCTTCTCGCCATCCTCCCGCAGGATAAGTGGATCCAGTTCTCTCACCAGTTGATCTGGCACGGTCGCCGGGTCTGTTTCGCACGCAAACCCAAATGCGTCGACTGCACTCTCGCAGATCTTTGTTACTCCAAGGACAAGACCATCTAAGTCTTGTCGTGCAGGCGCCGGGTTTCTGCCCGTCCACTGTAGCGTCGCATCTCATGCCTGCGTTGCTGCCGTTGCCGATTTTCTGCTCGACCTTCGGGTCGATTTTTTTCTGTAGAGGCTGCCTTCAGGTGGCCACATTCTTCTAACCAGAACGCCAGTATTCTCCCAGTCGCAAAACACTTGCAGCTTTGACGCTGCTCGCAAACCGTGAGATAAGATGTAGTTAATGACGGCTTCAGTTAAGCCACAGTTTGCCCCTAGCAAAGAAACCTACATCGCCGGCTTCACCCTTCTTGCAATATTTTTGCATCTGGCCCTTCGCTACTCGTTCCATCTTCCTCCACTTACGTACTACATTCCTTTGTTCGCGGCCTTGTTAGCCGGCACTCCCCTGCTCTGGGAACTTCTTCAAAAATTATTCAAACGCGAATTCGGCGCTGACCTGCTAGCCGGAATCTCTATCTTTACCGCGGTGCTTCTTGGCGAATATCTTGTTGCGGCCATCGTTGTCCTCATGCTCTCTGGCGGCGAAGCCCTCGAGGAATACGCGACCGCGCGCGCTTCTTCAGTACTCGATGCCTTGGCCCGCCGCGTGCCCAGCGTCGCGCATCGCCTCGAATCCGGCCAATTGATCGATGTGAAGCTTTCTGAAATCCGTGTCGGTGACAAATTGACCGTTCTTCCCCATGAGATTTGTCCCGTCGACGGTACCGTGCTCGAAGGCCACGGCGTGATGGATGAGGCCTACCTCACTGGCGAGCCGTATCAAATATCTAAAACTCCAGGTTCCACCGTAATCTCTGGCGCCATCAACGGAGAGAGCGCAATCGTCATTCAAGCCGACAAACTCGCCGATGACTCCCGTTACGCCCGCATCATGAAAGTGATGCACGAGACAGAGCAGCAGAAGCCGCATTTGCGCCGTCTCGGCGATCAACTTGGTGCTTGGTATACCCCGCTCGCCGTAGCTGTCGCGATCATCGCCGCCCTCGTCAGCCACCAACCGGAACGCTTTCTCTCTGTCGTAGTTATCGCCACGCCTTGCCCGCTCTTGCTCGCCATCCCGACGGCGATCATCGGCGCAATCTCCTTGGCCGCGCGCCGCGCCATCATCATCAAGAATCCTTCCGTCCTTGAACAAATCTCCAAGTGCCGCACCCTGATCTTCGACAAGACCGGCACTCTGACCTACGGCCGACCCAAGTTGACAGAAATCATTTGTGCCGATGGAATCAATCGCGAAGATATCTTGCAGTTGGCCGGCAGCGTGGAGAGTTACTCAAAACATCCCTTGGCCAGCGCCGTGGTCGCCGCCGCAAAGCAGGAAAATCTGCCGCCACGCGAGGTGCAACACATCAGTGAAAAGCCCGGCGAAGGCGTGCTGGCCACCGTCGACGGTCATTCCGTGCGCATCACCGGCCGAAAGAAAGTCGCCGCGGGGAATCTTCCGTTGCCTGAATTGGTGAGCGGCCTGGAATGCCTCGTCTTCCTTGATGGAGAGTATGCCGCCGCTTTCCGCTTTCACGATGCACCGCGAAAGGATACCGCTTCTTTCATCCAGCACCTCGAGCCAAAACACGGTGTCGCCAAAGTCATGCTGGTGTCTGGCGACCGCGAGTCCGAAGTGAAGTATCTCGCCGAAAGTGTAGGCATCACCGAAGTCCATGCGGGCCGCAGCCCCGAAGAAAAAGTCGCCATAGTGAAGCAGGAAACGGCCCTGGCCAGCACTCTGTTTGTCGGCGACGGCATAAACGACGCTCCCGCGTTGCTGGCCGCCACCGTTGGCGTGGCCTTCGGCACGCAAAACGACATCACCACCGAAGCGGCAGATGCCGTAGTTCTGGAGCCTGCGCTGGGCAAGATCGACGAGCTGATGCACATCGGCCAGCGCATGCGGCGCATCGCACTGCAAAGCGCGTTGGGAGGCATGGCCGCCAGCATGATCGGCATGGTCGCCGCCTCCCTCGGTTTCTTACCGCCAATCTGGGGGGCCGTTGGCCAGGAACTCATTGACCTACTGGCGGTGCTAAACGCCGTCCGCGTCGCACTGCCGACCGAGGAGTTGCGAGACTTCTAATCTGCAGGACTTCCAGTCCTTGCTCAAGCCCTACCGTGTATTGGCATCCTGATCGAAGTCAAGGATCTCAACCTGACAAATGTGCTGCACTCTTACTTCCAGGGCCCTCGCTGCGAAACGGCAGCTCGACTCAATTGAACAGCCACATCCATTTCGCAAATAAAAAAGGGCCGGAATAAAAAAAATCCGGCCCTTTTCAACTCTCATAGCACAGATCCGACCTAATATGGTTTCGTAGGCGCCTTCGTTGCCGGTGGCGTCTGTTGTGCTGGTGCGGGAGCGGGTTGTGTCGCAGGCTGTTGTGCTGGTGCCTGCCCACTCTTCAATATCTCGCTGAAATCTGGATGGACGGGCCCGCCTGCTCCAGCGCCACCTGGATGCCCCGGAGGCATCGCCGCCCCAGGCGGCATTTCTCCGGGAGCCGGATGTTGGATCGTCCCACCCGCCGGCACGCCCTTGACGACGGCCCATTCATTCCCGCGCTTTTCGAGGTTGTAGGAAAGATTCATGCTGCCGCCTGAATTTTCACCGCTCTTTGCGCGAATCTCTACCTGTGCCGTGGCTTGATTTCCATTCACGGAATACTGCGTGACTAAAATCTCCATGTTGGGGACATTCAGTCCCTGCATTCCCGCGAGATGTTTCATCACACCCGCGCGAATCGCCTCTTTTTCATCCGGCTTCGGCTTGCAGGCCGCCGTACACAGCAGCAGCACGCCCAGAAGCCCCGTCAGCATCCTTCGATTCATGCAAAATCCTTTCCCGGAACGACCTGAAAATTAGAGTCGAGCTGGTTTCTTCCATAGTAGCGAATCGCCAAGGGATTGCAATGCGCCGCAACACAGCCTGCTGCCTGCAGTACCTACTGTTCGCAAGCTTCTCTCAGAGGCGCTGAGTCCTTTTCCGCCTCATTTCCGGACTAAACCGTCGTTCCAAAGATCGCCCCAATTCCAGCGGTCACACCCATCGCCAACGCTCCCCAGAATGTCACCCGAAGTGCCCCAACAATTTCTCGCGCACCTCCGGCGCGAGCCGCCAATCCACCGAGTATTGCCAAAAACACGAGCGAAGCGATAGCTACCACCGGAATCACCACGGAATGCGGTGCGAAGGCAGTGGCGATGATCGGAAGGAAAGCGCCACAAGCAAAACTCGCTGCCGAAGCCAGTGCCGCTTGGACTGGCCGCGCCTTCAGATCTTCCGAAAAACCCAGTTCGTCGCGCGCATGAGCACCCAGGGCATCGTGGGTCATCAATTGCTCTGCAACTTGCCTCGCCAACTCCGGTTGCAAGCCCCGCGAAACGTAAATAGCGGCAAGTTCCTGGTGCTCGAATTCCGGATCGCTCTTCAATTCCGCGCGTTCCTTATTCAGATCGGCCTGCTCCGTATCCGCCTGTGAATGGACCGAAACGTATTCGCCTGCCGCCATCGACATCGCTCCTGCGACCAGTCCCGCAATTCCCGCAGTCATGATACTCGCGTGTGTAGCGTGCGCTGCAGCAACGCCGAGGACGAGGCTCGCCGTGGAGAGAATGCCGTCATTCGCTCCCAACACCGCCGCGCGTAACCAGCCAATGCGTTGTGTGTTGTGGGTCTCGGTGAGTCATTCGCATGAATCTGTCCTCCAGACATTCGTCTTGTGTAACTGTTTGCTTGGAGCGATGGGGCAGTCGGACGTCAACACGGTTGCTGAGCGATAGCAGGCGGAATGAAGCAATACTAGCAGATTGAAGTTATATCGAGAACGTCGTGGCGCACACCTGAAGGTTTCACACGGAAAGTCAGCACTACTGTTGCCAGCCGCCAAGTTTCAATATGCGGCGTCTGCAGGTCCCCAAAACTGGGAAGCTATTCGCAATAATCAACCATCACTCCGCGTGTTCGCAGAGTTCCACCTGAATTTTTAACCGCCTCTTCAGAAGCGTTCACTTGGAAAAATGCACTCTACCCGGATGGGGCGCACTATGATTGGAAAACGCAGTCCATCGGAAGAATCTCCAGTCACATTCCTCGCACCGAAATGGCCGCACAAGAATGGCGGAAAGTATTTTTCTTTCGATCGCACCCCTCCGCTTGGATTCGTGGATTCGTTCGCTTCCGCACTCCGGACATGCCAGCATTGCCATTCTCCTCTGCCAGATGGCGATTGGGGAAAGTGCTAGTGCTCGGTTGCTCGGAACGCTTGAACTTCGCTTCAAAGATCACGCTAGTAGCACTCGGGGTATTAGCACTTCGGGCGGGACGTAAATTCTCCCCGTTTGTTTATGCGGAATGACATACAGTGAATCCCGTAGATTCGATCATTCCCTTTGAGTACCCCATTCATCCTGCCCATTCCCCCCGAGAACCATATTCGCTGCATCATTTGAGAAACGTGCAACTTAGCGGGTGTAGTATGATCGGTTCGCACTGCGCCGCGAGCCGAGATTTCTCACTGCAGGCGCACTCTGGGTGAACCATGAAACGAACCGTCCTCGTTTTTTCTGTCCTGTTTTTTTCGGCGCTGGCTTCCGCGCAAACTCCACCCCCACCTCTGATTTCTCCCGAGGTACATTCCGACAACACTGTCACGTTCCGCCTCCGCAGTCCCAACGCGAAAGAAGTTGCGATTGCTCTTGAAGGCTCCGCCAAGCCCCTCCCCATGCAAAAAGATGAGCAAGGTGTGTGGAGCGTAACCACCGCTCCCCTCGCGCCCGATTACTATGGCTACTCCATGCTCGTCGATGGCGTGATCATGTTCGATCCATCGAATTACGCCATCAAGCCCAACTTCTTGTATCGCGCCAGCGAGTTGCATGTCCCCGGTCCCGCCGCTCTCTCATGGGAAATCGCCGACGTGCCCCACGGCGAGATTCATCACCATTTCTATAAATCGAACGTGGTCGGCGACAATCGCGGCTTCTATGTCTACACTCCTCCCGGTTTCGACCCACGCGGTAAACAAACCTATCCCGTCTTCTATCTGCTTCACGGTTACAGCGACGACGCGAGCGCCTGGACCGCCGTCGGCCGCGCCAACGTCATTCTCGACAATCTGATCGCTCAGGGAAAAGCCAAGCCCATGCTCGTCGTCATGCCACTCGGATACGGCGCACCCGAAGTTCTCGCTCCCAATTCCGGCGTCTTTCGCGACCCCAGCCTCACGCAACGCAACTTCGATAAATTTCGCGAAGCGCTCCTCACCGAAGTGATCCCACGTGTCGAAGCCGCCTATCCCGTAAAGAAAGACCGCGAATCCCGCGCGATCGCCGGGCTTTCCATGGGCGGCGCCGAATCTCTGCTCGCCGGACTAAATACCTTGAATCAGTTTGCGTGGGTCGGCGCGTTTAGCTCCGGAGGCTTCAACGCTGAATTCGAGAAAGAATTCCCTGCCCTGTTGGATTCGAAGGCCACTCAACAATTGCGCTTGTTGTGGATAGCCTGTGGCACCGACGACCGTTTGATCGACATTAATCGACAGTTCCGGGCCTGGCTCGCCTCCAAAGGCATCAAGCACGTCGACATCGAAACGCCCGGTGCGCACACCTGGATGGTCTGGCGTCGCAATCTGACAGAATTTGCGCCGCTTCTCTTTCGCTGATCTGTACTGGTTCACGAATTATCTTGCGGGCGCGACTTGGCGATGTTCGCCCTACTTCCGATTCCCATCCAGAATCGGCTGGTCTCGCCCCACCAGCTTTCGGCCTGGCGCTCCGTTCAGATCGAACACCACCACCTCGTTCTCGCCCTTATGCAGCCACGGCCCCGGCACATACAGTGTCCTTTGCGGTCCGATATTCCACACCCGCCCAAGCGCCTGCCCATTCAGCCACACCTCGCCCTTCGTGAACGCGCTTGTATCGAGAAAGGTGTCCGCGGGCGCGTCCACCTGAAACGTAGCGCGGTAGAAACACGGTCCTTCGCAAGCACTTCGTGAATACGCCAACTTCCCCGTCTGCTCCATCGGCAGCGGATAGATGTCCCACCCAGTAACGGCCTTGCCAGCGAGGCTCACTCCACCCACAATTCCCTTTCGCTCCTTGCGCAGCACAATGTTGAAATTGATGCGTCCGGTGTTTTCCACCAGGATGTCCAACTGTCCGCCCGCCGCCGGCACATTCAAAGGAGTTTTCTTCTGCCCAAGCCGCCGGTCCATCGTCCCAATCAACTTCCCATCCAGATAAACCTGCGCATAGTCGTGCAACCCGTCCACCACCAGATCGCCCTTAGCTGCGCCCTTCAACTGCGTCCGATACAGAATGTATCCATAAGCCTGGTCGAGATCCTCCATCGTCTGTAACTGCGCCGAATGTTTGGGCTCCGGTAGTGTTTTCCAGAGCGAGACCGCATCTTCCAGCTTGAATTCCGCAATCTTGATGCTCGGCGCAACCGTCGGTATCGCCGGTAGCGTCGTTCCCGTATCTTTGGCAATCACATCCCGATACGCCGTGTATTTCGCCGTCGGCCGGCCGCCCTCATCTAAGGGAGAGTCATAGTCATAACTCGTCACGTCCGGCTCATAATTCTTTCCGTTGCTGTTCGCCCCATTCATCCAGCCAAAACTCGTTCCGCCATGGAACATATAGATGCTCACGGAATATCCCTGCTTCAACATCCAATCCAGATTGGCCACTTCGTTCGCAGTATTTGTCTTGGCGTGTTTTCCGCCCCAATGATCGAACCAGCCAGCCCAGTATTCGCTGTTGAAATAAGGTCCAGTCGCTCTGAATTTCTTCATCGTCGCAAATTCGCGCTTCGCTGCCCCAGCATTCGCACCGCCAAAATTGATCCCCACCGGCAAATCGGGCAGTGACCCGTTGGAAATCTCCGCCGCTCCATCCGCCGTAAAGAGTTGCGACTTCGTGAAACCCGCATCCACCAGCAGCTTGCGTATCTGCTCCATGTAGCCATGATCCTTACCAAACGAGCCATACTCGTTTTCCACTTGCACCAGAATAATCGGCCCGCCATTCCCGATTTGCAGCGGCGCCAACTCCTCACCCAATCGCTTGATCCATCGTGCGGTCGGCTCCATGAATTTTGGATCGGTGCTGCGTATCACCGCCGTTGGATCCTTCACCAGCCACGCCGGGTACCCGCCAAATTCCCACTCCGCGCAAACATACGGGCCAGGCCGCAGGATCACGTACAGCCCTTCCTGTTGCGCCTCGCGCACAAATTCCGCCACATCATTGTTGCCCGAAAAATCGAATGTTCCTGGCTGCTGCTCATGCGCGTTCCAGAAAAGATAAGTAGTTACCGCGTTCAGCCCCATCGCCTTGGCCATGCGAAATCGTTCTCGCCAATACGCTCGCGGAATCCGTGGATAATGCATCTCGCCCGAAATGATCTGAATCGGTTTCCCATCCAGTTCGAACCGCCCATCCTTTGCAACGAAGCTGCGTGGAGCGCCACTTTCCGACGTCACCGCATTAGCAACGATCACTCCACTCGAATCATTTCCCCGAATCCTACCCTCAACTCCCGCGATCGATATGCCCATACATAGAGCGCCCAGTAATCCGAATGTAGGGAACTGACGTTTCATGAATTCACTCCTTCACCTATACCCGCAACGTACTATGCAGCATACCAATCACTCCACGATTTGTATGTGATGTACGGCGTCATTACGGTTTGCGGGCGATCTTTCCTGCGTGGAATTGCTAGCGTTGGGGAATTCTTGATTCGGCCTATGGGACAAAAGGAGAGAAGTCTGGCGCCTTTGACGATTTTGATCCGCATAGACCGGTTGCGCAGCTGATTCTAACGCGCCACTCTTTATTACACTCTCGACTTCCATATCTTCCAGCAAACTACTGCGCCGACAACAAGCCCCGGCAGATTGGAACAGCGCGTGTCCATACGCGCCACGAATCAGGCATTGGGATTGTTAGTTGGCGAAAATCTCGCGCCACATTCTGTCCGTCGAATCTTTTATACTCGAACGTTCGGTGAGCGGCTCTAGTGGAATTGATAATTGAGTGATGGAGGAAAGGTTATGGAATATCCGCAGTTTGGATTAAGTGGGCGAGCGGCATTGGTCACGGGAGCGGCGCGAGGTTTGGGGCGGGCAATTTCGCTGGCCCTGGCGCATGCAGGTGCGGATGTCGCGCTAGGCCTGCGCGATGTAAAGGCGGACTCGGGATTGGCTTCAGAGATACGAACAATGGGGAGAAAAGCCCTGCCGCTTCAGATGGACATGCGCAGTACACAACAGATTTTCACGGCCGCCGGCGAAACTGCCAAAGAGTTCGGCCGGATAGACATTCTGGTGAACAATGCTGGCATCGCGCCCGAAAATCCAGCCGAGAATGTTCGCGAGGAAGACTTTGACGAAACATTGGCCGTAAACTTGAAAGGCACATTTTTTGCAAGCCAGGCCGTAGGTCGACTGATGATTCAGCAGAAGAGCGGCACGATTATCAACATGAGCTCTCAGGCAGGTTTTGTGGCGTTGCCGACGGAATCCATTTATTGCATGACCAAGGCGGCAATCGCTCATCTGACTAAATGTTTGGCCGTTGAATGGGGCAAGTACGGAATCACCGTGAACGCCGTGGCACCTACATTCATCCACACACCCGGAACGGAGAGTGCACTCTCTGATCCCGCATTTCGAGCTGATACAGTAGAACGCATCGCCGCGCTACACCGTATCGGTGAACCGATGGAGGTGGCAGGCGCGGTTGTGTTTTTAGCCTCCCCCGCTGCGTCGCTGATCACCGGAGAGACGATTTTGATTGATGGTGGGTGGACGGCCCGGTGATCGCTTCACGCGCATGCCTCCTGCCGTAGGCAAGAATCAACTTTTCCGGTTACCGCTGCCGGGACTTGACCGGGATGTCCCTCGTATCAATTCAAATTACGTGTTACGGTTTGTGCTGGCCTTCGCTAACTCTAATAATTAGATTAACTTGATGCGCAACTTCATCAATGTCCGTCTCAGGTTGTAATTGGGCTTCTGAGTAGCCACGATCTCCATAGAGCTTTGTCACCCTCTCCATCCCCGCACGGATTTCAGCCACGTTGAATGGATCATTCGGCCGAAGGTGGAATTGTTCCCGAAGGGTTGCCGTTGGGACGTTCAACGACCTCTCCGGTGGAACGCTCACTAGTGTTAAATTCTTTAGCCGATATTGCGCGCCCTCAGAAACCGGAACGACGACGAGGATCCGCTGCTTCCCTCCGCTCTCATCCAGGGGTTTCGATATTGGCTCCTGAACCGCAACCTTGAAGTAGCCGCGGCTTTGAAAGTCGGACCTAACGCCGCCCTGTGCCACCGCCGCTACTAAATCTTTGACGTCATCAAACTCCTGACCAGCCAACTGCTTAAGGACTCTGCCTCTCACTGCGTCCGGGTCATGCACTTCGCCTTCGACCTTCAAATCGCCCAAGATGTATTCCACCTTCCGAGGTGCAGAAGCGCTTGGTGGGGGCGTGCTCCGTCGTCTACCTCGTTCCCCGCATTCTTCGCAAGCTTGATCGGCTTGAATTTCATCCCTTGGGGCAACTCCACCCAATACAAGCTGGCCGTCTCAGGCGAATTCAGTTCCATGCGCCAGTGCGAGGGCTCCATGTCTCCTTCCTCCTGAAACTGGAACAGCAGCGCTTTTCCATCGAAGCGCATATCGGTGAGATTCACTGGTGCCGACAGGTTTCCGCTCACCTGGTAAACTTCGCCGCCACCCTGCAGATCAATCTGAGTGTCCATCATTTGGACGGCGCCGCGAATCTGGTCTTTGACTTCGTTCAGGCGAATCACGATAAAGTTCTGCCCTTTATAGTCTCCTCGCCATGTGCCTGAGTAGGCTTGGGACGTAGCGGCGCTAACCTGCAGCGTGAACCCCGACATTCCAAGGCAAACGACTGCAAAAACCGCCCCAACCAGGCCAAGAACAATTCGTCCCAAACTCTCGCCAATCTGTTTTTTTCTTGCGAGTAATCTCATAATCCGTTCCTCCAGATTATTTCTCTCAAACAGTCCCAAGACGTGGCTCGCCTGTTGTCGCATGGATTCCCCACTGATCGACTGAGCGATTCGCAATAGCGAACTCGCATACTCGCTACGTGAACCGGTTTGCGCAGCTGCAATCTCATCGCATGCCAGTTCGCGCGAATCCTCGATTCGCTGTTTGATTAGAGGCGTGATCGGGTGGAACGCAATCGGAATGGAGGCAATTTCGTACACCAGATTCAGGAGAAAATCGTGCCGCTTCACGTGCGCAAATTCGTGCGCAAGAACCCGGGCCAGATCAGCTTCCGATGCTTCTCGCAACAGACTCTCAGGAATCACCAGAATCGGTCTTCGAATTCCCGTAATGAAAGGACTTCTGGTCTCTCGGGAACTTGCGATCAGCACTTCTTCCAAACAATACTGGCGCGCTAATCTGCTAACGAGCGCCGCTTTGGTGGTTGGAAGGGACAACTTTGAGATGCTTGCAACCAGATGCGGCGTGCGCTGCCACGCCCACGCCAGTCGCATCAGTCGATACACGAGAATCACCAAGTAAACAATCGACAGTGTCCATTGGAGTTTTGCGCCCAGCGTCACCTGCTGACTGCGTCGGTGCACTCCAGGTAAACCCATTCCACCAGAGGGTTTTTCTAGCAGCGGGTCGTATCCATCCTTTTTTGCAGCATGGACCGAAGCCGTCTTATTCGTTCCTCCGGCAACGTTTGGTCTCGGCAGGCTCAAGAGCGGCAAGACAACCCCGAGAAAAAGTGCCGCGACCCATACCGCATGCTGGTACTTGGCTGGCAAGCGGCTCGCGAATTTCATGCAGAGCCATGCTGTTGCCACAATGACCGGAATCTGCCAGAGTGCGTTCAGGACGTAGGTCGACAAAATCAGGTTAACTGTCGCCATCTTTGTCCTCCTGCTGCCGCTTACTCACAAGCTCATTCAGCTCACGCAATCTTTTGGGATCTAGTTGCTTCGTTTTAAGAAGGCTCATGACCAGCGCTTCCATAGAGCCACCGAACATTCGGTTCACTACGTCGACTAGCGCTTCCCTCATTGCTTTTTCGCGGCTCAGGATCGGACGATATGTGTACGCCTTGCCGATTAGTTTGCGTTTCACCCGTCCTTTGCGGTGGAGGATATTCAGCATCGTCTGCACCGTGGTATATGCCAGCGGGTCTCCAAGGATGGAGTTCTGAACCTCTTGCACTGTCCCCGCGTCAATGCGCCAAAGGACTTCCATGATCTGCAATTCAAGGCGTGTTAACTGAGAGGAAGACTTCCGCTTGGGGCTCATTTCATCTCCTAAGATGTTAGGAGATTAGGTCCGCACCAAATGCTTTGTCAACTAATATTTTAGGAGATGCAGTTATTTCTGGATTTGGCTCAAAGGTCTGGTTAGTTCGCGTAATCGGACACGGTTAGCTTGTTTACTTAGAGGCTACGGAGATTAGCCTGGAGCAATTCTCGAAAGGCGATAAGCCCACCGGCGTCAAATGCATTCTTTACTACTTCTTATGATCAATAGCGATACAGGGTCACCTCCGTGCAGACCGTCGCGCCACTGCCGTCGTTTGTGCTACACGTCGTAATCGCCAGGGCACCCGCAAAAGCAATGGAAAACGTGCTGGCTCGGTATCGGCGAGTCATGCTGGGAAAGTTTACCGCCGACGCTTTGCGTCGACGCGCCTGGCGGCCACCTTGCTCGCAGATGGGGCGCCTTGCTTCGCCAGCTGCGCCTGCCCGGCCTTAGTCATCAAGCGCGATTGTTCGTACATCTCGATCCACTTCTCGCTCGAAATCGCCGAAATCAGCTTGCCAATCGCTTCGAGCGGCAAATCGTCCGGCGACTCGAAATGAACGCAACACTTCCCCATGTCGAGCTTCTTCCCCGCCGCCTTGAACGCCGCCTTCAACTGCTCGAGCTGACTCGCACTCCAAAAGGCGCCCATCAGGTAGAGCGAGCAGTAGTTCTTCTGGGACGAGAGCGCGACGTAGCAGATCGGCTGCTTGTTGTGAGTGTCTGGAAATCGAGACAGGGGGATCGTCCAGCCGATCGTGCCCCAGACGAGGCACTCATCGTAGCCGCGTGGAATGTGCTTATTCACGAGTGCGCGCACCGTCGCGATCGTCTTCGGCACGATCGGCGGGGAGTGAGGCTATGTATTGCGCTGGCGTCTTGACGTTCGATGGTGGTTTCATGGATTCGTCGTCTTCCCGAACGAAGTGTAGCACCGAACGTTTGAAAACCAGCCAGCGGCAGGGGCTGTGAGTATGGCGTAAGGCCTAGCCGTGCGCAGGCACGGCGTCTCTTGTCCGTTCTTAAAGTCATCACCAGAAGAGAGGGCGGTGGGCGCTTGTGGAAATCGCGCAGCGATTTCCATCAGACTGATGTGCTCTCCGGTACGGGTCCATCGAAGCGGCACGAAATCTACTACTTAACGGAGAGCAATCTCTCAGCAGTACGCATTGACGACTTCAAATATCGGTTCACGGACCAACCGAGCGGCTGGTCCGGCGCGACCGTTAAGGTGGATCCTCACCAATCTGCGGCTGGACCTGCTGGAACGAACCAATTTCTAAACAAACGCGCGGGACATCCTGTATTCCCTAGCTCCTGTGAGTCGCGAAACCGGACTTGTGGGGTATAGTAGCGGGTTTCGTTAATCAGACACCCCTACTCGGTCGCGAAAAGATTTTCGAAGAGTCTCTTTGACAGATCAGCCCCCTCCAAAGATAACCACACGGATTTGTTTTTGGTTGCTGGGTCGGAGATGTAGCCTTTCTGGTGCAGTGAATCCATTACGCTCCAGGGAAGACTCTTCCAAGCTCTTCTTCCGGACTCGTCAGACAGATTCATCTGCAACAACGCGAGAACTACCTGTTCCAACTTATTTCCATCAATCTCCATACAACACCTCAAGGTTCGCTGGTAAGCAGCGAGCATTTGTGTTTAGGACTTCTTACTCCCTTGATTCGACTGTGTCCAGGGATTGCGCGTAATGAAGAATCATGCGATTCCCACTTCCCAGCATCGGGAGGTGGCATCCATGAGAAGAAGAACAAAAGCGAGAAGACAAAATCGACAGAAGACCAAGTTGGGACTCCCTGATTTGGAGCACGTAAAATCGGAGGTACTTGTGAGTCTCAGGTCACCAGAATCGCAACTTAGCTACCGACGTTCTATTGCTGACTTCGTTTGCTGGCATTGCTCGGAGCCTAGGCTTTCCTTCAACAAAATGGTGGTGACACGCTACAGGATTCACCTCGAAGACAGGTTGCTTGCACCTGGTACTATGAGCCATATGGACGGGGGCTAGTAAACAAGTTTCCGGTTTTTCGACAAACTGGGACTTCACAGGCCAGAATGTCCCAACGAGCCTTCTGACCGGGAATAACTTCCGGTTAGCCCGCGATCCGCCTGGTGGCCACACTCAAATTCCCAAGCGGCATCCCGAAGCACATGGACCTATCGAGCTAGCATCCCACGCGCGTCTTGAACTCGCGCGCCCGATCGCGCGCGACGGTCAAGTCCGTGCCTTGGCCATCCTTCAGGCGGACGTTCAACGCTCCCCCCGGAAGCGACGCGACTTCCTTAATCCAGTCCAGGTTGACGACTGTGCTGCGGTGGATACGGAGGAATTTTTTCGGATCCAGTTTCTTTTCCAGTTCCGTAATCGCGTAGTCCACGCAATAGGCCTTGCCCTCCGAAACCGCGTAGGTCAGCTTGTCTTCCGCATAGAAATGCGTCACCCGCGCCAGGTCGAGGAACCAAAGCCGATCTCCGAGCCGCGAGGCAATCCGGTCGGGATACTCGGAATTAGTATCACGCAGCGAGTCGGTGAGCTTCTTGAGAAGTACCAGTAAATCGGGCTGTGCGGGCGAGTCCGAACCCCGCAGCCGTTCAACTTTCTTCAGAGCGCGTTCGAGCGACTCCGGTTCTACTGGCTTCAGCAAGTAGTCTACCGAATTCACACCGAACGCTTTTAACGCGTACTGATCGTAGGCGGTGGTGAAAATAACGATCGGCTGTCTCGGCAGTCGCGCCAAAACCTCGAAACCATCCAGACGCGGCATTTGAATATCCAAAAAACAGACGTCGGGTGGATTCGCGGTCAACGCCGCGACCGCGGTCTCGGGCTCGGTCGTGCTGCCGACTACTTCGACGAGTCCGGTGCGTTCCAGCAACCGGCGCAGGCGTTCCAAGGCCAACGGTTCATCATCGACAAGGTACGCGCGGAGTTTCATGTGTGTGGTAAAACCATCTCCACCACAGAATAGCCATCTCGCCGGAAAACGTTCAGCCGCGCATTCGCGCCAAACAAAGCATCCAGACGTCCGACCAGGTTGTCCAGCCCATGGCCAGCGCGAACGGCGGCCAAGTCGAAGCCCGGTCCGGTGTCACGAACCTCCACCCGCAAACTGCCATTCTCCGCTGACGCAGAGACAAAAAACTCTCCACCAGCGCTCTGTGGAGTAATTCCGTGCTTTACAGCGTTCTCGACTAAAGATTGTACGGACATAGGCGGCACTTGGGCGTCCTGCAGGTCGACTGGTACGCTTATCGATCCTCGCAACTTGTCGCCGAAGCGCACCTTTTCGATGTCTACATAGCTTTCAACGATGACCAGTTCTTGCCGCAACGGAATCATCGGCCGGTTACCGGTGTCCAGCGAGGCGCGCAACAAGGCTGCGAGCCGGCTGACGATCTGTTCCGCTCGAGTAGGGTTCAAGGCAATAAGAGAACTGATCGAATTTAGAGCATTGAACAAGAAATGAGGATGAATGCGCGATTCCAGCGATCTCAGTTGAGCTTCCGCCGCCAGTTTCTCTGCCCGCTCTTCGGCAACTTCTCTTATGTGCAACGCCTCCTCCATAACTTGCACCCGTTCCCGCAAGGACTCGTATACAATGGCGCCCAATCCAAAGACCACAGCCAGTGGCATGCAGATGCGAAGATTACGCAAATACTCAAGCCAGAAGTGCTGTGGGACCACCATGCCTATTCCCCTCAGCAGTGCCTGCACCATCAAAATTCCTACCGGCACGACTCCGAAAAAACACAGCGCAAAGCTCGTAATCAGCGAAAGCTGACGGCCCGCCACAACTTGCGGAATCACACCCACCAACAATACTCCGAGGGCTGCGACCAGGTTTGCATAGACTAGGGCATAAGCGACTACATGCAGTAATTCGCGGGTGTTGGAGATCTGATTCCAAACGATCTGGATCAGAACTACGATTGCCACGGCCGAATTGGGCCACAGCAAGTACAGCGGCCATTTACGATTTTTCGAAGCCATCTAGCCCCCTTTGCTTAATGCATATTTCAACTACTTTGCACGAACGGGTTCGAGAGTGCCGATGCGGAAGATATTGACAACCTGGGCGGTTTCCTGACCGTGCAGCTTCATCTCTCCCACCACACTTTCATAGAGCGTGCCGTATTCAACTTGTTTGGTGCTCAGCGACACCCAGATCTCTCCCCAGTAGTCACTGCGTCCTTTCAAATTCATTCCTCCGTTAACGATCTCCAACGGGTTGAAAAATGCTTGATACTTGATCAATGCGCAGTCCTGACCGTTTCTTTGAGCTTGCCCGATCCATTCGAGCACCACGTCGCGGTTTTGAAAGGTACCCACGTCCGGCAGCTTCAGGTCCTGGTTCGAGACCACGTGATAAGGCTGGTTCAGCTTCAGATGATTGAAAAAGTTCTGTCCAAACACTTCAATCATTCCGGTGTCCCAGACCAGATTACGCTCAACGACTGCCGTGGTAGGGAAATCCTTGAAAAAATCGGGCTTCATCGTGCTGCCGAGATCGTTGTGATAGCGGAATCCCTCCATGAAGTCCCTCTTTTGCGCGGCCGGGATCGGAGCCGAGGAACCAGCCGCGTCCGCGACGGTAACGTTCTTCCAGATTACCTCTCCCCCCGCCAGCCCGCGCGTATAGTCGCCCGTGACCCGCTGACGGTACAGGGTCTCGCCCTTAGTGTTCGCCGTGTTGTAATCCATAGAAAACCGGTAAGTGCGCGGCCCGTTGTCCTTTACGGTTGTTCCCTGGGGCAGGTTCCAGGTTTGCGCAGACAAGGATTGCCCCAAGAGACAGCAGACTGCTGCTAAGACCAATCTCGGTATCGAGGCCGTAAATCTGAATCGCATTGGGATGATGCCTCCTAGCCGAGAGTCTGCCACCGGCCGAAGGCGGAAGGCACCTCGTTGCGACGAAAGGCAATTCTTCCCGACTGTAGGCCGTATGGGGTGGACGAGCCGGCTTGTAGATTCTGCTTAACCGCCCGCCGACTTTTGATGAACCCAACCGGAGTGTCTCTGCCGCGGAAACGAGCTAGCCGCGGACGGATTGTCGGCAACTGGAAACAATCCTGGAAGTCACAGATTGCGCGGTCAAGTCACCTACTGAAATTTCGCTAAAAAAGAATTCACGAAAGAGAAAAAATAAATCACGGGAAGCGCCGGGAAGGTTGCACAGGCTCAGCTTGGACCCTCACATATGGCGACGACTTTGGAGGTCTATACACACGCCAGCCGGAACGCCCAAAGAGACGCCGTGAACCTGCTTGAAGAGCAATTGTTCCCAAATGCTCCCAAGTTGGAGAGTTGCGGAAGTATTGCGGAAACACAAAGTCAGTAACTTAATGGTCGGGGCGCCCGGATTTGAACCGGGGGCCTCCTGCGCCCAAGGCAGGCGCGCTACCAGGCTGCGCTACGCCCCGACATTTCTAAGTGTCTATTGTATCGCAGTTTAGGAGTTTCTTCCCTCAGCTTGTCGGTGCAACTGTGCCACCACTGTGCCAAAATCCAATTTTTGACACAGCAAAAGTGAAAGAAGCAAACCAGCAAATCATTGAAAGGCAGTCATTCCTGTAAACGGATGGAGTTTATGGAAACGTTCGCACTGCCACCAAAGCAGGCGCGCTAGCGACATTCTAGGTTTTGATCGAGTGGTATTTAGAGGCGAAGCGTACAGCAGCGGCGTGACAGGTCGCCGTTCACCTGGCGAGGCTCTGTGCCTAGTGCAAACCGCGATTATTTCGTTGTGGCGAAGAATGCCTTAGGTATGAGGCGTTGTCTGAGACCACGGACCGCCGTTGCGCCATGCGGTCGTAGACTTCTGGGAAGCACCGATTACTTGCAGTAGTGGTATTAGAACTTTCGCTAAGTCGGTGACAACGGTGTTGAGACTAACTGCGTCATGATCGAGATTGCTTTTTCTGACGAAGGCCAGCCATTGTTTGGCCTTTTGCGCGTCGCGCGAGAACTCTTCCGTTAGCGCAAGCGGGGTGTCTGTCGGTACCTCTGTTCGTCTGCGCTCGAATGTGGCCTTGATCGCATTGCAAAGGACATCGCCATTAAAATCGAAATGTCGAGCGAGTTTCCAGAGATCGTAGAAGTCCTTCATCCGAGTATTGACCATTCCCAACTTCACCATAGCTTCAAGCTTCTCCGCGACAACCGTTTCTCCTGGATAGGCCATAAGGCGGGCACTTGGGAAATCGAGCATTCGTGGATATTCAATTTCCTCCGGTGCGGGCACGATGATGTCGCCGAAGCCCACATCCACCTGCATGTGAATCTTGGCGCGCTCCAGGCGAGCAATGAAATTGATGCGCAGTCCTTCGTACTCTTGTTCTTCTTTGATCCGTGCTGCACGCAGGGACTTGGGGTCAAAAATCAAACCATCATCTTCGACGGGTTGGCCGATGATCTCGGCAAACACTTGTTTGATTCGAGTGAAGCTGTTGTCTCCTTGGCCTTCGAGGTCCAAGTCACGAGTTGGACGATATGGGTGATGCGTCCAAAGTTCGAAGAGCAGAGCGCCTTTCAGAACAAACTGGTCCCGATATTGTGAGTGCGCCAAACGATAAAGAAATCTTGTCCAATCCGTACTTGGTTAGAACTAGTCCAAAGTCCTCGTGCCTCTCCTGCGCGCGGTTGAAGAGCCTCTGTCGAACAGAAGCGGCAAGATTCCGTGGCGTCTCTCGACTCACGATAGGGCCTCAAGATAAGGACGCATGACGTTTGCGACCCGACATGCTTTGGCGGCTCTCCAGATTTCATCCGCGGTCGCCCGGCGCTTTCGTTGGCATTCGCGGAGGGCTTCAAGCGCAACATCAAGTCCAATCTTGTTCCTATATCTAAAGCAATCTGCAACCGTCTTTGCGGGCGAAAAGACTCGAACGGCGACTCCTTCGATGGAGTGCTCTTGAATTCCGTAGGCGAGTGTTTTGCGTGAAAACCGAACGATATGCAGTGGCGGATTGTCGAGCTTAGGCACGCGTGCTTTATCACCAATTGCTAGCCACACCTCGAACGGCGATTGAGTTGTCAGGTCGTGGAAACGAAGAGCGGATAGAAGACAAACCACTCCCTTGGGCACGCGCTTCGAAGCTTGTGCAAGGCTGTGATGTTCGGTTGGCTTGGCACCGCGGGCGACGTAGAGTCCACGACCGAGTTGCAGGATCGAGCCTTGGTCAACTGCCATGCGAAGATAGGCCCGTGGAATACCGTGGGCCCGAAGGTCTCGCGGACGTAGTATTCCGGCCTCTTTCACGAGTTTCGTGAGGTCGGCTATGCGGTGATTCGGCATGGAAGGCTCTTTACCAAACGTCGGTAAGTATATACAACTACCGACATACTGTAAAGCCAAAGCCTAGGTCTTAAGCGCGTACTAGAGTAGAGCTACAAGTTGCAAGGGTGGTTCGCGCGCCTTGGGTTCGGTTCACGTCACTAATCATTCGGTCTGTGACCGAAGGGTTGCGCCAAGGAGGAGAAGCGCCTGCCTCGTGAGCAAGTGGTCTGCTGACAAATATTTTAGGTGACTTGGGGGCAGTGGGCGGGAAAGCTTCCCGATTTGTGGGCAATGTTGCGAACGTCGGTGCATACCACTTGTTGGTGATTGCGGGAAGACTACTGAGAAGTCTTTGGCAGGTGGTCGAGTTCCCTTCGAGCCTCCGAAACGATTCTTAGTCCTGGGTCAGCATCTTTCCAGAAGTCCAGCACAGTTTCATATGCCTTCCGTGCATCTTCCGTTCTTCCGAGCAAAACAGAGGCGCGTGCAACACCGAGAATCGAGACGGCTATGGACGGTCTCAAAGGATCCACTCCTCGATGATCCAGTATCTTTTGAAATTCGACCAATGCGTCCTTCGGTGAGCCGCCCTTCAGACACCCCACTGCACGCATGAAGACAGGACTGAAATTCGCGGTGCCGCCCGCTTCATAGGGAACCGCCGCGGCCATGAGGTCTTTGATCTCCTGGGCAGGTTTTCCACGGTGGATGGCGGTTCCTGCAGCAATCATCGGGGAAAACACGCTCATGTTGTAAGTTGAAATCGGGTACTCGTTGTCGAAATCCCGCTTCACAGCGGTTGCGCGATTCGAGTCGCCATTCCACGCGAACACAGCCGCGACCAGACCCAAATTAATGTCCGTCTTTCCACTCTTCAGACTCTTCTGCGCGCTCTTGATTGCCTCTTCAGGTTGTCCCATCTGCAATTGCATGAATGCTTCGTCTGCATAGAGATTTGCCGCATAGCCGGGAACGCCGGCCGCAATTTGCTGCTGCGCAATTCTCTCGAAGAGATCGGCGCTCCGCTTCATTTGGCCTCGCGCAGCAGCGTACTCCGCTTCACCGTAAGGTATGGACGAGTCGTCGGGAAACTCGGCCGACCACTTGCGTTCCTCTTCCAGAGCAGTCTGATCCGACTGCAGCACTGCGGCTGCAAACAAAAGGAGATGCAAACCTCCGTCGTCTCTGGCGTGGGCTACCGCCTGTCTTGCGACGCTTTTCGCCTCGTCCACGTGATTAAGGGCCAGAAGTGCGCTTGCGAGAATCTGATAATTGAACGCTTGCTCAGGGTTCAGCTTCAGTGCCTGCCGTGAAGCGTCGATTGCTTCCTCGTACCGGCCAAGGAGGAGGGCGTCATTTGCTAAAGTGTTTAGTGGGCGCCATTCGTTAGGAAAGGAATCTGCCCAGAGCCGATACGTCTCCATCGCTTTTTCAAGCTCACCCGTAACGATGTCAAAATACCGTCCCGCAATGTAGAGTCTTTCTGGCTCAATGGTGCGTGAGCGCAACTCGAAAGCCTTTCGGAAATACTTTGCGCCTTCCTCGGTTTCTCCCTGGTTAGAATAGCTAGACCCGAGCTGAGCATAAGCCATTGCGAATTTGTCATCCAGGGCGATGGCAGCCTTGAAAACCGGGATGGCCTCCTGGTTTTTCCCTCTCGACCGCAGATCCAACCCGAGTTGATACGCTTTCAACGCTTCCAGTGAATCGGTCGTCGCCTGCTCGACAGGCACCGAATGTTTCTGCAAAGACTCTCCAGATTCGCCAAACTTGCGCCTCAAACTTGCGACGGCTCGGTCGATTCCTGGCAAAACATCTTCCTTTCGCGACAGTGTAACCCTTTCCGTCGCGAGAACACCGCCGTCACTGCATGCGTCTGCTTCCAGATACAAGACATAGGTGTTGCCCGAGCGATGAATAGAGCCCGTAACCAGAGCTGCCGCGTTGGCTCGCTGGCAGATTTGGCGCTCGAGGCTAGGAGTTAGAGCCTCCTCGGGCGAACGCCCCAGATTCTGCAAGCCATCGCGAAACGCCTTCCGTGGCAGGATTGTCAAAAACGGGGACTGTGACAACTCAACGACGCTGGCTTGCTCAAGCGACCCGTCGAAGGCGGAGTCGCCTGTGAGATTCACAAAGCTTCCGACCATTATTGCGGCGTGTTGGTCAAGCTTAGGTCGCAGCCGATAGTACCAATACAATCCGCCGCTGACGGCCACGATCAGCACCAGTGCTAATGTGACCCGAATTACCGGAAGCGCCCGTTCAGCAACGAGTGGAAGCTGATTTGGCACCTCTGCGGTCTCGGCCATCGCAGAGATCGGCTGCGCTGCAGGCGTTCCATTTCGCTCGACGGGAGCGATGAAGCGATAACCGTGGCGCGAAACGGTTTCGATGTAAATCGGTCTCGCCGCGCTATCCCCCAATGCGTCCCGTAATTTTGTCAGAGCAACGCCGACGCTCTTATCAAAATCCACAAAAGTATTACCTGCCCAGAGCCGCTGCCGGAGGTCCTCGCGCGTGACAATCTCACCGTTTCGCTCGACGAGAGCAACGAGCAACTGAAACGGTTGATCCTGAACGCGGACTTCATTTCCTTGCTTGACTAGCCGCCGGGCTGACAGATCCAGCTCAAACAGCCCAAAGCGATAACGCACGGGCGGGCCAGTCGGAGGTAGAGAGCTCGCATCCACGAAATTATCCTTGCGCGCGAGGGTATCACAAGAATTCAGAAGCGAGCCACCAGTTAGCAACTTCCTGCAACCCACAGAAACAAAAACATTTGGAGGTTAGCTCAGGCTTAGCAGCCAGTTAGATTGACGGCCGGAAGTATGTCCCCCAAAGTTGCGCCTGTTCGGGTGAGCAACCAGTAGGCATAGGGGCGATGACAGTGGAGCTGCAAATGACATCCGCGGATCTGGCCGCAACGGGAGGCGGAGCCCGTTGCAGCCCGGTATTCGCTCGCTGTCAGCGCGTTGTCCTGCCGTTTGGCGAAGACCTTCTGGTGATGCTTGAGTTTGGATGCTGTGAGTGCGGCGAGCATGCCTCGGTTCGCGTGGCACGAATTGTCAAAGTCTGCAGGGTAATTCGGCCGGCCGAATCGGAAGGGAGAATCGAGTGAACCCGCGAAGGCATCTCCTGATCTCTCCGTCCTACTTGGATTCCATCCGAGAGAAATCCGAAAGAAGGCTCGCATTTTCTGGCCCGCCGGAGCCAACCGCAGAAGACTTCACAGAGAACATTCGCAAGTTGCGGAGCGATCGCGATGACTGTGCGAGCGCCGAGAATCGGCAATCTGTGACACGGAAGCCGCAGCAATGAAGAGCAAAACTTCTTTTCAGGCCGTCTGGCGGCACAACACATACTTTACGTGGGCCGCCATCGTGGCGGTGTTGCTTGTCTTTGCAGGATTTGCGCGCACGTATTATCTGAAGGCCTTCTTTGCTACTCCGACGCTGCCGACTCTATTGCATTTTCATGGAGCGATTCTCACGCTCTGGTTCGTCTTGTTTTTTGTTCAGGTGCGGCTCGTTGCGATGCATCAAGTTGACTTCCATCGTCTCCTGGGCATCTGCGGTGTGGTCCTGGCCACTTTCATTGTATTAGTCAGCTCCGCCGTTGCGATCCACGCTACCAGACGCGACTTTCTAGCGGATCCAAGATCAAACGCCGCACTCAGTTTCCTCGCATTCTTGCTTCTTGGCGAACTTCTTCCATTTGTAGGCTTCTTCGTCGCTGCGCTGTTGTTCCGTCAGCGAAGCGATTATCACAAACGCTTTATGCTTCTCGCCTCCTGTTCTTTTCTGGGAGCTGCGATCATTCGGCTCCCGTTCCATTTCATTCAAGCTGCTGGGTTATGGTCTTCCATCGCAATGGTGGAAACCGTTCCTGTTACTTTCATCCTTTTCGACACCGCACAAAATCGCAGGCTGCACGCCGCCTTTTTATGGGGTGGTCTCCTATTTGTCTCGGGTGCTCCCTGCTCTCGTGTTT
>CAWAKR010000010.1:0-159767 GCA_963782755.1 Candidatus Acidiferrales bacterium
GAGCGTACAGTCCAGCGAGATTGGGAGAAAGCGCGCATTTTTCTTCACCGGACCATTCGTCCCGACCTGCCACTGGAATAACTCATGTCCAAACTCACTCCTGAGCAGTGGAAACAAGTAAGCCCTTACCTCGATGAAGCCTTGACGCTCTCAGAGGATCAGCGAGCCGAATGGCTGGCATCCTTCCGCCAACGAGAACCGGCCCTTGCGGGCCTGCTGCAAACCCTCATTGATGAGCACCGCGATTTGGGTAAGGAAGAGTTTTTGGATCGCGGGCCCGCGACACCAGCGCTTTCCAGCGTCAGCGAAGGGCAGACGATCGGGGCTTATCGTCTGCTTTCAAAGATTGGGCAAGGAGGCATGGGCGCCGTCTGGCTGGCCGAACGAAGTGACGGGCGCTTCGAGCGCAAAGTAGCCGTGAAATTTCTGGGAATCGCCTTGCCGGGCCGGACCGTCGAAGAGCGCTTCAAGCGTGAAGGCAGTTTCCTTGGCCGCCTGATTCATCCGCACATCGCAGAACTTATAGACGCCGGCGTGTTGTCCACCGGAGAGCCTTACCTGGTGCTGGAGTACGTGGACGGAGAGCAGATCGACCGGTATTGCGACGAGAGGAAACTGGATGTCGAGTCCCGGGTGCGCTTGTTTCTGGATGTCATGGATGCGGTCGCAACGGCGCACAACAACCTCATCGTGCATCGCGACGTGAAGCCATCGAATGTGCTGGTCAGCCGCGACGGAGCGGTAAAGCTTCTGGATTTCGGGATCGCGAAACTGATGAATCCCGAGGGAGGACAGCCCGGCGGGCCCAGTTCTCTTACACAGGAAGGTGGCTCAGCGCTGACGCCGGCCTACGCTTCGCCCGAACAATTGACCGGCGGAGCGGTCACAACCGCGACAGATGTGTATGGGCTAGGCGTGTTGCTGTATGTCTTGTTGACCGGCGTCCACCCGGCGGGAAACAGCACGAATACACCGGCAGAACTGGTGAAAGCCATCGTGGATACGGAGCCGCCTAGACCATCTGACGTGCTGGCAGGGCAGGAGTCCGCGGCCGCGAATGCTGCCAGCCGCGCTGTTTCGCCAGAAAAGTTACGACGCACCCTGCGCGGGGATCTCGACACCATTCTCGCCAAAGCTCTGAAGAAAAACCCTAGAGAACGATACGTCTCGGTTACGGCTATGGCGGAAGATCTTCGGCGCTACTTAAATCATGAGCCCATCCGCAGCCGTCCCGACACAATTGCCTACCGTACCGCAAGATTCGTGCGCCGCCACCGTATCACGGTGGGGCTGGCTACGCTGGCTGCCGGGGCGACGATCGCAGGAGTGGCCGGGGTCGTGATCCAAGCGCGTGAAGCGAAGGCACAGCGCGACTTTGCTTTTCAGGAGCTGGCCTGGGCCGAGGAAATGAGCGACTTTGACAATTTTCTTCTGATCGATGCCGCACCGTCCGGCAAATCCTTTACGGTGGACCATCTATTGGATCGGGCGGAACGCATCGCCGAACGGGAACACAATCCAAACGTCGCGAATCATGTGGAGTTGCTCATTTCGATTGCCCGCAAATATTACCTACAGGAAGAGCATGACCGGGGAATGCAGATTGCACATCAAGCCTACCAG
Organism: Candidatus Acidiferrales bacterium; assembly: GCA_963782755.1. Lineage (GTDB taxonomy): Bacteria > Acidobacteriota > Terriglobia > Acidiferrales > UBA7541 > Acidiferrum. The sequence goes on from CAWAKR010000010.1 coordinate 1,624, forward strand.
GCATCTCGCGGCCTGAACGCGGGCTCGGTGCGGGCGCGCGCTTCGTGCTTGCTGGGAAGCGCGTTGGCAAGCGTTGACAAAGGAGAAGAAGCTAAAGCTTACATTGATGAGTGTTTCCGTGAGCTTCCGCCGGGCAATCAGTACGCACTAGATCGAATCTTCTGTCTTTCGAGAGCCAGGGAGGTGGCCAGTCACGCTGGGAAGTCAAAAAACGAGGTCGAGTATATGAGGGCAGCGGAATTGGCGTTTCGCCAGTCTCCAGTCCGCTCGGACTCGATGCGCCTTAGCCTGCTCCTGGATATTGGAGAGGCCCACCGGGACAACGGTCAATTGCCCGAGGCCATTTCTGAATTCCAGAAAGCCGACGCTCTTATAGTTGAATTAGGTCGCGACGAGACAGAGCAGGAAGGCTCGCTGCTGAATAACTGGGGGCTGGCCCTCACTCAAGTTGGACGTCCCCTGGAAGCGGAAAAGGTATATCGCCGCGCCATCGAGATCAGCCGCGCTGATGAGTCGGAGGACGCTGTATCGCCGACCCTGCTGAACAATTACTCTGTGGCGTTGCGGGATGTGTGCGCGGTTGGCTGAATCGGCGGACTACGCAGAACGCGCTACTCAGAGGGCCCGCCAAATCGGAAATCAAGTGGCCGTCGATCAATCGTTACTGCAACGTGCCCGGATCTACCGTGATCTTCACCAATTGGACCGATGCCAGGCGATGCTTGACGAAGTTGAACCCCGGCTCAAGCGGGCACTTCCGCCGGGGCATTACGCGTTTGCTTCCCTGGATAACGAGAAGGCTCTTCTCGCACTGGCAAGGGGTAATTTGCCCCAAGCATTGGAGCTGTCAAATCAAGGCGTGACTATTCTGGAGGCGTCGATCAAGGCAGGGGGGCAGGGGGAATCCGCTCTGCCTACCCTGCTCAAGCACCGGTCCACTATTGAACTTGCGGCCGGGCACGCGAATCTAGCTGTGGCAGATGCCACTCGGGCCATGAGTCTCTTGCAGCCGTACGTGGAAAACGGCGGCTACTCGAGTAGAGCGGGATGGGCGTATCTCGCCGAGGCTCGCGGGCTTGTTTGCCCAGGGGAAGTTGGAGGAATCACGTGCGGCCGCGCGCTCGGCCGCAGAGCAACTGATGAAGGCAGTTGGGGCAGATCATCCGGATACGCGCGCGGCCCTCGAACTTGCAGGGCAGGCAGGCCACTCCAAGTAGAGACTTTCGTTGGTGGAATCTCGAATTCTCTAGTAGTGTTTGCCCCCGGAATATCGCTATGATGCTGCGCAATCCTTTCGCATGAGCCCAGGTAACGAATGTCCAAATTGACTCCTGAGCAATGGAAGCAAGGTAAGTCCCTATCTGGATGAAGTGCTCGCTTTGCCGGAAGAGGAGCGGGCTGGATGGCTCAGTTCATTTCGGAAGAAAGATGCGGCACTGGCGGGACTTCTGCAGGCTCTCCTCGATGAGCAAGAGACCATAAAACACGAGCAGTTTCTGGAGCAGAGCCCGATTCTGGGGAGCATGCTTGGTCCGTACCAGTTGCTGTCGCCCTTGGGGCCGGTGGGATGGGGGAAGTGTATCGCGCAAAGGATACTCGGCTAGACCGTACGGTGGCGATCAAGGTGTTGCCGCAACGATATGCGAGCGACCCGATTGTGCGGCAGCGATTCGAGCGTGAAGCCAAAGCGATTTCCGCGCTGCAGCACCCAAATATCTGCACGCTGCATGACATCGGCCGAGATGGCGACAGGCAATATCTGGTGATGGAGTATCTGGAGGGCGAGACGCTCGCGCGCGCAAGTCGCACGGGGCGCGTTGCCAACGGAGAAGACGCTGGAGTACGCGATTGAGGTGTCCGACGCATTAGACACGGCGCACAAACGCGGCATCATTCATCGGGATTTGAAGCCAGCGAACATTTTTGTGACCGATCGCGGCGACTGCAAAGTACTCGATTTTGGGCTGGCGAAGTTCGGCAAGCAACGAGTCGTTGATCGAGACAGCGACGAAGCTGTACAAGTCGGAAGAGTTGACAACGCCGGGCGTCGACCATGGGGACAGTAGCGTACATGTCACCAGAGCAGGCGCGGGGAGAAGAACTGGATGCGAGGACGGACATCTTCTCGTTCGGAGCGGTGCTTTACGAGATGGCGACAGGGAAGTTGGCGTTTCAGGGGAAGACCTGGGCGGTGATCTTCAAAGCGATTCTGGATGAGACGCCACCGCCGCCGACGGAGTCGAATCCGCAAGTGCCGGCACCTCTCGACGACATCGTGTACAAGGCATTGGAAAAAGATCGCGACCTGCGCTACCAGTCGGCGGCTGATATGCGCAGCGATCTGAAACGGCTGAAGCGGGATACGGAGTCGAGCCCCCGTGTTCCCCGATCGAGCATGGTCTTCGCAGCGAGAAGGAAGTTCTCGCTGCGATACGTTTGGATGGCAGCGATGGCCGTGCTACTAGTCGGAACGAGTGCCGCAATATGGCACTACCGGAAATTAGGAGAAAGCGCCCCAAAACAGATCAAGACAAGACGGCTGACGGCGAATCCGGATGAGAATCCGGTCATTGCGGCTGCGCTCTCGCCAAACGGCAAGTACGTAATTTTTACGGCCACGCATAACAAGGACTCCCTTCTGGCGATCGACACTGGAGAAGTGCGCGAGCTCCCCGAATCCCTTCAAGGTGCCCTCGATTGGTTTCCGGACAGCGACCACGTGCTCGTCCAGCGTTCGAACCCCAACTCTCTCTGGAAAATTTCCATCGTGGAGCAGACGGCAAGAAAAATTTCGGAAATCAGCGTTGACATGGCTGTTGTGTCTCCCGACGGTTCGAAGATTCTATTTAGTCGAGGTGTGGAACTTTGGATCATGGGCGCCAACGGCGAAGAACCGCACAAGATTGGGGAGATGAAAGGGATTGCATACTCGTCCGTGATCCGGTGGTCGCCAAACGGGGAAAGGATCGCTTACTTCGGAGTAGAAAACGGCAGCGGGAACGAGGAGTATTCGACAATTGTAACTTGCGACGCGAACGGATCCAACTGCAGCACAGTAGTCCATGAGAAGTCGCTAAAGAGCGGCGGTGGCGAAGATGGCATGCTCTGGATCCGGGACCGGAGGATCGTTTATAGCAAGAGCTATGGTCTCGGCCACGTAGAGCTGTGGTCGATTGAAGTTGATGCAAACAACGGCAAAGCGTTGAGCCAACCCAAACGATTGAGCCGAGTCGAAGGATTTGAGATGATGCCGCTCTCCGCGAGCGCAGACGGAAGACGCATGATTGTGAATCAATCCCGCCTATTGGACAGCATCTGGGCTTTAGACCTAGACGCCAAAAGCCAGGAGTTCAAACCACGCGTAGTAACAAACGACCGTTGGACGAACTGGCTCGACGGCTGGACGGCAGATGGAGAGTCGCTACTTTACTCGTCTAACCGCAGCGGGATATGGGGAGTCTTTCAGGTGGATAACTCGGGCGGGGCAGTGAAGACCCTGTTCTCTGGAGAAGAGGATTTCTGTAGGGCCGCCATGACTGCGGACGAAAGGCATATATTTTTCACCGCAGCAAGAGACCGATTTAACCACGCCGATCCTTCGCAGCGGCTGATGATAGCCAATGCAGACGGAACCGGCATGAAGGTGCTTCTAAAGGGTTTGTACGACTACGCCTGCGCCCAGAAAGCCAATACTTGCGTGTTTTCAGAAAAGAAGGACGGTAAATACTTCTTCTACTACCTGGATCCGGAAAGCGGACGAGGCAAGGAGATTGGGAATTTTGGGATGGAAGATGCGGCGTGGTCGATAGCGCCTGACGGAAGCAGGATTGTGATCGGAGAAATGAGCGGGGGACGTTCGAGTCTGAACATCATGTCTCTGCCCAGCGGCCAGATAGAAACGTTGCAATTCAAGGACAGGCGCTGGAAAGTGCAGATGGGGAGCTGGAGCGCGGACGGCGCGAAAATATATGCAACGGCGATGGGCACAGGCACCAAGAATAATTACGCAATCCTGGAAGTGGATCTCCATGGGAATGTGAAGGTCCTGGCAGAGCGTCCCGGGAGCACTGCCTGGTTTTACAACCCCAGAATCTCGCCAGATGGCCGAACCATTGCGTTTAACGAACGAGCCTTTCAGCAGGACATGACTCTCCTCGAAGACTTCTAGCATTCCGTACCAAGCTCCTTTGCGCCAGATAACTCTCCGGCCGTTAATTCACCGCCTTAGCCAATTCCATGTCATGTTTTCCCTCCCGTTTGCGATTTCCCCTATAGAGGCAGCCTAGAGACTCACTCCTGGGACGCCTGGAGTCCAGAGGTAGAGGGGGGAATCCATGGAACGGCAACCGTTTCGGAAACCGATTGAACTCGATACCGCCCAGAAACCGGCCCTAGTTATTCCCCCTTCACCTCGGGCGCAAATGGCGTATTCGACGCTGGAATCCTTGCGATGGATAGGTTCGTTATTGCGGCGTGCGCTTGGCTCGCAAGGTGAGCAACCAAAACTGTCTGGGCCGGAAGCGAGCATAAAGAGGCGCGCAGGATTGTTTCTGGTCTTTTTGCTTCTCTCGGCCGGAGGTTGCCGTTGCAGTGGACGGGGTCAAGCAGATCCCGTTTCGTCTGCTGGATGGCTACCTGGTTCTGGTGCAGGGTGACATCGGCGAACTGCGTGGCCTGAATTTCCTGGTGGACACAGGAGCAAATCCAAGCTCGATCGACGAACGGGCCGCGAGGAAGTTGGGGCTGTCCGGGGAAAGGGAGCAATTGCCGCTTTTTGAAGGGCAAGCGGAGGTGAAGCGCGCTGTTCTGCCTGACATTCATGTTGGTCCTATTCGCTGCTATGGGCTAACAGGACTCGTCCAGGACCTTTCACCGTTGGAGCAGAAGCTGAAGGTGCGCATTGACGGCATTTTTGGGCTGGATGTGCTTGGCGGAAGCAGTTTCACGATCGACTACCAACGGCGAAAGATTGAGTTTGGCCACGTCGAGGGCACGATGACGGCTGCATTGACCGGACACGCAAGACGCTCTGCGAGTTTTAACGCCACCATGGGCAACGAAACCGTTCGCTTATTGGTTGACACAGGCGCAGCAGACCTCGTGCTCTTTGATTGCAAACGCGGGGGCCAGTTGCCGGGCAAGAGGATCATCCGAACCAGGCAATCTCTCAACAGTGAATTGAAGCCCTTTGACGCCGACGAAGTTCTTATCCCTCGAATTCTGGTCGGATCGTTCGATCTCGGAGCGGATCGCGCCCTGGTCCTCGATGATGCACGACTTTGCGGACTTGCATTTAGCGGAGTTGTCGGACCCAGAAGTTTGCACCTGAAGCGCGTTTCGTTCGATTTCGATCACCAAATCGTTGCCTGGAGCCGTTAACCCTCCGACGGTAGTTCTCATTCTTAGACATGGAGAAACCAAGGATGGACATCGCGACCGAATCCGTACGCACCCAAAGCAGTTTAGTGACTGTTTCTCCTTCTTCCACGGCGGGCCACACGATTCGCCGCGATGCATGCGCTGCCGCAAGTACGGCAGTGGACCCCAGGCATGGCAGAAGCGTTCTTTTGACAGAAAAACTCGAGCAGTTTTTGCAGGTGAAGCGAGAATCTCCTTTTTTGGCTGTTGATCTGGACGTCATAAAAGAAAAGTATCAGGAACTGCAGGAAAAGTCTCAGAGCGCTTCCATTTTTTACGCCGTGAAAGCCAATCCAGAAAAGCAGGTTGTAGCCCTGCTTGCGGCATTGGGCTCGAGTTTTGATTTCGCTAGCCGCTCGGAGCTTGACCTTTGCTTTTCGCTCGGTGTGACCCCAGACCGACTCTCGTACGGCAACACCATCAAGAAGGCCGAAGACATCGCGTATGCCCACCAAAGAGGCGTGCGGCGATTTGCGTTTGATAGCGAAGCGGAATTGCGGAAGTTGGCGGTACACGCGCCGGGAGCCGAAGTGATGTGTCGCATTCTGACCACCGGGCAGAATGCCGGTTGGCCGCTTTCCCGGAAATTCGGCTGCGATCTGGAGATGACCGCCGAATTGCTCTTGATGGCACGCAGCCTCGGCTTGCGCCCTTCCGGCATCACTTTTCATGTTGGTTCGCAACAGACCGATCCGGCTCAGTGGCGACGGCCGATTCTGGAAACGGCTGGACTTTTTCGGAGCCTGGCAGCGCAAGGGCGTTCGATTGGACACCGTCAACCTGGGCGGTGGTTTTCCCGTTCCTTACCAGGGAGACATCCCCCCGGTTCAGGCGTTTGCCCGTGCGATTGGCGAAGCCATGGACGATGCCTTTGGGGATTCACAACCGCACATCATGCTTGAGCCGGGCCGGTCGCTGGTGGCAGAGGCAGGGGTCATCCAGAGTGAAGTCGTTCTAGTGTCGCGGAAGTCCCGCAAGGATGAAACCCGCTGGGTCTATCTGGATGTCGGAAAATTTGGCGGCCTGGCAGAGACCCTGGACGAAAGCATCAAGTACCCGCTGCGGACTAGCCGCACAGGAGTGCCCGGGCCCAGTTGTGCTGGCTGGGCCCACTTGCGACAGCGCGGACATCCTCTATGAAAAGACTCCGTATCGTCTCCCTTTGGATCTGGATGCGGGGGATAGGGTCGAAATTCTACTCACCGGGGCCTACACGAGCAGCTACGCATCGGTGGGATTCAACGGATTTTCGCCGCTTCGAACGCATTGCCTCTAAATACGATTTGAGTGTCGGGTTTTGCCTTCGGATCTGCGATTTCTATTATAGAGGCGGCCTAGAGACGAAAGCGCTGGGCCGCCTACACGGAAGAGCGCGGGAGTGGAAGCCATGGGACAAACGCCATCGAAGCGAGAGACGAAGCGGCAGAAGCCATTGGAGGCAGCCGATGAACAGGCAGCATCACCGCGACTGAATGTGGCTCTGTCAGCTCTGCGCGTGCTACGGTTTCTCCCCGTATTTTTCGGGCGAACGGTTAACTCTGTTCAGACAGGCAAAAATGACAGCCGCGCGTCCAGAAGGCGAGGGAAGCGCGAGCGGTTCAGAAATCGTGGTGCAACGGGTGAAGGTTTCTGCCACGCGTAACACAGACGTTCTTCGACGGGCAGGGTTTGGCCATGAGTGAGAGCGCGAACGTAGCGGTTCTGCGCGCTGCCCTTACAGATGCCCCACCACTGGCGCTGATTGCGCGAGCAAAAGAATGGCTGGACCGAGGGAGAGGAGCAAACGTGATGGCAACACTGATTGTTTGGGGGCTCACCATTTGTAGCGTCGGCTTCTTTGTTCTGTGCGACTCGCTGAGCGCCAACTGGGCGAAGCATTCCAGTGTGACGAGTTTATTCGCCGTCATCGTTCTCTCGCCGGTTGCTTACATCTTTTTTGGACTGGTTTCGAGTCGCGCCAACCTCGCCGTTGGCGGTGCCATGGTTAATTTGATCCTGGTGTTGGCCGCGGTGCTTGTCGGGCTCTTTTATTTTAAGGAAAAGCTCTCGATGCTGCAGTGGACCGGAATCGGCTTCGGGCTGATTGCAATCCTAATCCTAGGTCTCAGCGGACAGAAATAGTGGATTGGCAAGCGCACGCCTATTTCGCATTCTGGAGTCAATCTGTCAAGAAGATCTTAGATTTTGCGTCCTCGTCAATCTGACTCCATTTGACTCCAATTGAACTGAAAAGCGGGCAGTAACGCCTTATTTTGGCCGATTAGATTTGTTCGATTCCCATCGCCCGCTCCAGATTCAAAGGGGTGCGCTCAGAGCCTTTCATCCGATTCTCAGTAATTCATTGCATTGTCAACGTAAGCGGGGAATTAGAACTTGATTTTGTATAACCTTAGAGTTATAGTCTGTTCATGGCCTGGGACATAGAAACGACCGATGAATTTCAGGCATGGTGGGCCGAGCTTTCAGACGCCGAACACGAAGTTATTACCGTCGGTGTGACGATTCTTGAAGAAAAGGGACCAGCGCTCGGGAGGCCGCGAGTTGATACGCTGGCAAAAGATTCGAAGCATCCCAACATGAAGGAATTGCGCGTTCAATTTGCAGGCAAGCCGTACCGAATTTGTTTTGCGTTCGACCCACGTCAGACTGGGATCCTCTTAATTGGCGGGGTTAAGTCTGGTAAGAACTGGACTTCAAAAATGGTCGCTACCGCAGACAAGATTTACGATACCTATTTAGCTGAACTGAAGAAGGAGGGACTTCTCTAATGGCGCGAATTAAATTTAGCGAACTCGCAAAGCAAACGATGACGCCGGAATCCATCGCTCGATCGCGCAAAGCGGCATTCAAGGAAATTGCAACGATGGAACTCGCCGAATTGCGTGACACCCTGAAAGTTACCCAAGTCGATCTCGCGGAACGCATGAAAGTTTCCCAGGCCGCAATATCAAAACTCGAAAAACCGAATCGAAACATCCACGTTGATCAGCTTCGATCAATCGTGTCCGCGATGGGCGGAAACCTCATTATCATCGCGGATTTCGACGACCGGAAAGTCGAACTCAGCCACATTGGCAAAGCAGGAGATTCCTACGTTAAGAAAGTGCGCCGGAACAAAGCACCTGCTTCGAAGGCACGGGCACTGCATTCCCGATCTGCCTAACCCGACGCGTCTTCGACGGGTAGGCCCATAATTGCGAGAGTCTCCGAGACGTCAATCGGCGGAGTAAGTGCGCACAACGAGGTCACCACAGTCCGTAGCCGATTTCAGTTTCCATTTAGTTTCCAATTAGAGCCCTCTTTCCAAACGCTAAGTGCCGCCAGATCAATCGGTTTCAGAGTTTTATTTAGAGCTTCCCAAGCTTCGGACGTGGGTTCGATTCCCATCGCCCGCTCCAGAAGTAACTCATTCATTTGATCTTGCTGATCTTTTCGGCCCGAGTCTTTTCTGAAATTGGCGGTCATGATCCAACACAGGTAAATTTACTCGTCAAGATTCTACCTGCGAATCCCTCGAAAGAGCTGTCTGTTAGCCTGTTCTTCGTCCATGGTATTTGAGGCGCAGAAAAGCGGGTGAGAACTATCATCTTGATTTATTATCCCAGAAGTGGGATAATAGAATGATAAGACCGAAGAGGGTGCCCGGTGAGAGGCCACTATTCTGGGTCGGACCGAGCAGAGAAGATTTATTGGAATTCCCCGAAGCAGTCGAGGATGGTATTGGTGCGGCTCTCAGCGTGGCCCAGTTTGGCGGCAAACATCCTCACGCGAAACCCTGGAAAGGGGAGGGGCGGGGCGTTTTCGAAGTGGTCGAAGACCACCGCGGAGACACCTATCGGGCAGTCTATACGGTCAGATTTGAATTAGCTGTCTACGTACTTCACGCGTTTCAAAAGAAGTCACCAAGCGGAATAAGAACTGCAAAAACTGATGTGGAGTTGGTTACAAGGCGACTGAATCAAGCCAAGGCTGATTACGAGGTGCGATATGCCAAAGAGAAGAACTAAGCCGGATGTGGTTCCAGGTTCTGGCAATATTTTTGCTGATCTCGGCCTGCCCAATGCAGACGAGAAGCAGACCAAGGTGCGCTTGGCATTCGCGATCAATCAGATAGTTGCTGGCCAGTGCCTGTCCCAGATGGCTGCGGCGCGATCCTTGAACGTGAGTCAGCCCAAAATTTCTGCTCTGCGGAACTATCAGCTTGACGGCTTCTCCGTTGAGAGGCTCATGAATTTTCTCACAGCGCTTGACCGCGATGTCGAGATCCTGATCCGGCCAAAACCGAAGTCACGCAAAGCCGCTCGAGTCCTGGTGACTGCAGCCTAATCGTAGAATGTACCAGCTTCTTGCGAATCTGCCTCCATTTGGCTCCAATTGACTTCTGCGCAGGCGGCAACGCCATCAAAGTACAAGACTTTTGATTTGGGGATGCAATTCGATTCCCATCGCCCGCTCCAACAAATCAATCGCCGGCGACGATGGACTCGGCGTGATTGCGGACAAACGACTTCCAGTTCTGCGAAGAGGTCCTCCGGTGGCCTCGTCGCTTCGGTTCGGGAGGCTAATAGGCGCGCACCGTCCGTGGAGAAACATCGATACCCAGCCTCACTGACATCTCCGCTGCCACACGCGCTTGTCCCCAAGTCGGATTCTCTTGTGCCAATTGCACGATGAGTTTGCGGGCATTCTCAGGAATTCGTGGCCGGCCAGCTTGCGACTTCCATTTCCAACACAACTTGAAACCCTTGCGATGCCACCCGATCAGCGTCTCTGGTTTTACGATTACCAAGGCCTCCTTCCAATTGCATAGGCGAGACAAGCGGACGAGAGAGAAACGGGCGGGGTCGTTCAATCGTCTCGGTCGGACTTGCCTCTCCTCATAGAAGGCCAATTGCTTTCGCAGGAACAGGACTTCCGCGCTCAGGGTTGTGCGCGAGCGGAACAGAAGACGGACGAAACGAAGTCCGTCCGCGACCAGACCGGTGATCAAGCTATGAACATAATCCAGTGAGCGCTTTGCGTTCGGAAAGAATCGAGACATTGGCTGTCAGGATGTCACACGGTCGGTCCGGCTGAGAAGGATTTTCTGTTATCAGGATTGGTTTTTGGAGTTTCCCAGCGTAGGGAAGCCGAACAAATAAGTGCCGGTATCTCTGTGGGATGGAAGCCGGATAGAATTTTTGCGTACCACAGGGCCAGTGCTGGGCTTCAATGACGTGAACTATCCTTCGATTCTCGACAATAGCTCCCCTGGTTTCAATTTTGAGTTTACCAATGGAAGTCCGATGCTCATTTGGACCACCTTCCCCTTACTCTACGGCGGCGACAACCTTGCCAGAGGCGTTTATCGCGTACAGTTGACCGTCACATATCAATAGCTATTGTTAACTTGAATTGTTGGGAAACACTCTGCCTTGGCTCATTCACAGCGGATGACGGGCAACTCAAAAGTAATTCCACTAACTTGCGTCGGGTAATCGGACAAAACCAGCTCGGCCCAGAAGTGGGTGTGGGCCGAATCGATGGCTGCGATGTTCATATTGAAAAAGGTGATCCTAAAGTGGGTGTGGCCTTAGGTGCTCTATCCTTTCGGAATCGAACAGGAAACTCAAAACCAAGAGTTCGCAATTCGTACAGGTCTGAGAGCCAAATTCTCCTTCTTCTTCAATTAGTTAGGGACGGCCTTGGCGATGCCCTCCTTGCTTTCCAGCGAAACGTTGTAAACACGTAGTAAATCGCCATTTCCGTGTGCAGTCTTGTTGGGGTTCTCCATTGCTTCGCGCACCCGATTTTCCATTTCCAATTGATAACGGCGTCTTGTTTCTGGACTTGTGTGTCGCATCGCGCACTGAACCACCGCGTCGGAATCCATCGCGCTCAATCGAATGCAGAAGGCGTGCCGCAGGTTGTAAATCGGAAAATGCGGTACGCATACTCTCTTGAGGGTGCTTATCTAGATCGTCTTCGCCATACTAATCGATCGGTCAGGAAAACGTGGGCTCGGAAATGCAAATCGACTACTTGAACCCTGCTCTTTCCGCCACGCAAGCAAAGTACTGCATACGAGTTCGGAAAGCTGCCGGTTCAGGGCAGCAGGCCATGATCATGAAGCTTCCGGTAAAGATTCCGCTCGCTGATGCCTAGGATTCTCGCTGCATTTCCACGGTGGCCGCTGCTGGCTTGGAGTGCTATCCGGATGTGTTCACGCTCCGCTTGTTCCAGGGTCGGCAACGAAGCAACATTCCATGAAATCCCTGGAACTTTGGCGATGAGCGAATTGCGAACGGTGGCAGGGAGGTGCTCGGGGAGAATACAGTTTCCTTCGCATAGCACCATGGCCGCTTCTACCACATGAAGAAGCTCGCGTACGTTGCCCGGCCAGTTGTGGTGCCGCAGTAGCTCTAGGGTTTCATCGCTGAGCTGTTTGCTAGAGCCGAATCGCTCATTGAGGGTAGCCACGAACTGTTGCGCCAGCAGTTCCGCGTCGGCGCCTCTGGCCCGCAGTGGTGGAACTTCAACGGTTATGGTGCTAAGTCGATAAAACAGATCTTGCCGGAATAGCCCCTGCCGAACCATGGAGGAAACGTCGCGGTTGGTCGCAGTTAACACGCGTACATCAACGCGAATTTCGGCAGTCCCACCGACGTGCCGAAAAGTGGATGTGTCTAGAACGCGCAACAACTTGATCTGAGTCGCAGGGCTGACCTCGCCGATTTCGTCGAGAAAAATCGTGCCACCATGTGCAACTTCGAATAATCCAGGCTTCCCGTGATCCGCCCCTGTGAACGCTCCGTGCTCGTGGCCGAACAGTTCGCTCTCCAGTAAGCTTTCCTGCAATGTAGCGCACTCTACTACCACGAACGGCCGGAAGCGTCGTGGACTCCTTGCATGGATCAGCTTGGCGACACGTTCTTTTCCCGCGCCGGTCTCCCCCGTAATGAGCACGGTGCCATCGCTTGGAGCCACCAGTTCGATTAGTTTCAGTAGCCGTTGGAACTCCGGGCTTTCGCCGATGAAGGAACTCCCAAGGTCGGGCGGAGTCAGCCCGCGCTCAAGAAGATTTGTCCGTTGCTTCAGCGAGCGCCGCTCCACTGCTCTTTGAATACGAAGGTGCAACTCATCCAGCGGGCAGGGCTTCACGACGTAATCGAACGCGCCAATACGGATCGACTCAATGGCTGTGTCGATTGAGCCGTGGCCGGTCAGCATGATCACCTCGATTGCCGGCGCGCTAGCGTGAATGGACTTCAGTACATCGAGACCGTTCATCCCGGGCAACCGAACGTCCAGCAACACTACCTCTGGTTTTGAGGTGGCAATTCGGCGAACCGCCTCTTCGCCTGTTCCAACCGAATCAATCTGATATCCGAGACGTTTCAGTTCGTTGGCCATCACTTGGCGAAAGGTAAGGTCGTCATCCACTAATAGGAGCGAAGCCGCTTTCATTACTGGGCCTCCTGCGGCAAGCCGATCTTCAAAGCCGGCAACTCCACTTCGAAGATGGACCCAATTCCGGGAGTACTTTCGACGTGGATCTCACCGCCCCAGCTCCGCACGGCGTTTAACGAAAGGAAAAGTCCGAGTCCGGTGCCGCCCTTGCGCAGGCTGAAAAAGGGCTCGAATATGTTCTTCCGGTATTCCGCCGGTATCCCACATCCCTCGTCAGTGATGCGAATGCTCACTGTGTCGCCTCCATTCGCTTCCACGACGACTTTGCCACCGGCCTTCGACGCCTGAATCGCATTGAGGATCAGATTGACGAGTAGGTTTTGCAATTCGGCTTCGTCTGCCCGGACCCGTAATGCAGGTGGAAACGGCCGCACCTCGACGTTCACGGAATGAGCTGAGGCCGTGGGACTGATGAGTCCCCGCACGGCTGCTATCGCTACATCGAGCTCTACGATTTCTCCGGAAGAGCGCTGGCCCCGAGACAATCGTAAGAAGTGCTGCGTGATCCCGCGGCAGCGCAAGATCTGTTCACGCGCGATGAGGGCACTGTCCCGGATTCTAGCCGGGTCAGTCTCCGCGTTGCCATTTTTCTCAGCGAGAGTTTCTCGTAGGATTCCCTCGACGCACATTAAAACGGTTGCCAGCGGCGTATTTAATTCGTGAGAAAACCCAGACGCCAGAATTCCGAGCGAAGCCAGACGATGTGACTCGGCCAGGTTCGCTTCGGCCGCCCGGCGCTCGGAGATGTCGCGCCAGACCTCGACCACCTGCGTCAGACGCCCTGAGGTGTCGAGAATGGGTGAAGCATGAATTTCTTCCCAAGCTGCAGCGCCGTTGCTGGTTGTGCGTTCGCACATGCGCACCTGTCGCGCGCCGGATTTCAAACAAGCGAGAGTGGGGCAATCGCCCAGGTTGCAAGGACCCGAACCAACTTCCAAACAGCAGCAGCCAAGTACTTGATCACGGTCACTACCCGTACGCAAAAGGAAGGCATCGTTAGCTGCAATGATTCTTCGTTCCACGTCAAGAACGACAATCCCGTCATCGATGCTGTTGATAATGGTTTCAAGACGTTCCCGTTGCGTGCGGACTTCTCCAACCAAACCAGCCACAGAGTCAGCCATAGTGTTGAATTCGCGGCCCAGCCACGCCAGTGTATCCGAACCTTCGGAGGGAATGCGGCGCGCCAGGTCACCCTGAGAAATCAATCGTGCAGTGGTTTCGAAACGGTTGAGGCGGCGGAGGACAGAGAACTGGATAAGTAGCAAGATGGCTCCTGTGATTACGAAGGTTAGCGTACCGGCGCCAGCCACCATCCAGCGAAGATCACGAGTCATAGCGGCTCGGACTTCTCCAGCGTTGTAATCCAAAATGAGGATGCCGTTGATTTTGTGCTGCGGGTCGTGGCATTTGTGGCATTCTTCGCGGTTGCGAATCGGGACAACAGTTCTAAGTACCTCACCGCCATGAGTCTCGATCACACGACTGGAGCCGCGGCGGTCTGGCGGATCGCGATGGCAAACCTGACAGGTGGGAGAGTCGATTCGAAAATTATCCGCAGATGTTCCGGGCTTGCTGGAATACCGTACAACGCCATTGCGGTCCAACAGGATGAGTTGCTCTACACGCTCCTGCTTCCCAAAACTCTCGATCATTCCCGCAATCAGAGTGCGGTCATTTTCCATCATCTGATGCTCGAGTGCGACGCGGATAAGGTCGCCTTCCGTGAGAGCCGTGTAGCGTGCGGTTTCTAGAAGGCTCTTGAAGTGATGAGCCGAGTAAACGTAGGACGCTGCAGCGCAGGCAATGACCACAGCCGCCGTAATTCCGAGGGCGAGGACAACCGTCATACTGGCTGAACGCAACTTCATACTTTGAGATAGCGAATTGCCGCAAGCATGTCATATGGCGCTTCGATGCGTCAATGACTGACGGATTGTCAGGCGTGTCCTGACAATCTGTCAGTTCGCCTGTGACAGCACTGCTACCTGATCTGAATCTAAAGAACTTAGTGGTGTAACGATTTGGTGGAGAACTTGCACATGGCCTAGATAGGGAGGAACACGATTATGGAAATGCTCTTGATGGCCTTGTGTCTGAGTATGTTTGGGCTGGCCGTTGCGGCCATCGCATTCGGTGCTGCGACTCGTCAAGAATCATCTGCTCCGCCGGTTCAGCCAGAACCGCGGCTTGTCAAAGCGGTGGCCTCTGGCCGTTTCTTCGCTGACAAACTCGTGCTTCGCAATAGCCCGGGAACGTATGTGCCCACGGAAGTCCTGCTCGCGCAGATCGAGAATCACGTTCGCCTAGAGCAGGCGGCTGCAGAATCGTTCCTCGAGACCCCCTCGCATGCCCAGTTGCACACCAAGACGACGTCGGCATTCGTGAACTGAGCCCCCTTCATGGCCCACGAGCAATCGGAACTCCTAAAGAACTTTGCAGCCGAGGAAGTGCAGTGGGTTTTAGCTCTCGGCACCAGGATCGCCCTGCCCAGCGGAGCTTCGTTGTTTAAGCTGGGAGACCCTGCCGAGCGTCTGTTCTTGATTGAGCGCGGACGAATCCGGCTCACGCTACCGATGCAGGTTCGAGGCAGTGAGGAAGACGTCGTCGTCGAAGAGCGAACCGCGGGCCAGACGGTAGGTTGGTCCGCCCTGATTCCGCCCCATAAGTTCACTCTTACCGCGACAGCTCCACTCGAGACGGAAGTCATCGCTCTATCCCGGGAAGAGTTGAGCAAGCATTTCGCAGCGCACCCGATCGTGGGATACAAATTCACATTGAACCTAGCAGTTGTCATTGGCCACCGTCTGCAATTGTTCCAGGCTATGTGGCTGCGAGAAATGCAGCGCACGGTAGAACAGCATTCCGCATAAATGATCAAGAGAGTGAAACATGAGAATTGTCACGTTGGACGCGCAACACTCTGCAGCTCGGGCTGAACGGTGTTCAGAATATGGCAGCTGACTCTCAACCTAGAGTTAAACCACCACGACGCCGAATGATTCAAGTTCTCCTTGGTGGCGGCATCTTCGCCTCATTCGCGTCGTTCATTTATCCCGTGCTTCGATATCTTGTTCCCCCGCCTGTAGCGGAACTTGGAGGCGATCAAGTAATCGCGGGGAAAATCGGCGAATTGAAGCCGAACAGCGCCAAGATTTTTCGCTTTGGCAGCCGTCCGGGCCTGTTGATCAAAAATGCCGATGGAAGTTACCGCGCGCTTTCCGCCACGTGCACGCATCTGGGTTGCATTGTGCAGTACCGAGGTGACCTGCAAGAGATCTGGTGCGCATGCCACAACGGCCTTTACGATCTGAACGGCCGCAATGTCTCAGGTCCGCCGCCTCGCCCACTCGAGGTATATGAGGTCCATTTACGAGGCGACGACGTGGTGGTCTCACTGAAGCGAGAGGCATAGTCTTGTTTACCGCCCTGCGTAATTGGATCGATGAACGATTCGACTGGGAAACCTTGACGGCGCCTTTGCGGGAGAAAGCCGTCCCAACACACAATCTGTCTTATTGGTATTTTCTGGGCGGTATCACCCTGTTTCTTTTTGGCATCCAGGTTTGCACCGGTATTCTGCTTCTTCTTTACTATCGGCCTAGCGCTACCGAGGCGTTCGAGAGTGTCCAGTACATCATGACTCGAGTGCAATTCGGTTGGCTAGTGCGTTCCATCCATTCCTGGGCAGCCAACCTCTTAATCTTCACGGCATTCTGTCACATGTTCAGCGTGTTGTTTCTGGGGGCTTATCGCAAGCCACGTGAGCTGACATGGATTACCGGGATGCTATTACTCTTCCTGGCTATGGGATTCGGTTTCAGCGGCTACCTCCTCCCTTGGAATACGCTGGCGTTTTTCGCAACCAAGGTCGGAACGGAAATAACAGGTCAGGTACCCGTCATCGGTCACGCCATGAAGGTGTTCATGCGCGGCGGAGAAGAGGTAACCGGCGCGACCCTGACGCGCTTCTTCGGATTCCACGTTGCATTGTTACCCGGATTGACAGTCCTCATGCTGCTGGTTCACATCGGGTTGGTTCAATACTTTGGGATGAGCGTCCCGCCGAGGGTGGAAGCCCGTTGGAAAACCGCGCCAAGCGAAGCACGGCAGATGAAGTTCTTCCCTAACTTCTTCTTGCGCGAATTGATCGCATGGTACATCGCCCTAGGAGTGCTGGGGATGTTGGCAGCGATTCTTCCTTGGGAACTGGGGACAAAGGCGGATCCGTTTGCTCCCGCACCTGCCGGAATCAGGCCCGAATGGTATTTCATGTTCATGTTCCAGACACTTAAGTTAATTCCAGCGAAGGTCTGGCTCGTGGACGGAGAAGTCCTAGGCATCTTGATCTTTGGTTTGGCGGGAGTGGTATGGCTATTTTTACCGTTCTTCGATAGCACTGGCAGCAGACGTGGACGAAAACTCGCTCTTGGCGCAGGGGCATTCGCTCTAAGCTACATCATCGCGATGACAATCTATGCATATGTCGCTAAGTAACTGCAATCTTAAGTCGCTAGTACTCTTGTTCATAATTATCTGCGTTTACGTCGTCGGCGCAGATGCGCAGGAGCCTAGCACCTGTATGGATTGTCATGGAGCTTTGGATCCTCCTCTGCAAGTAACACAAGCTCAATTCAGTCAAGACATCCACGCGCAAAAAGGGCTGACCTGCGCCAGTTGTCATGGCGGCGATCCTACCAAGGCAGATATGGAAGCCATGAGTAAGGCTGCCGGCTTTCGCGGCAAGATTCAGCGTAGACAGATTCCGGAGCTCTGCGGCCATTGTCACTCCGACGGGGCCTTCATGCGCAAATACAACCCGTCGCTTCGTACGGATCAGTTGGTCCAGTATCAGACCAGTGTTCATGGCAAGCGGCTACTTCAAGGAGATAACAAGGTTGCTGTATGCATTGACTGCCACGGTGTGCACGACCTGCGCGCGGCGAGCGACCCGCGCTCGAGAATTAACCCGTTAAACGTGGCGGAGACCTGTTCCCGGTGCCATTCAGACGCAAAGTACATGGAAGGATACGGAATCCCTACGGATCAATATGCCAATTACAAGGGGAGCGTGCACCACGAAGCGATAACAGTTCGTGGAGATTTAAGTGCGCCAACCTGCACGACCTGCCACGGAAATCATGGAGCTGCTCCGCCGGGAGTAGATTCCGTAAAGAACGTGTGTGCAAATTGCCACGTTTTTCAGGCGCAGATGTATGACAAGAGCACCCACAAGGCCGCGTTTCAAGCTGCCGGTCTCCCAGGATGTGTCGTGTGTCACAGTAATCATGGCGTAAGCCTTCCTACAGACGCTAAACTCGGCACGGGCCCCGAGGCTGTCTGCATGCGCTGCCATAAACCTGGTGACGAATGCGATCAGGCCAGAGCGAAAATGCTGCATGACTTGACGCAATTGGATAGCGCCGTCCGAGCTTCCGACCAAATCTTGGGTGTCGCCGAAGCTTCAGGTATGGAGGTCAGCGAGGCCCGGACGGAGCAGGATCAGGCCCGGGATTCGCTCACTAAGGCTCGTGTCACCATACATAGTTTTAAAACGGCCCTCGTTGAAGAGGACATTGAGGCGGGTCTCAAGATTGCGGCAAAGACGCAAACAGAAGGCCAAGCGGCGCTGGCCGAGAGGGGCCGTCGCCGAAGAGGTCTCGTATTGGCTCTGGGAATTATCCTCGCTGTTTTAGTTGGGCTACGCCTCTATATTCGACAAATTGAAGATAAAGCAGGCCAAGTAGACGCAGCGGAGTTGCACCATTAGCTTTAGCTTACGAGTGATCGGATTTGAAATAAGGGGGCAAGCGGAAGCGTTTTCCTCCGAGATTCAGTGAGGGAGAGTCAGATGACGATAACGAAGAAGAACCCGGGAGCCATAACGCTATTTTCTGCGCTGTTGGCGGGGACGTGCTTGCTAAGTCCGCTGGCACAGGCTGATACCGCCGGCGCTGAAGCCACGTTCAAGGCGAAGTGTGCGATGTGTCACGGAGGGGATGGCAAGGGGAAAGAAGCAATGAAGACCCCTGACTTAACTTCCGTCGATGTCCAGAAGAAGAGCGATGCCGATCTGAGTGGAGTCATTAGCAATGGCAAGCCGCCGAAAATGCCCGCCTATAAGACCATGACGTCGGATCAAGTGAAGGACATGGTCGCGTTTATTCGATCGCTAAAGAAATAGCGGGCAAGTCCGCATCCCGTTGCGTGGCCAATCTGGCAGATCTTTTCGAATCAGTCGTTCACCGCAATAGCTGTCTGTAGAGTGAGAAGCGCATCGAGGAGCGAGTGCTAAGTTAAAAATTCGGATCCCACCTATTCCCAAAGGGTGCAAAAGTTGGACAAGGTATTAAGTGTCGGCGTGGTTCCTGCGAAGCCGGGGCAGGGGTCCAGTACCAACCGGTAAGAATTCATGTGCCGTTGGCGCTGTTGTTCGCCAAAACTCCAGCCGACGCCCGAATCGGGCGGAGAGGTTTTTGGTGGGGTAGTTCTGAAGACGACTATCGACTAGATGCAGCAATAAGCCTTTGAAGAGGTCGAGTCCGCTTGTGCGTGGGGCGCCAGATGGCTGCGGCGCGCTCCTTGAAGGTGAGTCAGCCCAAAATTTCTGCTCTGCGGAACTATCGGCTTGACGGTTTCTCCGTTGAGAGGCTCATGAATTTTCTCACCGCACTTGACTGCGATGTCGAGATCCTGATCCGGCCAAAGCCGAAGTCGCGCAAAACCGCTCGAGTCCTGGCGACTGCTGCTTAATCGCTGAGTGCACTGCCCTCCTGGCAAGTCCTGGCTCCATTTGACTCACTGGAAGGGCGGCAACGCCATCAAAGCGCAAGACTTCTGATTTAGGGATGCAATTCAATTCCCATCGCCCGCTCCAACAAATCAAACAACTTAACTACTGCTTCACACCATTACGGCTGCTCCATTTGCCTCCAATTGAAAATGCTTTGTGACTGTTTCAATTGGAATCTCGCCCGTGTACAGAGCCGTCATGTCGGCGGTAGTGTGGCCCATTTCGGTTTCAAGCACCGACTGCCTCGGAGTATGCGGTCGTCCAATTCGGAATACAAGCACGGCCAGATCGGAATCCTAATTGTGAGCGCGACGCGACTGAAATGAGGGAGCTCTTCTTAGAAACTTGATCTGGTTTCTACCCGCCCAATATGAGTATCGCTCAATCCAGAACGCCTCCCCTGATGATTTTCGCAAATCCAATTGCAGTGACTTCCATTGCCGACAAAAGTTACAAAAGTTTGGCGGGAGTGCCGTTGGAAGCAACCAGGCGTCGAGGTTCACCCTTAACCCAAATACGATCAATCTCAATCTTGCTCCAACCTGAAGGCATGGTGGCGGGATACTTGCTCCATTCCCCCTCGCGAACGCGCAGCCCAGTGAACCCGAGCATCGCTGTTTGCAGGAAGGACCCGAAATTCGTGAGGAAACAGCCATACTGCTGCGTCGGAATTTCCTGAATCATGGCGAACGGTTCGAGCCAAGACTGTTTCCACGCCTCTTTGAATAACTGAGCCGCTCGTGCGTTGTTTCCCAGGAATGCGGCCGTTGCTGCGACGGCAGCAGCCGCGAAACCTATTGAGAAGTTCGACTGGTCCATGAGGGCGGCGGTCGGCCCCGTGGGGCGCAAGCTTTCCTCGTAGTCGTGTGTCTTGCGAAGCAATTCGAGTGTGATCGGGGGGTCATGCAGGGCGAGGAAATCCAAATTTGACATTGAATAGTTGGGGCTGTGGGGGTCTGGCGGATTGTCATAGGGAAGTACAACGCCGCGTGGCCCGTCAATCGGCAGATAAAAATTGTCGCGAATCTGCTTCCACGAAAGCGGTGCAGAAAAACCGAGCATCTCCCCGCAGCGAATGGCAGCAGCAACGGCCATTTTGGAGACGATGTTCATGTAAGAATTGTTGTTGATGTTGCCAACAGCCTCGTCAGGGCCCATGATGTTACAAATTTCGAAGCCGCGATTCGTAAATGTGCCGCGGCTCTCAATCCACTCCGCCACGGCGTGCAAAATGGGCCAGGCACCTTCGCGAAGGAAATCCCGATCATTTGTAGCGAGTTGATACTCCCAGACTCCGAGGGCGACATCAGGCGTGACATGCTGCTCGCCCCAGCCAGTTGCGGCGAATGTCGGTGTGGTCTCGTAGCCTGAAGTCTGCGCCGCTTCCCAGGGGAATTGGGCGCCACGAAAACCGTATAGGGCCGCTTGTCGCCGTGCGTACTCCAGGCCGCGGAGCCGGAAATCCACCAGGGCGCGGCCCGTGGCGGGAGAAGCGAGGGTGACCGGTAGCAGTGACCAGGATTCCGTGTCCCAGAAACTGTGGCCGAAATAATGATCCCATTGACTGAGGCCGAAGGGAGCCATGCCGGTGCGCGTGGAAGGGTGCAGGCTGGAGTGAACGTAGAAGTGCGCGGCATCCAGAACACGCTGCGAAGCGGAATCCCCCACGATCCGCACACGCGATTTCCAAAGTTCGCCCCAAGCGGTGCGATTGTCCTGACGCAGTTTTTCGAAGCCCAGCATGCCTCCCCAATTGGCCAGACGAATGGCCTCGAGCGCAGGCTCGGGATGGTACAGACCGGAAATCATGGCTGCGATGGTGCGAATCCGGAAAGTCTGGGCGGCTTGTGCTTTCACGCGAAAAGCCCGCGAAAGACCTTTGTCCACTAGAGACGGGGGTTCCTTCCGGGGTCCCGCGTCCGGAGAGATGACCAGAACTGCCACGCCGAGTTTTTGGAGATCGCCTTCACTCAGCAATCCGAGGACAAGATCAATGGGCGTGCGTTCTGATGCTTCACTGAAAAACAAAGAGCCGGGCAGACCGTTGCAGTTAATTGCCGCAACGAATTGGATTTCAATTTCCCGGGATGGGGTGACCCGGATTTCTTGGCAGAGGAGGGAGGGCACGGAACGGGAGGCAAACTGCAGGATTTCAATCTGCAGCGTGATGTCATCGCCCGGAGCGAAGATGGCTTCTGTGAGCAATTCTCCGCTGCTCATTTCGAGAGATTGGCGCTGGATTTTGAAAAGCTCGGGATGCGTGAGCAGACTGACTCCCTTTACGCACAGGTCGGTTTCAAGAGGATACGGTGAGGGTGAAAGTCCTTCCATGCGGTAGGGACGGTGCGAAAAGACGAAGCCGCTGACGCAAGTTTGAGCCCGAGCGAGCGGATTAGGCCCGGGCCGGATTCCAATCATGCCATTACTCAAATACGCGGGATCAAAGGGTTTCGAGAAGTCCTCCACCACTATGCGAGGAACACCTGCCGAGTCGGAAGTGGGCAGAGCCCAGGGAAACCCGATGGCTTCGCCAATGACCGCCCGAACAGATCTTGGCAAGACTGCACCGGCGAGCAACGCCACGCCGCTTTTACCCAGGCTCCGTCGAGACATCGTCATTGTTCTTCTCCTTACCGCACTGCTTGTTGCTGTCGGGTACCGGCGCTGGATTTTGACTTCCTAGCGTGCATTGTACGTCGTGGCTAGCAAATTTGGCCGGGCCTATTTGTTAGTCGAGCAGCCGTGAGAATGTATTTGCTGTCCAATTTGCTTTCGACGCCTGGCACTTGCGGCTGGAAGAAGGATCCGAGGGCGCCCAAAATAATCGCGTTGCGAATACTCGATCCACTCGAATCCAATGGTGGTCCAGGAAAATGGTTTCCTGATCTAAGAGCTTCCGCTGATTGCCGTTATGTTACTAAGGTCGCAGACTGTCAACGAAATCGTGTCACAAAGGCATACTCCTCATAATGGAACGGAGACAACTTCAGACCGTGCTTTCGAAGAACTTCACTGGCCGAAGCTGTCCAAGGCCGTTTCTCCACTAAGAAATTAGACCGCTCGAGTATCACCTGCGAAAATAAACAAAGCGAACCGTAACAGGTGAGTGAAAAATATCGAACGCTTGGCTACTTTGAGAAGGGCGCCGCCGTTTCGAATCAGAAATTGTCTTTCGTCGAAAATAGCTGTGCACCTTTGGCTCTGATTTCGACGTCCACAAGGTACTTGCGTGCCGCAGCGGTATCAATTTCGATACCCAGACCGGGAGCGTCGTTGAGGGAGATGTAGCCATCGGCATCACGCACGAAATGATTTGTAGTGAACTCTCGAGCAAGCGGTTTTGGCGCGAAAGGGAATTCGCAGATCTCATGATCTCGTAACCCCGCGTATGGTTGAAGAGAAGCACTCAGGGCTAGATGCGAAGTGAACGTGTGATTGACGAAAGTTGACGCCGCGGGCGTGGGCGTAGTCCGCAACTCGCTTGGCGGGCCCGATGCCACCGATGCGCCCGCAATCGACCTGGATGTAGCCAACATGCCCAAAATCAATAAGGTGCTGGGCCATATAAAAATTATGAGCGCCTTCGCCGCCCGCGAGTCTGATGCCTTTGCAGTGCTCAGCTAGCTCACCATATGAACTGAGGGCCCCGGTGTGAAATGGCTCTTCCAGCCAACGGGCACGAACCGCTTCTAGAGCGGGCAAACGTTTTGCGGCCGCTTCGACATCTTCGCCGAAAATTTGGCCGGTATCCACCAACAGAATCGCGTCGGGTCCGAGTCCTTCGCGCGCGGCCTGAAAGTGATCGATATCAGTCTTCAAATCGAGCTTACCGATTGGTCCCCATCCGAATTTGACGGCGCGAAATTGATCAGCGCGCGCGCGCTTGGCGAGTTGCAGTGTGTCTGTGGGCGTGTCTCCAAATAATTGCGAAGCGTAGGGGAGCTTGTGAAAAGCACTCTTGTAGCCAAGAAGTCGCCAGACGGGTTCAGAGCGCGCTTTTCCCAGTACGTCCCACAGAGCCATCTCTACGCCTGACCACGTGTGTGGAGCCTGCAACAGGTCCATGCACTCAAATTCAATCTGGTGAGCTATCTGCGCGATGTCCGCCGGTGAATCCACCGGTTGGCCCAGCACGGCATCCCCGACCGGCCGGCACGCGCCGTGCGACATCGGGCAAACAAACGCCGCGATTGAAACCAGCGGCGAGGCTTCGCATTCTCCCCAGCCCACGCGACCGCCTGCGGCAACCCGCACCAGCAGTGCGTCCTGACTGCCGTCTCCCTCCGTCGTCACTACTGGCATGGATAGGTAAAAAAAATCTACGGCTTCAATTTTCATGTTGAGGTCGCCGAAGCACTTTTCGGGTGAGAGTTTACATCAGGAAGCTTCTTGAAGGGATGAAATTGGAAATCGAAGCACTAAACCATAGGAACAATCAGAAAATCGACGGAGTGGCTGGTTGCCTATTTGACCGGGTACAGCTATGCTCGGCGGATTCTTGACTAATCATGACTGAAATACAAGCCGATAACGCACACATCAAGCAAACGAAAATCGCTGGATTTCAGCCGTGGTTGTTCTATTCGCTCCTGACCATACTTCTGTGGGGCGCATGGGGAGCGGTGTCCAAAGTCGCTTCCGATGGCATCGACGCAAATACAAATCAGGTTTACTTCACGTTAGGACTTCTGCCGCTGATCTTGGTTATTCTCCGTTCGCCACGGTTGCAGGGCGGCGAGCAACGCAACATTGGGATTCGCTGGGCATTTATCACTGGGATTCTGGGGGGCACGGGCAACATCGCCTTTTTCCAGGCGTTGGTGATTGGCGGCAAAGCCTCCATCGTGATTCCCGTAACGGCCTTATTTCCACTGGTCACGGTGATTCTGGCGACGACGCTGTTGCACGAACGCATGGGGAAAGCCCAGAAAATCGGGTTGGGCTTGGCGCTGGTCGCCATTTACATCTTGAGTCTTCCGAGTTGACGATGCATTTACTTCCACCAGCTTGGTTGCTCTTCACCATCATCGCCCTGGTGTTCTGGGGTATCACGGGGATCACGCAAAAGCTCTCCACGAATCGCATTTCAAGCCAGCTCTCTTTTTTGTGGTTTGCCTATGCCATGATTGCGATTTCTGTCGTGCTGATTTTCTGCGTGCCGATGCACTGGCACGTTAAGCCGCTAATTTTGGGGCTGGCAATCGCAGGAGGTTTGTTGAATGGGTTGGGCGCACTGACCAGTTTCACCGCACTGGAATCTGGCGGAAAGGCATCGATTGTGATCTCCCTGATCTCGCTCTATCCGCTTTTGTCCGTGGGATTTGCCGTAATCTTCCTGCACGAGCATTTGACCGGGCTGCAAGCCTTTGGAATTCTAATCGCAATTTGTGCGGCAATTCTTCTGTCGCTCGAACCGAAAGCGCCAACAGTCATACCCTGAAGATAAATCAGGTGGACGCTGTGTTCATCGTGCCATCATCATACATCTTACCCACCGAATGGGTATTCGGCTGCACCGCAAAAAGAACGTCCGTAGCCATCGAACTTCTTGGCGCGAGCGTCTGCACCCGCCCTGCTTTCTGCATCGCTTCAAAATTCAGCGGATAGCCTGTGCATGGCTCCAGCACGGCTACATTATAATTTCGCCATCCGCCATAGCTGGCAAACAGCCAACAACACGCAAAGACCTTGGGATCGAAATAGAGACCGCAGGCAAGCCCAGTTTCCGTGTTCGTCACTGCGCACCAACTCTCTTTCATCTCGGTGCCGTAAAAAAAATAAAGCTGCTTCTCGGCGATATCAGGTATGCGCCTCACGTCGACTTTCTTTCCGCCAATTTGCGCGTAGGGCCACTCAAATGGACTGACTGCGCCGCCGAGCGTACCTGCAAATGCCGGATCCAAAACTACTTTCATTGCTGGAAAGTCGATCCGGTGCTTGGCAGATATGGCGAAGGCCGGATGAAGCTTCCAAAGAAACGGAAACGGAGACCCACCTTCGTTGGTGAATTTATGTTGAAAGCGGAGTCGCGCCTCATTCTCGCGCAACGTAATGGCCTTTTCGATGTGAATCGAGCTGATGGGCGTGCGCACAGTTAGGACCACGCCCACCTCGCCCGGTTTTTCAAATGGCTCAGCTTTCCACTCTGCAGTCCACGCTTCCCCATGATCTGGATAGCGTTCACCTCCGATGCTGGCGACTTCATCATTGGGAAATAGTTCGTCCCATCCGCCGCACCATACGTCGTCATAGCGCGCGTTCATGGGGATTCGTCGCCGGAGCAATCCGCGGATTATTCCACAGCAGATTCGCGTCATGCGGTTTGTAAGTGATCTGCCAGATCTTTCCGCCCAACTGCGGGAAGTACGACAACACGCAGAAAACGGTTTTCGAAGATTACCGCGTTAAGACCGCGATACGTCCAATCAGAAGTGATATGAAGTTCTGGCATCGAGGAATTCGCTCTCAGGGTTTGGGCCCACTAAAGGTACATCAGACTGAACGACGGCGTTCCCCGATTTTTGAATATACTTTGGCGGAACGCTGGATTGCTCTATTTGAACTTGCGCGTCATCTTTGGCCACGATTCCGCAGTCAAATCGTACTTGCCTGAAAATTGTGTGACTCTTGCCCACCAGTCGTATCTGACTTGTGGCGAGGTCCGGTCGGACAGTGGCCAGGCGCAACGCTCCAACCGTGGATCGCTCAGCCGTCAGGTGGGCGTTATCAGTCACTGCCATCCAATCTGCGTACACTTCGGAGTCCTGCACAACGATTTTGGAGTCTCCGCCGGCGTTAAGCTCGTCAATCGTGCTTTTCCGAAACGTTAGATCGGCATTCCCACCAGCATAAACATCCCAGGTATCGACGTTAACGTCGCGCAGCGCGAGCCTGAACGGGCAGTCATTGGACTGGGCCCCCGGGAAGACCGCCGGTTGCGCTTCGCTGCCCATCCGCCCGGCGCCCAACTCCAGCGTCCCGCGGCAGGTCGGAAAAATCGCCAATTGTACGCGATCCATGTGCGCGAGAGTCGCCTTTGCTCGCACCGTGCATGTACAGAAGGAAAATCTCGCACGCAAGCGTCTTCCAAATCTGCTTTGGCGCCGGAACCGAGGCTCATTTTTCGATCGAAGGACTTTTCCGTCGGCACATCCGAAAAATCAAGTTGATCGTTGTCGCTACTGTGTGTCGATAGGAAAACCAAATTCAAGCTGCTTCGCCGAAACCTGGCTGTGATGTGAGATTTCCAGTTCGAATATTTTTAGCTTGTTCAATTTTGCCTCGAACATGATCCAGGTGAAACTCTGAGTTTTCCGTCTGGAAGTTTTCGACATCCACCTTCCCTTTGATCATCCAGATAGGGTGCGCGCTTCCGGCGGGCGCCATCGTGGAATTGCGGATGACGATGTGCGCGGGACCATCGCAACGCAGCCCGGAAGAACCGTTCGCCGTGCCAGCCGCGTCCGAGATGCTGATCTGCACCTCTTCCAACACCAGGGTTGCGCCCGCCGACAGAACGACCGGCGCTTTCAAATCCAGCACTAAATTCTTCAACGTGACCTTTCCGTGAATTTTTAGTTCTGTTAGCTGCTCGAATTGTCCAGGTCCCGTAATCACCACCCCGTCGTGCAACGGAGGGAGGGGCTCCTCAGCCGCGTTGATCGGGGGACGAGCCGGCGAATAGAACTGCAGCTTAGCACAGAGGTAGGCAGTAGTCATAATCCTACCTACATAATCGATTAAGCCCAGGCGAAAGCATAAGGGGGTGTGACAGC
Organism: Candidatus Acidiferrales bacterium; assembly: GCA_963782755.1. Taxonomy (GTDB): domain Bacteria; phylum Acidobacteriota; class Terriglobia; order Acidiferrales; family UBA7541; genus Acidiferrum. Next base: position 29,059 of record CAWAKR010000010.1, read on the forward strand.
AAAAACGGTTGGATATTCGATTTTCCTTCACAAATTTCGCACTGGGTTGTTGCCAGACATGGCGGCAGCGTATTCTTTCAGTGGTTCGTCACCGGGCAGATGGCGGAAGGGGGCGCAAACTTGCTTCGCACTGCAGTTCTCGTCACTCTATTCGTGGCACTCACTTGCCCCTTCGCGCATTCTTTTCAGCAAGATGCATCGGCGCGGATAAGTTTGACTCCCTGCTTCACCAGGGATTCGAGTATCACCAAAGAAATGAATATTCCGCCGCCCTCCCTCTGCTGCGGAATGCCTGGAAACTCCGCCCCACGACTATTTTGCCAATCTGCTTCTTGGTATCGACCTGCTGCGGACCGGTCAGACCAAAGAATCCATCACCTTTCTTGCAAGAGGCGGCGCACCAGAAACCGAAAGAGGAATTCGCCTATGAATACCTGGGCGAAGCCTATGCCGCGCTCGATCGCCAAGCCGAGGCATTCGATTCGTTCAAGAAGGGGATCGCGCGGCGCCCGACTCCTCGGAGGCGAAGACCTCGTTTGTGGGTTTTTGCCTGGCCGTTTCGCGGAGCTTTCCAGCTCGAATGAGGGGTTTTAGCGCTGGTCTTGCGGCAGAGTACCGGCTTCAGGCGCTGAGCCGTCCCAGAACCGACCCTTCGCGAATTGATCTGCTTCAACGTGCCGTATCACTCGACGATGACGCTGAAAATTGGATACAGCTCGCCCTGACCCAAATTGCAATTGGTGATATCGACAGTCGGAAGTCAGTCGCTCGATCGCGCGCGGACATTGGGTCCCGAAGATCTTGGTGTTGCTGAAGCGGAAGCCATGCTCGCGGCCACCGAGGGAAATTGGCCGGCCAATGAACAAATTTCTGAACGCAATTGCTTCGCGATCTCCAGCGGTGCTTGCAGGAATGTTGAACGGACTGGCCTTCAACGCTGAAACCTGCGGATCAACACCACACGACGGGTGCCGCCGCTATATTCCTGGAATGTCTTGCGGCCGCGTGCGATTCGAAAACGCTTCGGGAACGGCTACCAAAACCGAGGGTTACCGCGACTGCCACCGCGGAGAGCCTCTTTCGAGAGCAGCGTTGGGAGAACTTGACGCGCCTGCAATCCCCAGCAAATGGCCAAAGGTGAGGCCGCGTTTCAACGAGGGGTCGCATGGGCCGAAATCGGGGATTGTGCCAGAGCGATTCCATTGCTCGAACGAAGCCTCGGCCCCAAAACCACAGCCGCATCCGCCATGTTTCATCTCTCGCTATGTTACGCAGGACAAGCCGACCAGATTGCCGCGCAATTATCCAAGTCCGACAAGGACCAAGCCATCGTCCATCTCTTGCGCGGAGACGTCCTGCTCCGGCTGCAGGCCGACAGCAAAGCGGCTGTCGCTGAGTACCAGGCAGCCGTGACCGACCGCCCCGATGATCCCGCTGGATGGGAGCGACTCGGCGAGGCGCAACTCGCGGCCGGCTCTGCGGAAGATGCCCGCAGAGCGCGCATCATGCGCTGAAACTCGATCCTCACCGATTGCCCGCCATGCGCACGCTAGCCCAAGCAGCGATGCAGGAACGCAAATATTCCGAAGCTCTTCCTTATCTGCGCGAATTGGCTAAAAAAACCCCAGGGATTTGACGACGCGAGTGCAATTGGCGACGGCCTGCTCCCAAACGGGAGAATTGCAGGAGGCTTTGAACAATCTGGATTCTGCGCTCAAGCAAGGCTATCCCGATGAAAAGGGAAGCCTGCACTACCAACTCGGAACGATTCTTCGCGGGCTTGGACGCGCTACGGAAGCTACTCAGGCATTCGCTGAGGCGAAAACACTTTCGGACCGTTTTCAAAACACTTCGCTGCGCGACAAGGAATCCAGGGAATGAACTTCACGCGATGAGGACCCGGCGATGAAACGACGCGGCTTTCTCCAATCGCTCGCGGGCAGCCGCGTGTCTAGCCAGATTTCCGGTTAAGTCGCTTCCGAGCAGGAAGGGCCGATCCGCTCTCCAGAATACTGCGCCCGGCTGTGGCGTTGACTTTATTCTGCGCAACGACGCGGCTGGCAGGATGTATCAGGTGGAAACCGTTCTCGGCGGCTTTGGCGTGATTGACTTCGATAACGATGGCTGGCCCGATCTTTATTGCGTCAACGGCGCTTCGCTTCCTTCGATGGAGAAAAACGATCCCAAGTTTTTCAATCGACTCTATCGAAATAATCGCAGATGGCACGTTTACCGACGTCACCGAAAAAGCTGGCGTTCGCGGAATCGGCTACAACATGGGGCTAGCAGTTGCAGACTACGATAATGATGGACTCGAAGATCTATTCGTGGCGGGAGTGCACGGAAATATCCTTTATCACAACAATGGCGACGGAACTTTCTCCGATGTCACACGCACTGCGGGCATTAGCGGGGCGGATTCCACGGGCCGCAAATTATGGTCCGTAGCCGCGGCTTGGGTCGATTACGACAACGACGGAAAATTGGATTTGTTGATTTCCAATTATTGTGATTGGTCCCCCAATTCAGATCCCATTTGCGGAGGTCTCGACGCCTCCACTCGCGCTTATTGCCATCCCGATATGTACAAGGCAGAACCGCTTACCCTCTACCACAACAACGGTGACGGAACGTTCGCAGACGTTTCACGCGATCTTGGTTTGCACAAAATGATTGGCAAAGGGATGGGAGTTGCGCTTGCCGACTTTGACGGCGATGGGCACCCAGAAGTCTTCATTGCCAACGACAATTCTCGCAATTTGCTCGTGCGCTTTCGAGATGGAAAAGTCGAAGAGATCGGCATCGAAGCTGGAGTCGCGTACAACGGTGACGGTCGCCAGATTTCCGGGATGGGCGCGGATTTTGCTGACTTCGATGGCGACGGCCTGCCCGATATCGTAATGACCGGTCTGCGAGACGAAACCTTCGAGTTGTTTCGCAATCGCGGCGACGGAACCTTTGACGATGCCAGCGGCACCAGCGGAGTACTGAATCTTAGCAAGGGTTGGAATGGATGGAGTTGCGGCCTCGTCGACCTGGACAACGACGGCTGGCGCGATCTGTTTGTGGCGTGCGGAGGACTCGATGGCAGCGAGCCGCAGCCGAATCGGGTCTTTCGCAATGACAGTGGGAGATTCACCGATGTCTCAGAGGGCGTAGGCAACGATTTCAGCGTTGCCAAAATGCATCGGGGATGTGCCTTTGCGGACTTCGACAATGACGGCAGGCTCGACGTGGCGGTCAGCGCTGTGAATGGTGCCGACAGAAATCTGGCGAAACTTGAGCCCGACGAAAAAGTGGCTGCAGCTGAAGCTCAGCTGGGACAAAAAGTAACCGGTCGGCGATCGGAGCGAGACTGGTGTGCCAGACCGCAAAACAGCGCCAGGTCGCCTTTGTCTCGAGTAGTGTCGGATATTCATCCTCGAGCGATTCAAGAGTTCATTTTGGGTTGGGAGACGAAGAAAAGGCTTCGCTCGAAATTCACTGGCCATCAGGCATTCATCAGAATTTAAAAGACATAGCCGCCGGGCAGTGTCGGAAAGTTTTGGAGCCAACAGCCTCAGTTCCATCGAAAAAGTAAATTTATGACATTTGTTTCTGTTCTTTAAACACAAGAAAAATTCAGATATTGCATGGATATTCCAGTTGACTCGACTTAGGGTACCTCCAAGTCATCGTTTACTCAATTTACGATCCGCCTGGTGTAGGACGAACATGGGAGTGAGAGGGGGGGAGATGTTCAAATCAACCAGCAAGATGGATGTGTGGGTATCGGGGTTACTCAGAGTGGTGTGCGCCGCTGCGCTCCTCGTAGGGTGTGTCGGCGCTGTCTTCGCGCAATCAACCAACAGTCAGCTAAGCGGCATCGTTGAAGATGCCTCGAAGGCGGTAGTGCCCGATGCCGAAGTTGTCGCCACAAATACGGCCACGGGAATCGAATACAAAAGCAATACCAATGACTCCGGTCTGTATATCCTGCCCGAAATGCTTCCAGGGCCTTACAAAATTACCGTGACAAAGCAAGGCTTCGCCAAATTCGAAAAGGGCGGACTAATCCTGCGGACCAGCGACAAAGTCACCGCCAATGTCGAACTCAAACTCGCTGTCGCCGGGCAAACCGTGACTGTTCAGGAAGACTTTGTCCCGCTCATGGTTTCCACCGATCAAGTCAGTAGTTCCACCACTCTCGACAACAAGATGATCACAGAGTTGCCGCAACTGAACCGCAGCACTCTGCAGCTCACTGGCGTGACTCCGGCAGTGCAAGGGCAGGGCCCGCTAAGCGACAATATCGCCAGTTTGGGCACTTCAGGTTACCTGGTTGGAAATCACGGGACTTCCTACTCCGTGGCTGGTGGCCAGGTGAACGGCACGACGATTTCCGTCGACGGCAACCTCGTCCAGGATCAGGAATACAACACACCGAATCGTTCCATCCCCACTCCCGATACCATCGGCGAATTCCGTGTCGAAAGCGGAGTGCTTACGGCTGACCACGGTCGCTACTCCGGCGGCATCATCACCATGAACACCCAGAGCGGCACAAATGCTTTCCATGGGCGTCTGTTTGAATATTTCCGCAATCAGGCCATGAATGCGAACGACTGGAACAATAACGCCAACGACGTTCCGATCCAGTCTTTCCATCAGAACAATTACGGCGCTTCAGTAGGCGGGCCTGTCATCATTCCGAAGGTATACAACGGCAAGAACAAAACATTCTTCTTCTTCGGTTGGGAAGGCGAGCGTTTTTCGCAAGGTCTCGTGACCAAGAGCTCCGTGCCCACCGCTGATAACCTCAATGGTGATTTCTCGAAGACCATCACCAGTTTCGAAAATGGCGCGCCCGTTTATGCCAAGATTTATGATCCTTTCAACAGCTATCTCCAGAACGGAAACCTGATTCGGCCGGAATTCCCCAACGATACAATTCCGGCAGCGGGGCAATGTGTGCCCGTGCCAGCGCCCGCGCCCTCAGGGAAGTGCTTCTCTACGATGAGCACCCTGTTTTCGCACTATTTGCCTTTGTATCCCGCGGCCAATCACGCGCCGGACCTTAACTCTGACCATCTCAATAACTATTGGGTGCCGGTCAGCACAACCAGGCCGAGTGATCGCTTCTTTCTACGGATCGATCACAACCTGACCGAAGCACAGCGCCTCAGCTTCAGCGTCAGCCGTTCGAACCTCACCAACAGCTTCCCATCCCCCGGCGGCGGCCTTGCCGAATCGGTTACCAACGATACCGACTGGAGCGGCAGTGCTTTGTACACTTGGGTCATTTCGCCCCGGTCGATTCTCGATCTACATATCGGCGTTGGCCACGCGTTGATCTATAGCGATGGCGTCTCCGGGTTGGGCATGGTCGCGGATCCCAGCATCGATACCACTACCTGGGGATTTGATCCTCTGCTTATCAGTAATCCTTCCCGGGATACCAGTCAGATTCCTCCCGGTATCCAGCTACCCGGATATTCGAGCATCGGCGGTTCGGAATACGATACGTTCATCAACCAGACGACCAACGGCACCGTTTCCTTCACGCGCGTCATCAATCGTCACACCCTTAAAGCAGGCTTTGAACTCTACTTCGCTCGCTTCGATGAGCACGGTGGTGATCACACCGGCGTTGCATGGCTCAATCCGGGCGGCGGTTCCAACGTAAACTGGCAGACCACGGACTTGACGGGAAATCCGCTGGCGGAACTGATGATGGGCTCTTCCAAGTTCTTCCAGTGGGGTAACTGGAACATCGCACCCTATGGCTGGAACGAAGCCGCCTATGTCACCGACGATTGGAAAGTGAACAGCAAACTGACGGTTCAGCTCGGCTTGCGCTGGGATCACGACGGCGGCCGCCAGTCTCGTTACCCCAAGGCAGCTTGCAGTACGACACCCACGCGAAAAACGTCCTGACTGCCAACTCCAACTGGAATTGGAATCAGGTCACCGCAACGGTGCCCGAAGTCGGCAGTCTCGGTCAGCCGTCGTGGCTTACCAGGGGCACGCAGGGACTTGTTGCGCTTCTTGTACACTCCGGAGTATCCGCAGAAGAATCTCTACACCACCGATTGGCTTGGCTTCCAGCCCCGCGTTGGAATCGCCTATGCAATCGATCCGAAGACGGTGTTACGAGGTGGCGCAGGTATCGTCTATCAGGGCCTTGGAGGTCTCTCGACGGACTATTTCAGCTTCTACTACAACTCCGTGACTTTCAACCAAGTACCGTCTCTCGACGGCGGTCAGACCTATATCAGCAATATCAGCAACCCCTTTCCGGCCCAGCCAAACGGATTGCCGCTCGGTTACTTTCCTCCGGTGACGACGAACGCGGACTATCAGTTTCAAACCTTTGGTGGTGCCTCCAACCTCGACCAGGGTGGCACTACCATGGACCACTACAACAGCCCGATGGATTACATGTGGGAAGCCAGTGTTCAGCGGCAAATCTCAATACCACTGGGTGGCCACGATAAACTACACCGGAATTCGCGGAATACACCTGCTCATGCCGGTCTGGGCGTGGAGCACGAACAATATTCCGCTGCAATATTATTCGTTGGGCGATCATCTCCGCGATCAGGTTCCCAACCCGTTCTACGGCCAATCGCAGACTTTTGCCAGCGAACCTACCGTTCCTCTCTATCAGTTGCTTGGAGGTTCGCCGCAGTACACCAGCCTCTCTCCGGGTCAGGCTACTTGGGGCAGATCGATTTCTAACTTCGTGAGCTTCCAGATTCAATCGCGTAACTGGCACGGGCTAACTTTCCTCGGCGCCTACACCATACGCAAGACTCTGACCAATACCGGCGGCAAAGACGTACAGCACGGCAGCCCGGTCGGAAATGGGTATCTTCAGGATCCACACAACCTGATGGAAGGCTACGGCCTTGCCCTGTACGAACTACCGCAAACTCTGCTTCTCAACTACAGCTATGACTTGCCCTTCGGCCATGGTCGGCAGTTCCTCAGCGGTGGCAGGGGAGTCAAACAGGGAATCATCGACGGCTTCCTCGGTGGCTGGACGTTTGCTGGTGTGTCTACCTGGTATCCCAAGGGCACGCCGGTCCTCATGCCGCAAGTTAACGGTGGCACAACGGCGCCTGGTGCGGCGCTTCGTTGGTCGCTTGATCCGGCGTGAACTATCTCAGTTCCAACATCGACTATTCCAAGGGAATCATCGTGAATGGTGACTTCACGAACCCGAATGGCGCGGGTATTTTCAATCACGCGGCATCTTGTCAAAACCCCGAACTACGGATTCAGCAATGCCTCTTTCGTGTTTCCCAACGTTCGCAATCCCGGCGGCTTCTATACCGACGCCACCTTGCTGAAGAAGTTCTACTTCGGCAAGAGTGAAAACCTGAATCTGGAGTTTCGCGTAGAAGCGTTGAATATCTTCAACCACCCGAACTATGGACAAATCGACAACAATCCCGACAACGCCACGTTTGGCGGCGTGCAGGGCAAGACAGGAAACCGCATCATGCAACTCGGTTTACGGTTGTTCTTCTAGCAATCGTGGTTTCACGGAGCCGGGTTAAATTTATCCGGCTCCACCCTCCTTCCGGGAGACTCAAATGATTCGCGCATTCGTTAGGGTGTCTGTATTTGGTTGTACTTTGCGGTGCGCACACGCCGGTTCACGCGCAGACGACTTCTTCTCTCCATACCACCGACATCGTCCTCACCTTTCAGGCTAAGGATCAGACGCCTAAACTACTTTCACTCGAGACCAGAGACGGGTCGGTTTGGACAAACCGTGTTCCAGAAGGTCTCCCACAAACCGCGGAATTCAATGGCGTACAGGTGCCGTTGAAATGGAAATTTAATTCTTCGGCCAGTGGCAACGACTCGAGGACAATATCTTTTGTGTACGACTGCGCTTCCCCGAAACTCCGTCTCACATGGAAATGGCAGGTTCGGGCCGACTACGGCCCAATTGAGCACCAGATCCGCGTTGACAATCAGGATTCCCGTGAACTCTGGTTGCCATTTCTCGATAGTTTTCGATTCGATTGGCAGGTGAAGCCCTCCGACAAACTGCGCCACATCTTTGTCGAAAAAGGTGCGGGCAGGCCTTCCGCCGAAGGTACGCACACCTTGCTCATCGCCGATGGTTACCATTGGGAGGGCACCTCCAGCACCTACGCGCATCCGCAGGAAGGCCAGCCGAGAGAAATCATTCCCTGGGCATACGTCGAAGAAGAATCTGCCCCGCAAAGTGCCTGGTACGTCGGCATCGAGTTCAGCGGTCGTACGCGCGTTCAACTTTCTCGCACGAACTCTTCACTCGGCGGTGCCGCGGGCCTGAATCCCGATCCTGGCCCGTTTCGCACGCGTCTGGAGCCGGGCTCCAGTTTTGAGACTCCCACAATCTTCTTGGGCGGGTCTCGCGGTGGAGTTGATGCGGCAGGTAACAGTCTGCGCCGCTGGGTCCGCCAGGTACTCGGTAATCCGCAAGCATGGAAGAATGCAAATTATCCGCTGCTGGTAAACAACAGCTGGGGCAGTGGCATGGCCATTGACGAAGCCTTGGCCCAGCGCATGCTTCACGATTCTGCTGAACTGAAATTTGAAATGTTCCACATCGACGCCGGCTGGTTTCGCGGTGTCGGCGACTGGTATCCGGATCCGAAGAAATTTCCTCACGGCCTTGCCCCAATTGCGGACGAAGCACATCGACTTGGCTTGAAATTTGGCATCTGGGTGGACTGGACACAAGCCGCTCTCGACACGCAACCCGGGCGCTCTCAATATTCGCGATCCTAAGGTAAGTAACTGGGCGGTTGCCGATACTCCTCCCGATTGGAAGCCGGAAGAGTTCAAGGGACAAACCATCGACATCGGTGTGCCGGAAGCGCAAGAGTGGGCGCAAACGGAAGTCGAACGTATCGTAAACGACTATCATCTCGACATGTTGGAGCACGATGGCTACCTCGTCGCCCAGGGGTGTGCCCGCGACAATCATCCGCACGCGCCGCCTGATCCGAAAAATCTTCGCATCACCAAAGCGGGCAGCTCATTCTGGGTTGATAGTTCCAATTCCACGGATGTCAGCTATCACGCCACTCGTGCGTACTATTCCATTTATTCAAGTCTCCGCAAGCAACATCCCGACATTCTTCTGGAAGTCTGCAACGATGGCGGCCGCATGGTCGATTTCGGCAGCGCTGCGCACGGCGATTATTTCTCGATCACCGACACGTATGATCCGCTCTCGAATCGCCGAGCCTTTTACGACACCATCCACGTCCTGCCAGCCGCGATGCTCGAAGACTACGTCGAAAAATGGCCTACGCCAAAAATCGAGAATTTCCGCTATATGTTACGCAGCGGCATGATGGGCTGGCTCACCATCATGCTCGACACGACGGCATGGACGCACGAGCAGCATGCCGTCGCAAAGGATGAATTCGAAATCTATAAAACTAAATTGCGCCCCTTTATCCGCGACGCGGATCTCTATCATATTTCTCAGCGTCCAGACGGGATCGAGTGGGACGGGATGGAATATTTTGACGTCGACCGGAAGGCGGGAGTAGTATTCGCATTTCGTGGCTCGGTCGAAAATCAAAACAGCCATACTTTCCCGCTAAAGGGACTGCGCCCGGAGGGGATCTACCACCTCCATTTTCAGGATCAAAGCTCTCCGGACGGCAAAATGACTGGCCGCGAGCTTTCGGAAAAAGGTCTTACGGTGAAGTTGCCGGCTGCAAATAGCTCGGAACTTGTTTTCCTAAGCGAGCTGCCCGAGTAGCCGAAGTAGTCGCGTACCTGGAATTTGGAAAGGGAGCTATGAGCAGGTCAGGTGGTGAACTGGTGAACAGTTCCTTGGTTGGCCGGGTTGCTCTTATCAGCGGAGCAGCCCGCGGCATCGGTTTGGCCATCGCCCAGCTCTTTCAGTCGGAAGGTGCCAAAGTTTTTATTCTCGATTGCGACGTGCAGGCAGGTGCAAAGGCTGCGAAGGAGCTTACCGCCAGTAACGCCCACAATCCCGCTGTTTTTCTGTCGGCGGATTTGAGGCAAGAGAGCCAGATTAATTCCGCTATCGAGGAACTGCGCCTCACGGCTGGCCGCCTGGATATCCTTGTCAATAATGCCGCCATCGAATTTGAACGGCCATTTCTCGAGCTCAGCGCCGCGGACTGGGATTCCATTCTCTCCGTGAATTTGCGTGGTGCATTTCTTCTTACCCGCCTGGCCTTGTTCCTGTTTTCACCCGAAGGCGGTTCGATTGTGAACATCAGTTCCATCCACGCTACGCATGCCTTTCCCGGGTCCTTGCCCTATGCCTGCGCTAAAGCTGGGCTGGTGGCCATGACCAGAAACTTGGCTTTGGAACTTGCTCCGCTTCACATTCGGGTAAATTCCATCTCCCCGGGTTATATCGACACGCGCCTCTGGGACGAGTACCTCAAGGGCGTCGCAAACCCCTCGGAAGTCGCAGAACAGACAACCGCCCTGCATCCGGTCGGACGGCGAGGCCGACCATCAGACGTAGCGGAGGCTGCCTTCTACCTCGCCAACGGTAGTTCTTCCTTCGTCACAGGAGTGGATCTGGTCGTAGATGGTGGTTTGACGATTAGGGCGCATCACTAGGCCGATTAAACGATAGCGATTAAACAATTGAGTTGACCCCGCCCACCGCTGTACTAAACTTCAAACTGCAGAACATATTGGAGTGTACCACCGTGAAGAAATTGCGTCTGTCGATGAGCGGAGCTTTGAAGCAGGAATTTCAAAAGGATTTGGAGCTGTTTAAACATTTCCTGCTTATGGTCAATAATTCGGGTCCGATTCGAAATGTGGAGCTGATGTGGAACGAGGAAGACGAAGTCCTCGATCCCATGAAGCCCAAATTCAAGAGTCGCGTTGGCACCGAAGACGCCCTGGTTCAGCTACAACCCGCTGGAACCATCAACACAAATCGCAACTCACCGAGTAACCTGTTCTGCGACATGGTTCATGGTTTCGGAGTGCATGAGGAAGAGACCTGCGCGAAGTCTGATGTACCTGCAAAAAGGCGATGCCAGAAGACCGGCTGCGCACAGGTTTATTCCTGCCACGTAGGGCTAACGGACATCGCCGTGCCGGTGTTTTGCGAGGACAAATACCTGGGGACGCTTTTTTCGGGGCAGGTACTCACCGAGCCGCCCACTCCCGAGGGCTTCCGTCTGGTTCGCCAATCCCTGGCAAATCAAAAGCACATTGATTTTGAAAGCCTCGAAGCCGCCTACTTCCGTGTACCCGTTGTCAGTCAGGCCCAGGTTGCAGGGATGGTCCGCGTGCTCGAACTTTTTGCCCGCTACATCGCAAACTCCTGGAATCGCCTAAAGATCATGAGTGAGCATCAACGGTCACGCGATCGCGAACTTGCCCTTGATCGCAAGGAGCTTGCTGCTATCCTGCTCTCCGGAGAAATCGGCGACCGCCATGAACTGAAATCATTTGCCCAGCGGGCGGAGCTACAAACCCTGCCGGATCGCGTCATGGTCATGCAATTGACGAATCAAGGTGCCGGTGCGAACCCGCTGGCGCCCCTGGGCGAACACATGTCGCTCAATCGTGTTTCTCACCTGATTGAAGATACGTGCCAGGGTTGGTCAAACACCCTCGCGATGGTTGTGCAACCCGGCGAACTATGCATCTTTACCAGTCAGGAAGCTCGGAACGCCGCCCACGAGCGCATTTCTCTTCAGGAAATGGCCAATCACCTGGTGGCCGCGGCCAGCGCACACGCTGGCGCCGTCGCAAGGATCGGCATCAGCGCCGTTCACAATCGCCCCGATGAACTTGTCCACGCCTATCAGGAGGCCTCCGTTGCGCTGCATTCAGGCAGTGCAAGCGTCTGTTTCTTCAACGATCCCGCTTCCTCCAACTTTAAGCCAGTAGAATCTCTGGCTCGGATGGTGAAAGATATTCAACTTGGGAACGACCCGTCTGCCGCCATACGTGAATTTCTGGCACAGGTTATGCCTGCGGATCACTCTTCGCAGCGACTTCAACAGTCTCGTGCCTATTTGACCTGGGCAATTGAACACCTGGCATTGGAAGTAGCCAGCGTCGGCGTGGAACCCAGAGCAATCAGTGCAGTGAAGGAGCAGGCCCTTTCGGGAGTCTTGAACGCTTCAACCCCCTTCAGTTCTTGCGAAGCTTTCAGGCGATTTGCCAAGCAGTTGGGACAACATGTTGCTTCTACGTTCAGCCAGCGCGAGCAGAAAATTGTCCACACGATTTACGGCATCGTAGAGGAACGCGGCATTGCTCACGTTAAAATTAAGGAACTCTCCGATGCTCTGCATCTTTCCACCGGGCACATCAGTCGCGTTTTCCGTCGCACCACGGGAATGACCCTGGAGGAATTTCTCATCCGCAAACGCGTCGAATTTTCCAAGCGAACCCTGCTCGACCCGCGCCTGAATGTGGCGGAAGTTGCAGAACGCTGCGGATTCTGCAATCCCGCCTATTTCGCGTCCGTCTTCAAGAAATATGTGAAATGTACTCCTCGCCAGTATGCAAGCCAGCCGCACCCTTCCGAGCCACTGGCCTCTGAACACCTGTCATCACGAAACAGGAACGAAGGAGACTCGCACCTCCGCGAGCCTCACTGAATCTCGGCAGGCGGGACGGAAACACTATTCCGGGTGAACAGAATGTGACTTAATTGATGTGCAAGTTTGTGACTACGTTAGCATCCACTGCCTTCGCGATTTCTACTATAGTTCGCCGAATGGTTGTGCCGTACTTTGAAGAGATTCCTCCCTACTTGGCCCAGCTCTTCGGTTTGGGATTGCAGGCTGATGCGCCGAACGACGAAAAATACTCGCAGAGAACGTGGACTGTGTCTTGGCCGGATTTCAAGAAAATGCGTTTCGTCAAAAAAAGATTAGCTCTTGAGTCTACGCTGCCACCGCATAACGATGGTGCAGCCAAGCTGATCGCTACGCTGGACAGGGCCTCGCCGCAAAATAAATCGGAAAATTAGGAAAGATGGACGGCGGAAGTCTCCTAGAGTTCAAATCTGTGGGTCTTCCGTCATCTCATCATTTTGCGACTGAATCATTCGATACCAAATGACTTCCGATCTGGCAGCAACGCCATCAAAGGGCAATATTTCTTATTTGGGATGCGATTTGATTTCTCGCAGAAATTCCCATGTGGCAGAGAGCAATAGCCTTCGCCAGGTGAATAGGTTTGAGTACAGCTTGGGTACAACTGAGAGAGGAAAAATGATGCTCTGGATCCCGCAAGCGACACCAGAGAGAGCATTTGGATTTATGCTACTGCGGTTCGGGAGCAGGAGAGCGGCATTTTGTTCCCTTTGTTCCTGATGCGGGGGCAGGTGGCCGCAACCCATTGAGGGCAGAGCCAAATTCAAATGGTCGTCGTTTCGATCCACAGCGCTCCTGCCAACCTAACCGTTTGAAGATGCAATACGTTGTGGCTCGCGCTTTCCGTGTGTACATCCTGCGTACCCTACTTAGGCGGTGCCTCAGAGGGTGTGAACATCTGGCATACTGCATTGCGCGTGCCCCGAGAGTCGCTTAGCCCGCGCCCTTTTAAGCCAGTCTCATTAGACTCTCCCTATACGTAAGCACGCGCCAAGACATGCCATTTCAACTAGATGTAGGAAATTCGAATTGACAGCTCAAGCCGCACTCTGCCCAGATTTGCCAATTCAAGTGACACCAGAAAAACTCAGACCTAGATTACCTAGTGGATGCCCCTCTTCGGACCGCCGACCATATCAAGAACGCGTGACAGTCCTGCATTTCACGGCGCGCGTGACGTGAAATTTGACAAGGGCAGCCGCCCGGCATCCCTGGTTACCCCGGCGGCTAACTATTGCGATTTCGCGTATTCTGCCTTTGCAACGATGAGAACAGAAATGTTAGTGTCGGCATCTATCTATACCGTGAGGAAATCTGGATGGGCCGCCGTGGCTATAGTGGTGTCGCCTGGCATGGGAAGCACGTCAGTTTTACGGCGCTTCAAAGTCGAGAGCGTAGATTTCGTTAAGTCCGATATCGCGATCAATGAGTGGATTGCCGTCCGGGTCAACGGCGAGCCAGGTTGTGCTCCGAATATCCGAGTAGTCTGCTACCTTCTCAACTTTATGATCCTTCACGCGGACGCTATATACCGCATGTCCTGGTTGCATGCTACCGTAATAAACCAACTTTCCATCCCCGGACCACTGAGGGTATCCAATAATGGTTCCGGAAGACCTCCTGATCAGTTCTGACCATTTTCGGGATGCAATCTCGTAGAGCATGAGAGCATTTAACTCAGTGTTCGCCGCCACGACGCTCTTTCCGTCGGGGGACCACCGCGGTGACCACAGTCCTTCCGACCCAGGGATCGGGGATTTTTCATAAGTCTTCAAATCCAACGTGTAAATGGTCATGGGGCAGGACGTACTGGGTTCACCGTTGCCGGCGTTTGCCATCGGAGCGAAAATCATGTGCGTACCATCTGGTGACCAATGTGCGTCCAGTTCGGAACACTCGTTCTGCGTAAGCTGGCGCGGTTCTCCTCCTTCCGACGGGATGATCAGTGTTTTCCACGTTTTCCCCGGCACCAGAGCTGTAAAGGCGATCTGCTTTCCGTCCGGCGACCAGAAGGGATTTAGAACATTGATCGGAGGCCAGGTGAGTTGCTGGGGCTGACTTCCATCCGACCTGCTTCGCCACAGATTCCTTTCAGGAAAAGTGACGTAAGCGATCCATTTTCCGTCCCTCGAGCAAACACAACAATCGGCGGAGAGTCCCTGGAGAAAAGGCTTGAACTGTTGAGACTTCGAATCGTAGCGCTGCAGTTCTCCTCGAATCTCAACGCCTCGGGTAAAAACCTTTCTTCCATCTGGACTCGGTGCAAGCGACGCATAGATAACGGGTCCGGCCGTCAATTGGATTGGGTCGCGCTTTCGCATCCACGGGAAAGGCTGGCGCTCGCGGATAGCCCAGATGTTTGCTCTACCGTCGCGACCCGACAAGTAGAGAAAATACTTGCCATCCGGAGTCCACCTTCCCATAAACTCGAATTCCTTGTCCTTCCAATAAGGAGTCACTTCGTGCGGCTCTCCTCCTTCTGCGGGCACCTCGAATAAAGTGCTAGAGGGAACAGGTTTCTCTTTAGCCACGACAAACCGCACGGATTTTCCATCCGGCGACCACATTGGCCATTTGACAGTGCCATTGGTGGACACAAGCTTTCGGGGTTCCGTCCCGTCGCTCCGCGCGACAAAGAGGTCTGAAATACCGCTATAGACAATCATTTGTCCATCAGGCGACCACCCGGCTCCCCGCACCCGGTCCGCTGCAGATTGGTTACTTCTCGGGGGGCAGAACCGGTAACGGGAACAATCCGAATGAAGCAATCGCCCGGAATTCGATAAAAAGTTACCAGCATTCGGTCGTGATCAGGGGAAATGTTCCCTATATCTGCGCTCAGGATTGGGTCCAGCCACGGGGTGGGGATTGCAAGCGGCTCGCCGCCTGTAACAGGAATATACATCAAACGTGCGCGCCAATCACTTTCGTATTCCGAGAAATACACTCGAGACCCATCTGTTACGACGCAACACTTGAACTTCCCGTCATTCGTAAGTTGAGTAGCCCTCACCACTCGCGGCTGTGGCGCAGGAAGCACCAGCCAAATTCCGAACGCGAAGGCTGCACAGAAGATTAGCCCCGCTGCAATCGCCACAACGTGCCAGCGCTTCCCAATTCGCGAGAAGTCTGCAACTTCGCGCTGTGCTCCAGTACCGGCGGTTGGAAACGGCTCAACAGCTAGCTGAGGCGTAAGGGCTGATTTAGACGCATCAGGTAAGATCGCATGTGCGCCAATTCTTTTCTCTTCCGCCCCGTTCACCGGCGCGATAAACCGGTAACCCCTGCGTGGCAACGTCTCTACAAATCGGGGGCTTTCCACCGAGTCGCCTAACACTTCGCGAATCTTGTTCACAGCTGCATTCAGGTTGTGGTCAATATCGACAAACGTGTCTGGCCACAACCGACTCTGCAACTCGTCGCGTGTGACCACCTCGCCAGCACGTTCCAACAGAATTTCGAGAACTTGAAATGGCTGGCCAGTGAGTTTCAGTTTCAGCCCAGATTTGCGCAGTTCGCCAGAGTTAAGGTCAGCTTCGAAGACGCCGAAACGGAGTACCGTAGGGGAGTGGAGACCTTCCGTCATAGAAGTTCGTCCCGATTAGCGTCAGTTTAGGACTTATCCGTGTAACCGACTGAATACCGACTACTCTCAAGCCATATTGCTTTATCGCTGCTATAGCCGGGAGTCAGAATGTAATTCAAATAAGTAGCGCTCCTCGCTGCAGCAATTCCTACGGCGCTTCAAAGTCGAGGGCGTAGATTTCGTTCAGGCTGGCATCACGAAGCGTTAACGGGTTGCCGTCGGGGTCAAACGCGAGCCAGCCCCCGCCATTGCCAGTCATTTGAATTCCCGAGCAGTCGGCCACCCTCTCAGTCTTATGATCCTCAATGCGAATACTCAATATCTCGATGTTTGCGACCCTGCGTAATAGACCAACTTGCTATCCCTTGACCAATGTGGAGCCCCCAACGCGGAGCCAGGTAGCGGCCGGGCAAGTTCCGACCATTGCCCAGATACGGCGTCGTACAACATCAGGGCGTCACCAATTTTGGTCAACGCCACGATTCTCTTGCCGTCGGGGGACCATCGTGGAGACCATAGTCCCTCCGACCCAGGGATGGTAGATTTTTCATGAGTGCTCAAATCCACGGTGTAAATAACCATTGGACAAGCAGTGCTGTTCAAACTGTAATCAGCATAAGCGGCGACTATCATGTGCGTGCCGTCTGGTGACCAATGTGAGTCTAGTTCAGAGCAGTCGTTTTGGGTGAGCTGACGGGGCTCTCCCCCATCCGCCGGAATAATGAAAGTTTTCCAAGTTTTTCCCGGCAGGAGCGCTGAAAAAGCGATCTCCTTTCCGTCCGGCGACCAGAACGGATTCAAGGTGCTCATCGGCGCCCATGTGAGTTGCTGAGGTTGGCTGCCATCCGACCTGCTCCTCCATAGGCTTCCTTCCGGATATGTGACGTACGCTATCCATTTCCCGTCGTTCGAATAAACACAGCAATCAGCAGAGAGGCCCCGCAAAAAAGGATGGAAATGGCGGGATTTGGGATCGTATCGCTGCAATTCTCCGCGAACCTCAACACCACGGGTAAAAATCTTTTTTTCATCTGAACTGATTGCAATTGAACCGTAGGTTATCGGTCCGGTCGTGAGTCGCACCGGTTCGCGTTTTCTCAATCCCACGAGAGACAAGTGCTCTCGGATAGCCCAGATGTCCAATCTGCTGTTGCGGCCCGACAAGAAAAGAAAATAGTGACCATCGGGAGTCCACCGGCCAAATGCTTCGAACGCTTTGTCTTTCCAGTGTGGAGTCACCTCGTACGGCTCTCCACCGTCTACCCGAGACCTCGAACCATGTAGTGGTAGAACCGCTCTGCGCATCACTCACGAGGAAGCGCACCGACTTTTGGTCCGGCGACCAGACTGGAGAGCTGGTAGTGCCTTTGGTGGTGGCGAGTCTCCGCGGCTCAGTCCCGTTGTTGCGCGAGATGAGACGTCTGACTGCACTGCTGTAGACAACTCTATCCCCCATCCGGGGATCACTTGCTCCACGGCGGCCAGTTTCATGCACGTTGGTCAATTCACGGGGAGAGAAACCTGCCACGGGAACAATCCACAAAGCACAGACTCCGCCCCGCCACACATTTACGAGCAGGTTGTCGTGCTCAGGAGATATGTCCAATATCAGTAGCGCCGTAAACGGTTCCAGCAAGGGGGTGGAGATTGTCGTCGGATCTCCACCCGTGACGGGAATGTACTTGAGGTAATACTGTCCTTCATTGTTCCCTCCCGTAAAATATATCCGGGAGCCATCTGTCACGAGACAACACTTAAACTTCCCATCATTCGTGAGCCGAGTGGACTTTGTCACGCGAGGCTGAGGCGGAGGGATCACCAGCCAGATTCCGAAAGCTAGAGCAACGCAGAAGATTGATCCCGCCGCAATTGCCGCATTTCGCCAGCGCTTGCGGATTCGCGGAACACGCTGAGCGTTGGTCTTTGGCGAAGCCGCAAGTGTATCCCCCTGCGGAGTCTCCGCGATTGATCCTTGTAGTTCTGCCGAGACCGGCCGCGCGGTGGCGCTTTTCTCCCCGATTCCGTTTATCGGTGCTATGAATCGGTATCCCCGCCGTGGCAACGTTTCGACAAAACGAGGGTTTTCCGCCGAGTCGCCGAGTACCTCGCGAATCTTGTTAACCGCAGTACTAGATTGTGATCGATGTCGACAAACGTGTCGGGCCAGAGACGCTTCTGCAATTCGTCGCGAGTGACTACCTCGCCAGGACATTCCAGCAGCATTTCGAGGACTTGAAACGGCTGCCCGGTAAGTTTCAGTTTGAGACCGGATCTGCGCAATTCACCGGAATTAAGGTCAGCTTCGAAGATGCCGAACCGGAGTACCCGAGGGGAATGAAGGGGCTGTACCACGGAAGTTCGCCTCGTGTAGCGGAAGTCTAGCACTAATCCCAGTGTGTGGGTGTGCTGGCTGTCATTCCTGCTACTGACCTCCACCCCCAATCCTTTGAATTCACGAGAATTACCTCCTGACTTTCATTCGACCCGCCGCTGACCTCCCATGCATTGAGGTAGCTGTGACGGTGGCCCAACGTCGCCCCAACCACGGAATTCGCGGGGGAGGGCGGCATGAATGTGAATACCGCATTTGGAACAAAGGCAGACGGAGTCAGGCGAGTCACAAGCAGCGCCACAGGCGGAACTGGCACACAAAGTACTAGGATTCTGGCTCAAGATTGATATTGAGTTCTTCCTGCTCCTCATCGCAGGTGCCGCTAATCGCACAACAAGCGCCGCACAATTACCCGCTCAAGCCTGGCATCCGCAAATCATCGTAAGCGTCCACAATTATGTGCAGGTTGACCCCATCGATTTGCAAAAAGCCGAACAGCGAGCGGCCGAAATCCTGATGAACGCGGGCGTGGACACCGTCTGGCTCGTCTGCTCGGCGGGTGAAGGGACGCACAGTGATCCGGAATGCTCTACGCCCTTTACTCCATTGGATCTCAGTTTGAATCTGGTGACATCCGCCAAAGCGAGACACTTTCCCGTAGCGAAGGATTCTTACGGTTTCGCGGTGGGAAGTGCAACAATGAATTCACCTCCGACGCGTGGGTCTTCTTTGATCTGTTGCGGAAAGCAGCATCAGAATTTCAACTCAACACTTCGCTTGTGCTGGGGAACATCATCGCGCACGAACTCGGCCATCTGCTGTTAGGGGCGAATGCCCATTCCAAATGGGGACTAATGCGCGCTCGATGGACGCGGGAAGATCTGGTAGCTGCCGACCGTGGAGAACTCAGTTTCTCGAATTTAGAGCGTGACCGAATTCACATTGCTGTGATCGCCCGATACCAAGCGCAGGGTCCGCTGAAAGGCGAGCGCGTAGCGCTTCAGTGAGACGTACTCGTGTCCGAATGGTCCTCGGTCCTCGCTCCGCCGCTCGTCATCATTAAGCTGAATTAGCGCTATTCGCTACTCCCATTGCAATCCATTTGAAAATTTTTAAAAACGTCAAATTGCCGCCAATTCATGCGTTTTTAGCTGTCAACAACATGCTTCCCAAGCTTCGGACCTGGGCTCGATTCCCATCGCCCGCTCCAGAAAGCTTGAAATTCACCACGATGCAATTGTTCTTACTGGCCCCCAGGGCCATTTAGCACAGGAATATATTGCTCGTAGGTCAATACCACTTGCAGAATTGCGCTACGCGACTTCTTTTGCGGTCGCCAATACTTCTGCTGTGATTTTGTCGATATCGGAATCGGTAGTGCGGTGATTGACGATGCAGGCGCGTAAGCTGAATTTCGAGTGGATTGTGGCGTTGGACAGATATACATTTCCGCGCTTGATGATTCGCGCCAGAATTTCGGTGTTCAAGCCATTCAGCTCAGGCTCGGGCAAATTGCCCGTGCCTACGTAGCGAAAACACACGGCGCTCAATTCGATCGGGGCCAGCAACTGCAGTTGGGGTTCATCGACTATCAATTTGCCCAGTTGTTGCGCATGGCGCAAGTCGTTTCCGATGGACGCTCGCAGCACCGCTAAACCGTGATAACGCATGGAGAACCACAACCGAAGCGCGCGGAATCGGCGAGACAGTTCGATCGATTCATCGAAGTAGGCAAAACCTTCGATGGGGTCTTTGGAAAGTGTGCGCACGTAGTCGCCGCTCTGCGAAAACGCCCGCCTCGCGGCACCGGCGTCGCGATATAACAAGCACCCGCAGTCAATCGGTTGGTAGAGCCACTTGTGCGGATCGAGTGAGATGGAATCGGCCAGCGCCAGTCCCGGAAACTTTTCGGGCGCAGCAATCGCGCCCAGCGCTCCATAGGCCCCGTCGACATGGAACCATGTCCTAAATTTAGAGGCAATCTGCGCAATTTCAAGAAAAGGATCGATAGCCCCCGTATTAACGGTGCCTGCCGATGCAACCACCGCCACAGGCGTGATTCCGAGACGCTTGTCCCGCTCCATCGCCTCTTCCAACTGTTCAGGGATCATACGGAACGAATCATCAACGGGAATCAGCCGGAGTTGGTGCCTCCCGATTCCGAGCAATGCCACCGCTTTCGGGATCGACATGTGTATTTCGGACGAAGCGTACACGGCCAGCGGAGCGCCGGATCGAATTCCACTCTCATTCGCAGGCGCGACTGCTTCTCTTGCCATCGCCAGGCCCATCAGATTTGCCGAAGATCCTCCGCCGGTAAGAAGTCCGCGAAAATCCTTGCACCCGATTGCCCGTCCGAGCCAGTCCACCACCGTCTTTTCGATAGTCACTGCCGCCGGGGAGGATCGCCACGCCGTGACGTTTTGATTCAGGACGCTGCAAAGAATATCCGCCACCGCAGCCACGGGGTCCCCAGAGCCGAGGACGTAGCCATAAAAGCGCCCGTTTTGAGCACGCGAATGCTGAACTACGCCGGCCAGTTGGTCCGCGGCCTTTCCCGCCAGACCTTGTTCTGGCAATTCTGTCCTATAGAGTTGTTCAATTTCTGCTCCACCTTCGGCAGGAACAATGGAGCGTGAATCGATTCCGCGTAAATAGTCAGCGGCAATTCCTACCACACGTTCCGATAGTCGAACGAATTCATCCGGTGAAATGTCCAGTGGATTCATCGAACTCGATCTTACACTACAGTCCAACGCGCAGATGAGCCCTGTAGTTCGACTTTCGCGCGAAAATGCAATTCTCGTGTTTTGCAACGTTCCCATCCAGTTCAGCTGTGAAATAAGTGAAGTGACCCATCTGGATCGCGTCTTGTGCTTAAGTGTCACCTCGACTGATGGCGGCAAGCGCTTTGGATTGTTAGTGGTAGGCTTGCCGCGAATACAAGAGCCCAGCCCTCGTCCTAACTCACCCCTCTCGGTGACTCCCATCACTGCGCTATCGCCCGCCCGGGCCTTAACTCTCTACTAGGCACGTCCTTTGCCTGCGGTACGCGTTTGTGAGCGAACACCTTTCGCCCGCCTCCGATTCCCGTGTGCCGCATTCGCTTCGCGCTCGCTCCTGCGATTTTGTCGCGCGACGCGAATGCATTGTTGGATTTGCAGAGAAGTGCTGGTCCCTTGTGAAGGAGCACCATGCACACGCTGTCCCAGGAACCGCTTGCCGCCACGGAGCGGGTCTTTATCGATCAAGTCGTCGCCAGGCTCGCCGATCGTCCTGGAGCACTCCTCGGAATCCTTGAAGCCGTCCAAGAGCACAACTCGCACAAATATCTCCCGCCGGAAACCTTGGAGTATGTTGCCGCAAAAACGGAGACGCCGCTCTCGCGCATCTACAGCGTCGCCACGTTCTATGCGCTTTTCAATCTGCGGCCGCAAGGTGACAATACGATTTGTATTTGCCGAGGCACCGCCTGTCACACTCGCGGCTCGCGCAACCTGCTGCAAAGCGTGCGTCTTGCACTCGGTATCGGCTCTCTCGATTCCAGCGAAGAGAGCGAAGCCGACAAGATTCTGCAAACCACTCCCGACAACAAATTTACCGTGCGCACGGTCGCCTGTTTCGGGCAATGCGCGCTGGCTCCGGTGGTGGAAGTGAATCACCGCATCTGTGGCCACGTGAACGAGCGCACCCTGCAGCGCGAAATCCGCACCATCGAACGGGAGAGTGAGTGATGCCGCGCATCCTCGACATTGGCGCATTCAATGCCGTCCGCGAATCGGGACTCGCCAAGCTGGTCCCCTCCGTCCCGCGCATTGCCGTCGGCATGGGCACCTGCGGCCGTGGCAACGGTGCCGAGGGCCTCTACCACGCCTTCGCCGAGGCCATTGAGCGCAGCGGAATCAACGCCTTTCTCGCCAACGTCGGCTGCTTCGGCGCCTGTTTTCAGGAACCTCTCGCTAATGTCCGCTTGCCCGGCGCCCCGCTCGTAATTTACCGCCGCGTGCAAGCCGCCGATGTAACGCGTATTCTTCACGACATTTCCCTCGGCAATCTCACGCCCGATCTCGTCTACTGCAAAGTCGAAGAGTGGGACCACATCACGGCCCACATCAAATATGGCCGCGGCTATCCCGAAGTTCCGGCCTGGAATGATGTTCCATTCTTCAAAGGTCAGAAGAAAATTGTTCTTCGGAACTGCGGTTTCATTAATCCGGATGACATCGAGGAATACATCGCCGTTGGCGGCTACCAGGCACTCTACAAAGTCTTGATCGATGGACGCCCCGAAAATGTCATCGAGCAAATCAAGGCCGCCAAGCTGCGGGGACGTGGCGGCGCAGGCTACCTGACCGGCAACAAATGGGAGTTTCTTGCCAAAGCCAAGGCCGATCAGAAATACATCATCTGCAATGCCGACGAAGGCGATCCCGGCGCGTACATGAATCGCAATGAGATTGAAAGCGATCCACACTCGCTGCTGGAAGGCATGATCATCGGCGCCTACGTGATGGGTGCCACGGAAGGCATCATTTATGTGCGCGCGGAGTATCCGCTGGCCGTGCACCACCTGAATCGCGCTATCGAGCAGGCACGCGAATACGGGATGCTGGGCGAAAACATTCTTGGCCGCGGCTTCAAATTTAATATCGAAATCGTGGAAGGTGCTGGAGCGTTTGTATGCGGAGAAGAGACCGCCCTCATCGCTTCTCTGGAAGGACAGGCTGGCCGCCCCCGCCCGCGGCCCCCTTTCCCGGCGCAAAAGGGCCTCTGGGGAAAGCCTACCAACATCAACAACGTCGAGACCTGGTACAACATCGAGCCCATCGTCACCAAAGGTCCCGCCTGGTTCACCGAAACGGGTAGCCCGAAGAGTTCGGGCACAAAAGTATTTTCTCTGGTCGGTAAAGTTCACAGCACCGGCTTGGTAGAAATGCCGCTGGGAACGCCGCTCAAGACATTCATCTACGACATTGGTGAGGGTGGAGTAGGCGGCCGTCAGGTAAAGTCCGTCCAGACTGGCGGCCCTTCCGGCGGCTGCATCCCTCACGAAATGTTCGACACCCCCGTTGATTACGAAAGCCTTGCGCAACTCGGCTCCATCATGGGCTCCGGCGGCATGGTGGTGATGGATGAAGACAACTGCATGGTCGATGTCGCGCGCTACTTCATCGAATTCACCCATTCCGAATCTTGCGGCAAGTGCATTCCGTGCCGTGTCGGCCTCAACAAATCGCTGCGGATCCTGAATCGCGTCACCGAAGGCGCCGGCACCATGCATCACCTGGAGCTGCTCGATGAACTGAGCCGCTACATTCGCGAATGCTCTCTCTGCGGGCTCGGCCAGACCGCGCCGAATCCTGTTCTTACCACGCTGCGGCATTTTCGCAACGAATTCGAAGACCACATCGTCGCGCACCGCTGCCAGGCAGGTGTCTGTGAGGAATTAGCTCTCTCTCCCTGCGAGAACAGTTGCCCGCTGCACATGAACATTCCGCGCTTCCTGCAGCTCTACGCCGAGAATCGCCTCGAAGATGCGTTCATTTCTGTCATCCTCGACAATCCGCTACCATCTTCCACGGGCCGCGTCTGCCAGCATCCCTGCGACAGCCGCTGTCGACGCCAGACTATCGACGAAGCCGTGAACATGCGCGAAGTTCACCGCTTCATCGCCGACTCCATCTATCTATCTGACCGCTACGAAGAAATAGTAAAGCGCATTATCGCCCGAAAACTCGAGCGCACTGGCCGCAAGATCGCCATTGCCGGTGCGGGCCCCGCAGGACTCACCGCCGCCTTCTACCTTTCCATGCTGGGGCACGAAGTTACGGTCTACGACGGAAAAGCCGAAGCCGGCGGTATGTTGCGCTTCGCACTCCCCGAATATCGTCTGCCGAAGGCTGTCCTCGCCCGCGAGATCGATCTGATCGAACGCCTCGGCGTGAAGTTTGTTTTCAACACTCGCGTCGGTTTTGATGTTCCTCTCAACGAACTCGACGACCGCTTCGATTCCGTTTTCCTTTCCATTGGTACCTGGAAAGAATCTTGGGTCTATCAACCTGGGACTGAACTGAAGGGTGTCTACCCAGCCCTCCTGTTCTTGGAATCCATCGCCAAGGGGGAAAACATCGCTTTGGGGAAGAAAGTCGCCATCATCGGTGGTGGCAATGCGGCTATCGACTCCGCGCGCACCGCGCTCCGCATGGGCGCGGAAGCCACGGTTATTTATCGCCGCGAACGCAAAGACATGCCCGCGATTGAAGAGGAAACCCACGCCGCAAAAGACGAGGGCGCAAAGTTCATCTTCCTCGCAGCGCCTCACCGCATCCTCGGCGACTCCGCAGGCAACGTGAAAGCCATCGAAATCTCGAAGACCCGCCTGGGTGAATACGATTCATCTGGCCGCCGCAAGCCCGTCTCGACGGGCGAAATCCAGCGTTACGACTGCGACTCGGTAATTTTCGCCATCGGCGAGAGTGTCGATCTCGATTTTGCCCGCGCCTCCGGCCTCAGTCTGAAGGAAAATGGCACGATTGAAGTCAATCGTTTCAGCCTTGAGTCCAGTCGCCCCCGTTTCTACGCTGGTGGCGACGTCATCACTGGCGCCTCTAACGTTTCCAATGCCATGGCCTATGGCAAACAGGCCGCCCGCAGTATCGATCTGCAACTGATGGAAGTGAGCCGTTGGAACAAGATTTTTCCGGAACTGGAATATGACCAGACGGTGCCAGAGAATCCCAGTCAGAATCACCGGCACGAAGGCCACATGGTTGTCGCGGCAAAACGCGTCGGTTCGAACATCGAAGTCGTCACCGGCTGCACGCACGAAGAGACATTAGACGAGGCGTGCCGTTGCCTCCGCTGCGACCTCAAGGTCGCGAATGTAACGTAGAGAAAGGAGTGCCAACTTGCCGCAGAAGAAACTATCCATCCGCATTGATGGCGAGCTGATCAGTGCGCTCGAAGGCCAGACCATCCTGCAAGCGGCCAAGGCCAGCGGCAAGTCCATCCCCACTCTCTGCGATATGGAAGGGCTTACCCCAGTGGGCGGGTGCCGTCTTTGTATCGTGGAAGTGCAGGGAATCGATCGTTTGCTTCCCGCTTGCACCACCCCGATCCAAGACGGCATGTCCGTCACCACCAACTCGCCCAAGCTCACCAAGTACCGTCGCATGTCCATTGAACTTCTTCTCGTCGAGCGCAATCATTTTTGTGCCGTCTGCGTTTCTAACGGCCATTGCGAACTGCAGTCCATGGCCACCAGCCTGGGCATCAGCACCGTCCACTTTGCTTACAACTTTCCCAAGCTTTCTGTGGACATGTCTCACCCGCGATTCGTGCTCGACCACAATCGCTGCATTCTCTGCACACGTTGCGTGCGCGTCTGCGCGGAACTTGAAGGCGCACACGTCTGGGATGTCAGTTCGCGCGGTATCCACGCCAAAATCGTCTGCGACCTCAATCAGAAATGGGGCGATTCGCGCACATGCACCAGTTGCGGCAAATGTGTGCAAGCTTGCCCCACGGGCGCACTTGCGGAAAAGGGTTTTGCGGTGGAAGAGATGGTCAAGAACAGCGGCAACGTCAGTTCTCTGGTCCGCCGTCGCGGGGTGCAGGCATGAAGAAAGTCAAAGTAGCGACGGCTTGGCTCGATGGCTGCTCCGGCTGCCACATGTCGCTGCTCGACATGGATGCCGCCATAATCGCACTTGCCCAGAAAATCGACATCGTCTACGGCCCGCTCGTCGACGCGCAGCAATTCCCGGAAGAAGTGGATGTCACGCTGGTCGAGGGTGCCGTCAGTTCCCAAGACGATCTCAATAAGCTGCAGAAAATCCGGCAGCGCACCAAACTACTGATTGCCCTCGGCGATTGCGCCGTGACCGGCAATGTTCCAGCCATGCGCAATTCCATTCCTGTCGCCCGATTGCTCCAGCGCGTCTACGTAGAAGGCTCCGACGAGAGTAAGCTGATCCCCAGCGACGGCGTTCCACTACTTTTGAAGCAGGCGCGCCCACTGCGCGAATTCGTCGCTGTAGACATGTGTCTACCCGGCTGTCCGCCTCCATCCAAATCTATCGCCAAGGTCATTCTCGAATTGGTAGAGGGTCGCAAACGCGAAGGCAATGGCAACCTCGTGGTGAAGTTTGGGTAAGGAGCGCCCATGAAACGCATCACCATCGATCCGGTAACTCGCATTGAGGGCCACGCCAAGATCACCATTCATCTTGACGACAATGGTCGCGTCAGCGGCTCCGAATTTCATGTCACTCAGGTCCGCGGCTTCGAAAAATTTACGGAGGGCCGGCCGTATTACGAAATGCCGGGGATCACTTCTCGCATTTGCGGCATCTGCCCCATCAGTCACTCGTTGGCATCTTCCAAAGCCTGCGATGCCATCATGGCCCTGCGCATTCCCCCTACCGCTCGAAAACTTCGCGAATTGGTGCATTGTGCGCAGATCGTGCAATCTCACGCGTTAAGCTTCTTCTATCTTTCCGCGCCGGATTTTCTACTTGGCATGGATTCCGAAATGGCCACCCGCAATGTGCTCGGTGTGATCGCCAGCCACCCGGAACTGGCTCGCGACGGCATCGAACTTCGTAAATTTGGTTTGCAATTGATCGAAAGTCTGGCCACCGAACGTGTGCATCCCTCCTGGATCGTCCCTGGCGGAGTAGCTTCGCCGCTCTCCTTGCAAGCCCGCGATCGCATCCTTTCCGATCTGCCTTCCGCCAAAAGCATTGCCGAGCGTACGCTTCGTTTCTTCAAAACCGCGCTTGACGGCTACAAAGAGGAAATCCAGTTCTTTGGCTCGGCGCCCACCATGTATGCCGGCCTCGTCAACGAGAAAGGTGATCTGCAATTTTATGATGGCACACTTCGTTTCCGTGATGCCGCCGGCAACATCGTCGCCGACCATATCGCACCTGATCAATACGCCGACTGGATCGGTGAAGCCAGTTTGCGCGATTCTTATCTCAAAGCCCCTTATTACAAGCCCAAGGGATTCCCCGACGGAGTTTACCGAGTCGGCCCACTTGCCCGCGTCAACATGGCCGATCAGTTCGGCACTCCCGTCGCCGACGCGGAGCTCGCTGAATTTCGCCAACGCTTTGGACAGCCCGCCCATAGTGCGTTCCTTTACCACTACGCCCGACTGCTTGAAATTATCCACGCCCTCGAAAAAATCGAAAGCTTGCTCGCCGATCCCCAGATTCTCGATAAACAGGTGCGCGCCACTGGGGGAGTGAATTCCCTCGAAGGTGTCGGCATGATTGAAGCCCCGCGAGGTGTTCTGATCCACCACTACAAAGTTCACGAGGACGGTGCCATTGCCTGGGCTAATCTCATCGTCGCCACGGGCCACAATAATCTCGCCATCGGCCGTAGCGTCCAGCAGGTTAGCGAACACTTTATCGACGGCAACAAGCTTCAGGAAGGTATGCTCAACCGCGTCTCCGCCGTAGTCCGCGCCTACGATCCCTGCCTAAGTTGCTCCACCCACGCCGTAGGCGAAATCGCCCTGCAAATCCGCCTTGTGGATTCCGCGGGCGAACTCCTGGACGAAATCTCCCGCTCCTGATTTTGTACCGTGGCCCATCTTTAGATCGGCCACTCCTCCAGTCGGTCGCGGCCGCCTTCAGCTGGGCACTTTCATCCTTTGCGCGAAGTCCACTCCTTAATTCCAAAACCGCAAATCACCATGTACACTCAATCCTTCGCAAAGGAGGGAGTATTCATGAATTTTCTGAACAAGCTTGCCACCACCTCTTTGTTCCTGCTAACGCTTCCCGCTTCGCAGTTCGCGCAAACCAAACACACCGCCACTCTCGAAGAAGCGCTCAGCCTGAAACTCATCAACTCCCCCAAAATCTCCCCCGATGGCCGCTACGTTGCCTATCGCCTCCGCGAAACCAACTGGAAGGGCAACGAATTCCTCTCGCAACTCTGGCTTGTCAACGTTTCCACCGGCAAATCGATTCAACTGACACGCGGCAGGAAATCCGCCAGCGCGGCGGAGTGGTCTCCTGACGGCCATTGGCTCGCCTTCACCACGGAACGCGATTTCAGCGCCATTGAACCGCCGCCACCTCCCGAAAAAAAGGAGGAAGCAAAAGACAGTAAGAAAGAAGATTCCGGCGATGGCAAACCCGCCGACAAACAGATTTGGATCATCTCACCGGATGGCGGCGAAGCCTGGCAACTCACCAAATCCGAAAGCGATGTCGACGATTTCCATTGGTCCAAGGATGGCAAATCCATTCTCTACACGGCGAATCCGCCCGAATCCAAGTCAAGCAAAGACCGCAAAGAAAAATATAGTGATTACGATGTGATTGAAAAAGACTATCGGCAGGATCAGCTCTGGCTAGTGGATGTGCTCGCCGCGACGAAAGTTTTTCTACCGGTAGCCGCCAAACAGCTCACTTCAGATGCTTCCTTGAATGTGAATTCTTTTGCCTGGTCTCCCGACGGTGCACGGGTAGCCTTCAGCGCCACGCACAACCCTTTGCTGTCTTTCGGCGTCGATGAAGATATCTATCTTCTCGATCTGGCGCACAGCAACACCGTCTCCAAAATTATCGCTCTTCCGGGTCCCGATTCCTCTCCGATGTTTTCGCCCGACGGCAAGCAGCTCGCCTTCTATACTTCGCTGGCACAGCCCTACTATTACTACGCCAATGGGCATATTGCTTCGGTCGACATCGCCGCTGCGCTCGCGAAGATGGCCACGTCTCTTGTAGACGTCCGTGATCTCACGCCGAAATTTGACGAAGACGTCCAAGCCATTGACTGGGGCCCCGACGGCATCTATTTCGCCGCGGAACAAAAAACGGCCGCCCACGTCTATCAACTGAATCCCTCCACGCTCGATATCCAGCGCATCACTTCGCCCGAAAACCTGCTGGTGGAACAAATCTCGTTCACCACAGATTTCAGATCACTTGCCTTTATCAGCGAAGACTCCACGCACATGACCGAACTGTACGTTTCCGCGACTGCGCCTTTCTCCGCGCGCAAGCTCACCGACATCACCGCTCAGGTAAGCGGCTGGAATCTCGGCACGGTCGAAGTGGTTTCCTGGAAGAGCAAAGATAGTGCAGTCATCGAAGGTATTCTCCACAAACCCGCCGATTACGATCCGGCGCATAAATATCCACTCCTCGTCATGATTCACGGCGGTCCGACGGGCACTTCACAACCCACGCTGTCTCCCGACGAGTATGCCTATCCCATTCAGAAGTTTCTAAGCAAAGGCGCGCTCGTAATCGAACCTAACTATCGCGGCAGCGCGGGCTACGGCGCTGAGTTCCGCGCGCTCAACGTTCGCAATTTAGGTGTTGGCGACATGTGGGATGTGATGAGCGGCGTCGACTACCTGATCTCCAAGGGAATCGTCGACTCTTCCCGCATGGGTTCGATGGGCTGGTCCGAAGGTGGCTACATCTCCGCGTTTCTTACCACGCACACTGACCGTTTCAAAGCCATATCCGTAGGTGCCGGGATCAGCGACTGGACCACCTACTACGCCAACACCGACATTACTCCGTTCACGCCACAGTACCTGCATTCCACCCCGTGGGACGACCCCGAGGTTTACGCTAAGACTTCTCCCATCACTACCATCAAACAGGCAAAGACTCCTACGCTCATCCAGCAGGGAAGTAACGACAAACGCGTGCCCGTTCCCAACAGTTTTGAACTCTACCGCGGCTTGCAGGACCAGCATGTCCCCGCGCGGCTGATTCTATACACCGGCTTCGGCCACGGCATCAATAAGCCCAAATCGCTGTTAGCCCTTCAACAAGCCAACCTGGACTGGTTCAATTTTTACATCTGGAACGAGGCCATCCCAAAAGACTCGCCGCTGTATGGCAGCAGTGAACTGGAACCATCGAAATAAAGCGGGTTTTGTAGTGGCCAATCTTTAGATCGGCCATTCTCTGCGCGCACGGCCTTCGCCAGGTTTTGAATTCACCACGCCCTTAGGTGAACATGCCCGCTGCAGCTACACGACAAATCACGACACAGGTAGGGCATTCCCCATCGGGGGCCCTAAGTTTCTCAGGAATACTGACGCAAAGCCTTGAGCCTATCTAGGCCCGCACGCCCGGCCTAGCAGCGCAACTTCGTTTGCAGTCAATCGCCGATTCTGTCCCTTCGCAAGCTCCCCAAGCCGCAACGGCCCAATCGAGACGCGAATCAATCGCAGCACTTCCACGCCAAGCCCATCAAACATCCGCCGGATCTGCCGATTCTTTCCTTCGTCCAGCACCAGCTCGATCCAGCTATTCTTCTCGCCCGAGCGCACAATTCCAACTCGCTTCGCCCGCAGAAATTCACCTTTTTCTGTTTCCACACCGCGTCGCAGTTTCTCAAGCATCCCTTCATCAGCCACCGCTCCCACCTGCACGTGGTAGGTCTTATCGAGATGAGTTTGCGGATCGGTGATTCGCCCCGCCCACTCCGAATCGTTGGTCAACAGCAGTAAACCTTCACTAGCCTTATCCAACCGTCCAACCGGCGCAATCCACTCCAGCCCTTGCGGAAGCAGTGTATAAACCGTGTCGCGTCCTTTTTCGTCCGCGGCCGTGGTCACAGTCCCTCGCGGTTTGTTCATCATGAGATAGATCTTCTCTGCCGCCCGAACGCGTTGCCCCTCCACCTCAATACGGTCCACACCCATCCGGACCGAGCTCGACGGGTTTTTCGGAATCGTCCCGTTCAGCCGGACTTTCCCCTCGCGAATCAATTCAAAGGCCTGTGAGCGCGAGCAGAATCCGAGCTTCGACAATGCTCTCGCCAACCCCACAAGTTTCCTACTTTGTTTGGACTTCGTGTGGAACGTTCGTTTCGGTGGTTTCACTAGACTGCCGGAAAGTCTAACTCCTTTTTTCTTCTGCGGGAGCCGCGGGGGAAGCCGGAGTTGCAGGCGTCGCTTCCGGGTGCTGCACTTCGCCATATCGTTTCGCCAGCCATTCGCGTACTTCCTTTGGATCGTAGTTGAAGGGGCCATTCCCGCCTTTGTAGGAGATGCGTCCGTCTTCGTCGACAACATACAGGCGTTCGGGCCACGCCGCATACGCATCATTTGCCGCATTATTCATCAGATCGACGCCAAACGGCACAGAGTATTTGAAATCGCTGTGTGAAATCGTTGGCAATGGCCACGCGTTGCTCCACCGTTTTGGGCTGCGCGTAGCAAACGTCGTCCTTTTCCTTCAAGTTCGATTTCATCTGCCACTCATCCGTCGGGTGCGCCTCACGAACGTAGATGGTCAGAAAATCCGCATGATCTTTATAGTCGCTGTAAAGTTGCTCGATGTCGCCAACCTGGCGACGGAATGGTGGTCAAGTGAAACTGCCGAATACGAGCACCAGCGGTTTCCCGGCAGTCTTTTCCCGGATATGGAATTGCGTGCTGCCATCCAGCGCCAGCAACTTCGCGTCCGGCGCGTCATCGCCTACCTTCAAATTCCCACGGTGCATATGCGGCAGCGCATAGCGCACCATGCCGTAAGCATCCCACGGACTGCCCGCCATGACGCTCAGCCCAATAAACACGAGCACCGCCAGTGCCACGAACGCAATCAATCCCCATTTCACCATCGGGTTCACGCTCTGTCCTCTTTAGCCAACGTCAGTGGGCTTCCCCAGCCCGCAATTTTTCCTTCAATTCCTGATACCTTGCCAGCGCTTTCTCAATCGCCGCCATTGCCGCGTATGCCGGACGAATATCTTCCACCTGAACCTGCTTGCCTTCCAGTTGCTTATAATCCTGAAAAAAGCGTCTCAGCACCAGCAATCTGTGAGAGGGAAGGTCTCGCGCCTCAATATAATTACTGAACTCCGGGTCGTTTGTCGCCACTGCAATGATCTTATCGTCCACCGCGCCCGAATCGATCATGGTCATCACGCCAATCGCCCGCGCCTTGATCAGCGCCAACGGTTGCACCGGCTCCTGACACAGCACCAGCACGTCCAGAGGATCGTTGTCCTCCGCATATGTCTGCGGAATAAATCCATAATTGGCCGGATAAAAAACTGCGGAGTGAATAATACGATCGACCTTTAACAATCCCGTCGGCTTATCGAGTTCGTACTTGACATTCGATCCCAACGGAATTTCGATCAGCGCCTGAAAATCGCGTGGCAATTCGTTACCTGGTGAAACGTCGTGCCATGGGTGCATCAAAAGGGATCCTCGCTCTCGGCTGCGTTCCTCTCCATTATCGCCCGAGAACCGCCAGAAACGTAAGCCGTATCCTTAGGCTGTTTTTTTCTGCCAGGCCCCAATGATCGCTCCCATCAGCACCAGTCCCGCCAACGGATAAAACTGGTTGATGGCAAACAATTCCTTCGGCCGCATTTCGTACATATACGTTGTGAACGTGATCGGTCCAACGAAGCCAATCCACATCAGCACGCCAATTGACGCTCCCCGGCCCACGGTATTGGCGTTTCGCCAGAGACAGAGTTGCGCCAGCGAATAGGCGATCAGAATGTTCAACAGGAAAGAGATTACGTACGGCAGAACCGGATTCATGGCCTTGGCCTGCGCTTCGGTCATGTTCTCCAGCGCCATCCACGGCTTGCTGAACACCACTCCGTACCACACTGCTCCCAGCAGCCAATACGCGATGGCCGCAACCACTACAGCAACATAATTCGTTTTCATGATTTCTCCCGCGACGAGCGCACCGCAGGGTTCGGCCCAAAAGCCGAGGCGCGGTGTCCGCCAGAGTCTCTAACCGCCCAGCAGGGAAGTCAAGCTACTTCACCCGGTAGAACACTTGTAGCAGCCCATTCGGATACGTCTTCGACCTCACCAACTCCAGCTTCGTCTCTGGATATGGCTGCGCATACAGTGGAACGCCATCGCCGAGCAGCCGAGGGTGAATCGATATCCCGATCTCATTCACCAATCGCTTCTGCAGAAACTCCCGCACCATTTCTCCGCCACCCACCAGCCAGATATCTTTCCCTGGTTTCGCCCGAATTGATTTCAGCCACGACTCCGGGTCGTCCGATACCACTTCCACCTGATCCTTCTGTCCCTTCGATAACAGATGTGAAAAAACGTACGCTTTCATTCCAGGAAAATTCACGCCCTGTGGCGACAGTTCCAGAGCCTTCTCATACGTCTTTCGACCCATCACCGCCACATCGACGGACGCAAAGAAATCTTTCATTCCGTAATCCTGGTCCATGAACAACCAGTCCACGCCGCCGTCTTTACGTGAAATATAACTGTCCAGGCTCGACGCAACGAAATATTTTACGAGTCGCATAACGATTCGCGCCCCCTCACGCCCGCGCCTTGTCGATCATCTCTTCCCAGAGTCCCTTTGATTTCAGGATCAGCTCAATCGCTTCGCGCACCGCTCCGTGCCCTGCCAGGGCCTTTGTCGTGTAATGTGAAATCTTCTTTACTTCTGGCATCGCGTCGCCAACCGCCACTGCCAGTCCCGCTCGCCGCAGCAACGGAATATCCGGCAGATCATCGCCGATAAAGGCCACCGCTGAGTCCGGCAATTCCGCTTTCCGCAGAATCTCTTCCCACGCTGGCATCTTGACCGGAATCTTCATGTAAACGTAGTCCATCCGCATTTCGCGCGCGCGCCGCGCCAGCGCCGAGCTCTCTCTTCCCGTGATGCAGCCCGTTTTCAGCCCCGCCGTCTGCGCCAGCGTTAACCCCTGTCCGTCGTGCGCATCAAATGCCTTGATTTCCAGCGCCGACCCGTCCGGTTGAGACAACAGCGTCACACTGCCATCCGTCATTGTGCCGTCCACATCCATAAGGATGAGCTTGATCTGCGCCGCGCGCTTCTTCAGTGCCGGAGAAATCTTCATCGTCACCGCCAACGGAGCCTCCTCACGATTCGTGAATCAAAAGTCTAGCAGGAATTACGGGCGGGGAAGTGTGCAGATACGAATGTGAACAAACCGAGCTTTAGATTAATTCCAACGTCCAAAGGTCGTGCAGGTGCACCACTCCAACTACCTTTTGCGCATCATCGACCACCACCACCGACGTAATCTTTCGCTTCTCCATCAGATTCAGTGCTTCGCTCGCCAGTACCTTCGGGCTAACGGTCTGCGGAGAGCGCACCATACAATCGGCCACCTTCATCGAAAGCGCCGCTCCTCCCTGTTGCTCCATCAAGCGCCGCAAATCACCGTCCGTCAGGATGCCAGCCAATTTTCCATCGACCGTCGTCACCGTCGTCATTCCTAGCTTCTTCGCGGACATTTCATGAAACACCGCGGGCATCAACGTCTCAGGCGCAACCCGGGGCAGGGCATCGCCTCCGTGCATCAAGTGCTCCACGCGCAAGAGTTTTTTCCCCAACCGGCCTGCAGGATGCAATTCCGCAAAGTCATCCGGCTTGAATCCTCGCCGCTCCAGCAGCGAAACTGCCAGCGCATCGCCCAGTGCCATCGCCACCGTCGTGCTGGCCGTTGGCGCCAGATTCAACGTGCACGCCTCTTCCTTAACACTAACATCCAGCACCACGTCGCTGGTTTCCGCCAGCGTCGACTTGGCATTTCCCGTCAGCGCCACGATCGGAATTTCTAGCCGTTTTAACGATTCCAGCAGATTTAATATTTCCTGCGTCTCGCCGCCGTACGTAATCGCCAGCAACAAATCGCCTTTTGCCAACATTCCCAGGTCGCCGTGCAGCGCATCCGCCGGGTGCAGAAAAAAAGAAGGCGTTCCGGTACTGGATAGCGTAGCCGAAATTTTCCGACCAACCAGCCCCGATTTTCCCATGCCGGTTACCACCACGCGGCCCTTACAAGATAATAGTAGTTCCACTGCCCGTTCGAACGACTCATCCAGCCGCGTCTGCATATCCTGAAGCGCCTGCGCCTCGATTCGTAACACGCGACGTGCCGTATCCAGACTCATGAATTTCCCCACCCGCGCACCAACGCCGAAAGTTGCTTTAGCCGGGACAACAACCGTGGCAGTTGTGCGAGTGGCAGGGCATTCGCACCGTCCGAGAGCGCCGCCGCGGGATTGTCGTGCGTCTCCAGAAAAATTCCATCCACTCCCGCTGCCACTCCCGCGCGTGCCAGCGGCTCAATAAATTCCGGCTGGCCCCCGCTTGCATGACCTTGCCCGCCCGGCAACTGCACCGAATGCGTGACGTCGTACACCACGGGGTAACCGAACTTCTTCAGCACTGGAAACGAGCGCATATCCACAACCAGGTTGTTGTATCCAAAGCTTGCCCCGCGTTCCGTCAAAATAATCTTATCGTTTCCCGACGCCGCAAGTTTCTCCGCCACATTCCCCATGTCCCATGGCGACAAGAATTGTGCCTTCTTCACGTTTACAATCCGTCCGGTCTTCGCTGCAGCCATCAACAAATCTGTTTGCCGCGCCAAAAAAGCCGGGATCTGCAAGATGTCCGCTACTTCCGCCGCCGGTGCCGCCTGCGCCGCATCATGGATGTCTGTCAAAATCGGCAGACTCAAATCACTCTTGATCTTTGCCAGGATGCGCAATCCTTCGCTCAGCCCTGGTCCACGAAATGCCTTTACCGAAGAGCGATTGGCCTTGTCATACGAAGCCTTGAAGATGTACGGCACGCCCACATCCGCGGCAATCTTTGCGACGCGCTCCGCCATCATCCGCGCGTGCGCTTCCGATTCAATCACGCACGGCCCCGCAATCAGGAAGAGTGGGTTAGCCGCGCCGAGGCGCAAGGAGCCAAGTGGGATTTCGAGTGGGTTCATTTCTTAATCGAAGATATCACAACTGCAGCTTGGTTCTGGGCAATAGGCACGATGATCGGGCAAGCTTCCGATCTCAGCGCTAAATGTCCTGCGGATGACTATGCCGTCGCGTGGGGCGTGGCTCGCAAGGCTGGCGCAGGTGGTTTTGTCTCGCCCGATGAGACTGTCGCCGCTGGCCGCTGTTTCTGAATCCTGTGCTCCAGCGCCGCGCCAATAAATGCCGCAAACAGTGGATGCGGCTCCAGTGGCTTTGACTTGAATTCGGGATGAAACTGGCAGCCCAGGAACCACGGATGCTCCGGCGCCTCGACGATCTCTACATAATTTTCGTCCGGTGTCCGCCCGGTAATCTTCAATCCCGCCGCCGTCAACGTCTTTTCGTACTCGCGATTAAACTCATAACGATGACGATGCCGCTCGCTGATTTCTGTCTTTCCGTATGCTTTCTGCGCAAACGATCCTGGTTCCAACTTGCAAAGCCACGCGCCCAACCGCATCGTTCCGCCCATTTCATCAACGCCCAACAATTCGCGCAATTTATAAATCACGCGGTGTGGTGTCTGCGGATCAAACTCGGTACTGTCTGCCTGCTTCAATCCTGCTGCATCTCGCGCATATTCAATCGTCGCGCACTGCATCCCCAGGCAGATTCCAAAGAAGGGAATCTTGTTCTCGCGGGCATATTGGATGGTATGCACCATTCCCTCAATGCCGCGTTTCCCAAATCCACCCGGCACCAGAATGCCGTCGTAGCCTTTCAATCGCTTTTCCGCAGTCTCCAGCGAATCGATCTCTTCCGATTCAATCCATTCCACAACGGTCTTGTGGTTGTGCGCCAGTCCGCCATGCAGCAGCGCTTCGCGCAAACTCTTGTACGCATCTTCCAGTTGTACATACTTCCCGACAATCCCGATGCGCACTTCACCCTTCGGATGGTGCAGTCGCTGCAACATTTCCATCCAGGGCTGCATATTCGCCGGACGCTCTTCCAGGTGCAGGCGTTTCAATATTTGCGCGTCCAGACCTTCCTTCGCCAATTCCACCGGAACTTCATAGATCGTCTTCACATCTTCCATGGAAATCACGCAAGATTCCGGCATGTTGCAGAACAGCGCAATCTTCCGCTTCAGATCCGTCGAAATGTGCCGGTCGCTGCGGCACAGCAGCACGTCAGGCTGAATTCCAATGCCCAGCATTTCCTTCACGCTGTGTTGCGTCGGCTTGGTTTTCAGTTCGCCCGCCGCCGCTATGTACGGCACCAGCGTCACATGCACAAACAACGTGTTCTCCACGCCCAGTTCCAAGCGCATCTGCCGGATCGCTTCCAGAAATGGCAAAGACTCGATATCGCCGACCGTCCCGCCGATTTCCACGATGACAATGTCGACACCCTCGGCGACGCGTTTGATACAGCGTTTTATTTCGTCGGTGACGTGGGGAATCACCTGGACCGTTTTACCGAGATAATCTCCGCGCCGTTCTTTGGAAAGGATCGTTTCGTAGATTCTTCCCGTCGTCCAGTTATTGTCGCGGGTCAGCTTCGCGTGCGTGAAGCGCTCGTAGTGACCCAGGTCGAGGTCTGTCTCTGCCCCATCCTCGGTTACAAACACCTCGCCGTGCTGATACGGGCTCATCGTGCCGGGATCCACGTTCAGGTACGGATCGCATTTTTGGATGGTGATTTTAAAACCGCGACTTTCGAGGAGACAGCCGATAGAGGAGGCAGCAACGCCCTTACCTAGTGAGGAAACAACACCGCCAGTTACAAAGATATATTTTGGCGCCATCCGGGTTTCTCGCATCCGCTCTAGCGGAATTGAGCTTCTTAGACCTCCGCAGGATTGACGTACATAGAATTATGTTCGGAACCCTCCACTCTGTCAATGCCAACTCTTGTGAGCAATCTATCGAAGATTTTTCTACTTCAGTCCCGAAACCTTTTCTTCACCTGCGTGTTTACTTCAATGTGGCGTGGTCTCAGCACGTTGCGCTCGGGGGAGTCCGCAACGTTTCTCCACCCACCTACGTCCAATCCTCAGAAACTCGAAATTATTTTGCGGGTTTCTGTCCCTGTGAGGCAAACTTACTCTATGAAAACAACGTGGCTTCTCCCGTTTCTCTCATTCGCATTTTTATTCTCTGCCGCAGTTCTTCCCGCGCAAGACAAGCCTGCACAATCGCCACAAAACTCGGCTTCGCTTTTCGCCTACGACCTAAATAGGGAAGTAACCCTGGTCGGCACGGTTCTCTCCTACTCGGCTGCCTCCAAAACTTCTCCGGCCGGCCCCAGAGTTACTCTACAAACTCGGTCCGGCGTCTTCGACATTCATCTCGGCGACGCTCGCTTACTGGCTGCCAATCAATTCACCATTCAGCAAGGGGACACTCTGCGCATCGTTGGCGAAAACATTGCCTTTTCCGGCGGCATGCAATTTGTCAGCTCGCATCATTCAAAAAGGTTCGCAAGCGCTGCTTCTGCGTAACGCCAGAGGATTACCGATTTTCTCCAGCGCGCCGCGCGGCTCCGTTGTACCTGCAAAACAGGGAAGTGTGCTGTGAACCGCCTCTCGCTGCTTTCCGTCGTCCTCTCTTCGCTATTTCTAGTCGCCTGCGGTGGCGGTGGTGGTGCCACTCCTCCGCCTCCCACGGGCGGTTTTTCAAACGCCAGCCTTAAAGGGCAATATGCGTTTTCCATGAGTGGCGTTGATCTCAGCGGTGGCTACCTCGCTCGCGCCGGCAGTTTCATTGCGGATGGCAATGGCGCTATCACTGCTGGCCTTGAAGACGTCATCGATTCCACTTCCGGCGGCTCGCTTGTTTCCTTCACCAGTGGCACGTACACGATCCAGGCCAACGGCCGCGGTCTTCTGGTCCTCAATGCCGTCAGTGGCGGAGGTTTGCAATTAAATATCGTTCTTCAATCTACTAGCCAGGGGGTTATGGTGCAGACGGATTTGAACGCTAGCAGTAGCGGCACTTTTGCCTTGCAGACTACCTCGGACTTTACCGCCACCGCTCTTAACGGAAAATACGTCTTCGATCTCTCGGGTTTCTCGTTCGTACAAAACGTTCTCCCCTTCTCCACCGTCGGGCAAATCGCCTTGGACGGTAATGGCAATGTCACTGGTGGAACCATCGACGAGAACGACGGCAACTCCAGCGCCCCGTCCGGCGCAATCGCTGTTCAACCCAGCACCTATCAGCTGGACACATCTGGCAGCAACGGCACTTTCGGACGCGGCACTCTCTCTTTTGCCGGCCGCGACTTCGCCTTTTATATCGTCAGTCATAATCGCTTGAAGTTGATTGAAGAAGACAGTCCTGCCGCCACACTCGGCGACGCCATTCTCCAATCAAGCTCCATCCCTACGCAGAATTCCGGCTTTACCGGAAGCTTCGTCTATCTTGTTGGTGGATCTTCTGTCCTCGGCTCGCAGGGCGCCGATGCCAGGGTTGCACGATTCACCGCGGATGGAAATGGTGGTCTCGGCGCCATCTCTTTCGATGAAAACAATGACGGCTCACACCGTCATATCTCCCAGGGTTCTAATATTTCCGCCGCGACCTATTCCATAGACACTGCGAATGCCGGCTCGGGCCGCGGAACTTTCACGTTTACCGATTCCGGTGGTGGCACTTACTCCTACGTCTTCTACCTGATCTCTCCGTCCCAGGCGGTTCTGCAAGATACCAGTAACGGAATCATCGCCGACGGCCCTATGCAGGCGCAGACCGGTTCGCCCTTCAGCAACGCAAACATTGCTGGCAACTACGCCTTCAGTTGGAGCGGCGTGCAACTGGGCTCGCAAAACGCGATCCCCTTTGAAGAAGATTTCGTCGGGCAGTACGCCCTAACCAGCACATCCAGCAACAACGTTTCGGGCGTGATGGACTACACGGAGCTCGGTCTCAGCAGCCAACAATTTTTTCCCAACACCGCTATCACCGGTTCATTCACGATTAAAGATGACGGCACCAACAACAATACCTTTCAAGTGCTGAACCATAATTCTCCGTCCGTCACCTATAACATTGTGGCTTACGTTGTGAGTCCCAATACTACCTACACGCTCGTCACTGACTCCACCAGAGTCACCCCCGGCATCGCCACACAACAATCGCAGTAGCGCGAGCTGCAATTCAATTGAGGGTGCCCCATCGCTTTGCGGATTTTGCAAAGGGTGGGCTGTCAAAATCTGGCGGGACAATCTCTCTACTTAGGCTTTCGTTTCCATCCCTAACAACTTCTCCACCCGCGCTACATCCTCCGGCACGTCCACGCTCACTGCGTCGTGCTCCACCTCTGCCACACGGATCTTCCAACCATTCTCCAACCACCGCAGTTGCTCCAGTTGCTCGATCTTTTCTAGCTCTCCCTGCGGCAGCGTTGGATACTCCAGCAGCGCCTCCCGTTGAAATACATACAGCCCGAGATGTTTCCAGTACTTCACATGAATCTTCTGTTGCGTGTCCCTTACCCACGGGATTGGCGCCCGCGAAAAATAGAGCCCGTTCGAATCGAAATCCAGCACCGTCTTCACCACGTTCGGGTCCATGATGTCTCCCGCATGGCGAATCGGTGTAGCCACGGTGGCAATTTGCGCCGCAGGTTCTTCCAGCAACGCCGCCACCGCCGTGTCAATTGCAACCGGATCGATCAGTGGCTCGTCTCCCTGCACATTCACAAACACATCGCCTTTTTCGCGAGCGGCAACTTCGGCAATTCGTTCTGTACCTGTCCGGTGATCGGTCCGCGTCATCCGCGCCTCACCCCCAAATCCTTTCACCGCGTCCATGATTCGCTGGTCATCCGTTGCGACAAACACCCTGTGCGCGGTCTGTGCGCGCTTCGCCCGCTCATAGACGTGCTGCACCATCGGCTTACCGGCGATAGAAACTAATGGTTTTCCCGGAAGCCGCGTCGATCCATATCGAGAAGGAATTACGATCACTACCTGTGGGTCGCTCACAACTGCTCCTGCACCGCCAGACAAATCGCTGTTCTTCCACGGATACTAGCACAAGCCATTCCACTCGGCGGCGCGCTGCGGTTTTTCATGTAAATTCGGTGTAAATTCACGGAGGGGGGCTTGCCTTCTCTTTAACCAGTGCTATTATGAAATCTCCGCGCGGCCCTTCCGGGTATCCGGAAGAATGGGGGAGCCGTGATAGGCCCTAGGTCAGAGATCGTGTCAGGTTCCGGGTTGTCTCTGCTTGCGTTGTCCCGCCTACTCGCTTGTTTCATGTTGTTGTGCCTTGCCC
This sequence comes from Candidatus Acidiferrales bacterium, assembly GCA_963782755.1. GTDB lineage: Bacteria > Acidobacteriota > Terriglobia > Acidiferrales > UBA7541 > Acidiferrum. The sequence continues at coordinate 70,604 of CAWAKR010000010.1, forward strand.
TTCCTGTTTTTGCGCAAGAAGCACAGAACGACCCTCTCACGAGCAATCCTGCCACGCCTCCTCCTCAGTTTGTTGACGCCAAGCGCGACACGCCCGCCGTTAAGATTGTGCCTGGCAAGGTGATCCGCAGCGACGTCGATCTAGCCCTCGTGAATGTTACGGTTACCGATCCCTTCAATCGCCTGGTGACCGGCCTTGACCAGGACAATTTTCGCGTTTTCGAAGACAACAATGAGCAGGAAATCGTCACCTTCTCCTCCGAGGACGTTCCCATATCCATCGGCGTGATCTTTGACTTCAGTGGCAGCATGTCCAACAAGATAGATAAAGCCCGTGAAGCCGCCTTGCAGTTTTTCAAGACTGCCAATCCCCAGGATGAGTTTTTCCTCGTGAGCTTTAATGAGCGCGCCGAACTCACCAGCGCGTTCACCAATAGCGTTGAGGATCTACAAAGCCGCATGATGCTTACTGCCCCTAAGGGCAGGACTGCCCTTTTGGACGCTATCTACTTAGGTCTCAGTCAGATGAGGGGTGCACATAACGCTAAACGTGCCTTGCTCATCCTTTCCGATGGAGGCGATAATCATAGTCGGTACAATGAGAACGATATCAAGCGGCTCGTTAAGGAAGCAGACACCCAGCTCTATGCCATTGGCCTCTATGATCCGCTTGGCTATCGCAATCGCACCACCGAAGAACTCAACGGCCCCACCCTGCTCGCCGATATTACCGAGTTGACCGGGGGACGCGTCTTCGCTGTCGAGCATCTAAATGATCTGCCGGACGTTGCGTCCAAGATCGGCATGGAGCTGCGCAACCAATATGTCCTCGGATACAAACCAAGCAATCACGCTCACGACGCGCGCTGGCGCAAGATCAAGGTCAAGCTCCGCGCACCCAAAGGGCTCCCTCCGCTCACCGCGTACTCCAAGACCGGTTACTACGCGCCCGCTCACTGATAGCCACGTGTCCCGCCGTTTCTCGAGCCTCTCTGCTTTCTGCCTGCTGGTCATACTTTTGTTCTTTGCGTTCTCTTCCTACGCCCAGATTCCCGTGAACACGCCTCCTCCCCCGCCCCCCACAAGCCCGGATGCGGCCAAGCCGCAGTCCGGCAGCAAGATTCAGGTCGACGTGAACCTCGTCGTCTTGCACACCACGGTGGTCGACGATCGTGGAAAATTCGTCGAGGGCCTTTCCCAAGACAATTTCCGCGTGTACGAAGACAAAGCCGAACAAAAGCTTTCCGTCTTCAAGCGTGAAGATATTCCCGTTTCTATGGGCCTGGTCATCGACAATAGTGGCTCCATGCGCGATAAGCGCCCGCGCGTCAACGAAGCCGCCATTACACTCGTTCAGAACAGCAATCCTCAGGACGAAGCCTTCGTCGTTAATTTCAACGACGATTTCTACCTCGACCTCGACAAGGATTTCAGCAGCAGCATCCCCGAACTCAAAGAAGCCCTCGAACGCATCGACGCGCGCGGCAGCACTGCTCTCTACGACGCACTCATTGGCTCGCTGGATCATCTTAAGAAGGGTCACAAAGAAAAGAAGGTCCTGTTGGTTGTAACCGACGGCGAAGACAACACCAGCCGGAGCTCTCTGGAAAAAACCATCCGGGAAATTCAGAAGACCGATACCGTCATCTACACCATCGGTTTGCTAAGCCAGGAAAGTAAGCGTAGCGCCAAGAACGCCAAGAAGGCGCTCTCGGAAATTGCCGCGGCCTCCGGCGGCGTCGCTTTTTTCCCAGAAAACGTTGCCGACGTCCATGCCATCTGCGAGCAGGTCGCCCACGACATTCGCCACCAATACACCCTCGGCTACTATCCTTCAAATGCCGCACGTGACGGTAGCTTCCGCACTGTTCGTGTTGACGTCATTCCCCCGCGTGGCAAAGGTAAACTCGTCGCCCGCACCCGCAACGGCTACTACGCCCCTACAGCCAAATCTACCAGCGCCACCGGCAAATGAGCTTGCGAAATTGATTGGGTGACCCAGCCCCTCCTGGCTGTCCCCTCGCGCGTGCGGATCGCGCAATCGAAGCATCTCAACCTCCAGACTCGCTCCCCTCGCGGAGGTAAAACCAATCTTCCCTAGACCAACCCCAAGAAACTCTCACCCCGCAGGATCTTCCCTCCAAAATTCGCCGCCACCGTCTGCCCCATATCCGCCAGCGTCTTTCTCACTTCCAAATTCTTCCCGACTCTGGTCCGTGGCGTGTGCGCCAATATCGGCACATACTCCCGGGAATGATCTGTCGTCGCCCAGCGCGGATCAGGATCGCACCCATGATCCGCCGTGATGAGCAGCAAATCCTCGTTTCCTAACAACTTCAAATACTCCCGCAGTCCCTCGTCGAACTCTTCCAGGCACTTCGCAAAACCCTTCACATCTTTCCGATGCCCATAAAGCATGTCGAAATCCACCAGGTTGCAGAAGATCAATCCGCTTTTACGTTCTCTGGTAGCAGCCGCCAATTTCTCCATCCCATCCGCATTCGATTTTGTGGTGACGTAGTGTTCCACGCCCCGCCCATTGTAAATGTCATGAATTTTCCCAATCCCAAAAATCGGAACGCGCAGTTCTTTCAGTACATCCAGCAGCATCGGGTACGGCGGCTCAACAGCGTAATCGTGTCGGCGGGATGTCCGTGTAAAATTTCCTACGGCTCCCGTAAACGGCCGGGCGATCACGCGCCCTACTTTGTGCTTCCCATCCAGCAGCGTCCGTGCAATCTCGCACATCCTGTACAACTCACCGACAGGAATCACATCCTCGTGCGCCGCAATCTGAAAGACGCTGTCCCCCGATGTATACACGATCGGCTTTCCGCTACGAACATGCTTCTCGCCCAGTTCTATCAATATTTCCGTCCCCGAAGCCGGCTTGTTCCCAATAATCATTCGCCCAATCCGTCTTTCGAATTCTTCGATCACCTCCGGCGGAAATCCTTTTGGATATACCGGGAACGCCTGTGGCAGCAAAATTCCCGCCATTTCCCAATGTCCCGTCGTCGTGTCTTTTCCCGGTGACTGGGTGGCGCCTTTTCCATACGAAGCGCGCGGTGCCTCCGCACGTGCCAGATGCGCCAGTGGGGCAATATTCGCGATCCCCAATTCCACCAGCGTGGGAATTCGCAGCGCGCGAGACTCGGCGATGTGCCCCAGCGTAGCGCGGCCCGTATCCCCGTAATCCGCTGCATCTGGCAGCGCTCCGATACCGACGCTGTCCAGCACTACCCAGACCACCCGCTCAAATTGCATCATGCAATATTCCCCTTCGGCGCTTCACACGCGCACCTTCTTTGCGCCCCAAGCTAGTCTGTTGAATTGACGCTTCTTCGCTCTCGGCCTAACATAACTCCACACCATGCTCCAGTGGAACTTTTTCCATTTTCTTGCGTATCAATAGTGTGGAGGGGTCTGCCATGCCCGAACCTCGTAATCGCGTTGGAAGTTCTTCAGTTGTATTTCCTCTTCTTCTGATCGGCATCGGCGTCTTGTTCTTGCTTTGGCATCAGCTTCCTCATTTCTATCCTTGGCCCGTCCTCCACAAGTTCTGGCCGTTGCTGTTCATCTGCATTGGCGGCGGAATGATTTGGGATCGCACCCGCCGGCAATCCGCTGCTGATGAAGCCCGCCCGTTTCCCATCGGTTCCGCGCTCGGCACAATCGTTTTTCTCGGCCTGATGGCCATCTTGATCTATCGCAATCATTCCGATGATTCGCGTCCCTCTCGCCACGCCTCAGGCTCTTCTCATGAATCCAAAACTGTGGATCGTGGCGCGGCAAAAGCCGTTCGCATTAACATCGAAATGCCCGCGGGAGAACTTGTTTTCCAGGGCGGCGGCGATCACCTGCTGTCCGCCGAATTTTTTCAGGACGGCTCCTGGCCCATGCCCCAGGTCGATTATTCCGTCAGCGACTCGGTCGGCTTCTTGAAAATCAGCCAGGAAGGCCACAACGATTTCGTAGGCGTCGGGAAATCCGATAACACTTGGAATCTCCGAGTCGATCCAACCACTCCACTCGAACTCAAAGTGGATGTTGGCGCCGGCCGCGGCGAATTCCATCTAGACAGAGTCGACATCACTCGCCTGGAGCTCAATATCGGTGCCGGCCAGGCCAACGTTGATCTCACCGGCGAACGCGCCAAGGATCTCCAAGCCACCATTCAGGGCGGTGTAGGCCAAGCCGTGGTCCGCCTCCCCCGCAATATCGGCGTCGTCGCCACGGTTCACGGTGGCCTCGGCTCCATTGACACCCACGGCCTCACCGAAGAAAACGGCAGATATATCAACGCTGCCTACGGGAAATCTCCCAACACCATTCACCTAACCGTGGAAGGCGGGATCGGCCAGATCAAACTCGAACAGGAATAGCTGGCAAACCCAGGAATGACTGTGTGCTATTCGTTCGTGTAGGGCCGGCTCCTCGCCGCCCGAATTAGCGTCGTGGCCGTTGTTCAGAGCTGCCCTGTTGGCTCTTGTTTTGCAGTTGCCAACTGAAACGCGCATTCGATCGCATCACTTCGCACCTCAGTTTTGCTCCCCGCGATTTTTCTCAAGCCCAACTCTCTGGTACCCTGATTCCTACCCCACGCAAAGGATCTTCCATGTCCGAAGTGATCGCTACCATCACTCATCTCTACATCTATCCCGTCAAATCCATGGCGGGAGTCGCTCTTCAAGAAGCGCACGTCGGGCTAGATGGCATCTTGGGTGACCGCATTTTTACCTTCATTCGTGGTGATCAGGCCGCCACAAACAGTTTTCCTTGGCTCACGGCCCGCGAAGTTTCACGTTTGCTTCACTACAGACCCGTTTTCCCCACACTTCCCACGCCTTCTCAGCCGATTCCGCCCATCCAGATCCGTACTCCTGACGGGCTATCCCACGCTCCTGAGTCTCCAGAACTCTGCAGCGATTTGGCCAATCAATACCGCCATTCTGTCTTCTTGCTCAAGAGCTCCAGAGGCATTTTCGACTGCCAGCACATTTCTCTATTCAATCTCCGCAGCGTAAGCGCTCTTTCCACCGAATCTGGTGCAGACTTGCACCATCGGCAGTTTCGCGCCAACATTTACATTGAACCTGCCAGCGGCAAAGCCTTCGACGAAGAAATGTGGACGGATTGCCTTTTTCAGATTGGCGATCATGTCCTCACGGGAGTTACGCAACGGGACACTCGCTGCATGATGATTAATCTCAATCTCGAAACTCTCCAACAGGATCCCCGTGTCTTGAAAACAGTTGCACAATCTCATCAGCGACAAGCAGGTCTTTACGCAAACGTAATTCGCCCTGGCATCATCCGCGTCGGCGATACCATCCGCAGACTTCCGCAGCCTGGTTGAACGCGGTTCGCCACGGAGCCGGCTTCGGAGTAGACTCCAATTTGGCTATTGATTCGTAGCGATCTGCCCTCGAAGGAGGCCGCCATGAACCGTCCCACACTTTTTCTCCTGGCCTGTACCCTCCTGTTCGCCACCACTCTCTCGTTCGCCAAGAAAAAAGAAAAACAAATGTTCCCCGAGGTTATCCTCAGAGCCCAAAGCGTCTTGGTCGTCGTCCTTCCGGATGCCCGTGAGCCGCTCACAGATCCGCAGATGAATCTGAAAGCCCTTGAAGAAGTAGAAAAGGCTTTAATGAAATGGCGACGCTTTCAGTTCGCTCCCGACGCAAGCACTGCCGACATCATTGTGGCGGTCAGAAAAGGCGCCGGAAAGTTGGTGACACCTACGATCAGTGGCGGACCTGTCGATAGTCGCCCGGTCTCCGTCGAAACTACCGATAGCCAAATTAAGATTGGCGGCTCGCAAGGCCACCCGCCAGACCTGACGCAAAATCCTGATCCCACCCAGCAGGACCAACGCGCCCACACCGGGGTGGAAGTCGGCAATCTGGAAGACACGTTCAAGGTGTACCTCGGTCGCACGGAACATCCTCTCGACAATTCCGCGCTCTGGACTTACGTAGGCAAGAACGCGCTACGCCCGCCAGATGTCACCGCCGTTCAGGAATTCCGCAAAGCCTTCGAAGAAGCTGAACAAGCTGCCAAGAAAAAACAACAGCAACAACAGGGATCCCCGCAACAGCAACCCACACCACCAAAGAACCCCTAATCCCCACAGGCGACGAGTCCGGGGTGCCGCACCCTACGGCTTTCAGGCTGCGGGTTTAGTTGGAGCTGAGCCAACATCTGCCGAGCGTAGATGGGCTTTCTGGGGGGCGGCCTTTTGAGGCCGTCCGCAAACTAAACCCACCGCAATCTTTAACTACGGCACACGCGTTTCCGGGCTTCTCACGCGATTTGCCCGCCCATCCCTCTCGACGTATAATTTGAAGTTTAGGCAGTGCGCTCTGTAGCCCGCTGTCTGAGCTTACCCTTGGCTACGACTGAAACCATCCTCCCCATCACCGAGCAGGAATTCCTACGTGTCGTTCGCGCTCGTGTTCACAACCTCAAGAACGTTTCCGTCGACATTCCTCACAATGCCATTACCGTAGTCACCGGCGTCAGCGGTTCGGGTAAATCCTCTCTGGCCTTCGATACCGTCTATGCCGAAGGCCAGCGCCGCTACGTCGAATCTCTCTCCGCCTACGCTCGCCAATTCCTCGAGCGCATGGAAAAACCCGATGTCGACGAAATCTCCGGCATTGCGCCGGCCGTCGCTATACGCCAGAAAAATTCCACGCGTAATCCGCGTTCAACCGTAGCTACCGCCACCGAAATTTACGATTATCTCCGCCTTCTTTTTGCCCGTTGTGGCACAACCTTTTGCATCAAGTGCGGCGCGGAAGTAAAACGTGATTCCCCCGACGAAATCGCCAACAAAATTCTCTCTCTCACTCCCGGTCGGCGGTTCTACGTTCTCTACACGCTGCACGTCGCTGTCCCGGAAGCTCCAGCCTCGGCAGCAAAGCGTCCGCCGCGCAAAAAAGCCGCTGCCGCGGCACCTCCCGCCGATACTTTGCGCCAGACCCTGGTCGAATTGCAGAAGCGCGGCTTCAATCGCCTATATCAAGACGGACGCATCCACGAATTTTCTTCTCCCGAAACTTTGCTCGATGTTAATTTCGCCAAGCCCGTCTTTGTTCTCGTCGACCGCCTCACTGTAAATCCTGAATCCCGCTCGCGTCTGGTCGATTCCATTGAAATTTGTTATCGAGAAGGTGGCGGTGAAGCCATCCTCGAATTCGTGGCTGACAGTGCCGGCAACCCGGCCGAGCGTAGAGCTTTCAATGAGCGCTTCGAGTGCAAAAACGATGGCACGCTCTATCAGGAGCCCGAGCCGCGACTGTTCTCCTTCAACAATCCTTACGGGGCCTGCCCTCGTTGCCAGGGCTTTGGCAACACCATCGATTTCGATCTCAACCTCGTCGTCCCCGATCACAGCAAATCTCTCGATGACGGCGCCATCGAGCCGTGGACCAAGCCCCGCTATCGCGTACTCTCCCAGGATGCCCGTAAGTGGGCCAAGAGCCGTGGGATTCCCACTGACGTTCCCTGGCGGCAACTTTCCGCCGAACATCGCAGCCTCATCCTCGAAGGTGATCCGGAAAACGAGTTCGAGGGAGTAAAAGGTTTCTTCAACTATCTCGAACGGAAGAAATACAAGCTTCACATTCGCGTATTCCTTAGCCGGTATCGTGGCTACGCCACCTGCCCGGAATGCAATGGCACACGCCTTCGCCCCGAAGCTCGCGCCGTCCGCATTACAGGACAGAACATCACCGATCTCTGCAAACTCACTGTAAAAAACGCTCGAACCTATTTCGCCAGCCTGAAACTGACCGCTGCTCAGGCCAAGGTCGCCGATAAAATCCTCGAAGAAGTCCGCACCCGCCTGCAATTCCTCGACGAAGTCGGCCTGGATTACCTCACCCTGGATCGCTTGACATCCACTCTTTCCGGGGGCGAATCGCAGCGCATCCAGCTCGCAACCTCTCTTGGTTCGCACCTCGTCGGTGCGCTCTACGTTCTCGATGAACCCTCGATCGGCCTCCACCCGCGTGACACCCAGCGCCTAATCGACATACTCAAGTCGCTACGCGATCTCGGCAATACCGTTCTCGTTGTCGAGCACGACCCCGACACCATCCAGTCAGCAGACCGCATCATCGATCTTGGCCCGGGTGCTGGCGAACTTGGCGGCAAACTTCTCTTCTCTGGTTCTTACGACGAGATTCTCAAGGATCCCAAGTCCATCACCGGCCGTTATCTCAGCGGCGAACTCAAGATCCCGGTCCCATCCACCCGCCACAAACCCAGCGGGAAGTTCCTTCGTCTGAGCGGCGCAACTCTCCACAATCTCCAAAATGTCGATCTGATGCTTCCACTCGGCACACTTACCGTCATCACAGGTGTCAGCGGATCTGGAAAATCCACGCTCGTTCACAATGTTCTCTATCGTGCCCTGCAAGCCAAGCGCTCTGGTGCCAACTACAAAGAATTTTGCGAGAAGCTCGAAGGCGATGGTGAGATCCAGGATCTTGTCATAGTCGATCAATCGCCTATTGGACGCACTCCGCGTTCCAATCCTGCAACCTACCTAAAGGCCTTTGACGCCATCCGCGAAGTCTTCGCCGACACGCCCGATGCCAAGCGCCGTGGTTACGCCGCTGGCCACTTCTCCTTCAACGTCCCCGGCGGCCGTTGCGAGACTTGCCAGGGCGACGGCACCGTCACCGTCGAAATGCAGTTCCTTGCTGACGTCGAACTTATCTGCGAAGAGTGCCGCGGCAAGCGCTTCAAGAGCGCCGTCCTTGAAGTCCGCTATCATGGCAAGAATATTCATGACGTGCTCGACATGACCGTTCGCGAAGCTCTGGCCTTCTTCGTCAATCTTCCCAAAGTTGTTTCCAAGCTCCGCGTCCTCAACGAAATCGGCCTCGGTTATCTGCGTCTTGGCCAATCCGCTACCACGTTATCCGGTGGCGAAGCCCAGCGCCTTAAACTCGCCTCGCACCTCACCCGCACCGAGAACCAAGGTATTCTCTACATCCTCGACGAGCCCACTACCGGACTCCATTTCGACGATATCGCCAAGCTTCTCGCCGCCTTCCGCAAACTTCTCGAATCTGGCGGCTCACTCCTGGTCATTGAACACAACCTCGACGTCATCAAGTCCGCCGACTGGCTCGTCGACCTGGGCCCTGAAGGCGGAGACCAGGGCGGCAGAATTATCGCCACCGGGACGCCCGAACAAGTCGCCCGCAACGCCCAGTCTCATACCGGTCGATACCTGGCCCGCGTCCTGGCCAACGGAAATGGCAAGGCAAAACCCAAATCCAATGGCGCATCCAAACCCTTGTCACCAACAAATAAGCCCGGGAACGGCCACTAACCTTGCTCTCCACAGCGCGAATTCGCACCCTCCTCGCACTTGGCGCACTCCTCAGTTTTCTTCCTCGTTCCGGTGTCGCACCATGCGACTCCATGGGCGCGGGTGATTCCCTGCATCTCCAAACTCCCCAACAGCAAAAAACCAAACAAATCCGCAATCCCCTCAACGACCTCCTCGACGAAGCCCAAGCCGCCATCGATAAAAACGACTTTGAAGCCGCCATCCCACCTCTTCAGAAATTTATCGCCGAAAAGCCCGATCTCGCCTACGCTCACTTCCAGATTGCCTTCGCTTACACCAATCTCAAACGTCCCGCCGAAGCTCGCACCGAATACGAGCGCGCCATCGAACTCGATCCGAAATTCTTTGAAGCCAATCTGAATCTCGGCACTCTGCTACTCGACTCCGACCCGAAAGCCGCCGCCGCAGCTCTTCGCAAAGCCGCCGAACTGCAGCCCGCACAAAATCGACCGCGCTACTTACTCGCTGTTGCTCTCGATCGCTCGGGAGACGACGCTGCTGCCGCCGAGGAGTTCCAAAAAGTCCTCAGTCTCGAGCCGAACGATCTTCCGTCCGTGAATTATCTCGGCTGGTACTTTCTGCGCCAGCAAAAGCCTGCCGAGGCCGAAGTCAAATTTCGCCACGCCCTGCAAATCGAACCGAAAAATCTGAAGGCTTTGCTGGGTCTTGCGCAGAGCCTTGCCGCCCAGAAAAAGCCCGAAGCCGCCGAAGCCTTCCAGCAATATCTCTCGACAAATTCGGTCGACAATGACGCTCGCACCCAACTCATTCATTTCCTCATCGACCAGAAGCAATACGAAGCCGCTCTCACGGAAATCAACAAATCTCCTGACGCCAATCCACCCACCGCTGACACCCTTAAACTTCGCGCTGATCTTCAGGTTGCCCAGAAAAATAACCAGGAAGCGATCGCCTCGCTCCAGAAAGCCCTCGTCCTTCGTCCCCAGGACCCGCAATTGCACGGCGGTCTCGGCCGCCTGTACATGGGTATTCGTGATTTTCCCAATGCCGAAAAAGAACTTAAACTGGCCATTCAATTCGACAGCAAGAACACCACCTACTGGCACGACCTGATCTCCACTTTCTACCTTGCTGCCAATTATCCCACCGCCCTCGCCGCTCTTGAAGCCGCCGAAAAACTCGAAACTCTTAACGCCGGTGCCTGGTTCATTCGCGCCCTCTGTTACGATAAACTGATGCAAGCTCGCCCCGCTATCGACGCTTATCGAAAATTTCTCGAACTTGATCAGAATCGTAATCCTGATCAGGTCTGGCAGGCGAACCAACGAATCCATGTTCTCGAACGAATGCTCAACAAGAAGTAGCCGGCGCACAGTTCGATTCCTGTTCACGCTTGTTTTCTGTGCGCTGCCCCTGGTTCTTTCCGCTCGCGTCGAAACCAGTGTGGTCACCGCCGACAAGGTTCCCGAGCTTCAGGCCCACTTTGATCGCGAAAACCATGCCACTTCCAAAATCAAACTCCTGGAAAAACTGGGTCAGGCGCAGTTTGCCGCCGCTACCAGCGCCCAGCAGGCCGGCAATTTCAACGACATCGGTTTCATCTGCGAGAAATTTCGAGACAACGTTCGCACCGCGTTCGACCTTCTAAAGAAGCAGGAACCCAACGCCGAGAAGCACCCCGAGGGGTATCGCCATCTCGAATTGCAAACCCGTCGTGGCATTCGTGAAGTGGAGGATCTTTTGATTATCGTTCCCCAGGAAGTCCGTCCACCCATTGAGATTGTCCGTGGAGACCTCGTCCAGATCGATGATGAGTTGATTCACCTGCTCTTCCCGAGCCGCGCTTATCCCCCGGAGAAAAATTCGCCGCCACCACCTTCGGGAGGAACTCCATGAATCCTTCTCGTCTCTCGCTCAGTCTCATTTTCCTGGTCGCTCTGACGCTGACGACCGCATCGTTTCTTCACGCCCAGCGTCCCGACAAAGACTATCTCTCCACCATCGAGGCCGACAAGATCCGCGATGCGGAAACGCCCAACGAACGCATCCAGCTTTTTCTCACCTTTGCCGACGATCGTCTCAAGAAATTTCAATACGAACTGGAACACCCTTCACCGAATAAGCACACCGAGATCCTTAACTTCCTCATGAATTCGTATATTGGTTGCGTCGATGATGCGGCCGACATCATCCAGGTCGGCCTCGAGAAGCAGGACAGTGTTCGTCAGGGCATCGATCTCATGGCCACTCGCGCCAAGGAATTTCTGCCCATCCTGCAGAAATACCAGGCCGAAGGTCCGGAACTGGAGCTGTACAAGGAAAATCTGGAAGACGCCATTGAAGGGACACAAGACGCTTTGAACGAAGCAGAGAAAGCCAAAAAGAAGGCCGCTCCGCCACCTGTGAGACGCAAGAATTGACCGCCCGCCCCCGTATCACCGCTCGTGTTCCCGGCGGGGAAGCGCTCTTTCAGCGCATGTTTACGCGAATCGGCTGCGAAGAACGTCCTCCACATTTTCACGTTGAGTTTTATCCCTATAGCAGCCTGGTGCTTACCATTCGGCGCCGTGGCGATTCTTTCTTAGTTCGTTTTTCGGATCTGCTTCTTCGCGCGCCGCTCGACGTTCTGGAAGGCGCCGCCGCATTGCTCCTCGCCCGTGTCTACCGTCGCCGCACTCCGCGTGCACTGGTCAAACCCTATCTCGATTATGCCCGTTGCGACCGCACCCGCAATCGCATCAGCACCATGCGTCGCAGCCGCGTGCGCCCTAAGCACACTGAACCGCAGGGCAGGCACTACGATCTCGCCGCTCTCTTCGATCAGCTCAATGGGAAATATTTTGCTGGTTCACTCGGTCGACCCAACATCGGCTGGAGCACGCGCGGTTGGCGACGCCAATTCGGCTGCTACGACCCCGGTCCCAATCAGATCCTGCTAAATCGCCGCATGGACCGCCCGGAGGTCCCGCAATTTGTGGTCGAGTACGTTCTCTACCACGAAATGCTTCACGTCAAACATCCTACGCGCCGCTCCGGCTGCAGCCTTATCTCCCACTCCCCACAATTCCGCGCCGAAGAAAAGCTTTTCCACCAATTCGCCCCGGCCCGCAAATTCCTCGACCGCCTCGCCCGCTAACTTCTCCTACTCCCGCCCGCTCTTCCCCTTATCAATCTCCGCATGCAACTTCTCAATCTTTTTCCGTATCTTGTCCCCATCTTCCGCGTGCGGATATAAATCCAGGTACCTCTGGTAGGCCTTCACCGCCTTCTTCTTGCTTCCTTTCTTTTCGTAAGCCTCACCTAGGTACAAAAAGGGAATTGCATATCCCGGCTTTGCTTCGGTCGCATCCTCAAAGCGATCGATCGCCGCATCGATATCGCCCTTCTTCATGTAATATTTCCCGACTTCCATATCTTTTTCCGCGCGCAGCGGATCCCATTTCGGCTGGTCGGGCGCGGATTCGATCGCCGAATCGGTATTCGGTTTTGGTTTTGGCGGGTCCTGTTTCTTTGCGGGAGGAGGATCGGCGGCCGGGGGATCCTGCGCAACCGCAAAACTCGGGCCCGCGCAGATCCCGCACGCGCACAGCGCCACCCCCAGCCACATTTGCCTGTTTCGTTTCACCTTGCGAAATCTCCTCCTCTTGCGATTCGCCGCAATCCAGAGAAGTTGCCTGCCTATTTGCCCATCAATTCGTCGACCAGCTTTTGCGCCCCATACAGCTTGCTCATCGCTTCCGTCATGCCACCTGTGTGCACCGCCACCGCGCGGTTCGACGTGCCGTCATACACAAAGTCGCCCACCAGCGATTCAATGTTGCCGTCGAAAATCAGCCCCACGATATCGCCACTCTTATTCACCACCGGCGAACCGGAATTTCCACCGATGATGTCGTTGGTCGTCACGAAATTGATTGGCGTCGACAAATCCAGTTTGTCGCGTCCATCGATATACCGCTTCGGCAAATCAAACGGCGACTCATAGTTGAAGCTCGCCGCGCGGTCGTACAGCCCGAACATGGTTGTCTTCGGCGGAGCAATCGTTCCGTTCATCGGATAGCCCTTCACCTGGCCATAGGAGAGCCGCAGCGTAAACGTCGCGTCCGGATAGGTCGACTTCCCGTACACCGCGAACCGCGCTTTTCCCAACTGCTCGCCGGACTGCTGCTGCACGCTCTGTACATTGTCTTCAAACCACTTGATCTGCTCGCGTCGAATCGGATCAATTCTCCGCGCCATCGCGATCATTGGATCCGTCGAAGCATCCACTGCCGCCTGTCCGCCTTCTACCAGTGATTTGCGGAACGTTGGATCGCCTATCTTCGTTCCGCCAACCAGTTCCTTCGCGGCTTGCTCCGGCGTGCGTCCGTCCAGGACTGCCTTCAGCCACGCGTCGTCCGTACCTAGTTCCTTCAGATCGGCCGTCAATGCGCTCGTCATCCGCGCAATGTCCATTTCCGGATACACCGGCGCAGGAGAGAACAGCCGGACCTTCAGCGAATCCAGTTGCGCTTCGTGGAAGCCCGCCAACCGCTCGCCGTCGGGCTTCTTGATTTCCGCAACGTACGTCACCACGTTCACCGCCAGCGCTGTCAGTTGCGAATCCGGCTGCCGGTAAAATTGTTGCTTGATCCGCGTTTTCTCCTTCTCCACCGACTTCGCATCTTTCTCCCACGCGCTGCCGTATTCTTTCTTCCATTCCGGATTCGCGTCCACCTTCGCCTTGAACTCTTCTTCTTCCTTGCGCTTCTTCTCCATCAAATTCTTGTCCTGCAATCCCAGCAGCCGGCCCTCATACACCTTTCTTCCATTTTCCAGGCTGAATATCATCGAAGCGGCTTGCCGCGATTGCTCCGGCCCACGTGTCGAATATTCCTTCAGAAGCGCGATCCGGCGCTTCAGCACCTGAATCACCGTGGGTGTCACCGAATCTCGGTCAAACGCCAACTCTGCATACGTATCCGAACGCTGCGTTGAACCCGGGTGCCCCGAAACAAATACCAGTTCGCCCTCATCCGCGCCCTTGGCATTCCATTTCAGATAGTCCTTGCTGTCGATGGGTTTACTGTTTTCATAGACGCGGTAAATCGCCATGTCCAGGTCGTATCGGGGGTAGGTGAAATTATCCGGATCGCCGCCGAAAAACGCTGTCTGCTGTTCCACGGCAAACACCAAGCGCACATCCGTGTACTTCTTGTAGCGGTACAGCCAGTATTCTCCACCCTGATAGAGCGTCACGACGTCCGACCGCAGTCCTGTCTTGTCCGTGCTTTCCTTTTCGATCTCCGCGATAGACGCTTTCCGCTTGGCAAACTCCTCTTCCGAGTTCTTCGCGCCCTTTACCGCCGCATTCACCCGTGCCGTCACTTCTTCCAGAGACATCAGCACGTTCACTTCCAGGTCTTGCGACTTCATCTCCTGCTCCGGTGTCGCAGCGTAAAATCCGTCCTTTACATAATCGTGTTCCGCCGTCGAGTTCTTCTGCAACTGTCCTAGCGCCACGTGGTGATTTGTCAGCAGCAATCCGTGCGGGCTCACGAAGGAACCCGACCCGCCATCGTTCAGACGCACACTCGCGAGTCGCAGATGGTCCAGCCACTGCTGCGTCGGCGTAAAGTTGTATTTCTCTTTCAAAAGCTTCAGCGGTGGATTGTCGAATGTCCACATGCCTTCATCGGCGAATCCTGCCGGTACAAAGAGCGCAGCGGCAAGCAGCGCCGCAAAGATCTGGCGAAACAAATTTTCGATTTTCACGAAATTAACCCCTTTTTGAGTGATTGCCCCTGCAAATGCCCCACATCAGTATATATGAACCTTATCGAACCAGTCGTGACTGCGGCCGTATCTACCCCAAATTCTGCAATGTCTCTTTGATTAAAAACTTCGTCCCATCATACGGACTCCCTTGCCCTTCCCACTCCATCGAGCAATATCCCCGATACCCGCTGGCCTTCAGTATCCCGAACGTCTTCTTCAAATCCACGCGTATCACTTTCCCCGGGTCCATCACTTCCGAATCCTTTACATGACAGATGCAATACGCCAAAGGAAACAGCGCCGTCACCGCATCGTAATTGAACTTCTCGCTTCCGCTTGCCATCGAATTACAAAAATCCGGCAGCGCCCGCAAATAAGGCTGGTTCACTTTCTCAATTATCTTCACCAGGAAAAACGCATCCTCGCTCTCCAGATTGTCATTTTCCAGTGTCACTACCACATTCTTGTTCGCTCCATACTCCGCCACTTGTTTCAATTGTTCCGCTGCCACATCTACATCCGGCTTCGCGTTTTTCGCTCCGGCAATGGCTGTCCTCACGCTTGGTGCTCCTATCACTACCGCCACATCGATCCACTTCTTTGCATATTCAACAGCTTGCTTCCGCGCGCCCGCATCCGCATCATAAAAACTATGCTCGTTATCAGCAGGAAGATTCACGGCATGCACACCGGCCTTCTCAATCGCCTCCCGGAATTCATGCAGATATTTCTCGTTCGTGGAAGGGAAGTGCGCGCTTAGCGGCTCCACTCCGGGCACTCCAAATTCCGTTTTTACGCTCGCCGCAAACTCCTTCAAATCCATTCCCGGTTGTTTCTTGTCGCGATACTCATTCTTCGCACTCTCGATCACCGCTCGAAATGGCCACGTTGCCACTGCCAAACGCTCTCGCGTCACCGTCGGGAATTTAATATTCGGCCCGGCCACACTCCTCGCCGCTGCATCCACCAGCTCAATCCCGGGCAGTCCTGCGCACACCAGCGCTGCTCCACCACCCACCGCCGCCTGCTTCAACGCTTCTCGCCGCGATACCTTTTTCATTTTCGCCTCATGTAGAGCAGCCACTCCTGGCTGTGCTCTTGCCTTCGCCTTCCGTAGCAGAGTCAATCCTGACTGTACTCTCAGCTTCTCACTCTATACTTGCACATCTCGACTCTGCGAGTGCCCCCGTCACAACGCGCCAGCGGCGCCAAATAAGCGAGCCCACCCTGTGAGGGGTGGATTTCTATACTCAGTTATGCCCAGCGCCTTAGGCGAGACACAACCTCCGCCTCGACGAATTCACTATGGATAACTCCGTTTCGCTTTGCTCTTCGACTCACCGTAGAATGGGCCTGACGTCGCACTTCGTAACCACGGCGCATCTAATCTTTTATGGAACCCCGCGAAAAGGCCGCCACTCTCCCTGAAAAGCCCGGCGTCTATCTCTTTAAAGACGCAGGCGGCACAGTCCTCTACGTCGGCAAAGCCGCCTCCCTCCGCAGTCGCGTGCGCTCCTATTTCCTCGAATCCAGTTGGGGCAACGCCAAAACCGGTTCGCTTGCCCGCGAAATTGCCGACCTCGAAACCATCCTCGTCGGCAATGAACGCGAAGCTCTCGCCCTCGAGCACAATCTCATCAAGCAGTATCGTCCCAAGTTCAACGTTCTGCTCCGCGACGACAAGACCTATCCCTACATCAAGCTCACCATTCAGGATATATATCCCCGCGTCTATTTCACTCGACGCGTAAAAAAAGACGGCGCTCTCTATTTCGGCCCGTACTTCCCGCCCAGCCTCGCTCGCCGCATCTTGCACTTCATCCACAAACGTTTCATGGTCCCTTCGTGCTACGTCGATCTCAACAAGGACCATCCGCGGCCTTGCCTGCAATTTCACATCAAGCGCTGCCTGGGGCCTTGTGTTTCTGGTCTCACCACCGTGGATCGCTATGCTGAAGCCGCCCGCGATGCCCGGCTTTTCCTTGAAGGACGCCGCGCCGATCTTATCAAAAGCATTGAAGAGCGCATGTCCGCTGCGGCACAGAGCGAACTCTATGAACAGGCCGCCTCCTACCGCGACCTGTTGCGCACCCTCGAAGACATTGAAGAACGCCAGCGCATCGCTGCCGCTCAGGGCGACGACACCGATGTACTCGGCTATTACGCCGAAGCTCCTCTGGCTGCCGCAAATATCTTTCACCTGCGCGGTGGCCGCGTCGTCGATCGCCGCGAATTCTACTGGGAAGATCTCGAACCCTTCGATCCCCACGAATTCGTTCCTTCGCTTCTCAAGCAGTTCTATCTCGACGCCGAATTTCTCCCGAAGCGCATCCACGTCCCCATCGATTTTGACGACAGTGAACTTCTTGCCGAAACTCTTTCGGAAAAAGCCGGTCACAAAGTAGAAATCTTCACTCCGCAGCGCGGCAGCAAGAGTTCTTTCCTTGATCTGGTGGAAAGTAACGCCAAGCATTCTTTCGATCAGCGCTTCCGCACCATGAAACCCACTTCAAAAGCCATCGGCGAGGCCATGCAGAATGCTTTGAATCTTCCCGAAATTCCCGCGCGCATCGAGAGCTTCGATATCTCTCACCTGCAGGGTTCCGATACCGTTGCTTCGATGGTTGTGTGGGACGGCGGCCGCATGAAGAAATCCGACTATCGCAAATTTATTATTCGTGGAGCCGAAAACGGCGGCCTCGCGCAAGGCGTGCGTCAGAACGACGATTTCGCCAGTATGTTTGAAGTCATCACTCGACGTTACCGTCGTTTGCAGGAAGAAAAAAAGCCCATGCCGGGCCTTATCCTCATCGATGGCGGCATCGGCCAGTTACACGCCGCCGCGAAAGCTCTCGACGCTCTTCAAATCATCAATCAGCCCATGGCCAGCATCGCCAAGAAGGAAGAAATCCTCTATATTCTCGGCCAGGAGGATGAGCCCTGCATCCTCGACCGTCATTCTCCCGTGCTCCATCTCATTCAAATGATTCGCGACGAAACCCATCGTTTCGCGGTGACCTTTCACCGTCAGCGCCGGGGCGCCAAGCAGACCAAAACTGCCCTGCTCGAAATTCCCGGCATTGGCCCCCGTACCTCCCAGAAACTACTCCAGCGTTACGGCAGCATCGCCAATCTGCAAAAAGCCACCGCCGAAGAATTGAATCGAATGGTGACCAGGAAAAGCGCCGAAAAAATCGTCGAATATTTTGCGAAATCTCAAGACCCACAGTAACCGCTTTATTCTCATTTAGCGGTTAGGCTTCGTTGCAACCCCACTCCCCGCTATGTTACTTTCTTCTCGGAGGTTACCATGGCCGATAATGTTGGTTCCAAAGTCTCTTATTTCCTCGTGGGATTGGGTGTGGGAGCCCTCATGGGCGTTCTCTTTGCCCCTAAGTCTGGTGAAGATACCCGTGAATATCTCGCCAAGCGCGCCGATGAAGGCCGAGATTTCGCTCAGCGCAAGGCTCGTGAATTGCGCGATCGCGCCGACGATCTGATCGAAAAGAGCAAGGAAGTTGCTTCCCGCAAGCGCGAATCCATCAGTGCCGCTGTCGAAGCTGGCCGCGACGCTTTTCTTCGCGAATCGAAATCCTGATTCCCGGGTAGTCAGTCCCAGAGTAGTC
The DNA here is from genome assembly GCA_963782755.1 of Candidatus Acidiferrales bacterium. Lineage (GTDB taxonomy): Bacteria > Acidobacteriota > Terriglobia > Acidiferrales > UBA7541 > Acidiferrum. The sequence continues at coordinate 89,320 of CAWAKR010000010.1, forward strand.
CGCTCTCTTCGCGGATAGGACGGGGTGTGAACACATATGCAATTCTGGATGGAATTCTTTAGCATTGTAGCCGCGATCGCACTCATCGTGCAGGTCGGCATTCTTATCGCTCTGTTTCTGCAGATGAAGCGCACCACCGAATCCATCAACAAGGTGGTCAACGATCTCAACACGCGCGTGGGCCCGATTCTTACGCGCACGCAGTTGCTCCTCGACGATACGCAACCCAAGATCGCCAATCTGGTGGAAGACGCTTCGCAGATTGTCTATCTTGCGCGCGGACAGGCGCAGAAGATGGACCGTATCATGACGGAAGCAACGGATCGCATGCGTGGACAACTGGTTCGTGCTGACCGCATTTTGACCGGAACGCTCGAGGCTGTCGAAGATGCGGGCTTCGCGGTGCGCCGGAATTTTATGGGACCGGTGCAGAAAGCATCCGCGTTGGTGCAGGGCATTAAGATCGGATTGGATGTTTTGCGTTCGCGCCGTGGAAATAAAACCAGCATGCGCGAAACCGTCGAGCAGGAAGACGAACTCTTTATCTGATCCAGCCGCCCGCAAGCACCACGTCGCCGGAATAAATCACCGCGGCCTGGCCCGGCGTAATCGCGCGCTGCGGCGCATCGAACGTAATCCTCGCGCGCTTTCCCGGTAGCGCCTCAACCGTTGCGGGCGATGGTTCGTGCTTGTGGCGGATTTTGACTTCCGCTGAAATTCTGAAGTCTGGCTCTTCGATCGAAATCCAATTTACATCTTCAATTTCAAACGTGGAGGTGCGCAAAGCTTCGTCTTCGCCCACCACCACGCGGTTTTTTCGGCATCAATTGCCAGCACGTAGACCGGCTTTCCCGCCGCAAAGCCCAAGCCCTTTTCGCTGACCAATCGTGTAATTGTGTACGCCGGTGTGGCGGCCAATCACGGTGCCGTCTTCGGTGACGATATCGCCTTCCGTGTTGTTGACAGGAATCTTGCGCTCCGACGAATACGCCTGAATAAACTGCACGTAATTGCCATTCGGCACGAAGCACAATTCCATGCTCTCCGGCTTTTCCGCGACGGGCAGATTCACTTCTCGCGCTAGATGCGCGCACTTCGTCTTTTGACAATTCGCCGAGCGGAAATTCGCTGCGCGACAAGCTGTTCCTGCGTCAGCCCCCACAAGAAATAGGATTGATCCTTGGAATCATCGCGCGCCCGCAGCAACTCGTGCCGCCCAGTCGTTTCAGCTCTGGCGGATGCGCGCGTAATGGCCTGTGGCCAGCCGATCCGCGCCAATCTGCCGGGCCATGCGCAGCAGCGGCGCGAATTTCACGTCGGTGTTGCAGTTGGTGCAGGCGATGGGCGTGCGTCCGGCAAGATACTGCTCCACGAACGGCCGCACCACGCGCGCTTCAAATTCATCCTCGAAGTTCACCACGTAGTGCGGAAATTCCAGGTGCTGCGCCACGCGCTTCGCGTCATACACATCGTCGAGCGAACAGCAACGGTGCTGCGCCGGTCCATCGCCCTGCAATTCCGGCAGGCGCCGCTGATTCCACAACTGCATCGTCAGTCCGACGATCGGCCTGCCCCTGTCGCTGCAACACGGCCGCGACGGTGGAGGAGTCCACGCCGCCGGACATGGCTACGGCGACGAGGCCCGGCTTCAGTTCCGCGACGTCGGTCGGCAGCGCATCGAGTTGGATTGATTCACTCATTCTTCCATTCTACCGAATGTAGCGATTTTGCTTGGATCGACTTCTGCGCCAGCCCGCTACGTTGCTCTTGAGGTGCATCCAACATTCGGTCCATTTCAGACCGCGAACGCGCCCTCGGTCTCAGGAACGCTGGCCGTCTGTCTCTCGCCGATATGTAGGCGAAAGCTCGCGAAGTTGCGCTACGGCCGCCGGAACAATTTCCAGCGCGCGCAGAATTTCAGCCTCGGTGGTGTGGCGGCCCAGGCTGAAGCGCACGCTGCTGCGCGCATCGGCGGCCGAAAGTCCAATCGCCGTCAGCACGTGCGATGGTTCCACCGCGCCAGAGGAACAAGCCGCGCCTGTCGAACAGGCCAGGCCCCGCAGATCGAGCGAAATAATCAGCGCCTCGCCTTCCAGTCCCGGAAACGTAATGTTGCAAGTGTTTGGCGTGCGTGGAGCCTTCGCCGCATTCGCGTGTGCATCGGGAACGCGGGCCAGCAATCCACTTTCTAATTTGTCGCGCAGCGCAGAGATCCGCGCGCTATCCGTCGCGAGCGAAGTCCGCGCCAGTTCCGCGGCCTTGCCCAGTCCCACAATTCCCGGCACATTTTCCGTGCCCGGCCGGAATCCGCGCTGGTGATGGCCGCCATAGAGAAGTTGCTTCAGTCGCGTGCCTCCTTTGATGAAAATCGCGCCAACACCTTTTGGTGCGTAGAACTTGTGTCCCGAAAGCGCAAGCAGGTCGAGTTGCAGCGCCTTGCACGTCGACCGGAATTTTCCCGGCGGATTGCACCGCGTCGCGTGTGGAAGTAAATATCGTGTTCTGCCGCAATCGTTCCGATCTCCGCAAGAGGCTGTACCGTGCCCAATTCGTTGTTGGCGTGCATCACGGTGATCAGAACAGTTTCCGGGCGAATGCGCTCTTCGCAGTTCGCCGAGATCGATCAGGCCCGTCGCGGTTCACCGGCAGATAGGTCACCGCCGCGCCTTGTTTTTCCAGCGCCTGGCAGGCGTTCAAAACCGCTTCGTGTTCAATCGAAGTGGTGATGATGTGCGGTTGCGTGGTCGATGGCGCCGAGAGCGACGCAGCCACGATCCCGAAGATGGCGTGATTGTCTGATTCCGTGCCGCCGCTGGTGAACACGATCTCCTGCGCGCGTGCAGTTGATCAGCGCCGCCACCTGTTCGCGCGCCGTTTCCACCGCCGCGCGAGCCCGCTGCCCAAAGGTGTGAATCGACGAAGCGTTGCCAAATTCTCCGGCAAAAAAGGGAAGCATCGCCTCGAGCACGGCGGCATCGACAGGCGTGGTGGCATTGTGATCGAGGTAGATGCGCTTCATGGCAGTGGAATCTTCAGAATAGAGCGTATCGCCGCGAGGCGCAATGCTGGCGGGGAGAGGTGAGGCCCCCACCCCCGTGGTTTTTCGTAAGAGTGGTAGGCAAAGGAGTTAGAGGGCAATGATGTACTACACATAGATTCTTCGAGGGGATAGGCTATCCACTTGTTCCCATTGTTTCCCAATCCCATCTAGGTAGTCGTCGTTGTGGCGGCGGCGATATTGGTGATTTTCTACCTCCGAAAAAAGGGGAAACTATGAAGCTCATAGGCTTTACCGAACAACTCACCGCTGAAGATCAATGGCTATGCAAATGATTTTGGATATTGGGTAGCAGGAGATTCATTGCCGCCGACAGGGCTAACACTCCAGAAAGGGTAATCAGCAGAGAGGCATAGGATCCGGTGGCATCGAAGGCGCGGCCAAGGATGACCGGGCCAATGGCTCCCGCGGCGGCATAGAAAGTCCAAGTCAGGCCGTAGAGCGTCGAAAAAGAGCGCAGCCCGAAATAACGAGTCAGCAGGTAAGGCGTGATGGCCGCTTCGCCGCCTGCGCCGATGCCAATCAACGCAGCCGCAAAGCAACCCGCAGGAAAACTGCCCGCTCGGGCGAGTAGAAAGATGCCCGCAGCGGTGACCAGACTGACGACGAGGGCGACGCGTGCGCCAAAGAACCGGTCCAGCAGCCAGCCCACGCCAATCCTTCCGAGCAAACTCGAACCACCAAGCAGCGAAGCGCAAAGCGCCGCATCTCCGGGAGTGATTCCCCGATCGGTCAACAATGCAGAGAGGTGAGTGATCGCTCCATTCATGCTGATCGAACTGAAGAAAAGCACGACGACGATAATCCAGAAGGGAAACGAGCGCAGGCCTTGTTGCCAGGTCAGACCCGGATGAGCAATCGGTGCAGTTTCGCGCCGGTCCCGGCCTCGTTCGTGGACATAACGCCAACTGAGCGGCAGTCCGAGCAGCAGGGCCAGGCAGCCGAGTGAGACATAGGCGGGCCTCCACCCAAACCGGGTGATGATGGTCTGTGCAAAGACCGGCAGAAGCATGGCGCCCAAACCCGCACCCACCATGACGAACGCTAGCGCTGTTCCCAAGCGCCGTTCGAACCAGGTGGAGATCGAGCGAGAATAAGCGAGATGCGCTGCACCGTTGCCAACGGCACCGAGCACCACGCAGGTCACGTAGAACTGCCAGATTCCGGAATGCAGAAATGCCAACGAAATAATGGCGCAACCAAAGATGGTCATGCTGGGCAAGATGATGCGGCGCGGGCCAAACCGGTCGATCCATCGGCCCAGCAACGGGGAGATCAATCCCAACGTGACGGCAGCAAGTCCAAATCCGAGTGAGATCGATTCACGGTTCCAACCAAAAGCCGCACTCAGTGGCTTTACAAAAACCGCAAAGGTGTAGACAAACAGCGAACCGAAACCCGCCATCACGCCGAAGCACGCCGCCAGCACCACGCGCCAGCCGTAATACCGGAGATCAAATTCGCTGAGCGACATCGTTGCTTCTGCGTTTTGCGCTCCGTGCTGGTTGCCAAGGGGATGGGTCATGGTGGGAAGCATTATACAAATGAGGCCGCCAAAAGAAGTGAACGCTTTTGGAAGATTTATCAGCGGTTTCAATTACCAGCGAACCGTTCAATGCGCGTAATAGAAAACCACTATTCCGGTCCGGCGACATGGCGGCTGCCAGATCCTCGACCAATGGTGCACATTCCAGTGACCAGCAGTTCTGGAGGATCGGGCAAATACTCTGGCGGAATAGGCAAGCCTCCGAAGCGATAGCAGATTACACTCGTTGTTGTTGAGCCCGGCTTTTTTAGCGCTCACGGAGAAGCGGTACCGAGCGATCGGACGCTTCACGGTTTTAGATCCCTCGAGGAGAAACAATGCAAAAGCGCAAACTTGGAAAGAGTAACTTGGAAGTTTCTGCTCTAGGTCTCGGCTGCATGGGCATGAGCTTTTCCTACGGTCCACCAAAAGACAAGCAGGAGATGACCACTCTGCTGCACGCTGCGGTGGAACGTGGCATCACTTTCTTCGACACGGCGGAGGTTTACGGGCCGTTCCTTAACGAAGAGCTATTGGGCGAAGCGTTGGCCCCGTACCGGGGGAAAGTGGTGATCGCTACTAAGTTCGGATTCGATTTGAGCGGCAGCGATAATCGGCCGGGAAAGCCGGGTCTGAATAGCCGGCCCGAGCAGATCAAGCAGGCGGTCGAAGGGTCACTCAAGCGACTGAAAATTGCTGTCATCGACTTGTTGTATCAACACCGTGTTGACCCGAATGTGCCGATCGAAGACGTGGCGGGCGCGGTGAAGGACTTGATCAGTGAGGGCAAGGTGAAGCACTTCGGCATGTCGGAAGCGGCGGCAAAGACGATTCGTCGCGCACACGCCGTCCAACCGGTCACTGCGGTTCAAAGCGAGTATTCGTTGTGGACGAGAGGCCCGGAAGCGGAAGTGCTTCCTACTCTTGAGGAGCTCGGCATTGGCTTCGTTCCGTATAGCCCGCTGGGGAAAGGCTTCTTGACGGGAAAGATGGACGAAACCACACACGCTCGACAAAACGGATTTCCGCAGCACGCTCCCACGCTTTACGCCAGAGGCTCGAAAAGCGAATCAGGCGCTGGTCGATCTGCTTGGCGAGATCGGTAAACGAAAGCAGGCGACGCCTGCGCAGATCGCGCTCGCCTGGCTGCTTGCGCAGAAACCGTGGATCGTTCCAATCCCCGGCACGACAAAGCTCCATCGTCTGGACGAGAACATAGGGGCCCTCGCTGTCGAACTTACGCCCGAAGATCTTCGCGGCATTGAAAGCGCCGCGTCAAAGATCAAGGTGGAAGGCGCCCGCTATCCCGAACACATTGAGAAAATGACCGGGCTCTGAAAGGTAACTCTGTGTACAAAGCAAAAGCATATTCCGCCACTAGCGCGACATCCCCACTCGCCTCGACCACGATCTCGCGGCGCGAACCGACTGAGCAGGACGTACAGCTCGAAATCCTGTTCTGCGGGATTTGCCACTCCGATCTGCACACCATTCGCGATGAGTGGAGCGAGGTGATGCCCACGGTCTACCCCTGTGTGCCGGGGCATGAGATCGTTGGGCGGGTTACTAAGGTCGGTTCCGCGGTAAAGAAGTTCAAGCAGGGCGACATCGCAGCAGTGGGCTGCCTGGTCGATTCGGATCGCGTGTGCCCGGAGTGCCAAGCTGGACTCGAACAGTTTTGTCCAAACATGACACTCACGTTTAACTCCCCAGACAAACATCTGGGCGGCGTTACGTATGGTGGCTACTCGGATAGCATCGTGGTTGACGAACGATTTGTGCTGCGCGTTCCTGCCAACCTCGATTTCGCAGGAGCCGCGCCGCTTCTCTGCGCCGGAATTACTACCTACTCGCCGATGCGCCACTGGGGCGTCACCAAAGGAAAAAAGGTCGGAGTGGTCGGCCTCGGCGGACTGGGCCACATGGGCGTGAAGTTTGCACACGCACTCGGAGCCCACGTCGTGGTGTTCACCACTTCGCCCAGCAAGAAGGACGATGCGCTCCGGCTCGGTGCCGACGAAGTCGTTGTTTCTCGTAATTCCGACGAAATGCAAAAGCATGCCGGCAGCTTCGATTTCATCCTCGATGCTGTTTCCGCTGACCATGACATTAACGCGTACATCCAACTGCTCCGCCGCGACGGCAACCTCACCCTCGTCGGCGCGCCGGCGAAACCTTTGGCCGTAGCAGGCTTCGGCCTGTTGTTCGCCCGCCGCAGCCTCTCCGGCTCGCTCATCGGCGGCATTCCCGAAACTCAAGAGATGCTCGATTTCTGCGGTCAGCACAACATCACCGCCGATGTCGAAGTCATCCCGATCCAGAAGGTCAACGAAGCCTACGACAGGCTGCTCAAGTCCGATGTGAAGTACCGCTTCTCCATCGATATGGCTTCGCTCAAGTCGAGCTAGCTGAGAGCCTGGTAACCGAACTGCGAACAGACTCTAAGGAGAGTTGCAATGGCTATTAGTGCCTACGCACAAAAGAAACACGACGAACTTTTTCCCGGTCACATTTCCACTGTGGCGGTGACCGATCCCGAACTAGTCGATATCTTTGATAACTTCGCCTTCGATGAAGTTCTCCGTCTCACCAAGTTGGACATTCGAACCCGACTGATGGTTCAACTCGCATCGATCATTGCCTGCCAGGCGGTGCGCGAATACCGAGCCATGCTCGGCGCGGCGCTCAACATTGGAGTCACTCCGGTTGCTGCCAAGGAGATCCTGTACCAGGCAGTCCCGTACGTAGGAATAGCCAGAGCTTTCGATTTCATCCAGGCCACGAACGAAGTGCTTACCGAGCGAGGCATCAAGCTGCCCTTGCCGGGCCAATCTACCACCACGCCAGAGAACCGCACGGAGAAGGGTCTTGCCGTCCAGAAGCAAATCATCGGCGCCGATACGGTTGAGAGACTCTATAACTCATCACCCGCCGACCTGATGCATATTCAACACTTTTTGTCGGCAAACTGTTTTGGCGATCACTACACGCGCACCGGTATCGACATTCCGACGCGCGAACTGCTCACTCTGAGTATGCTGGTCTCGCTTGGCGGATGCGAAGCGCAGGTTAAGGGGCATGTCGCTGCCAACCTCAACGTCGGCAACGACCGTGCACGGTTGATCGATGTGTTGACCCAGTTGCTTCCATTCATCGGATATCCCCGGTTGCTGAACGCGTTACGCGTTGTCAACGAGGTCACCGCCTCTTGAACGCGGCAGGAGTTGCTATGCCCAAGAGCGAGGAGATGTCATGCCAAATCCGAAGCTGAGGATCCTGGTCGTTGGTGCCACCGGAAGTATTGGTCGACTCGTCGTGGAGGAGGCGGTGCGGCAAGGCCATGCCGTGCATGCCTTAGTGCGCACCACTGAAAAAGCCCATCAACTCCCGCGCGAAGCACAGGTTGTTCTGGGTGACGTCACGCGAGAGGATACGCTGCCCAGCGCAGTGGACGATATCGATGCCATCGTGTTCACACTCGGCTCGGACGGAGCCGGGAAGGTGGGGGCTGAAAGTGTCGACTACGGCGGCGTACGCAATGTTCTGCGTGCACTCGGTTCGCGAAAAGCACGCATCGCGCTGATGACCTCGATCGGCGTCACCAACCGCACCGGCTCATACAATCGGTCCACGGAAGCCCACGACTGGAAGCGTCGCTCCGAGAGGCTCGTGCGCGCCAGCGGATTGCCGTACACCATTGTGCGGCCAGGTTGGTTCGACTATAACAGTCCGAACGAGCACCAACTTGTCTTCCTCCAGGGCGATACGCGGCAGGCAGGCAATTCGAGCGATGGTGTGATTGCGCGTCAGCAGATCGCAGATGTCCTGATCCGCAGCCTCTGCTCGGATCATGCCGTGCGCAAGACCTTTGAACTTGTTGCGACGACGGGCCCGGCGCCAGACGACTTCGACGCCCTGTTTGCCCCTCTTGAGGCAGATCCCCCAGACGCCCTGGACGGAGTACGCGACTCGGCAAACCAGCCGCTAGAAGACGAACCGGACCGGGTACGTCGCGACCTGGAGGCAGTGTCGGGCAAACGATCTGCCGCTGGTTCTTGACCCCGCTAACTTGTTCGCGACCGTCGACGCTTACAAATTCGTTGCGTCGAATCAGCCGCGGAGTAGAGCCATCCTCACTGTCCCGCGGCGTGCGAATTAGCGCACCAGTTGGGTATATTTGGAGAGTACGATAGCTAAACGTAAGGGGCTCATCTGATTTCGGTAGATACGCTTGGGAGGAGTTATCTATGGCCACGATTTCTGTGAATGGAGTCCGGCGCGAAGTCCACGCGCCTGCCGACACTCCACTACTCTATGTTTTGCGCAACGAGCTCGAGTTGATTGGGCCGCAGTTTGGGTGCGGACTGGCACAATGTGGAGCATGCGCCGTGCTGATCGACGGCAAGGAAGCACGATCCTGCATCACCGTTCTTTCAGAGATCACGCCTAGCCAGGAAATCACCACGCTCGAAGGTCTGCCGGCACGGTGGGCAAAGCAAAAGGGCCTGTCGGCGGAGGAAGCGACAAAAACGCTTCACCCTGTCCAGCAAGCATGGATCGCGGAACAGACTCCGCAGTGTGGATTTTGCCAGAACGGGATGATGATCAAGGCGACGGAACTGCTCGAAAGCAATCCACATCCAACTTTGGCGCAAATCAAAGAGGCGTTCACCACATCCGGGCCATCGCCGAATCTATGCCGTTGCGGCACATACACCGCAGTCATTGACGCGGTCACGCACGCCGCCGAACTCATGGCGAAGGGGAGGTAAGCTATGGCGACCATAAGCGAAAAACCAGTGAATGTTTTTGGAGCGACGCTATCGCGCCGTAGTTTCGTGAAATCGGGTGGAGCCCTTGTCGTGGGAATCAGCTTGATTGGCACGGAGCTTCTGAAGGGTACTCCCGTGAAGGCCGCGGCATTGAGGAATTCGCTCGATCCTGCGCTGCCTCAATCCTGGATTGAGATTCGCCCAGACAATACAGTGCTGTTTCGCACCGGGAAGAGCGACTTTGGGCAGGGCTCGACGTTTACGGCATACCGGCAGATCGTGGCCGAAGAGTTGAGTGTGCCATTTGAGGCGATCACGACGGTAGTGACGGGAGATACGGACCGCACGCCAGACGGCAGTGGCGCGTTTGATTTCCTGGGCCACGGAACGCCAAATATCCGCAAGGCGGCGGCGTATACCTATCAGGCTCTGCTCGATCTGGCGTCCGAACGGCTGGGCGTTGCGAAGGACAAAATTTCGGTTAAGGACGGAATCGCCTCGGGTGGCGGCAAGAGCATTTCCTACGGCGACCTCGTCAAAGGGCAGCAGTTGAAGCTGACGATTCCCGTGAAGGGAGACCTGACCAGCCTGTTTGGGTTGACGGTCGACGGGAATCCGCCAATGAAGCCGGTGAGCGAGTACACGATCATTGGCAAGTCGTTCGCAAATTCCATCATCAGCTCGAAAGTGGCGGCAAAGGAAACATGGGCTACGGATGTGCGCCTGCCGGGCATGCTGCATGCGCGCGTGGTCCATCCAAAGACGCTTGGTTCGACGCTGGTTTCTGCCGGTGCGCTGGACAAAACCAAGTTCCCGAATTCGCAAGTGATTGTGAACGGCAATCTGGTCGGGGTGATCGCGCCGACAGAATGGGAAGCGATTCGGGCTTCGGAGCAGGTGGCCAGCACGACGAAGTGGACCGAATGGAAGGGTCTGCCCGGAAGTGAAAAACTTTATGAGCACCTTCGGGAAAAGTCAGACTGGACGAGCGCGCCGGTGGCGAACGGCCGGGCTACGAAAGGTGATGCCAGCGCCGCGATCGCGTCGGCAGACAAAAAGCTGACCGCGACGTACAAGTTGCCGTACATGAAGCACGCGCCGATCGGCCCGACCATGGCCGTTGGCGATGTAAAGGCGGATGGCACGGTGCATGTGTATACGCATAATCAAAATCCGCAGGCGCTTCGTGGAGAGATTGCGAAGATGCTGGGCACGACCGCTGATCATGTGATCGTGCACGCGTATCCCGGACCAGGCCACTACGGAAGGTCCAACGGCGGAAATGCCGGCGCGGAAGACGAAGCGGTAATCTTGTCACAAGCCGTCGGGAAACCGGTGCGCGTGCAGTGGATGCGCGCGGATGATATGCAGTGGTCCACACAATCGTCGGCTGGCTTTGCCGATCTTCAGATTGCCGTCGACGGAAAAGGGAAAATGGTGGCGTATCAGGCCGATCACTACATGCCCGCGATGCAGGACGACCGGCCGATCGGCGCGGTCCTCGCCGGGTTACCGACGATGGCGGCACCGGAGGTCCACTCGGACTCTGTGACTTCCACGGTCAATGACATTTCCGATCCGTGGGTTTATGCGCAGGTTCCCAATGTGACGGAGCGCGGGCATGGCACATTTCAGGTAGGTCAGAAAGCTTCGCCGCTTGCCATTGGCATCCGCGACCACAGCATGCGTACGCCGGGTCAGTTTCAGCAGAACTTTCCACGCGAATTGGCGATAAGCGAAGCAGCGGCGCTGGCAGGAGTGGACGCAATCCAGTTTCGAATTGACAACGCCAGCGAAGAGCGGCTGATCGGCGTGCTGAAGGCAGCGCGAGATGCTTCCGGTTGGGAAACACGGCCGTCGCCACGCACGGATGCCGTCTCCAGCGGAACAACGACGGTACGAGGGCGCGGAGTTTCGGCGCTACTTCGTAGCGGTACTTACTGGGCATGTGTTTGCCAGATCGCGGTCACGCCAAGTACCGGCGCAATCGTCGTTGAGAAGTACACAATCGCCGTCGATCCTGGGATTGTCGTGAATCCGGCGCAATTGAAGCGACAAGTGGAAGGCGGAGCGGTGATGGGCATCAGCCAGGCGCTGCTGGAAGAAGTGCTGTTTGACGAGAGCGGCGTCACCCAGGATGACTGGCACGGCTATCCCATCCTCACGATGGCGGACGTGCCGGAAATCAAAGTGGTGCTGCTGAACAATCCGAAAGTCGGCAGTTACGGTGGAGGCTCGGAGGCCGCGAACGCCTTGGCTGCGCCAGCGATAGCAGCGGCGCTACACGACGCGACCGGGAAGATCCTGCGTCGGTTCCCACTGAAGCCGGCGTACGTACAGGCACTTTTGAAAACGTAAAAGCGGATCAATCGAGGTTTCACCTCAATAAGGCTTTGGAAAATGGGCTTACAAAGGAAGAGCTGATTGAAGTAATCACCCACATGGCGTTTTATGCAGGATGGCCCAACGCCATGAGTGCCATCATGATTGCAAAAGAGGGATTGTAAAAGACATGAACGCCATCGGCAGAACGGTTTCTATTCGGCAGGCAATCAAGCCTGTGGGCGCAGGCGAACCAGACACGGCGCAATTGGCCCGGCTCATCGCTGCGTATGCTCCTCACGACGGCGGTTTTGAAATGGGCATCCCTGGTTTGCACGCTGCTCGCTTTTCACGAATTAACGGCGAGTGTGTGCATGCACTGCGCTCGCCCTCGTTGTGCATCATCGCGCAAGGCGCGAAGACCGTCATCGTCGGGGAAGAAGTCTACGAGTACGACGCTGCGCGCATGATCGTCTTTTCCGTTGCTCTACCCGTTGCTGCGCAAGTCACGCAAGCGAGCAATGCCAAACCGTACCTTTCCTTCAAGCTGGATCTTGACCCGCGCAAGATTGCCGAACTTGTTTTGAAGGTATTTCCGCGGGGCGTGCCTCCGGTGCAGGAGAGGAGCGCCGTTTATGTCACACCTCTCGACGTAAGCGTCCTCAACGCCGCAACCAGGTTGATGGAATGTCTCGCGCAGCCCGGAGATGTAGAACTAGTGGCCCCGCTCGTGGTGGAAGAGATTTTGATCCGCCTGCTCCGCAGCCCCATTGGTCTTCGCGTGGCGCAAATGGGCTTCGCTGAATCCAGCGTCCACCGTGTTGCCAAGGCGATTTCCTGGCTCCGGGCTAATTTCTCTCAATCGATGAAAGTAGAATATCTGGCCGAACTGGTGAACATGAGTGTTTCCTCGTTCCACGAACACTTTAAGTCCGTCACCTCGATGAGCCCATTGCACTATCAAAAAGTGCTGCGCCTTCAAGAAGCGCGTCGTCTGATGTTGTCCGCAATGATGGATACAGGTACTGCCGGTCAGCGCGTGGGCTACGTAAGCGCTTCGCAGTTTAGCCGTGAATACAGCCGCTTCTTCGGAAGTGCACCAACCAAAGACATCGCGAAATTGCGAAACGATTCTCGAACCTGGGCTTAACGCCTCGCGTAGTCAATCGTCTCCCCCTCAACTCCTCATTGGCGCACTAACCAGCCACAAGGCCACAATGGGCAAGGTTGCGATCGTGAGCATCGTCTTCGCTTAGCTTCGGAGTTCACTGGGGTTGTAAACAGCCGAAGGTTTCGCCAGGAGATGGAATAAAAAAGCCGGGCCGATGAGCCCGAGCGCGTGGTATAAACTCTTGCGTTGAAATTCGAACAAAAACTCAGGCTGGACAGATGCTTCTCTCCGTGCTGAAGGGGCAACTCTACCGTTTCGGCCGCAACCGCCTGCTCTGCTTCGCAAGTGGAGTCGCGGTGGTGTGTGGCATGGTGCTCACGGCTGGCGGTGCTACAGAATTGTTCTCCCCGGCGGTGTGGGTGCAGCAGGCTGAGCCATCGGCACCTGTCGTGGTGCAACCGGGTGCGCCCGGCAAGCCGAGCAAGACGCTGCCGCCTTCGACCAAGGCCACGCTTCCGCCGCGGTCGCCAGCGGACGTGGAGTTCATGCAGGGCATGATCATGCATCACGCGCAAGCGGTGGAGATGACGGCGATGATTGCGTCGCACACGGAGAACAAGGAGCTGCGGTCGCTGGGAGCGCGCATCAGCAGTTCGCAGTCGGACGAAATCAAGTTTATGAAGCGCTGGCTGGCGGCCCGGGGAGAACCAATCTCCATGGCAATGCCGGGAATGCCGGACATGGACATGTCGGGCGACCCGATGGCGCTGATGCCCGGAATGCTTACACCGGAGCAGATGGAAGCGCTGCGGAAGGCGAAGGGCGCCGAGTTCGACCACTTATTTTTGACCGGGATGATTCAGCACCACAATGGCGCCTTGACCATGGTGAAGGATCTGTTCGACACCGCGGGCGCCGGACAGGATGCCGAGTTGTTCAACTTCGCGACCGATGCGGACAATACGCAACGGGCCGAGATCAGGATTATGCAAGACGATGTTGGAGAAAAAACCTTCTAGAGGAGAAACAATGAACCGAGTGCTCTGTCTTGCTTTTCGTGTGGTGATCGCGGCGATCGTTCTATTGTTCGGTGTGAGCCGGATGCCCGCACAGGCTCCAGCGCAGCGATCCTGCAAACACGCCGGCACCGCCCAGGAACCCGGCGAAGGACGCCGCGAAAGCGCCGCAAGCCGAGGAGGAGGAAGAGAATCCATTTGCTCCGGAGCCGGCTCCGGCGCTTCCCGCCGGGCATGACCGGATCGGATGCGAATGATCCGCGCGCCAAGCTGACGCCGGGACTCTATGACGCGGGCGAAACATCGATGGGCATCAAGCACCTGCTGCTGTTCAAGAAGCCTGACGCGTTTCAACTCGGGCGCGACTGATCCGGACGATCCGAAGGTGCAGAAGACCCTCGGCCAACTCGGCGTGGGAAACACCTGCGAAGATGCCGAAGCCCATACAGCTGGTGATTGCGCAGCTTGGCGTTTGCGAACTCCGACTTTGCGTTCCAGGGCAATCACCTGTTCCAGGGAAATTTTTATGGCGTGAATATCTATGACATCTCGAATCCGGCGAACGCCACGTTGCTGACTTCGATGGTGTGCCCGGGCGGCCAGGGCGATGTGTCGGTGTACAAGAACCTGATGTTCATGTCGGTGGAGATGCCGAATGGACGGCTGGATTGCGGCGTGCAAGGGATTTCCGCCGGAGCCTCCTCCGACCTGCGGGAGAGAGAAAGAAAGAAACGTCGCTTGCCGGCCGCGCAAAAGGACCGTTTCCGCGGCGTGAGAATCTTCGACATTTCTGACATCAAGAATCCGAAGCAGGTGGCAGCCGTGCAGACCTGCCGCGGATCGCATACGCACACGCTGGTGCATCGATCCGAACGACAAGGACAACGTTTATATCTACGTGTCGGGGACGTCGTTTGTGCGTCAGCCGGAAGAACTGGCCGGGTGCTCCGGTGAAAAGCCGGACAAGGATCCGAACACCGCGCTGTTTCGCATCGACGTGATCAAGGTTCCGGTGGCCGCGCCGCAGGACGCGAAGGTGGTCTCGAGCCCTCGCGTATTCATCGATGCTCGGACCGGCGCGATGAACGGCCTGAGCAACGGCGGCACGCACGGCAAGAAGGGCGCGGAGAAGCCGTCGGACACCAACCAGTGCCACGACATCACGGTGTACTCGGCGATCGGATTGGCGGCGGGCGCGTGCTCCGGAAACGGAATTTTGCTCGACATCAAGGACCCCGTGCATCCGAAGCGTGTGGATGCGGTGAACGATCCGAACTATTCGTACTGGCATTCGGCTTCGTTTTCGAATGATGGGACGCAAAGTCGTGTTTACCGACGAGTGGGGCGGCGGCCTGGGTGCGCGGTGCCGTCCGAACGATCCGAACAAGTGGGGCGCGGACGCGATCTTCAATCTGAAGGATGACAAGCTGACATTCGCGAACTATTACAAGATGCCGGCGGCGCAGGGCGACTCCGAGAACTGCGTGGCGCACAACGGTTCGCTGATTCCGGTGCCGGGCCGCGACATCGAAGTGCAGGCCTGGTACCAGGGCGGTATCTCGATCGTGGACTTCACCGACACGGCGCATCCGTTCGAGATTGCTTACTTCGACCGCGGGCCGATTGATCCGAAGATTGCTGGTGCTGGGCGGCGATTGGTCGGCGTATTGGTACAACGGCTACATTTACGCTTCGGAGATTGCGCGTGGCCTGGACGTGTTTGAACTGACGCCGAGCAAGTTCCTGACGCAGAACGAAATCGACGCGGCGAAGACGGTTCACGTATCGGAATTGAATGTGCAGAACCAGCAGAAGATCGAGTGGCCGGCGCAATTGGTGGTGGCAAAGGCGTACCTGGACCAGTTGTCACGGACGCAGGCGTTGCCGGCAAAACAGATCGCCGATCTGCAGAAGGCGATTCAAAACGCAGAGAGTTCGCACATGAGCAAGGGTAAACTGGCGAAGTTGAACAAAATGGCGCCATCGGTGGAGAAGAGCGCGGCCACGGCGAAAACTCCGGCAGACTCGAAACGATTGCACGCTTTGGCGGATATCCTGAAACATCCGTCAGCATGACCACAACGCAAGTCGGATAATTTTCCTCGCAGACTCGGAACAAACGACGTGACGGCGATTGCGAGCCGCGCATCCAAATAAGATACTTGCTGGCTTCGTCGCTTCAGTTCGCGACGCGGGCCGGCGAGAAAGCGGAACTTATCGCAGCGAGGTGAACCAAGATGGCTCCTTACAGTGGAAGAGAATTGGCCAATGCGTTTCGTACGGTACGAAAGAACACCATTCAGGTGGCGGAAGACATTCCGGAATCGCAGTATGGGCATGTAGCGGCGCCCGGAGTTAAACCTGTTGGACAAATGTTGACGCACATCGCGATCACCGCGCGGTTCTGGGATGAGATTCACAGGAAGCAGCGGCGTACGACCATGCAGGGCTTCGATTTTTTCGGGATGAGTGAGCGGGCGGAAGCCGATGAACGCAAGCCGCGCTCGAAGGCGGAGATTATCGAGTTGTTGCGGACAGAGGGGGACCAATTTGCGGGGTGGGTGGAAGGTGTGACACCCGAGTTCCTGGAAGAGACGCTGACCGAAGGTGATGGGAAGAATGGCAAGTCGCGGTTCGAGTGGCTGCTGGCCGCGAAAGAGCATGAGATGCACCATCGCGCGCAGTTGATGCTGATCGAGCGGCAACTGGGCATCGTGCCGCACCTGACACGCCAGCGCAACGAGCGCATTGCGCAGATGCGGGCGGCCAAAGCCTGAAGTTGTTAAGCGTGAGAGTGGCGGGGATAGCGGCCGGTCAGTTTGCGGAAAAATCCGTGCAGGCTGTGGATTCCGCCGCTCTGCGGCAGAAACATGAGCGGACACTCCCCCGGGATAACACTGATGCCATGCTCGCGACAGAACTCGATTGCTGTATCGCTGACGGCGCCCTGACCGCCACCCCTGTACATCCAGACGCGTTTGACTCCGCATGCGGCGCAATCTCGCACAACACCTTCTGTGACGGTGGGTGAGGTCATCAGTAAGGCCGCGTCAACAGGAGGTTCGATATCCTGCAAGCGAGCGAAACACTTCTGCCCCATCACTTCCCGGATCTTGGGATTAACGGGGACAACTTCATGTCCGCGCAGAGTGAGTTCCTTGAACAGGATGGCGCTCATACTCTTTGCATCGCGAGACATTCCGACCATCGCCATGCGTTTCTGCGCCAGGAAATCCTCAATCGAATTGAGTGATGTGCGTTGAACTGGCATGGGTCCTCCTTCGCAAGTTGCGGGTGAAAAGGGCAGAAGCTTTCCAACTGACACTCCAGTGTCTGCCCACTTCTGTGCAGATGTCAGTGACTGCGGACACCAGTCAACGGCGAGAAAGTGGGATCAGGAGATGGCAGGGGCAGGGAAGTCTAAATGCGGACTATTTCTCCAACAATTTCAGCCATTTGGTGATCACGGCGCGCAAAGCCTTCTCCTTGGACTTCACATCCCTAGAGCTGTAAAACATCGCGAGTCTCCTGCCATCCGCGTAGTCGCCTTCCAGTAACCCCGACGCATCGTTGACCTTTGCCCCACTGGGAAATACCAGACGGATGCAATCCTGCTTGAATAAGTTGAAGACCACGATATAGCGTCTGTACTCTTTCGGATTCGTCGGCCGCATTTTTCCGGCATAAAAGAAAGTCGGCGCGTTCCACTTGATCTCTTCCCCGATTTCTTTATGCGTGCTCAAAATAATCCCCCGAAGATCGGCGACGACCTTTGCGAGTGGATGTTTAAGCCGCGCCATATATGCATCCACTTTGTCGGGCTCCGATGGCGCTGTGGTCATTTCCTTCGTTTCCGGCATGTTCCTTTACCTCGATCACCATCTGTTCAAATAGAATGGGGCGAGACGGCGTGCGATTTTGCAACCGAAATCATATC
Source organism: Candidatus Acidiferrales bacterium (assembly GCA_963782755.1). GTDB lineage: Bacteria > Acidobacteriota > Terriglobia > Acidiferrales > UBA7541 > Acidiferrum. The sequence continues at coordinate 107,061 of CAWAKR010000010.1, forward strand.
GCAATTCTCTGGCGGCCCGATGGATTAGCTTGTCGTTGGAGTCTTATCAGAGGCTAACACGCAGATCTCCTGTTACCCGGCTACTCTGGAGGCGGTGCTGCTTTTGGACATTTACCACGGTCAGCAAAAAGGAGGATACTCATCGGTAGGGTCGCCGATGAAAGCAAGGCTCATCCTCCGATTGGTTGGCAGCCTCGCGCTGCCATTGGTGTGCTTCGCCCAAGGCACAAAGCCTGGTGGCGGGCCGCCACCGACGTCGAATCCAGGGCCGACGACCACGGCGCCTAATCCCACGGGCTACCTCAATCGAGGTTGGGAAGACGCGTTCAACAAAGGACGCACGGGAGACCAACTGCGAGGGCAAGTAACTCTGGTGGCAGCCACGCTGCCGTGGGAGCCGATTCCGGTGGTCGTGACCTGCGGTGGGAAAGCAAGCTTCGCGACGAAAACTGACTCGCAGGGCATTTTCGTAATCACGAATGTGGAGCCGATCGGTTCACAGGCGATTATTGGTACGCAGAAGTCATTCGTTGCACAATTGGTCGGTTGCGCCGTGACTGCAGTGCTCCCCGGCTTCGACTCCTCTCAACTCACCATCGCAAACCGAGATTTGGTGACGAACCCGAATATTGGAACCATTACACTGAAGCGCGAAGAAGGCGCTGAATACACGGCACTGAGCGCGACGACAGACGCTGCACCAAAAGAAGCCAGAAAATCGTTTGAAAAGGCGCGCAAGGAATGGCTCGAAGGCCATCCGGACCGGGCAAAGCGCGACCTGGAGAGGGCTGTCGAGATCGATCATCAATTCGCGGAGGCCTGGTACCAGCTTGGAAAGATTCAGGCTGTTTCGATGTCGCCTGGGGCATGGAACTCGTTCTCAAACGCAATCGCGGCCGATCCGAAATTTGCATTGCCCTACGAGCAGTTGGCAGCGATGTCTGCAAAAGCGGGAAAGTGGCAAGAACTGACGGAAGAAACGAAAGAGGCTCTGGAACGGAATTCCCACGGCACGCTGGACCTGTGGTATTACAACGCGCTGGGCAACTACCATTTGAAAAAGCTGGTGATCGCTGAAGCCAGCGCGATGAAATCCCTTGCCATGGATCCAATGCACGTGCAGCCAGATACTGAGCAACTGCTGGCGATCATACTGGTGGCGAAGCACGACATACCAGGTGCGCTGGAGCATTTGCGCCATTGCCTAACCTATTACCAGCCAGGGCCTAACTATGAATTGGTCAAAGGACAGATTGCCCAGCTGGAGGCGGGGGGAACAGCCGGCGCGAAGCGTAATGAGGACGCGGGAGAGGTCGGCGCGCTGCCACAGCGAGAAGTATTCAACTCGCCAAAAACTTCCGGGCATTCGAGCGCGGAGGTGGGGAATGGGAGCCCTGCGAAGGCCGGAACCGCTTCCGCCTCAGTGGAATCCCGTTGGCCGCCCCCTGGGGTAGACGAAATTGTTCCCGGCATCGAGTCCGGTTCGGAATGCAATCAGGAAGCGGTGCTGCAGAAAGTTGGGCAGGGAATCCAGGAATTTGTGGAGAACGTGGAGCGATTCACGGCAACGGAGTCGTTGTTCCAGGAAACAGTGAATCGAGCGGGAGAAGTTTCCTCGAAGGAAAGCCGGAAGTACGACTACATGGTATCGATCAAGGAGATACGACCCGGAATGCTGGACGTGGAAGAAACCCTGAGCCGCCTTAACGGCGCGCCCGATTCGCCCGGAGGATTCAGCACCAAGGGATTGCCCGCACTCTTGCTGATTTTTCATCCGACCGGCTCGGACTCCTTTTCGATGAGATGCGAGGGACAGGTTTCGATCAAAGGGCAACGGGCCTGGCAGATTTATTTTCGGCAGAGAGCAGATAAGCCGAACACGACTCGGGCGTATAACTTCGGTCCGAGTCGACCGTCACATTTGGTCGCATTGAAGGGACGTGCGTGGTTTATGGCGGACACGTATCAGATTGTCAGGCTGGAGACGGACTTGATCGATACAATGCCAGAGATTCAGCTGACGGTCGACCATACGTTCGTTGAGTATGGTCCGGTGCACTTCAGCAGTAAGGGCGTGGATATTTGGGTGCCACAAACGGCGGAACTCTATAGCGACTTAAAAGGAAAACGAGTTCACCAGCGAATGACCTTTGGGAAGTACACATTGTTCTCGGTGGACGAAAAGCAAAAAATCGCTGCTCCGAAGTCAGATCCCCAGCAGTAAACCCCGATGATCTGCTCCCCAGCAGTCCCATTGTTACTATTAAACATGGTGTGGGTGGCGGGGACATGAGTTTTGAAACTTGCCCGATGCACCTCCAATTCAAAAATAAGTTCGACAAAATGGATTTTCGAATTGATGCGCAACATCTACTCCGGGCAAAGAGAATCAGTTCCGTTTGGCCATCGTTATTTCTGTTTAGGACTGCGAAGTCTGGCGACTACGAATTGCGATTACTCGAACGTGGGAGCGGTTGCCGAGTACCCATTTTGAATTGGTGGTAGACTCTCGGTCCATGAAGCGTATTTTACTGCCCGCCATTTTTCTATTCTGCATGGGCTATCGACCGGCAATCGGTTGTGAGTGCGGCCCTCCTGGTCACGCATCGAAATACGTGAAACAAGCTGCATTAGTATTTGTTGGCAAGGTGGTGTTCACGGACGATGACGGTTCCGGACAATTTATCCAAAACACGCTGGTACATTTTGAAGTTGAGGAATCGTTTAAGGGATTGAAACCTGACGTGCGCGACGTTTGGATCGATCCGGGCAGTTGCACTTCCTGTTACGCGGAGTACAGGGTGGGAGAACGGCATCTGGTGTTTGCCTACGGAGGATTTGTGTTGCCGAAAGACACCGCAGCAATGTCGACGGCAAACAGCCAATGCAGGGTGAAGCCCCTTCCGCCGGGAATCGACGTACAGAATCCACCTACGGTCTACGTTGGGCCCGAATGCTCGGGGACCCGCCTCATCGTCAAGGAAACTGAATCTGAGGTCGCTAAAGAAATCAATTGGCTGCGGAACTACAAAAAGAAATTCGAAAAGGCTGCAAAGTGAAGAGAGTCGTCCGCAGCGCCGGTTTTGGTTTGGAAGTAGGCCTCTGCGCTTGTGCAATCGACCACCCCTGTGATCAACACAACTAAAGCGCCGCAGATACCGCTGGAATTTCCGCTGCGAACGCTCTATGGAATTCTGCGGAGTCGGAAACCCAGCCGAATAACGCTAATATCACCAGGATCGAAGCGTCGTGATTGCTCCTGGGAATGTCGTTACCGATCGGTTCGGCGGAACAATCTTCCAACAACACACAGGAATAGTCGCGGAACATCGCATCCCTGATGGTGGACTCCACGCACACGCTGGTGGTGCAACCTGTAATCACGAGATGTTTCACGTTCAGCCGCTGCAATACGGTGTGCAGTTCGGTTTCAAAGAAGCCGCTGAAGCGATGCTTGTACACAATGGGATCATCGAGCAGCGGCTTGAGTTCACTGACGATGTCCGTATTCCAGGTGTCGCGGATCAAGATGTGACTCTCGGTCCCATCAGGTGCTTGCATTTTCTCGCCGATGAGTTGCCGGTGCTTGATTCGATTGGGACCGTCCACGGGTCCTGCGTCGGAGAGGTCGGGACGAAATCCCATTTTGATGTAGACGACAGGGATTGCCGCTTCACGGGCCGTGGATATTGCGTTGGCTATGGAGCCAACGACAGCTTGGATCGGCGAGATGTCGATGCCAATACGGTCGAACAAGCCGCCCTTCGACCCGAATTCATTCTGCATGTCGATGACCAGGAGCGCGGTTCGATCAGTTTCGATCGTGATCGCGTCGGGCTTGGCCCGCAGCACTACATTGCGCTTCGTGTTGTGAGCCATGGAATCGAGCCTCTCAAGGATGCCAGCAGCTTAACAGAAGCATAGCTTCCAAATGTTTGACTTACGAGCTATTGGGCCGCGGGCTTGGGTGGATGCGCGGCGCGCTCCTTCTTTTTCTCTTCGATATCTTTGTTGTTGGGTGGATACTTCTCGAACCCTTTGGAGATTTCGCCTAACACCTTGGGCCAAATGCTGTCGTCGTCCACGATTTTCTGCTCCAGGTACAAGCGCCACGCGAGATCCTTCCGCTTCGGGTCAATCAAATCGATCACCAGCGTCGCGTCGAGGCTGCTTTCCGCACGCATGAGATCGTAGGTGGCGGCCCAGTAGTCGCTGACATACGGGCCGAATTGAATCCAGCTGCCCGCGGCAGGAGAGACGATAGTAGATTGGCTGTTGGCCCAATAACGCACCACGAGGTCTGGGTGTTGTTCCATCGTGACTTCCTTCAGGCCATGCTGTACCAGCGCTTGCGCCACGCCCGCGTGGACCTTGTCGGTAATGTAATTGGGATTCAACTGGCGGAATTCCAGAGTATTGGCGCCACCGATGTAGGCAAAAGTCTTGAACTTCGAGAAATCCTGGTTAGGATCGAAATCGATCCTGGTCTTGGCGATGGTTATGGGCGCCAGGATCAGCGCGAAGAAAAATAATGCGACAACAGCATGCACTCGGCTAAGCTGCGGCTGGTTCTTGAGACTCTTCTGTAAGTTCGGCATCTGTTCCTCTTGGTTTGCGCAGAAACGGTCCGATTGAAATACGGGCGATTCTACTCCGCCCTGAGGTCGTACTTACATTGATACAAATGACAGTGCCGGGCCTCCCGCACCGCGGGCGAGCAAGCGGTCGAAGCTCGGCCACGCTCTACGTGGGAATCGCCTGAGGCGCTGCAGCCGATCAGGCGGGGGATCGTTGGCGATGTCTTTGATGGTTCGTTACTTAGGCACCGGGTGAATGTCGCGCAGGTAGTCGATCAGGAATTGCGGGTCCAGGGGTTTTCCGGTTCCCGCTTGCATGGTGTCATTCAGGCTTTGTTCGGCGCCACGGGAATAGAATTTTTGTCTGCAAAAATTCACCCGCGTCCGTTCCCCATCGCGGGCCGAATCTCTCGTCGACGGTGTGCTGAATTTGGCGAGCAACCATGTGGGCTAAGACAAAGCTCTGAAGGTAAATTGGATCGGAACCATACATAGGGTTGTAGGCCCACACGGGAACATCATGCAGATCGACGCCTAGGTATTGCGCATGAATTCGATTGTAGAGCGCAGCCAGGTCCTGGTTGGGATCCGCGTACGCTTCAAATTCAAACAGAGAGTCGGCCATCTTCTCGCGCAGATCGAACAGAGACTTCAGCCGGTAGCGTTTCGCCAGAATGTCCGCTTGTTCCGAGGTGAGTCCAAACAGCGGAACACTCACTTCGGGGCGATAGAGCAAGGTATTGAAGAATTCCGCTAAGCCTTCGTCGAGGGGCTCGGGACAATCGGCGCGCAAGAGAAACGAAGGCGCATCCATCATGCTGTAATGCAAAGCATGCCCGGTAGAATGAAGGAGCCGGTCATAGAAGCGGATACCGCTGAGTTGGTTCGCCAGTATTTTCACTTCCTTGCCGTACAGAATAGGGTAGGCCGCACCGTCGAAACCCAAATCCGCTTCGCGCATTTCCACCGGCAATTTGTCCAGATCGTAGCCAAAAGTCGCCGCCAATTGCTTGGTTTTAGGCCAGCCACGCGCGGGTGCGAATTGGCTCTTTTCAAAATCGTTCGTCAGTGTGGAGAAGTAGTATTCAAGGTCCCACGGTTCGATCTTTTCAAGGCGGAGTTCACGGCGCATCTGATTGAGGAGTTGTATGTACTCCGCATCCGTTTCCCGGCGGAGCTGATCGAACCAGGTAAAGATCTGCTGCGAATCGACGCCTTTGCGGTGGAGCATGAAGATCGAGAAAATGGTATCGGCGTACCGAAGCGCCAGCTCGTTGCGCAGGTGGATGGTCTGGTGAATACGCTCGCTGTTCACCGGCGCAATTTGTGCGCGGGCCTTCCACGCTTGCTCGCGAATCTGGCGGTCGGGGCTGTTCGCCACCAGATTGCTCAGTTCCGCGCGTGAAATCTGCTTTTCTCCCACTTTGTAGCGGAAATTGCCCTCTTCGCGGGTGATCGATTCTTCCAGGGCCAGTAGTTTTGCATCCGCCGTGATTTTCGTGAAAACCGCTTCATCGAGGAAGAGTTCCCTGCGGCGGCGCAAAAGCGGATCAGGCAGTGAAGCTGCCTTCAATGACTTGAAAAACTCTTCGTCTCCAAACACGCCACGAATACGCAGCTCGATGGGTGCGGAAGATGCTTGCTGGTCGCCAAGTGCTTTCTTATATTCCGTGCGCCAGTAATCCGCATAAAGACTCTCCAACTGCTTTTCTTTGTCGTCGAGGCGCGCCGCCACCGTCGGTTTGGATTGCGCTGCAACGGATGAAGCCGTCACAAGCAGGAAAAGAAAAAACCGCTGGAGTCTCATCAATTGATTACATCACAGGACGCAAATTGCTGGCATGTGCTTCTTGCCACAGATGTGCCTCCACGTCACTGCTGGGGGCTTGCCTATGACCGAGGAGGCAAGAGGAAGCGCACTGCTTGCTATGAATTGCGATGTGGGCAAGGGCCTAATTAATTGGGCTCAGCATGTCCGATAGTGATTACGATTTTGCCCCGCGCGTGTTTTTCCTTAAGGTAATGGAACGCGGCGGACAGTTCATTTAGCGGGTAGCACCGATCGATGACCGGCACAATTTTCCCGGCTTCGATGAGATCCTTCAGGAAAAACAGATCCCCTTGATTGATTTTTGCGATGAAGAAGCGATGTTTCTTTTTGCCAAGACGCGTGAGGAGAGGGCCCAGTAAAAGCGACTGGAAAATCAGGGGCATGGCGCCGCCTACGAGGACAAAAGTTCCCCGGGGAGTGAGCGCACGCCGGTAGTCGAAAATGGAATGGTGCGCGTTGGCGGCAAGAATCAGATCGTATTGCTGGCCGCCACGCGTGAAATCTTCACGCGTGTAATCGATCACGTGATCTGCGCCAATCGAGCGAGCGGTGTCCAACTTGCTGGTGCTGGATACCGCAGTGACTTCCGCGCCGAGAGCTTTTGCAATCTGCACGGCAAAGGTTCCAACTCCACCGGACGCGCCATCGATCAACACTTTCTGCCCCGGCTGGATTTTTCCATGGTCGCGAAGACCCTGAAGCGCGGAGATGGCGGCGACGGTTATCGCGCCAGCCTGTTCAAAAGAGTTGTTGGCCGGTTTTGGCGCGATCTTGTCTTCCGCTATGCAGACATATTCCGCAAAAGCGCCCCTGCACGCACCAAATACATCATCTCCCGGCTTGAACTCGAGTCACACTGCTGCCAACCGCTTCCACTTTGCCGGCAAAATCCGTTCCTAGACGCGGGTCCTTTGGGCTGCGGAGCCCTGGAATCAGCCGAATCAGCGGGAAGCCCTGCACCAGGAACACGTCCATCGGATTTACCGACGCGGCGTAAACCTTGATCAAAACCTCATTGTCGGCGGGAGAGGGTTTTTCTACTTCAGTGACCTGCAATTGATCCGGCAGCCCGTATTGCTTGCAGAGAATTGCTTTCATAAATTGCTCCCGGAGAATCTCTCATTGGTTCGCGCGGCAGTGCCCTGGTGCACGAGGAGCGAGTCTTGCGGGAAGTATAGGACAGAGACGCCAGTGAAGTCTTAAATAAAGCGAGAATCAGAAAGGAGGCGCAGGCGGACGCAGCGAAGGTTCGTTTCGCAGGAAAAAGGAATGGCGATTGCTACTTACTGCGGCAGCCCCATGCGACCCATGAGATTGGCCCAGCGCGGATCGGTATGGAGAGCTTCGAAAGCCGGGAAGCGGATGACGGCCCACAACTCCGAGTCTTCCCGGGAAAATCCGCGGTCAAGATACTCAAATGCTTTATCGCGATCCCCCGCAATCGCGTAACTGACGGCGACGTTCGAGGGCGCTGCAATTACATGCGCATCCGCATAGAGTAACATCTTCACATACCCCTGTGCATCGGGGCTGAATGAGTCTTTGAAGTCGCCAGCCTTTAGCATTTCGTTTTCCGCGTCGGCAAAGCGGCCCATCATCGCGTAGACTTGCGAAAAATAGAAACGCCCGGGCGTGAACGATGGATCTCGTTCCACCGCTTTGTTGAATTGCGCAATCGCCTCTGGATAGCGGCGCGCCACCATCAACGTAAGGCCGTAGTTCACATTCACGATTGGAGAAAACGGATCGAGTGAAAGTGCGGTGTGAAACTCTTCAAGCGCCTGGTCGATGCGCTGGTGAGGCATCAGGTAAATAAAAGCGTAAAAATAATGAGCGCTCGCGTTATTCGGGTTCAGCTCGATGGCACGGCGAAACTCCGACTCGCACTCCTTCCATTTCAGGGATGAAGCGAAAGCCATGGCTCGTGCCGTGTGCGCTTCGGAAAGAGTTGGGTCCAGCTCGACCGCTTTTCGCGAGAGTTCCTCTGCCATGGTGCGCGCCTGTTGTGGCGGTACGAGCCCCCCATAGCCAGTCGAGACGCTGTAGGTTTGCGCAAGCCCGGTATAGGCCATCGCGTAATTCGGGTCGGCGACAATTGCCTGCTGAAACAGTACGATGCTTTTCTTCAGACCTTCCGGCGTGCGTCCATACCATTGCTGGCGCCCCTCCAGATAGAGGCGATACGCTTCTGGGTTCGTGGTGCCGGCGCTTCCCAGTTTCTGCTGCTCCGCGCCGGTTAAATGGATTTGCAATTTACTGGAAACGTCGCGCGTAATATCGCTCTGCACCTGGGTGATGTCGGCCAGTTTGCGGTCGTAGTGCGCGCCCCAGAGTTCCGTTCCATCTTTCGTGTTCACCAGGTCGGCTTGCACGCCGAGTGCATCGCCATGCTGCGTGACACGCCCCATCAAAACTGCGCCGACATCCAGAGATTTGCCGATCTGCTGCGGGTCTTGCTGGTTTCCCTTAAAACGGAAAACCGTGCTACGCGCCATCACCTTGATATTGGGGAGTTGTGAAAGCGTGCCAATCAGGCTTTCCGTCAGTCCGTCGCTCAAATATTCATTGTTTGGATCGGCAGTGGCATTCACAAAGGGCAGCACCGCGATGGAAGTGATCTTCTGGTTCTCACTCTTTCCACGTGACAGATAGAGCCCTGCGGCCGCGCCTAATGCCAGCACTACCGCCACAACTCCCCCTATCAGCAACTTTTTGGAACTCTTCGGAACCGCGGCTGTTGCCGAGATGGATGACGAGCTTGCTGCGGCCACTGGCACGCTCGCAGAAATATCCGAGCTAGACACGCGACCCGAGCCGAGTTCGCGCCTCAGCCGCGCCAGGTCCGTACGTATATCCGCAGCGCTCTGGTAGCGCAAGTTACGGTCCTTTTCCAGTGCCTTATTAATGATGCGGTCGAGCTCTGACGGCAGCTCTGGATTCATCCTGGACGCTGGTGTCGGCACGCCATCCAGGATTGCTTTGAAAATCACGCCCGAGGTTTCCCCGCGGAAGGGCAGCGTCCCCGTTGCCATTTCGTAAAGAACCGCGCCAAACGAGAACAAATCGGTGCGCGCATCGAGTTCCTTGCCACGCACTTGTTCGGGAGACATGTAAGCGACCGTTCCCAATGTGCTACCCGGGCTGGTCAAATGCTGCGCATCCATGTCGACCGTCATTTCCCCGGTGGCCGGCAAAACAGAAGAACTGCCTGCGGTAAAAGTAACTTTCGCCAAACCGAAGTCGAGAATTTTGGCGTGACCGCGCTTGGTGACAAAAATGTTCGCCGGTTTGATGTCGCGATGGACAATTCCCTCGGCGTGCGCCGCATCGAGCCCGTCGGCGATTTCCGTTGCCAGCGTGAGTAGCTCTTCCGTATCCACGGGCTTTCCGTTGATGAAATGCTTCAGCGTCATGCCATCCAGAAATTCCATGGCGATGAAGGCTTGGCCATCCTGCTCTCCGAGATCATGGATCGTGCAAATGTTCTGGTGGTTGAGCGCGGAGGCGGCTTGCGCTTCGCGTTGAAAGCGGGCCAGTGCCTGCGGATCGCGCGCTACGTCGGGCGGCAGAAATTTCAAGGCCACGAAGCGGCGAAGGCGCGTGTCCTCGCCTTTATAGACCACACCCATTCCTCCACCGCCGAGCTTTTCGACGATGCGGTAGTGGGAGATGGTTTGGCCGATCAGAGAGGAGGAATCCATTATTGGTGGCTAAGTTTAATTTTTAGTTGGCCGGTAAGTCAACAAACGTGGGAACCTTCGCTTCCTAAATTGCCTAAGACGGATGGTCGAATTCCATCCACCGTGCTTGCTCGTGCTGTTTACGGTTCGTGTACGAATAGATGGATCTGAGAATCAACAATGTCTGCCGCGGATTGGTTGACCCAAGGGAACTAAACTCATACCATAGCAGCGCCACGAATATGATTGGACAGACAATCTCGCACTACAAAATCCTGAACAAACTCGGCAGCGGTGGAATGGGCGTAGTGTACGAAGCCGAAGACAGTAAACTGGGCCGCAATGTTGCGCTAAAGTTCCTCCCGCCAGAGATGGGACAAGACGCACAGTCGCTGGAGCGTTTTCAGCGAGAAGCAAGAGCGGCTTCTGCATTGAACCATCCCAATATCTGCACGGTTCACGCCATCGAACAGCACGAACGGCAGCACTTTATTGTGATGGAACGGTTGGAAGGGCAGACTCTGGCGCAGATGATCAGCGGCCAGCCAATCGAGATCGATAAATTGTTGGGAATCGCAATCCAGATTGGCGACGCGCTGGAGTCCGCTCACGCAAAAGGAATCGTCCACAGGGATATTAAACCCGCCAATATTTTTGTGACCGAGCGGGGGCAAGTGAAGATCCTCGACTTCGGACTCGCGAAGATGGAAGGAACACGGCGCAGCAGCATGGGCGCAGACGCGGACGAGAACATGCTGACCGAGGCCAATACGAACGGGCTCACCCAACCAGGAACGACACTGGGAACCGTCGCGTATATGTCTCCCGAGCAGGCACGCGGACAATTAGCCGACGCTCGAACGGATCTGTTTTCCTTGGGCACGGTGTTGTACCAGATGGCCACCGGGATATTGCCGTTCCAGGGCGATACCTCGGCGGTGATCTATGAAGCTATCCTCAATCGAGATCCAATCCCAGCGCGGGAAGCGAATCCGGCAGTACCTTCGGAACTAGAGCGGATCATCGATAAGTCTCTGGAAAAGGACCGAAACCTTCGCTACCAAACCGCTACCGATATCAAGACGGATTTGACCAGATTGAAGCGCGATCTGGGTTCTTCTGGCCGCAAGCGCACGGCGGAAGGCACAGAATCACGCAACGAAAGCAAGCAAAGCGAGAAGTCAATTGCGGTTCTCTATTTCGAGAATCTCAGCGGCGTGAAGGAAGATGAATATTTTCGCGACGGGATTACCGAAGACATCATCACGGAACTTTCGAAGATCAAGGGACTGAATATTTTCTCGCGGCCGACGGTCCTGGCCTATCGCGACAAGCGAGTGACGCCAGCGCAGATCGGGCAACAGCTCAAGGCAGCCTTCGTACTGGCGGGTAGTTTGCGGCGCGCGGGAAACCGCCTGCGCATCAATGCGCAACTGGTGGACACGCAAACGGATTTCCCCCTGTGGTCGGAACGGTACGATCGCGAGATGAAAGACGTGTTCGAAGTACAGGACGAGATCGCGCGCAATATTGCCGAAGCGCTGCGCATCACGCTTTCGCCACAAGAGCAAGCCGCCCTTGCCGCCAAGCCGACCGAAAATTTGCAGGCCTATGATTTGTATTTGCGCGGTAAGAATTATGCGCGCCGCATGACGCGGCAAGACCTGGAGTTCGCGCTGCAGATGTTTGAGAACGCCGTATCGCTCGATCCTAATTTTGCACTGGCCCACGCGGCGATCGCCAACGTTTGCGCGCAAACGCATTACAATTACGGACGCGATCCCATCTGGCTGAAACGCGCCGAGGCCGCTTCCCAGCGCGCCGTACGATTGCAGCCCCACTTGCCCGAGGTGCTGGTCGCGCAGGCTTGGATCCTGTATGCCGCACAGAATTACGAGGATGCAATCCACTGCGCAAAGCAGGCCATCGATCGCAAGCGCGACTGCGAAGGCGCTTACTATTTGCTGTGCCGCGCGCTGTTTGCCTCGGGACGCCACCAGGAAATGGCCAACATCGCGGATAAAGCATTAGACATTAGCGGCGAGGATTACAACTGCTACGTACCCATCATGAATGCACTGGAAGTGATGGGAAAAGAAGAGGCCCTTCGGAACACGCGCCAACGACGGGTCGTGGCGCTTGAGAACCACATCAAGCACGTACCCGAAGATGCGCGTGCCCGGATCCTGCTCGGCGGTGATTACGCCGCAATGGATCGGGTTGATGACGCCATCCGCGAGACAAATTTCGCCATTGCGCTACGCTCGAACGAGGCTACGGTCCTCTACAATGCGGCCTGCAATTTTTGCCAGCTCAAGCGTAAACCAGAGGCTATGGCGGCGCTGAAAAAGGCCTGGGATGCCGGATTCAAGGATGCAGACTGGGCTCGCCGAGATCCCGATCTGTCTCTTCTTTCTGGCGATCCGGAGTTCGATCAGCTTTACCCTCCGAAAGGCGCGCAAGCATAAGATCCGCAGCTAGCACCCACGGGTCGAAATCTCACTCCGACTCGGGTCTTTTCCCAATCCCGTTTCGTTTGTCACCATTGCCGCGCTGCTGTATCCTGCCTGCACAGGCCCGCCTTGGGAGGCACCATGACGCAATCCGCATCACCCATCGATCCGCTTCTTGTAACCATTGTCCTGGGCACGCTCGCCATCGGGCTGCCGATTCTCTTTGTCCTGGCTATTCGCTTTCTCTGGGACCGCAGCCTGAACCTCGGCCGCTCGAAAGAGCTGGAAAAGCTCATCTGGCAGTTGCACCGCATCGCCAGCGCCATGGAGCATCAAATGAATTTGTCATTTCCGCCAGTGCAGCCGGGCACGGAAGAGGCTCGCGATCTCGCCTATCTTCAGAGGATGAATCCTCAACCGGTGGCCGCTCCTGCCGCCCTCGCAACTCCCGCCGTTGCCCGGCCACCTGCCGCGACAGCCACTCCGACAGCCGCTGCTCCTGCTCCCGTCGTGGAGCTTGCTCCCGCTCAAGAGCCTGCTCCTCCACCTCCCGCCGCCGAGCCTACCGCCCTTCCTGCACTAGAACGCCGCGATCCTTCTGTCGAGGCTCCGCGCGCTGGAGTCAACTCCATGTTCGGCCTGTAGTGCTTTTCTCGTCCGCCCAGCTCGCCCAAACTACTGACTAAACTCGGTTACCGTCGATGTGGCTAAGAGCGGTCGCTTGACCGACTGGGTGACCTACCCGCCGTTTGAGGCGTTTCCAACGTTTCGGTGATACGACAAAACTGGAAGTACTCTTTCCTGGAGGCGCTGAACTGGTGAAACGGGTGACAATCGCGTCGAGGCATTTCGAGCCCAGGATCCTTTTGGCGAAACTCTTCGGCTGGGTTCCGCGTACTTAACTTCAAGAAGAGGCAACAGGCCGTGCTCCCCAACTGCCAGTTCCCATCGCAAGGAGGACACAATGACTCGCGAACGCGCACTAAAAATCGTCTTGGTGATCGTCGGAGCACTCTTTGTAGCCGTAATCTACCCGCTGGTGCAATTGCGAGAGCAACCGACCCTCCAGATGATGCTGAGCGTCTATGTCACGCTGGGATTCTTCCTGCTGATTGCGTCACGCAACCCCGCCGCGCACCGCAGCCTGATCGCCTTCGGCGCATGGTCCAGCTTCGCTCATGCCGCCACGATGGCTATACAGTCGATAGGCAATGTACCGGAACGCACACATCTGTTGATCGGCACACTGGTGTTCGCCGCGATCGGCTTGGCGCTGGTCTTCCTTGCCCCTGCCAGAGTGAGTGCGACTGCGGCCTGAGTCGCCGTGCGACCGGATTGGCGCCGTCATCGCACGTGTAGGGACTGCTAGCCGAGTACCCGACCGAAGGGGATTTAGAGCTATTCGCAGTTGGTATAGAATCTCACTTCTTGGCCTGGCCAAAGACGCAGCCGGTCGTCCAAACCGAATCGGGGTAGATATGTCGTTCGCAACAGACCAACGACTGCTTGTGGCTCTGCTCGACTCCTGGGACCGGAACAACACCATTCTTCTCAACCTGCTCCAGGCGCTCCCGGCAGGAGGGCTAGAGGCCCGAGCGATGGACGGCAGCCCATCCATCGCGGAGATGTTCACACATATCCACTATGTACGACTTGTTTTGGTCTTCGAAGACGCTCCCGAGTTCGCTAGAAGCCTGCCCGAGAGAGAGTGGGAACTCGAGCGTGATCCCGATGGCATCGCGCAGAAGCTGAACGACAGCGCCAAAGCGGTGCGGGACGCGGTAAGGAGCAGGGTGGAGGCGGGCCGGAACATGAAGCTTCATTACGACCACCCGATTCTCCTTCTTCAGCACATGCTCTGGCACGAGGGCTACCATCACGGTCAGATAAAGCTGGCCCTCAAGTTGGCAGGTCGCCCACTGACTGATCAGGAAGCCGGATCAATCACGTGGGGCGTCTGGATGCGCAAGAAGTGAGCGGCTTTAGGGCGTTCGATCGGCTTGGCTCGATCGTGGAAAACCATGATATGGCTAGCGGAGATAATGATATAAGGGACGCGCGAAAGCTTCCGGGAAATGAGCTCGGCTGGACGCACATCCACTCTCTAAGATCTTGAAGTGTTGCCCGATGGGCTTGAGGAGCAGATATGAAGCGCATCCTGCAAGTTGCGGTGCTCATTATCTTGCTATGTGTTTCGACGCTCGTATCGGCACAAACGCCGGCGGTGTCCCCAGCGGACCAGGCCGAGCGCGTAGACAAAGTGTTCGAGAAATGGAATCGCACGGATTCGCCGGGTTGTGCGCTCTCGGTGATGAAGGACGGCCGCATCATCTACAAACATGGTTATGGGATGGCCGATCTCGACCACAACGTAACAATTACTCCTTCGACGGTCTTTCACGTCGCGAGCATGTCGAAGCAATTTACGGCCGCGTCCATCCTCCTGCTGGCGCAACAGGGAAGGCTCTCGTTGGACGACGACGTGCGCAAGTACATTCCAGAACTGCCTGATTTTGGTTCACTCATTACCATCCGCCACCTCATCTATCACACCAGCGGCCTTCGCGATCAGTGGAATCTCCTGGAACTCGCCGGATGGCGCTATTCTCTCGATCTCATCACCGACGATGACGTCATGTCTGTGGTCACGACGCAGAAGGAATTGAATTTCAAGCCCGGCGAGAAACATGTGTACTGCAACACCGGCTATACACTGATGGCCATCATCGTTAAACGCGTCAGTGGCTTGTCGTTTCGAGAGTTCACCACTAGGAATATTTTTGAGCCGCTCGGCATGACCGATACCTTTTTCCGCGATGACCACGCCGTGATTGTCAAAAACAATGCCTATGGATACGAATCTGAAAAGAACGCACCCTTTCGCCTCGCCCTCACCAACTTCGACACCGCCGGCGCCACCAGTTTGCACACCACCGTCGTAGATCTCGCGCTCTGGGACGAAAACTTCTATCATCCGCGTGTAGGAGGAGCGTCGTTCACCGAGCAGATGCTGCAGCGCGGAAAACTCAACAATGGCGAAATTCTCGACTACGCCTTCGGCCTCGTTGTGGGGAAGTACAAGGGATTGCCTACGGTGGATCACGCCGGTGCGGACGCCGGCTACCGTTCAGAAATGATTCGTTTCCCAGAGCAACATTTTTCTGCCGCGGTACTCTGCAACTCCGCGGACACGAGTCCCACGCACACTGGCCCGGAAGGTCGCCGATGTCTATCTGGCGAAGGATTTGAAAGAGTCCCCACACGCAGCAACGGCCCCAAGTGCTGGCATCACTCTCACCGAACAGCAACTCACTGGCCTCACCGGGCTGTACTGGAGAAGCGAGAATGATCAGTTCGTGAATCTGCTCATGAAGGAAGGGAAGTTGCACGCATTAACAGGCGGAGACGACGATTTCGTTCTCAAACCCATGAGTGAAACCTTTTTTCATCTCGCCGACGTTTCCTTTGGAGATCAGGTGAATCTGCGCTTCGAGGCCGCCGCGGATGGCAAGCCCCGCCGCCTTCTGGAGAGCTTTGGCGACGACAAACCCGAAGTATTCGAGGAGGTCACACCCTTCAGACCGAGCGACGCCGAGCGCGCTGAGTATGTCGGAAGTTACGTGAGCGAAGAAATTGAGCCCGTCTATCGCATCATATTGCAAGATGGGAAACTCATGCTGACGCGCCTGAAGCACAAACCCGATCCGCTCGAGCCGAGAACTCGTGATGCCTTCTCGTCGGATATTGGCACGCTCCGCTTCACACGCGATTCCAACCATCACGCGTCTGGCTTCGTGCTCAACTCGGGCCGTATCCGGAATTTCCGTTTCACGCGCCGGGCAAACTGAAGCCATATAAAGTGCATGACAATTTGCCTTGCGAGCGTAGTATCAGTTGCTGTCGCTGAATTTCTTCAACCGTCCATTTTCTTGTCGGAAGGATTGAACCATGAGCGCAACTTTGCTGTATCGAATCGCGGCCTTTGTCTTCGTCTTATTTGCTTTGGGGCACACCTATGGCTTCTTGAATTTGCGGCCGCCCACAGCGGAAGCGCGCGCCGTCTTCGGTGCCATGAATACCGTGCAGTTTGAGGTTGGTGGCCATAGTTTTACCTATGGCGGTTTCTATCGCGGCTTCGGCCTTTCTTGCACTGTATCGATGATCTTGTCTGCATTTCTCGCCTGGCATCTCGGAGACTTAGCGCGCACTGCCCCCAGTTCCATTGGCGTGCTTGGGTGGGCCTTCTTCGCGGCCCAGTTGGCGGGCGTCGCGCTGAGCTTCCTGTTTTTCGGATTGCCGCCCATGGTTCTCTCCGCGCTGGTTACCATCGTTGTTGGAACGGCGGCCTTCCTCGCCCGCCGCTAAGTCCAGAAGTTGAGACCTATTCCGAAGTTTGCTGCCGCTCTCGCTTGTAGTTCTGCGACGAATTTTCATTTTGTGGGTGGCGCCTCGGGCTGTGGCGGCTCGATCGCAACATTCTTTATGGCGTGATCGACCGCATCCTTGGCCTCGACTCCGTTGCGCGCGTGATCGGTGATGGAATCATAGAGCAGTTGCGTCGGCCCAGGATTCAGTTGCCTGTCGTATTCGGTGGTGATTTCGGCGGCCAATTGTTGGAGTAATTTGCTGGATGCGGCGTCGAGGTCCTCTCCGGTGACCTCGAATTTTCTGCCGATGTATGTGGCGGCGATCCGCTCTGCGATCGTGTCGGCATTCTGGTAGTAATACTCTGAAATCTGGCGATGGCCGTCTTCGTGTTCGATCACGTGTTGCGTTGCGCCGGTTGGCACCCAGATATTCAGGTTCAACTGCAGCGTCATCTTAACCTGTGTGATTGTCAGGCTGGCCTGCACGGCGCCTGTCTTGCGTGACTCGCCGCGGACGCTGGCGCTCGACAGGTAATTGGAATCGCACACGGCGGTTTCGCCTGGAGCAAGCTGCGGCATATCCGGGGATGGCGCAACCGGGTCAAACGTGTGACTCGAGAACGCAACGGGCACTTTATTGATGGTCACAGCGGGAGATTCCTGCTGTTGATGTTGCGGTGAGGAAACGTGGCTCCACCCAATCCAGCCAAGGGCGAAAATTCCCAGCAATAGGCAAAGCACAAGCAAGCGGCGCAAAAGTAAGGTGCTCCTGAATCCATTTTGCGAACAAGAGCGTGCCGCCACCATGAGTTTGTGCGCGCGAGATGCCGCGAAAGGTAATGTCAGCGACCGACGGAACAGGTATCCGGTAAAACGCGGTGGCCATCCTTCTTCTAAACTTTCCGGACCAATCCTTGCAAACATAATCTGACGCGCATAGAGTACCGCCCACACGTAATTGCGTTGGAAAACGGCACAAACTTCTACAAATCTTTCAGCGAAAAGGGAATCGAAATGCAAATCAGCAATCGGCGGTTGATGTGGCACGGTATGTTCTTATTCTTGATTGGACTATTGACCGGCTTCGCCGAAACCCATTTCACCAATACGCGTATGGGACTGGCGGCGCACCTGGAAGGCGTGATGAATGGATCGTTTCTGCTCGCATTGGGAGCAGCGTGGAACGAGGTGCGGCTATCCTCGCGGGCAAAGGAGTTTACCTATTGGGTTGCGCTTCTTGGCACGTACGGAAACTGGTTTGTGACTACCCTCGCCGCCATTTTTGGAACTGCCGCGCTCTCTCCCATCACCGCCGCTGGCCACATGGGACTACCGTGGCAGGAGCGGCTTGTAACGCTTGGCTTTCTGCTGATCGGGGTCTCGATCATCTCCACCTCTGTCGCTCTATTGTGGGGTTTCCGCGCCAAAGCGTCCGAGTGAACTTGCGCTCTCACGCTGAATTCGCACTGCCGTAACCTGTTGCGGAAAGCGTTCGCAGAACAGTAGTGAACCGAGCACCGGACATCTGCCAGTTGTAGCTACAATCCAAGGCATAGAAAATCAAAAGACGACTCGAGAAGATCGGCTTTGCGATGGTCAAAGCTCTTGCCAACGGATGGAGTTGTGTGTCAATTTTCTGAACGTCGATAACCGCCCATTTATTCTCTTAATCCCTATTCTTCTGAGGAGATTCGCAGATGAAAATGAAAGTTCCGCGCATGACGATCTTGCTTCTAGCCGTTCTTGGTTCAATCTCCATTGCGGCGCGCGCCCAGGATAAGCCGATGCCGGAAGCGTATTCCGGTGTAGCCATCGGCACGGGTGGAAGCGTTGGCGGCAAGACCTTGCAGTTCGATTTCAGGATCACCAGTTGGACGACCGATGCGGAAGTGCAACAATTTGCGCAGTTGGTGAAAGAGAAGGGTACGGACGCTCTGCGCAGCGCACTCGAAAAAGAAGATAAGGGCCGCATCAATGTCGTCGGCTCGACGGGCAATCAGATTGCCGTGGCGCGCAAACGGCAGGTCGGCGCGAATACGATCATCACCATCGTTACCGCGCGCAGTATGAGCTTCCGCGAACTGTACAACAATGGCCGCAGCAGGGATTATCCGTTCGGTTATCTGCAAGTCACGCTCAATGAGAAGGACGAAGGCACCGGGCAAATCATGGGCGCGGCGAAGATCCGCTTCGACAAGAAGAAGAACGAGTACCAGATCGAAAGCTACGGCAATCAATACATCAAGGCCACTAACGTTCGACCCTGGAAGTAACCCTTCGCAATTGCTATGCGGATTGTGATTTCACCATCGCGCGGCGGGGGTGTAGCTACGATGCCGCGCGAGGAGCTTCAGCATTTGCTCGGGAAGAATGCCGCCCCACACCGGTAGAAGTCCGGGCCAGGAAGCTTGCTGAGGCTCACAATTTTGGCGGGCACAAAGATCGCCGGCGCCTCCGGGAATTCCCGCAAAAAGGGAACCGCCACCCGCACGACGGTGTGCAGCAGATACGCCTTCCGTGTCTTGAAGCTCAGCCCGCCACGTGACATGTCGAGGCACGCCACCATGTTGTCGCCAAAGGCTTCACAGCGAATGCACGCTTAATAATTCACTTTGGCGCGGCCGTGTATCCGCCGCTCCGTGGGCAGCGAACGCAGTGTTTCCGCCAGCGATTCCAACACCCTGACGTTGGCCTCCGGTGACTGAATGGAAGGCCCCTCCATCACGGCGACAGACGATTGCAGAGGCTCGATCAGGTGCGTAGGTTTCGAGGGTGTGAAGTCACTCGCTTGCGATTCTGCCGCGGCGGTATCTGCGGTGGAAGAAGTCGCTGGGAATTTCCGGACCGTCGCGAACGCGCAGTCCTCGCAATAGCGCACCAGTCCCCCTTGAATCGTGCAGACGTCCAATTCAAAGTCACCGCGCTCGATGGTGATGGGTGCGTGACAACCGCTGCACTCCAACGCCAGGGACTTTGACGCCAGTTGCTCCGCCGGCAGCGGGGGAAACTCCTGCTGCCAGAAATCGAGTTGTTCATCGCGGAACGCCACACCATACGTATACAGTCTTGCCTGTGAACCGATTTCGCCGACTACGCGAATGTCGGTTTCGCAGTTCGACTCCATGGAACGCAGCGTCAGTTCCTGCTCGGCAAGCAGTTTGTGGCGGGAACCGATTCCGGCACCGTGGAGACTGAGCACTACGGTGTACGTTTCCTCGGTGAAAACTCCCCCCGTGGCATCGCTTCCGAACAGTGTAATGGGGGCTTTTGTGGAAATACGCCCGCTGCGGCAGGGTTTGTCGTACGGCATCTCGGCAACCTTCGGAAGGGGCCAAGATTCGTTACCTACACGAGTAGCACATCGAAAAGAGAAGCGTGAGGAGAGGTAAACGAGTGCGAAGTTTCTTGGCATGAAATGGAAAAATGAGAAAGCGTTAACACGGAGCGCGTGAAATGAGATAAACAAGGGGCGAGGGGAATCATAAACCGAGAAGTGTGTCGGCGTGGTACACAATGAAGCGAACCAGGCTTCACGTTGTGCGAGAGAGGTTCTGAATGGGGGAAAAAATCGATCCGAGGCGGGAGCAGGAACGAGTGACGAAGCGCTACGCTGCGATGAGCGACCTGGAATTGAGGAAGGCAGGTCGCGATCCGAGCACACTAACGGATTGGGCGTTTCTGGCGTTGCGCGAAGAGATGGCAAAACGGGGACTGGATTGGGCCGGGAGCGATTCGCTGCTGCCATCACTTATGCCGAATATCCCAATCGTTGACGATCCCGGAAATGTCCCCGTCGTTGTGCGCAAATATCGAGACTTGCCCCCAGCACTCACGGACCGGATGATTCTGGATACTGCGGACATCGATTGTTATCTGTACGAAGAGAACATAGTCAGAATTGATTGGCCCTGGTCCAATTTAGTCGGCGGCGTAAAGCTGGTGGTACGGAAAGCGGATGCAGAAGACGTGGAGAAGTTATTGAATGAAAGCGTTCTAGCGAAATTTACCGTTGATGGAGTCGGAGAATATGAACAAGAGCGCTGCCCAAACTGCAATTCCATGGATGTCTTCTGCGACGAAGTCAAAAAGAAGATCGCGGGTGCGTCGTGGTTGCTATTCGGTCTACCAATAATTTTGGTTCAGAGTGGCTGGAATTGCCACGCCTGCGGGCATACCTGGGACCTAGCTGCTGAGCAGGTCGCTGGTCAATCCGAGCCGCCGGTTTCCTAATTGTGACTGATTCGGAAATTCCGAAAAAATAGTTTGCACAGAGGGACCTTTTGTTCCCCAGAGGTCAGCATGTTAGTGTTTGCACTTGGATTGGAATGCGCAGCATTGCAGGAGGTCGGAAGTGGCGTACGCGGATTTGCGAGAGTTCGTGAAGAAGCTGGAAAAAGAGGGCGAACTGAAGCGCGTGAAGGCGGAAGTCGACCCCGTGCTGGAAATCGCCGAAGTGGTGCAGCGCGCTCAGGCCCAGCCGGGCCCAAAGGGAAATCCCGGCGGGGTCGCCCTACTGTTTGAAAAGCCGAAGGGTTCGCGCTACCCGCTTCTGATCAACGCGTTCGGCAGCGTGCCCCGCATGGAATTGGCCTTCGACGTGGACAAACTAGACGACGTGGCCGCGCGCATTCGAGGCTTCTTGGACATGCAGACGCCGCAGGGACTCTTCGACAAACTGAAAATGCTGCCCAAACTCGCGGAGCTAGGCTCTTTCTTTCCGAAAGTGGTGAAAGACGGCTCCTGCAAAGAAGTGGTGCATAAAGGCAGCGATGTTAACCTGTTCGATTTTCCGATCCTGAAATGTTGGCCGCAGGATGGTGGCCGCTTCATCACCTTCCCGCTGGTCTTCACCAAAAATCCGGAAACCGGTAAGCGCAACGTGGGCATGTATCGCATGCAGGTTTACGACGAACGCAGCACCGGCATGCACTGGCAGACGCAAAAACATGGCGCGGAACACTTTCGGCGTGCCCGCGCTAAGAACCCCGACGGGCGCATCCCCGTCAGTGTGGCGATTGGCGCCGACCCCACTACAACACTCGGCGGTATCCTGCCGATCCCGCCAGACCTCGATGAAATGATGTTCAGCGGATTTCTTAAGAGAGAGCCTGTGGAATTGGTGAAGTGCGAGACCAACGATCTGGAAGTTCCAGCCAACGCGGAAATCATTCTGGAAGGCTACGTCAGCCTGAACGAAATGCGCACCGAAGGTCCTTTCGGTGACCACACCGGATATTATTCGCTCGAAGGCGAGTACCCCGTTTTTCACGTAGAGTGTATTACACATCGCAAAGACCCGATTTATCTGGCCACCGTCGTGGGACGCCCGCCCCAGGAAGATTTCTACATGGGCTATGCGATCGAGCGAGTGTTTTTGCCGCTTATGAAAATGCAGCACTCCGAAATTGTGGATGTCTCGATGCCGGCGGAGGGCATCGTCCACAACCTGATGATTGTGTCGATTCGAAAATCCTATCCGGGCCACGCGCGCAAAGTGATGAACGCCATCTGGTCGCTGGGTCAAGCCATGTTCACGAAGACGATTGTGGTGGTGGATCACGATGTAAACGTGCACGACTATAAAGAAGTAGTGTGGAAGGCGCTCTGCGCCATCGATCCGGAGCGTGATGTTCAGTTTGTGCTCGGTCCCGTGGATACGCTGGACCACGCGGCGCGTATGCAGGATTTTGGTTCCAAGATGGGGATCGACGCGACGCGCAAATGGCCCACGGAAGGATTTACGCGGCCGTGGCCCGATGAAATCTTGATGGACGAGACGACCAAGTCGCGCGTGGACGCGATCTGGAAAACTCTAGGAATCTAAGCACTCCGCAACCTTAAATTATCAATTCACCGCGGGTAGGCAGGCGATTCCGTCCACACCTTTAGATAGGGTAATGGGCTTTGCCAGGACGTTCTCGCGCAGGTTCAAAACTTCGATGGTGCCGGCTTGTGGTGTAGTGACATAGGCGTAGGAACCGTCAGCAGCCAGCGCAATTGCTCCCACGGCGGGCGGAATATCGTAACTGTGTTCCAGTTTTCCTGTGGTCAAATCCACGACGAACAATTTTCCGGAAGCGGAGTTGGCCACCAGTCGACGCCCGTCGGGAGTTGGCGCCGATGAGTAGACTGTTGCGGGAAGTTCAATCCAACCGGAAACTATGTTGTTAGCGGTATCGATGACGGCGATGCGCGGCTTGTCCTGGTCGTGCGTATAGAGATGATGGCCGTCGGGTGAAAGCGAGAGTCGCTGCACTCTCTCAGCAACGGCAATCGTCGTCACCAGAGAGTGCTTGCGCATGTCCACGACGCTGATCGTACCCGTGGAAACATTGGCTGTATAGCCGTGCGCACCGTCAGGGGACAACGCCAGCATGTGCGACTCCGGTTTACCGGTGGGAATTTCCGCAACCACTTTCTTGGCGTGGACATCGACTGCATAAATCGCATCAGCCAGTTCAGCGGTCACATACAGCAACCCATCCGGGCCGAATTTTGCGCTATGCGGACGTACCGGCTTGCGAAGATTAATGATATCGATAGTGTGTCCGGCGCGAAGATCGATCACTTGAATCGTGGCGCCATCGGTGCCGGGCTTGCCTACTCCGGAGTTTCCGTAGATCGGAACATAACCAAATTTTCCATCGGGAGAAATTGTAACTTCGTGGCCGTTGATGTCGACGCCCGCAGTGAAAACCGTCTTGCGCGTGGAGAGATCGATCAGCAGTACGGTGTGCTCGAACTGGTTTGCCACGAAAAGAAACCCAGGTGAAGCTACCGGGTTTGCCGTAGTACCAGTGCCGAAGGCAATTGCGGCAACGCAGAGCAATAATAAGGACACGGAAAGAAGCACGGATTTCATGAGCTAGCCCTCACAACGAAAACGGATTTCAGAGCGAACAGTATAGACGCAATAAGCGCGCGAGCGAGTTTGATAAGTTGAGGAGATAAAGAACTTACGGTGGCCAGTACAAAGATCGCGAAAAAGAGAAGCTGGAGGATAAAGAGACGGAGAGGTGCGGACAAAGGATAACCGTCCCCTGGGACAGGGGGTAGATCGAAGAAAAGCACAAGATATAGTAGTACTGGTCGGGGGCTGTATCTAGATCTAGGACAACCTGCCTACAATAACAGGTCAACTGCCTAAGATAACCGCCATTTTTAGGACAACTGCCGTAGAGAAATCCTTGACGGTCGTGCTTGAGGAATGACATAACTTTGCCAAGGGCAGCACCCGGGGAATCGGTTTGACTCGAAGCAAGGGTGCTGCAACGCTTGAAGTTAAGCGTGAAATGAGACAGGGTGGCAGTCCTCTTGAGCGAATCGCGCGAAGTGATGAACGTGCGGCAGGCTTCTCAGTATCTGGGCATCAGCCCGGATACGCTGTACCGCTACATCACAGAGGGCGAAATACCTGCTTTTAAATTGGGAAATCGTTGGAAACTAAGGAAGACAATCCTGGATCGGTGGATGGAACGCAAGATGAGTCAAGTGGTCGCAAGACGCCGTTAGTCTGGCTCAGCCGAGAGGGAAAGAGGGCGCGATATGTGGTTACCTGGGGGAAAGAAGAATAAGCAGTTGGTCGGACTGGACATCGGTTCCAGTTCTATCAAAGCCGTTGAGCTGAAGATGACCAAGGCAGGCTATGAACTGGTCAGCTTCGGCATGGAACCGCTCGCGCAAGACACCGTGGTGGACGGCGCGATCATGGATGCGCCGCAGGTTGCCAACGCCATCACGAAGATTTTCGACACCGAAAGCGTCAAGACCAAAAGTGTGGCCACCTCCGTATCCGGCCACTCCGTCATCGTCAAGCGGGTACCTCTACCGCTGATGACCGAAGAAGAGCTTTACGACCGTATCCCCTCGGAAGCCAGCCAGCACATCCCCTTCGACATCGCCGACGTGAATCTCAGCTATCAGTTGCTGGAAGCGATGGATTCGCAGATGGACGTTCTGTTGGTGGCCGTTAAGAAGGACAAGATTCTGAACCACACGAACGTACTGGCGCAGGCTGGTAAGACTCCAGTCGTTGTAGACATCGACGCGTTTGGTTTGCAGAACTGCTTCGAAGTGAACTATGAACCGGATGCCGGGCAGACCGTAGCGCTCCTGAATATCGGCGCCAGCGTCATGAACATCAATATCGTGCGTGGCGGCATTCCCCTCTTTACCCGCGACGTCAGCGTCGGCGGCAACCAGTACACCGACGCACTCCAGAAAGAACTGGATTTGAGCTTTGATGACGCGGAACGCCTCAAAAAGGGTGATACTCTTCCCAGCGTCACCGACGAGCAGAAGGGGCAGATCCTTCGCAGCGTCTCTGACATTCTGACCCTGGAAATCCAGAAGACTTTTGACTTCTTCCGCGCAACGGCCAGCGGCGAGAATATTCAGCGCATCATGGTCGCTGGTGGAACAGCTCGCGTGCCGGGATTGGTTGACCTGCTGCGCGAAGAGTTTGCAATGCCGGTGGAAGAGTTGAATCCGTTCCGCAAAGTACTGCTGAATCCGGCGAAACACAGTGAAGATCAGATTCGCGATTTGGCACCAAAACTGGTTGTAGCCGTGGGACTGGCCCTGAGGAGCTTTGACTAGCCATGATCCGCATAAACTTACTTGGACAAACGCGGCCTAAAGCCGCCCGCCGTGCGGCGGACACCGGGGCGGCTCTACCTCTGGTGTTCATCCTCGCGGGGGTGGTGCTCGGCGGCCTCTTCCTCTTCTACTTCTACCACTCGTGGCAAACGCAGTTGGCGGATGAGACCAAGAGAATCAAGACGCTGCAGGCACAGAAGACCGAACTCGAACAGATCAAGCTGCAAGTCGAGGCCTTCGAAAAACAGAAGCAGGTACTGCAACAACGCGTCAGCACCATCGAACAACTGCAGCGCGATCGCACTGGCGGCCAGGAATTGCTGGACGAAATTGCCAACACGGTTTCGCGCGCAGAGAACCTCTGGCTGACCACTATGACCAAGAAGGGCACGACGGTGAACCTGGAAGGCGCGGCGGCTTCGATCAATTCCGTCGCAAACTTCATTACCGCCCTGAAGCGCTCCGGCTACTTCTCCAAGATTGAGATTAAAGATGCCAAGCAGGATGACAAGAACACCGCTGTCCAGACCTTCCTGTTCTCCATCAATGCAGAGATTGCGCCGAATGGCCCTGTAGCGGGGACGCCGGCGCCGCAAAGCAAGCCGGCCAGCGCGCCGGCACAGACCGTGCCGAATGCTGCGGCACCGGCGAAGAAAGGATAACGAGGAGCCATGGCAAATCCTTTCCGAGATATGTCGGTGATCATGCAGGGGTTGTTGGCCCTGGCGATCGCAGTGGTCCTGGTGCTGGTCGGATTGTATGTCCCATTCTCTCCGGTAGCCCAGGCCCGCGCCGATTACGACAAGGCCGTGCAGGATCGCACGAAATTAAATCAGGAAGTCACGCAGTTGCAGGTCTACAAGCAACGCTACGGCGAACTGAAGCAGCAGATGGACGCGTTGAACAAGCAGCTCGATACGCTGAAGACCATCGTGCCGGAGGAAAAGGAAGTCGACGAATTTATCCGCCTCGTCCAGGGAGCGGCCAGCGCTTCAAACGTGCAGCTACGGCGGTTGACCGCGGGGAAAATCGACACGAAGGAATATCACTACGAGATGCCCTTTGAAGCCCAGGCCGATGGACCGTATTTCAACGTACTGGACTTCTTCGCTCGCCTTGGCCGGTTGTCGCGCATCATCAACGTGGGCGACCTGCAGTTTGACGATCCCGGAGGAAACACGGCGAAGGGTGCCAAGTATCCGCTGCGTCCGGGAACAACAGTGAGCGGTGTGTTCACCATTACGACTTATTTTACGAAGCCGGCTGATACGGCTCCGACTGGCGCGGCGGGTGCCGCGAAGCCGGGGGCGAATCCTGGTCAGCCAGCGAAGAAACCGTGAGCAGGAATGAGCGAGCCATGCGTCTAGTGAAAACACTGGTACTCGGAAGTCTGCTGGCAGCCGCCGGAAGCGGTTTGTACGGGCAGACGCAAACAGCGCCGGCCACGAAACCTGCGGCGAAGGCTGCAACGCCCAAGCCCGCAACGGCGAAGAGCGCTGCACCCAAGACCACTGCCAAGAAGCCGGCGAAAGCCGCGACTTCCAGCAAACCGGCCGAAGCCACGGAGACCAAGGTGGCGCGGCGGGATCCCTTCGAATCTTTGACCAGCCGCCAAGACCAGGCGGCCAAGAATGCCGCCAACCTGCCTCCGGGCAAAGCGGGCTTACAAGTGGCATCGTTGAAGCTGGACGGGATTGTCCGTTCGCCCAACGGGATGATTGCCGTAGTTTCGAATCCGCAAGCGCGCACTTATTTCCTGCGCGAGGGCGACAAGTTGTACGACGGAAGCGTGGATAAGATTGGTATGGACGCCGTGTCGTTCCATGAATTGGGCAAAGATGCTTTTGGAAAACCAGTGGAGCGCCAGGTGAATAAGAGACTTTACTCCAGTGCAGGAGAACAGCAATGATGACGAACCGGCCGGCCTTTCAAATTGGCTGCCTGATACTCGCGAGTGTGCTGGTGGGCGGGGGCCCATCCGTCGTTCGCGGACAGGAGCCCGCTGGCGCGAGCTCGACAGCAGCGGTGATCTCAAGCGTGGCGATCACGCAAGAGCCACAGCGCGCAGCGATTCGCGTGGAAGGGGCAGGACGCCTCGATGTTCACGCGGCGCGGATGCAGAATCCCGAGCGACTGGTGCTGGACTTCACTGGCGCGAAGATGAGTGTGCGGCAGAGCTCCATACCCGGAGTCTCGGCCCCGGTGCGCGGCGTGCGCATGGCGCAGTTCCGGCCAGACGTGGCGCGCGTGGTGATCGACTTGACCACGGCAGCACCTTACCAGATTGCCCATGAGGGCGACGCCGTAGTCGTTTACGTCGTCACCGCTCCGGATGCGCAGCCCGAAGTTGTTCCTGCGACGCAGATTACGACGGCAACGCCCGCTCCCACGAAAAAAGAGATCAGCTTCGTCGCGACGGCTCCGCGTGTGACCACTCATTCGACCAAGATGGAGAACGCAGCGGCACCCCATTTTGCTCTGCCCAAGGAAATGACCCAGCCAACCCTGGCGCTCGCTTCCATGACGGAAAAGTCGGAACCTGCCAAGCCGGAAGCAGCGCAACAGGCTGCTCAACAGGCTAACGCTGCGGCAAACACCATGGCTGCGGGACAGTCCAACAGCGCTTCGCTGGTTACCAATCAGCCGGGACGTTATACCGGCGAGCCGATTTCCGTGAACCTTAAGGACGTCGACCTAAAAGACTTCTTCCGCCTGATTCACGAGATCAGCGGTTTGAACGTGGTGCTCGATCCCAACGTTAAGGGCAGTTTGACTATCGTGCTCGATGAAGTTCCCTGGGATCAGGCGCTGGACATCGTTCTGCAGAACAACGGTCTGGATAAACAGTTCAGCGGCAATGTTCTGCGCATCGCCACCCGCGACACCTTGAAAAAAGAAGCGGAGACGCATGAGGGACCTCGAGAAGGCACAGGCAGAAGCGGTGGCGCCCGTAACGGTAACTCGCGTCCTAAGCTATGCCAAGGCCGCCACGATGAAGGACACGCTGAAGAAGTTCCTCTCGCCACGCGGTGACATTCTTTCCGACGACCGTTCCAACCAACTGATCGTTCGCGACATTCCATCGGTCATTCCGACTATCGACAATTTGATTCGCCAGTTGGACCGCAAGTCGCAACAGGTGGAAATCGAAGCGCGCGTGATCTCCGCTTCGCGTTCCTTCGCGCAGGACATCGGTGTGCAGTGGGGTTTTGCGGGTTCCACCACCAGTGGCCGGTCGATCTATGGCGGTAACCCTGCCGTAGGCGTCAGCCCAATCACCACGGGCACCGGACTTCCGCAGCCTCCTCTGACCACCTTGCCCACATCGGGTAGCGGCGGCGGTTCGACAGCCGGTATTCCTTACAACGTAAACTTGGGCGCGGGCGTGCCGACCAGCGGTCTGGGCTTTATCACCCGTTCGCCAAACTTCGCACTCGACATCTTCATCTCTGCCGCGGAAGCCAAGGGCGTCGGCAAATTGCTCTCGAAGCCGAAGGTCATTACCCAGAACAACGAAAAGGCGACCGTCAAGCAAGGTACAAAGATTCCTATTCAGACGACCATCAACAACACCATTTCCGTGCAGTACATCGACGCGGTGTTGAAGCTGGAAGTCACCCCACAGATTACCGCCGAAGGCACCGTCTTCATGGACGTGCTGGTGGAAAACACCCAGATCGACAACGGTATTCCCCGCGTTCAGGGTATCCCGGCACTCGACACGCAATCAGCCGAAACGAAGGTGCTCGTTGCTGATGGCGGCACCGTGGTCATCGGCGGAATCATCATCACGCAACAGCGCACGGACATTACCCAGGTGCCCATCGTCGGAAGCTTGCCGCTGATCGGACATCTGTTCAAGCGCACCAACGTCACCGTGCAGTCTCAGGAACTGCTGTTCTTCCTGACGCCGCGCATCATTCCTGGGTAAGTCGGCCGGGCTGATTTAACCTGGTTGATTCAGGGCAAAGACAGAACAATTTAAATCCACTAGAATCGAGGAGACTGCGGTCTCCTCGATTTTTTTATGAACGCCGACTACGCCAAACGAAGAAGCTGCAATTGCCCGTGAACTGCGTGCGCGCGAACTGGACTGCCTGGTGGTTACCCACCCCGCCAACTGGTATTACCTGACGGGATTTACGGGTGAGTCCGGCGCCTTGGTCGTGACGACATCCGGATCGAAGCTGCTGACCGATGGCCGTTTCACGGTACAGGCCAGGGAGGAAGCGCGCGGCATCAAGGTCGAGTTGCAGAAGGGCGCGCTGTACCCCGCTTTAGGCGAGCTTCTGCGGCGAGAAGGCATTCGACGATTTGGATTTGACCCCGGACAACTGACCGTCACGCAGTGGAAGACGGTGCGGAAAGCCGCGGGGGCCCATTGTAAGGGAGTAGGGGCAGCGGGACTGGTCGAAGGCCTTCGGAAGCGGAAAGATGCGGGAGAATTGGCGCAAATGCGAAAGGCGGCCATTCTCGTGGGCGAAGTGCTGGAGAGCGCCATGAAGATGATTCGTCCGGGCATTCGCGAGCGAGACATTGGTGCCGAAATCGAGTATCGGATGCGCAAGCGCGGCGCCACCGGTCCATCTTTCGAAACGATCGTGGCATCGGGTTGGCGGGCGGCTTTTCCGCACGCGCGGCCCACGGACAAGCTGCTGAGGAAAAATGAGTTGGTCGTGCTGGACCTGGGTGTTATACTCGGCCACTATTGCAGCGATATGACGCGTACGGTGTACTTGGGTCGGGCACCTAAGCGCGTTCGCACATGGTACAACGCGGTTCAGGAAGCGCAGGCAGCCGGTATAGCAAGCGTGAAGGCTGGGGTAACCTGCGGCGATGTTGACGCTGCCACACGAGATGTTCTCCAGAAAAGCGGACTGGAAACGTATTTTGTGCACAGTACCGGCCATGGTTTAGGGCTGGAAGTGCATGAAGAGCCGCGAGTAGCCCGTGGGCAAACGGTTCGACTTGAGCCAGGTAATGTGATTACCATAGAACCTGGTATTTATGTGGAAGGCGTGGGCGGCATCCGCATTGAGGATGACGTTGCAGTGCACGCCGGGGGCAACGAAGTCTTCACCCGCGTAAAGCGGGATCTCATCGAGATCTGACAAGGGCATGAAACGGAAAAAACCGTCGAAATCGAGTGCAAGTTCATCGTTCGCAACCCCAGAAATTGGGCAAATTGAGCAATTGCTTCGCTTCATGAGCGAACACAACCTCGAAGAGTTCGAGTATTCGAGGGGGGACCTGAAGATCCGGCTCAGGAAGCCGAGCGCGGCTCCGGTTATGGCAGCGCCCAGACAAGCGGCAGAAATCATCGTGCCGGCGGCACTGGCTCCGGCTGGGGACACTGCAGCGGGATCGGATGCCGCCGCGGACGTGCGCGGTGGAGAAGATCTGCATCTGGTGAAGTCGCCGATCGTGGGGACATATTATTCTTCGCCCAGTCCCGGCTCCGAGGAGTTTGTCAAGGTTGGCGTTCATGTCGACACGGGCCAGACGCTTTGCATCGTCGAAGCGATGAAGCTGATGAACGAGATTGAATCGGAAGTGAGCGGGGAAGTGCTCCGCATTTTCGTCGAGAACGGACAGCCGGTGGAGTACGGTCAGCCGCTGTTCGGAATTCGACCAAGCCGGAAAAGATAGCCGGTTCGCCTGACTATGTTCCAGAAAATTCTAGTCGCCAATCGCGGGGAAATCGCCCTGCGAGTCATTTGTGCCTGCAAAGAACTGGGCATTGCCACCGTTGCCGTGTATTCGGAGGCAGACCGCAATTCGCTGCACGTCCGTTTTGCCGATGAGGCCGTCTGCATCGGGCCACCGCGCAGCAGCGAAAGCTATCTCAACATTCCGCAGGTGATCAGCGCAGCGGAAATCACCAACGTCGACGCCATCCATCCTGGCTACGGATTTCTCTCGGAGAACGCGAACTTCGCTAAGGTTTGCGAAGCGTCGGAAATCACGTTCATTGGTCCCAAGCCCGAAGTGATCGAAATGATGGGCGAGAAGGATCGCGCGCGCCGCGAGATGAAAGCCGCGGGCTTGCCCACCATTCCGGGCAGTGACGGCGCAGTGGAAGGTGAAGAGCAGCTCTCCAAGGAAGCCGAACGCATCGGCTATCCCTTGATTCTGAAAGCAGCGGCAGGTGGCGGCGGTCGCGGCATGCGTGTCGTACGCAGCAAAACTGAATTGCTTTCCATGTATCAGACCGCGCGCAGCGAAGCCCAACAGGCGTTCGCCAATCCTGACGTCTACATGGAGAAATTTCTCGAGCATCCGCGGCACATCGAAATTCAAGTGCTGGGCGACCAGCACGGCAAAGTAATTCACCTTGGCGAACGCGAGTGCACCATTCAGCGGCGGCACCAGAAACTGATCGAAGAATCGCCCTCGCCGGCCCTCGACGCCAAACACCGCAAAGACCTTGGCAACAAAGTCGTGAAGGCGCTCGAAAAAGTCGGCTACACCAATGCCGGCACCGTCGAATTCCTGATGGATGAAGATGGAGCGCTCTACTTCATCGAAATGAACACGCGCATCCAGGTGGAACATCCGGTCACGGAATTTGTCACTGGAGTCGATTTGGTCAAGGCCCAGATTCGCATCGCGGCCGGCGAACGCATGGAAGACGCGGCGGGCGAGATGCATTTCTCCGGGCACTCCATCGAATGCCGCATCAACGCGGAAGATCCGGAAACGTTCGTGCCCTCGGCCGGCCGCATCACCACGTTCCAGGCGCCCGGCGGCACCGGCGTGCGCGTGGATTCCGCGGCGTATTCCGATGCGGTCATTCCGCCGTACTACGATTCGTTGGTTGCGAAGTTAATTGTCAAGGGCCGCGATCGCGCCGAAGCCATCGGCCGAATGAAGCGCGCATTGGAAATGTTCGTCATCGAGGGAATCAAGACCTCTATCCCGCTGCAGCGGCGGATTATCGCTCACCCGGATTTTGCCTCGGGGAAATTCGATACCCACTTCATCGAAAAACTGTTGAACACCAACGGTAAATAAACTCTTCATGCGCCTTGTGATGCCCAGGTTGTATGTGATATTAGACGCAGCACTGCTGACAGGCTCCGCCGAACAAACAGCACAACAATTGATCGAAGCGGGCGTGCGATTGCTCCAATACCGCAGCAAAAACGGCTCTGCGCGCGAAATTTTGCGGACATCCCGCAAACTTGTGGCAATTTCGTCGGCCGCTAAGGCGACATTGTTTGTGAACGACCGCCCGGATATCGCCTACCTTTCTGGCGCCGATGGCGTCCACGTCGGCCAGAACGATCTTAGCGTGGCAGCTACGCGCAAGGTTTTAGGAGCGGAGAAGTGGATTGGCGTTTCGACACACAACGAAGCGCAATTTCGCGCGGCCATCGCCACTTCGGCGGATTATGTCGCTGTGGGCCCGGTATTCGCCACAAACAGCAAGGAGAATCCCGATCCGGTGGTCGGCACGGAATTCATCCGGCGCATGCGCGGGCTGACCGCCAAGACCATTGTGGCCATTGGCGGCATTACGCTGGAACGCGCTGCGGAAGTAATCGAGGCCGGCGCTGATTCGGTGGCCGTGATCAGCGATATTCTGCGCGCCGAAAATCCCGCGGCTCGAGCGCGCGAATTTCTGCAAGCGGTGCAAGAGGCAAAGCCAGGAGCGACGAATGGCTGATGCAAACAACGTGACGCAGCAACAGGCGGGCAAAAAAGAGCACGAGTTTGTGAAAGCCATCGGGCTGTTCGACGGCACGATGATCGTCGTCGGGTCGATGATCGGCTCCGGCATTTTCATCGTTGCTGCCGAGATTTCTCGGCAGACGGGTTCCGCCGGCGGTCTGCTGCTTACCTGGGTGCTCACCGGGTGCCTGACGATTGCCGCGGCGCTTTCGTACGGCGAACTTGCGGCGATGTTTCCCCATGCGGGCGGGCAATACATTTATTTGCGCGAAGCGTTTTCTCCCTTGTGGGGATTTCTCTATGGCTGGACGCTGTTCCTGGTAATTCAGACCGGCACGATTGCGGCCGTGGCCATTGGATTTGCGCGCTATCTCGGCGTGTTGTTCCCCGCCATTTCGCCCAAAACCTGGATCGTCTCCCCAATTAATCTGGGTGCGAAGTACGCGATTAGTCTCTCCGTCCAGCAACTTGTCGCCATCCTGATGATCGTTTTCCTCACGTTCCTGAACACCCGTGGCGTAAGACTCGGCAAGTGGATTCAGAATATTTTTACTTCGGCGAAGATGCTTTCGTTGCTGGGTCTGATCCTGTTGTGCGTGATTGTCGGCGCGCAATCACGCGGCCATTGTCGACAACTTTACAAACCTGTGGGCCATTCGCGACGCGCAGCCGATTGAGCCGGGCGCGAATTTCCTGCGCGGGCTGCTGCCGACGGTCACGGCCTCGAACGGTTGGTTCGGATTGCTGCTGGCGTTAGCAGTGGCGCAGGTGGGCTCGTTGTTTTCCGCCGACGCCTGGAACAATATCGGATTCACCGCTGGGGAAGTGAAGAATCCGAAGCGCGATGTGGCGCTCTCCATGGCCTTCGGAACCATCATCGTTATCACCCTGTACGTGCTGGCGAATGTGGCGTATCTGTGTGCGTTGCCGCTCTCGCAGATTCAGAACGCGCCCGATGGAAGAGTTGCCACCGCGGCACTTTCGGCAGTTTTCGGGGCCAAAGGTGCAGTGCTCATGGCCGTGGCGATTATCATCTCCACGTTTGGTTGCAACAACGGATTAATTCTGGCGGGTTCGCGCGTGGCCTATGCCATGGCGAAAGATGGCCTGTTCTTTCGCGCTACGGGAACACTGAATGAGCAAAAGCGTCCCGGGCACGGCGCTGGTCTATCAGGGCATCTGGATCAGCATCCTGATCTTGCTTCGCACGCGGACTCCCGACGGCGGGTACGGCAACCTCTACAACGATCTGCTCAACTACGTCGTCTTCGCGGTGCTGTTGTTCTATGTGCTGACGACTGTTGGTATTTTCGTGTTGCGCCGCACACGTCCTGATGCCGAGCGTCCCTACAAAGCATTTGGGTATCCGATTGTGCCGCTGTTGTATATAGTGGCGGCTACAGGAATCATGGTGGTGCTGTTGTTGTATCAGACGCAGACGGCCGGCGCGGGGATGGGAATCGTGCTGATCGGCTTGCCGGTGTACTGGCTGTGGTCACGGCGGGCAAGCAAGTCTTAGAATTTTCGACCCGCAGCAAACTGGAATCTTGAGAAATACCTGACAAAGGAGGAGTTGCATGGGCAACCCCTTATTCGCGAAAAAATCGATGGCCATGCTGCTGGCTGAAGCAAAAGAGACCGGCGAGCACAGCCTGAAACGCACGCTCGGACCGTTTCAATTGACGGCACTGGGTGTGGGCGCGGTCATCGGCGCAGGGATTTTCGTGCTTTCCGGTTTGGGTGCGCACTACGCGGGACCCGGCCTGATGCTCTCCTTCGTCATCTCCGGCATCGGTTGCGCGTTTGCGGGACTCTGCTACGCGGAATTTGCAGCCATGATTCCGCTGGCGGGCAGCGCTTATACCTATGCTTACGCCACGCTGGGCGAACTTTTTGCCTGGATCATCGGTTGGGACTTAACTCTCGAGTACGCCATGGGCGCCAGCACGGTATCGTCCGGGTGGTCGAACCACTTCATTGAACTGCTGAATATCTTCCACATCAAGATGCCGTTGTGGCTCGCTTACGATCACTGGACGGCGCTTTCCACGGCGGAAAAGATTGTGGCCAGACAGATGGCGCAAGCATCCGATCCGAATCTGGTTCCGGGCACGCAAGCGTTCCTGGAAAAAGTTACCGCGATTATGGGGACGCATTCGCCGGAATTGCTACAGCGTGCGCACGACATGGTGAACGCTCCTCATATTTTTGGCGTCGAGATTGGCTTCAACCTCCCGGCCTTTATTATCGCTCTCGTGATCACGGCAATTCTGGTGATCGGCATTAAAGAGAGTGCACGCTTCAACGCCACCATCGTGGTCATCAAGGTTGCGGTGGTGCTGTTCGTCATCGGCCTGGGCATCCGCTACATCAACACTGCGAATTGGGGCATGGACTGGCACTCTTTCGCGCCGATGGGATTCAGCGGCATCGGGGCCGGTGCCGCGTACATATTCTTTGCGTATATCGGATTTGATGCGGTATCGACAACCGCGCAGGAAGCCAAGAATCCGCAGCGCGACTTGCCCATCGGCATCATCGTTTCGTTGCTGGTCTGCACCGCGCTTTACATTCTGGTGGCCGGCGTACTGACCGGCATGGTGCCTTGGCAGGAAGTAAACATCGAAGCGCCAATCGCCCGGGCGTTTCTTGATCGCGGACTAACGACGGCTTCGCACATCATCACTTTGGGAGCACTGGCTGGATTGACCAGCGTTATGCTGGTCATGCTCCTCGGCCAGACCCGCGTACTTTATTCCATGGCCAAGGACGGATTGCTGCCAAAGAAGTTTTTTGCCGCCGTGCATCCGAAGTACCGCACGCCCTATAAGAACACCATGGCCGTCGGGTTATTGGCCGCGATCGTGGGCAGCGTGACGCCCATCGACGACATCGGAAAAATGGTCAACATCGGAACTCTGCTGGCCTTCGTGATCGTGTGCATCGCGGTGATGGTTCTGCGCAATACGAATCCCGATCAGCCCAGGCCTTTCCGCACTCCGCTGGTGCCGTTCGTCCCGATCATGGGCATTCTGTTCAACGGCTACATGATGTACAAGCTCGGCTGGATCAACTGGGCGCGGTTGATCATCTGGCTCGTAATCGGCTTGGTGGTGTATTTCACCTACGGCCGCCATCACAGCCGCGTGAGCAATCCACAACTGCGCACCACGGATAGCGATTAGCGTTTTACGAGATGCGTTCGCGCTCCATAAGTGCACTCGTCGAGTGGCGGCGAATCGGGTAAAGTGTCTTTTGCACCTCGCGACCCATGGCTGGCACTGAAATCCAACGGAACGCCTTCTGGAAGAGCCTCTCGAAGCTGGATTGGCTGGCGCTGATTATTGGCGCGGCGGGACTGTTTGCCACCTGGGTCAGCACGCCGCTGCACGACCAGCCCGGAATGGGCTTTCTGCGCTACCTTGCGGTCATCGCGTTTTTCTACCTGCTCTACCGCTTTTGGAGCCGCTGGCGCAGCCAGTTGCTGTGGAGCCTGCGCAACCGCCTGGTGGTCGCCTACATTTTCATTGCGTTCGTTCCCATTATCCTCCTGCTGATTCTTGCCGTCCTGGCCGCGCAGATTATCTATTCGCAGCTTGGTGCCTATCTGCTCTACGAAGATATTCAGGACCGCATCGAACTGATCTCCATGTCCGCCGGGCACGTGGCGGCGGCAGAGGCTTCCTTGCCGGCGGCGATTGATGAAGCCACCCTGGAGAAAGCATTGAACAACACCGTGCAGGCCGCGCAGAAAAAGGAATTGCCCGGCCTGACGGTTAATTTTCATGTCGACCCGGAATATTTCCGCCGCGTTGTTCCGCCCAAAGCGCGTTCTTTCGCGGGACTGCTGCAATCAGGAAACTCGCTGCGCTTGATGAGCATGGAAGAGATGGATACGCCACGCGGCAAACGCGTGATTGAGTTGAGCGTCCCCGTAACCACGGAATTTCTGGAAGGTGTGGCCACGGATCTGGGGCCGATCACCGTGACCCTTTCGCAACGAGTCGAAGGAGATTCAGCGAAGAGTGCCGTGCGCATCGGCAGCAACGATTACAAACCGATTGCGCGCGTGACGACGCACAAACGCGTGCGTTCCTGAGGCTGCTTCCTGGCTCGATCCGCCTGGTGGAAGGCTTTTCGAAGCTGGAAGCCACGTACCTTTCCAGCGGTGGAACGGTCGAACGCAACCATCCGGTTTTCGCATTCTTCACTGCGCGCAATTCGCAATTGAATCGCCGCATCTTCGCCTCGGTTGGCGAATTCAGTGGAGCCAAAGTGTTTGGCCTGCAGATCGTCTCGGTATTTTTTCTGCTGATTGAGATCGCGGCGCTGGTAATTGGCGTGGTGCTGACGCGCGCGATTACCCGCACGATTTCCAGCCTGTATCGCGCCACACAGTTCGTGCAGGAAGGCAATTTCTCTCATCGCGTGCGCGTGGAGCGCAAAGACCAGCTCGGCGTCCTGGGAGAATCGTTCAACAGCATGACCGGTTCCATCAGCCGGTTGATCAACGAGCAGAAACAATTGCAGCGCCTGGAAAACGAGATT
Organism: Candidatus Acidiferrales bacterium; assembly: GCA_963782755.1. Classification (GTDB taxonomy): domain Bacteria; phylum Acidobacteriota; class Terriglobia; order Acidiferrales; family UBA7541; genus Acidiferrum. Next base: position 144,789 of record CAWAKR010000010.1, read on the forward strand.
TTCATCGCGCGCGAAGTGCAGGACCAACTCTTCCCGCGCAATCTGCCGCACGTGAAGGGCGTGGAAGTGGAAGCGATCTGCCGTGCGGCCCGCAGCGTGAGTGGCGACTATTACGATTACATTCAGTTGAGCCCCACGCACGTAGCCTTTGCCATCGCCGATATTTCCGGGAAGGGAATTTCCGCGGCACTGCTGATGGCCAGCTTGCAGGCGGCTTTGCGCAGCCAACTGCTGGTACCCGGCAGCGAGACTATGAGCACGGCGGAGTTGGTGGCGCGGCTGAATATCCACCTGGTGCGCAACACCGGCGACGACCGCTTCGCCACATTCTTTGTAGCAATCTACGATACCGTTTCGCGACGTCTGCGCTACACCAATGCTGGCCACCTCCCTGCATTCTGCCTTTCCGATGGGCAGGCCATTTATCTGGCCGAAGGTGGCATCGTTCTGGGCGTGTTGGAGGATTATCCCTTTGAAGAGGGAAGCATCACCGTGCCGCCCGACGCGATCCTGATCGGCTACAGCGACGGTTTGATCGAACCCGAAAACGCGTATGGCGAACAGTTCGGCATTCCGCGCCTGGAAGCCGCCGCGCAACGCGTCCGCAATCAGTCACCGCGCAAAATTGCCGAAGCCCTGATGACCGCCACCGAAGAGTGGGCCGGCTCTGAAGAACAAGCCGACGACATGACCGTAGTGGTGGCGAGATTGGGGTAGAAAACCAATTTGCTTCAAGGCAGACAATTCAAAGAAGTTAGTTGTGAGCGTGTGGGCGACCACTAGTTAGGTGAAGTAAAGCTGCGTCCGCAGTATATGGCACTAACTTCACATTTACGCTATCCTTCGTTTCCGTGAGCCAGCACGTTTTCTCTAGACAAACGTCATTTCTTATTCTGCCTTTCATTTTGACCTTGCCCCTTCAGTCGAGGGCTCAAGCTTCCCCGACTTCTGTTTCCACAATCAAAGCGGAAACAACGGCCGAGCGAGATTTTTCGCAGGAGCCTGTCGTTATCGAATTCATCCGCGAATCGATGCGTTACGAAAATGACGGTTCAGGGACGAGGGAACTGCGTTCAAAAATTCGGGTGCAATCTCAAGCGGGTCTGAGCATCGGAGGACAACTCGTATTTGACTATAACGCTCTCGATGAGCAAATTGAGGTGCGTAGCATCAGGGTTCTTAAGAAAGACGGGAGCGTCGTGACCGCTGGCCTCGAAGCGGTCCAGGACTTGAGTGCTCCAATAACGCTGGGAGCGCCCATGTACACGGATGCGCGACAGAAGCACGTTACCGTCCCAGGGCTTTCCGTCGGCGATGTGGTTGAATACGACGTCATGATTCATGCGAAGCCTGTTCTGACGGGGCAGTTCTGGCGAATCCGGGATTTTACGGACAGATACATCGTGCTCGACGATCAACTTGATCTGGATGTGCCCAACAGCCGCGCTCTAAAGATCAAAAATCCGGAGGGTATTGAGGCGGCGATTTCTGTCCAAGGAGATCGACGGCTTTATCATTGGGCGACGTCGAATTTGAAGACTCCCCCGCCAATCGATATTTTCAAGAAATTTGAATTTAATGTGACTAAACTGCTCGAGGGCCCCCGCCCTTTCCATGCGCGCCGCGTCATGTTCTCCTCTCTCCAAAGTTGGGCGGAGGTTGCCGAGTGGTATGGTCAGCTCGAACGCGAAAGGCGAGCGACTACACCAGAAATTCTTTCCATGGCCGACGAAATCACCCGTGGCCTGCCGACTGATGAAGCCAAGGCTGAGGCTCTCTATTACTGGGTCTCGCAGAATATTCGCTATGTGAGTTTGTCGTTCGGAGTCGGCCGGTACCAACCACACGCTGCAGCTGAAGTCCTTGCGAATCGCTACGGGGATTGTAAGGACAAGACCACGCTCCTGGAAGCTTTGCTGGAGGCCAAAGGAATGCACGCGCAACCAGCGTTGGTCAGCATGATTACTGACATCGATCCCTCGATGCCGAATCCGATGCAATTTGACCACGCCATAGCGCACCTGCGGTTGGGCGATAAGGACCTTTGGCTGGACACTACCGTGGGTGTGAGCCCGTTTGGCTACTTGATGCCACAATTGCGTAGCAAGGAAGCACTTGTAGTTGCCGATAGGGCTATAACGGGGTTACAAACCATGCCGCAGGATTTCCCATTTACAGTGGAATCGCGGATCAAAGTCGAGGGGACTATCGATAAGCAAGGGATTCTAGATGCCGCGGTCGAATTTCAGACTCGGGGAGATCTCGAAGTTTTGATGCGGTTGCTCGACGCGCATGTCTCGAGGGAACAACTTGGCAAATCGGCTGACAGTGTCCTGGTCTCCACAAACCGGTTCCTTTATGGAACGGTAAAGTACACCGATTTCAAAGTAGCGAATCCGGCCGAGATTGCACATCCCGTGAGGGCACAGTTCCATGTGAACGGCAAACTGATGTCTGTGGACCCCAATGCAGCTCCGGCTCGTCTCAGCGATACATTGGCTTCCTTGGCGATGAGCCAATTGCGGCTTCTGTCCCACTTGCCGGCGCTCGAACCAACGACATCGGCTCTTAGCGGCCAGTCTGAACAATCGCCCATCGTGCTGAATGGTCCAAGATTGTATGCGCTCGACCTGAATGTCACGTTTTCAGATATGGCTAAGTCGGATGTTCCTCCGGCCAAAGAAATGCACGAGGCCGGGGAATTCGCCGAATTTTCATCGCGCGATTCGTGGCAAGGTTCTACCTACCATGACTCGAAATTTCTTGAATTTCGCGTTTCGACCATCCCTGTCAGTGCTGCAAGCGAATATCTGGCATTTACAAGAAAAATTACGGACGCTTTTGTCCATTCCTCTCCCGATATGACGGTCGCAACCAAAGCTGAACCCGCTACTGCGAAGCCCAAACCGTCAGTAGGAAAATATCTTGCCGACCCTGAAGTCCAGGACCTGTATAAACGCGGCGAGGATGAGTCAAAGCGAAAGAATTGGGCCAACGCCATCGACGCGTTTGGATCAGCGACGAAGGCGGACCCTCACTTTCCCGACGCATGGCGCGAATTGGGACGGGCACGCATGTATGAACGCCAATACACAGAGGCCGAGGCCGCATTTCGTAAATATCTAGAATTAGCGCCTGACGACCATCTCGCTTACTTGAACATGGCGTGGGTCCTTTTCAACGAAAAGAAATTTGAAGAGGAAAGAGACTTGATGCTGAAGCGTATTGCCGTGGCGCCGAATGACGGCGATGCACTTTACAGGCTAGGTACTGCCTATCTGGCACTGCACCAACCGGCGGAGGCGGTTCCTGTCTTCGAACGATCTATTGTTCAGTTTCCGAAGTACAGGGACGCCCATTACGATCTGGGGCGCGCCTACCTGCAAAATCATCAGGATCTGCTCGCCCAAGAGTCGTTCCGCAGAGTAGTGGCGCTCGACGATAGCGAGGGCATACTGAACAATGTGGCTTACCAACTTGCGGAACACAGCGTGTCCCTGGATCTTGCAGAAGGCTGGTCGCAACGTTCGATCGATGTGGTTGAGAAAGAGTTGAATGGCCTGGCACTTGCCAATGTGCAGTCAGGTACCTGGGGGTTGGTGGCGAAAGCAGGTTTCTACTGGGACACCATGGGCTGGATTAAGTTTCGCCAAGGCAAGCTGGCTGAAGCCGAAAAATATGTCCTTGCGTCTTGGCAAATCGGCAAACGATGCACGACACTACCGACGAGTAAGGGTTTTTTCATAGCGGCGCGATCTCGAGGACACTGTAACATCGCACGTATCACCTAACAAAAATAAGTCGATCCGGTACCAATTGCTGGAGTGCATGGGCGAGGACCTGTGGCGACAGAGTATTCGAAAACTGACCGAGTGGGGAAATTGAGGTAAGGTTAGAAGACAGGTGTGGGGAAAGCTGGAAAAAGTAAGTTATACTTGCTCGTTTCACGAGGGGACGAATGTCTTTACGGAATCGCGTGGCGTTGGTGACAGGTGGGAGCAGGGGAATCGGCAAGGGCATCGCGTTGCGATTGGCTCGCGACGGAGCCCGGATTGCGATTGCCTACCGCTCGAATAAAGGTGCGGCGCAATTGGCGCTGCGGCAGATGCAGGCGCTGGGCGCGGATTGCGTTGCGGTAGAAACCGATATCATTCAGCCGGGTCGCTCGGAACAACTGGTCAAGACGGTCACAGACCGCTACGGTCGCATCGACATCCTGGTGAACAATGTTGGCGATTTCAAGTGGGGCACGCTGGCCGAATCCTCGTTTGACGAGTGGGAAAGCATCTTTAATTCCAATTTGATGACGGTGATGCAGATGAGCCGCGCTGTGCTGGCGCCGATGCACAAGGGCCGCTGGGGCCGCATCATCAATCTGGGAGCCGTGGGCGCCGAACGCGCCTTTGGCCAGGCAAAGATTTCTGCCTATGCAGCGGCAAAGGCCGCAGTGGTCGCGCTGTCGCGTTCGCTGGCGCTGGAAGAAGCTAAAAACGGCATCACCGTGAATGTCGTGAATCCCTCCAGCATCGATGAAAAAGATTTGACGCTCGATGAAGCGCGGAAATTGCGCGACGCGCGATTCCCGATCGGCCGGCCGCCTACCGTGGAAGATGTTGCGGCATCGGTCGCGTATTTCGCGTCGGAAGAAGCCGAATATGTAACCGGGCAAGTGTTGAATGTGAGCGGCGGCTGGATGTTATAGAGTGGCGACGGACCGCCTCAGAAGGCGGTCCCAAGACGGGCAAATTCAAACCCTAGAGCACGGTCAGGACGGGCTGTGCCACTGGTGCAGCAGAGCGGAAGCGGACAGAATGAAAGCCCTGACAGCGGAGGAGATGCACGAAGTGGACCGTCTGACGACGGAACGCTTCGCTATTCCCGGCGCGCAACTGATGGAAGCGGCAGGAAAGAGCGCCGCCGAAGTCTTCCTCGAAGAATACGGACGAAGACGCTCGACACCGCCCGGGCACGTGTGCGTTCTCTGCGGAAAAGGGAATAACGGCGGCGACGGCTTCGTGGTGGCACGCTATCTCAAGGAAGAAGCCGACCGCGTCGAAATCTATCTGTTGGCGAATTCGGAAGAAGTGCGCGGCGATGCGGCGATAAATCTGCGGCGCTGGCGCGAATCGGGCGGCGAAGTGCTTGTGGTGCAAAGTGTGGCCCAATGGGAGAAAGCTTGGCCGGCGATCGCCTCGGCCGATGTGATTGTGGATGCGTTACTGGGCACGGGAATACGCGGCGGCGCAACGGGATTGATCGCGCAGGCCATTGAAGATGTGAACCGGCTTTCGCGCGACGCGACGGCAGCGCGACCGGGATGGGTGCTCGCCGTGGACACGCCATCGGGCTTGCCCTCAGATGGCGGAGCTGCGGAAGGACCAGTGGTGCGCGCTCATCTGACTGTGACGTTCACGGCCCCAAAGATCGGACAATTGATTTCGCGCGATGCGGCCTGCTGCGGACAACTTGCGGTGCGCGCGATTGGTTCGCCAGTAGCGTTGGTCGAAGAAGTTGGCAAGGGAGCAGTTCGCTGGGCCGGACCCGAAGAGTTCACGGGGTTACCACTGTTGCGCCCGGTTGATTCGCACAAAGGAAAATTCGGACACGTTTTGTTGGTGGCCGGGTCAGTCGGAAAAAGTGGAGCGGCTGTTTTGAGTGGACAGGCTGCACTTCGAGGTGGCGCGGGGTTGGTGACACTCGCGGTTGCCGAACCGATTCTGCCGGTCGTCGCGATGAGCCAGCCGGAATACATGACGGAGCCGCTGAAGGCTACGGCGGCCGGTACGATTGCTGGTGAAAATCTTGGCTCCGGCCGGTTTGCAGAGATCGCCCGCGGAAAAGACGTTTTAGCGCTCGGACCCGGACTGGGAACTCTCCCCGAGACGCAGGAGTTTATCCGCAGCGTGGTCGCCACGGCGGAATCGCCGATTATTCTAGATGCGGACGGACTGAATGCCTTCGCTGGCCGTGCGAATGAATTAGCCAAGCGAAAGACGGCGCATCTGGTGGTCACACCGCATCCGGGAGAGATGGCGCGATTGCTGGGAGTATCGGTGGCCGATGTAGAGCGCGATCGCGTGAAGACGGCCAGTGATGCCGCCCGCGCCTGGAACGCCTGCGTGCTGCTGAAAGGCTTTCATACGGTGATGGCCGCGACGGACGGCCGTGTATTCGTCAACACCACGGGAACTCCCGCCCTGGCGAAGGGCGGTTCAGGGGATGTGCTGACAGGACTCCTGGCTGCGTTGATCGCGCAATTTGGCACGATCGATCTGTTGCGAATTGTGGCACTAGGCGCCTATCTGCATGGTGTTGCGGCTGAATTGCTGACGCCGCAGAGCGACGCCTCGGGAATCACTGCTGCGGAAGTGGCCCACGCGATTCCGTATGCTCGGCGAAAATTACTTGCGGAGTTGCAGGGGCGTGGCTGAGGAAGTCATGACGCATTCCGCCGAAGAGACCACGGCGTGGGGGCGTGAATTTGCAAAAAGGCTGCAAGCGCCCATGCTGGTGCTGCTATCTGGCGAGTTAGGCAGCGGAAAAACGACGCTGACCAAGGGAATCGTCGCGGGGCTGCATGCCGCGACGGAAGACGAAGTCACCAGCCCGACATTCACCCTGCTGCACGAATACGGCGGCAAACCTGGCAGCGAACGGAAAGTCTTCCACGGAGACCTGTACCGCATCGAGAACTTCCACGATTTCGAGACGCTGGGACTGGAAGATGCCTTCGCCTCGACCAGCATCATCATTCTGGAATGGTCCGAGAATTTTCCGTTGCAGGCGCCTTGGCCGCAACTGCGTTTACGTTTAGAGCACGCAGGCGGCGATTCGCGCCGCATTACGATTCTCTAACAAGCTCCAAGCAATCCATCCGCTTACTCTCTGGCTACCCCTGTACTTCGAGTTCCTTGCCGCTCCCCTTTGTGGCTGCTACGGTAAAAAATGGGAGTTCAGGCGGCAGGCGCAATGGCGAATGGACCCAGCAGTCCGAATGGGACGGAGACAAATCGAAGCGATTTAAAGAGCTATCGCGTGATCTTGCCGATGGGCACGCTTTCCATTGGCGTCGACAATATTCACTATGACGTATTCCTGAGCCCGAAATTTGTTCAAACCACGCGTGATTATCTGTTCGACCTCATCCGCCAGAATGTCAGTTCCACCTATTTTTCAGGCATTGATTTCCGCAGCAGCAAACAGGTTGATTCCACTATCTTCCGCAAACTCCTGACGGAGTTGCTGCTCAGTTCGCTGAATCGCGCGAAGTATCAAAAAAATGTGGAAATCGACTTACTGTTCCACCTGGCCATCCTGAAATTCCTGAGCGGCGAAGTGCTGAACCAGTTTGCCAACGTGATTCTGGACGGCAAAGAGTACATTCGGAAGCGCGGCGACTATTTCGAACGCTCGCAACAAGCGCACGTCATCAAGGCGCGCCTGTCGGAAATGCAGTCGGGGCGGCGCGACGTGGTGCGCTTAATCGGCCAACTGGTCGCACAGATTTTTATCGACATTGAAGACAACGTTATCGCCAAGGCGCGGCGCGCGCTGTTCGGTGACGACTTCAATCTGTATTACGAGTTGCTCAAGAACCGGCTTATTTTCCTGGACGGCGGCAAGGACGATCTCTATTTCCTGGAGCACTACGTCCTGCTGGGAAACTATGCGCGTGACCCCGACCGTTTCGAAGCTATGGACGAGATTTTTCAACAGTTCCTGGCCGAAGCCGGCGTAAGCGTTCCGCATGAAGATCCGTCGTCGCAATTGTCGGAAAGTTTCAAATCGCTTTTTGCGGAAGTGGATAAAGTAAAAAGGGAAATTGGTGTCCTGGAAGAACAGCGCGAAAGTCTTGCGAAGCGGCTGGACAGCGGGGGCGGGCTGCTGAATAAATTCCTCAGCAATGCACCCGATCCGGCAGCTACACGGGCTTCTTTGAATGGCGTTGAAAAGCGATTGAAGGCGCTGAATGTGAAACTGGAAGAATTTGGGCCGCAAGTGGACGCGGCACGCCAGCAAGTGGATTTCGTCAGTAAGGACTATCAAGGAAAACTCGGCGATTATCTGAATGAACCGGAAAACGCGCGGCGCCTGTTTGATCCGGGAAGTGCTGCCGATGAAGCGGATCGCACCAGGCGCGCACAATTGCTCGCGCAGTTGACGCAACGTCTGGAAGAGCGCGAAGTAATGCCGCATATCCTGGCGAGTTACGAAATCCGCCCCATCGCCAGCGATTTTTGTCCTCCCGTGCACTTGCAGCAATTGCGCAAAGCACTGGTTTTTAAAGAAGAGGCCAAACGCGTGGAAGAGATGCTGAAGCAGGTGCCCACGAAGCGCCTGACGATGCGGCCGCTGGAAGAGTTGACCAGGCGCATTCGCCGTTATTCCAAGGAAGAGTTTCAAGCCATGACGCTGCGTTTCGCGGGAGATTTCCTGCGCTTGCGCCGCGATTTGCGAGATGCGGAGCATCTCTCCACCTGCATGGAGCGCATCAACCTGGTGACCGCGGAAAAAGAGTCCGCGAGCTTTCGCGCATGAACAACCGGCTGTATGAATGCCTGTTGAAAGAAGAGGCGCGGCCGGAACACGATCAGGTTGTTTCACACGTTATCATCAAGGCCGACGTGCGCGGCTCTACGAAGATGACGCAAGACTTGCTCTCGCGCGGGTTGAGTCCGGCTTCGCACTTCAGTCTGAACCTGCATGAACCCGTGAAGCGTCTGCTGGATCGCTATTCGGCGAAAAAAGTATTTATCGAAGGCGATGCCATCGTTCTGGCGATTTTTGAAACCGAAGGCAGCCAGGCCTACGCTCATGCAGTCGCTAAAGCCTGTGCGCTCTCGCGGCAAATCCTGGTGGTCTGCAATTCCTACAACGATCGCGCCGCCTCGACGCAACTACCGGCCCTTGAAATCGGGATAGGCGTGGCGTATCAGGGTTCCGCGCCGACCTACTGGACCGACGGCGAATCGAAAATCATGATCTCCAAAGCGCTGAATCTGTCGGACCGTTTATCCGGCTGCGCCAAACTCGCCAAACGCATGCTCTCCAAACAGAAGACCGATTTTGCGCTGTTTCAATTCCTGACGGCCATGGAAGGCGCGTCGGCGGAAGAATTGGACGAATTCCTGGTGCGCTATAACATGAACGGGATCGAATTGAACGAAGAGGGATTTGAAAAACTATCCGAAGAGATTTCGCTGGAACCTCTCGAAATCAGCGTGGACATGCCCTGGGGTAAGGAAGAAGTCACACTCTACAGCGGCGAGGTGCCCATGGGCGAATCGGTCGAAGTGCTGGTGCTACGCAAAGGCGTGGCGCGGCAACTGTTGCCCGATGGAAAAATTGGCCGGCCCTCCGATCACAATTATTATGAAGTCTGCAACAGTCAAGCCTTATATGATCTTGTTGCCGCGCTGAAAAAAACGCGCTCCCTCGGTCTGGAAACTTCGCGCGTCTGACCCCCTTCATATAGAATTACCCCAGTCGCAAATTGTAATCCTGCTCGTCTGAGTGCGGGCAGCACGGAGCCATTTCCGGAATGTTCCACAAAACGTTGTTGAAAAGAGCTGCGGTCATCGCCGCAGTGGTATCGATGTGTTGTATTTTTCCTGCAAGCGCGGAGGTGAAACTGCCGGCTGTGCTGGCGGAACACATGGTTTTGCAGCGCGATTTCCCCGTGCATTTGTGGGGAACGGCTGGAGCAGGCGAGCTGGTTTCCGCCACGTTTCGTGGGGCCCTCGCCAAGACACAAGCAGACAAATTAGGCCGTTGGGAACTGAGTCTGCCCGCCGGCGCCGCGGGCGGGCCGTTCGTGCTCGAAATCCAGGGCAGTAATCTGATTCATTTTTCGGACGTTTTGGTGGGCGATGTGTGGCTGGCTTCCGGCCAATCCAACATGGAATTTCCCATGCAGCGGGTGGCCAACGCCGAAACTGAATTGAAGAACGCGGACCGGCCGAAGATTCGGCTCTTCCATGTGGCCAAGGCTTCGGCCAGTTTCGCGCAAGACGATCTGGTAGCGCTGACGTGGACGGCTGTCACTTCGGAATCCATCGCCGAATTTTCCGCGGTGGAATATTTCTTCGGCCGGGAAATTCAGGACGATCAGAAAGTGCCCATCGGGCTGATGGAAGCGGACTGGGGCGGCTCGCCCGCGGAAGCCTGGACGAGTTTGCGCGGGCTCTCTTCAGATGCGAGCCTGATGCCCGCGTTTGCGGCGCACGCAGTCATGGCCGATCGCGAAGCAACCAAACGGTTGGAAGATGTTTTGGAGCGGCAAGAGATTGCCGCGGCAAAGGCGGCAGGGAGTCCCGAGCCGGATTTTCCGTGGCATCCGGAATTGCGTTCGTGGGAGCCGGCCGGTCTTTACAACGCGATGATTGCGCCCCTCACCGCGTTTCCCTTGCGCGGATTTCTCTGGTATCAGGGCGAGAGCAATGCGTCTCCCGAGCGCGCGTTTTATTACGCGACCTTGTTTCAGACTTTGATTCGCGATTGGCGCAGCCGCTGGGCGCAAGGCGACCTGCCGTTTTTCTTTGTGCAGTTGGCCAACTGGACTCCCGGGCCGGAATCACAATGGCCCGAACTTCGCGATGCGCAGCGCCGCGCGCTGGAACTGCGCAATACCGGAATGGCCGTGGCCATCGACATCGGCAATCCCACCGATATTCATCCGACGAATAAGCAGGATGTTGGCAAACGGTTGGCGCTGGCTGCGCGCGCGATTGCGTACGGCGAGAGAATCGAATACTCCGGGCCGCTGTTTCGCGCAGCGGTGCGTCAGGGAGACAGCCTGCGCGTCCTCTTCGATCATGCCGACAGCGGTCTGGTGGCGAAAGGCGATGTGCTGAAGGGTTTCGAGATCGCAGGCGAAGACAGGAAATTCGAGCCAGCAGAGGCGAGGATCGACGGCACGGCCGTAATCGTCACCGGCGCCAACGTGACCGCACCGCGCTATGTGCGTTACGGCTGGGCAGGCAATCCCGATTGCACGCTTTACAACAAAGCGGGCTTGCCCGCGGCGACGTTCCTCTCTCATTGAGATGAGAAATGGGCAAATTGCCGCGCCAAAGTGAAAGTTGAACAAATCTGCATCCATGCTGTAAACTATTTAAAGTAAGTTGCATGCCTCAGTGCGCCCGTAGCTCAGTTGGATAGAGCGTCTGGCTACGAACCAGAAGGTCGGGAGTTCGCAAGGATTTGAGGAAGAAGTGCGGGATATCAGTCTACTTCTTTTTCCAAAGATCCCAAAACTGCTTGATAGTTCCAGGGCCGTGTCCCGCGTAGTGATTATTCGCGTAGGCGAAAACCTTTAGGTTCCTCGATACAAATTGGCGGAACAACCCGGGTGCCTGGCATTTGCAGCACATCTTAGGTTGAGGACAGAAGGCAAGTCAACGAAGACAGACGCGTTGTCGCCGCAAAATGAGAATGTCCGGTTTGTGCAAAGTAGAAATGTCCGCTTTCATGGATGGCCGAGGTCCCCATGGAAACGGAGCGAATCAGCTTTGAGCCAACGAGAACGGGACCGATTGAAAGTGTTGCACGAGGTACAGCAGAAGCATCTCTCGCAGGTAGCAGCAGCGGAGCGGCTGAAAGTAACCGACCGCCAGGTGCGGCGGATGCTGCTGCGGATTCGCGAGCACGGGGATGGTGCCCTGGTTCACGGATTACGAGGCCGGCCATCGAATCGCAAGCTGGCGGCCGGCTTCGAACGGAAGGTTTTAGCTCGCGTGGGCCAGCGTTATGCCGACTTCGGGCCCACGCTGGCCGCCGAACACTTAGCCAAGGATGGTTTCCCGGTGAGCCGGGAGACCCTGCGGAGGTGGATGAGCAAAGCGGCCTTTTGGCGTCCGCGCTGCCAGCGGGTGAAAAAGATCCACGTGTGGCGGGAGCGAAGAGCCAGTTTCGGGGAGCTGGTGATGCAGGACAGTTCTCCTTTCCGCTGGCTGGAGGATCGCGGTCCGGCCTGCCAGTCTGATCGCCGTGATCGATGACGCTACCAGTCGGATCCATGCACGGTTCACCGAACACGACACCACGGAAGAGAACCTGCGAACGTTTGGCGGATGGGTACGGCGCTACGGACGTCCCTTGGCCCATTACACCGATAAAGCCAGCATTTTTCGAACGGCCGGCCCGCAGCCGCTTGCCGAACAACTCCGGGGAGATCCGCTGCGAACGCAGTTCGGACGAGCGTTGCACGAACTGGGGATCGAATGGATCGCGGCCCACAGTCCGCAAGCCAAAGGACGTATCGAGAGACTGTTTGAAACTCTTCAGGACCGCCTGGTGAAGGAGATGCGCTTGGCGGGAATCGACAGCATCCTGGGAGCGAATCATTTTCTGGAGACGCGCTTTCTTCCTGAATGGGAGCAGCGTTTTACGGTGGCAGCGCGAAATGCCCGCAATGCCCATCGACGACTGGGGCAGGAACAGCACCTGGAAGAAATCTTGAGTGTACGCGTGGCCCGCAAAGTGGCTCAGGACCACACCGTAAGCTGGGACGGAAATCGCTGGGGAGTACTGCGGGAAGAAGTATGTGCGGGGCTTCGTGGAGCTGCGGTCGAGATCGAACGGCGATTGGACGGAAGCCACTGGTTGCGCTACCGAGGGCGATATCTGCACCTGCGCGCCTGCCCCGAACCGGCGCGGCGTCCGCAAGTCCTTCCGGCCTACGGCCTCCAGGACTTGTGGAACGAACACGAAGACCCAAAAACCAAAGCAAACCCAAATACCATGTGCCTGCAGATCACCCTTGGAGAAGACCATGGAAGCGGACATTTCTATCTGGCGGAAAACCGGACATTTCTACTTTGCGTTGACACGAACACAAACTTCTCTCCGGGCTTGAACTGAAGCAGGAATCATTTTGTTCTTTGGTAGCCCAAGTAGCCCAACTGAGGGACTGAAAATCAGCTTCTTTCCCGGCAAGCGACACCAAACAAGGCATTTAGATTTTGAATTCTTCGGCTGTTAACCGAAGGGTTGTCTCCGGCTGCTCCAATTGGAATCCATTTGAGAATTTCGAAAAACGTCAAATTGCCGCCAATTTGTGCGTTTTTAGGCTTTTAGAACAAGCTTCCCAAGCTTCGGACGTGGGTTCGATTCCCATCGCCCGCTCCAACAAATCAAACAACTTATCACTTGACGCAGCTACGGCTGCTCCAAAATGGCGTCAGCGTCCGCGTCAATCACGGAGGGAAGCTTCCAGGTCAATTCTTCCGGCAGACAAGGGACAACGGTCGGTCACACGGTCGTGTGCGGTGAGTCACAGCCCCGCGTGAGTTCCGCGCCTAATCTCCACGCTGGTACGGAAAAGACTTTTTCGGGTTCTGTCTTTCCGAGTGCATCATGCGTTTGACCGGGATTCCCCGCCTCTCTGCGAGCCGCCGGTTCTTAGCATCCCGCGATGATCTCGGAAGTCCTCGGCCAATGTCACCTTTCATTTCCAAGCACACGTTTTTTTTCTTCGGACAAACCTGGACGCGCTTGCTTCTTCTCCAAGGAGAGCACACCCTCGCGCCAGGAATGGCATTTGCTCTGACAGTTTCGGCGCACGGGTCACGCTTCAGAAAAAGGAGAAATCATGGACGATAACGCCCTCGATATAGTCGATCAGCGGACAAAAACTTCCTACAACATCAATCTTTCCAAAGATACCCTTCGTGCGATGGACTTGCGCCAGATTAAGAAGGATCCCGAGGATTTTGGGCTGATGACCTACGATCCGGCTTTCTTGAACACTGCCTCCTGCCAAAGCGCTATCACTTTCATTGACGGCGACAAGGGCATTTTGCGCTACCGCGGTTACCCCATCGAGCAGCTAGCGGGAAGTGCACCTTTCTGGAGGTTGCCTATCTCATCTTATTCGGCGAGTTGCCTACCGAGCCTCAACTCTAAGACTGGGTCAAGAACATTACTCATCACACTATGATTCACGAGACCACCAAGAGATTCCTCGAAGGCTTTCGTTACGATGCTCACCCCATGGGCATGTTCATCAGTACAGTCGCCGCACTCTCCACCGTTTACCCCGAATCCCGCAATGTCCATGATCCCGAAGTGCGTCTGCACCAGATCCATCGTCTGATTGGGAAAGTTCCTACCATTGCCGCATACACCTACCGGCACAGCCTGGGCTTCCCCTAGTGTCTATCCGGATAACGATCTCGGATATGCAGAGAATTTCATGAGATGTCGTGGAAGATGGTGGAACCAAAATACCACGCGAACCCCGTTCTGGCCCGTGCCCTGGACATCCTGTTCATTCTCCATGCTGACCACGAACAAAACTGCAGCGCCAATGTGATGCGCGCCGTTGGCAGTTCTCAGGCGGATCCATTCCTGTGTACCGCTGCGGCTGCCGCCGCGCTCTCCGGTCCGCTTCATGGAGGCGCCAATGAGGAAGTACTCAAGATGCTGGCTGAAATCGGATCGAGGATCGTGGTCCTGCCTACATCGCCAACGTCAAGGCCGGCCATGGGAAACTGATGGGCTTCGGTCACAGGATTTACAAGAATTACGATCCCCGCGCGAGGATTATCAAGTGGGCCGCCGATCAGGTATTTCAAGCTACCGGCAAAAACCCCAAGCTTGAGATTGCCCTCGAACTCGAGCGCATCGCCCTTGAGGACGAGTACTTCATCAAGCGCAAGCTCTACCCCAACGTCGATTTCTATTCTGGAATCATTTACCAGGCCTTGGGCTTCAGGCCCGAGATCTTTACCGTGCTCTTCGCTATTCCCCGCACCGTGGGCTGGCTCGCACAGTGGCAGGAGATGCTTGAGGATCCGGAGCAGAAGATCGCCCGTCCACGGCAAATCTACATCGGCCACGACGTGCGAGATTTCGTCCCGATCGAGAAACGCGGCATTAAAGCAGGTGCTTCACATTAGTATACTGATGGCGGTGCTGCTGGGAGCTGGTGTCCCAATTCAACGCCGAACCTGGTGACTTCAGGCCGGAAGAGAAATG
>CAWAKR010000011.1:0-91924 GCA_963782755.1 Candidatus Acidiferrales bacterium
GAATCTTACGCAACAAATACACTCTAAAACTGGCAATATTTAGGAGTTGGCCAACCTGTTAAACTGGCTAAGAACCATGCTGCCCGCTGAATACAAAGTCCGCGACCTCACGATCCGTCCTGCCACGGTGCTTGCTCCCATGGCTGGGGTGACGGATACGCTTTTTCGCCGCGTGATTCGAGCGCAGGGCGGATGCGGGTTGCTGATGACGGAGTTCACTTCGTCTGAAGGAATCACGCGAAGCGCAGCGAAGACGTTGCGGTACCTGCAGTTTGAGGAAGACGAGCACCCGATTTCAGGTCAACTGTTTGGGGCAAGTCCCAAAGTGATGGCTGAGGCCGCGCGCATGGTGGAAGACCTCGGCTACGACGCGGTCGACATCAACCTCGGCTGCCCGGCAAAAAAAGTGGTGAAGTGCGGCGGGTCTGGCCTGCTGCGGGAATTGCCATTGCTGGAAGAGATTTTTCGCGGCGTTCGCGCGGCAGTGAAAATTCCGCTGACGATCAAGCTGCGCGCGGGATGGGACGAGAACTCGATTGTGGCGCTCGACGTGGTGAAAATGGCCGAAGACATTGGGATCGAAGCGGCTGCAATTCACCCGCGCACGCGCACACAAGGCTACACGGGCAAAGCGGATTGGGACCTCATTGCGAAGATCAAGCAGGCCGTCAAGATCCCGATCATTGGTAATGGCGATGTGCAGACTCCCGAGGACGCGGAGCGCATGGTGCAACAGACTGGCTGCGACGCGGTGATGATCGGGCGGGCGGCAGCGACCAATCCCTGGATTTTTTCACAGATGGAGCAGTACCGCCTGACTGGCCGCTACGAGCACCCAACTGGAGAAGATCGTCACCAGTTACTTTCTGGCTACTATAGGAAAATTCTTGCCGCTAACCTGCCCGATGGTGTGGGAAAAATGAAGCAGTTCGCATGCTGGTTTACGCATGGTGTCAGCAACGGCAGCGAGCTACGCAGGATCGTGCATACGGCTCGCACGCCGGGGGAAGTGGTCGAGAACGTGGAACGCTTCTTTGCTGGCAAGATGGCCGACGGGGGAAATCCAGCCCATGAGCCAGACCAGAGACATCACCAAGCTGAGGTCAGAACGTAGAATATCCGTGCGTTTGCCTCTGCGCGTGCGTGGCAAAGACGCGCGCGGGTTTGCCTTCGAGGAAGATACCAACAGCGAAAATCTATGCCGCAGCGGTGCCGCATTTCGCACGCGCTTTGATGTTGCCGTTGGCAGCAGCTTGGAAATTCGCATACCTCATCAGGGATACGCGCCGCGCCGGCCAGATCACGACTTTGAAACGCAGGGGCAGGTTGTCCACGTCAGCGCGCCGCTCACGGATGGAGAAAAAGTTGTGGGAGTGCGATTTGTCGGCCCACGCTTCCAGCGGATGTTCCGGCCAGAATCGGCGGCCTAAGTTTCGTCGGCTTCGGTATCGTCCGTTGCGATTTCGGCGCTGGCGGAATGTTCATCCATTAGTTGTTTGTAGGCGTCGCGCCGCGTAATGCCGCGTTCCCTGGCCGCAAGTTTGAGAGCTTCTTTCCGATCCAATTTTGCCTGGTGGATCAGTTCATCGACGCGCGCCGCGAGAGATTTGGCGGTGTCTACCTGCGCGCCGGGAATGGCCTGTTCGGGCGGCCCAATCAGCAGGGTGATTTCGCCTTTCACTGGGCGCTCTTCGAGCGATTGCACCAATTCAAATAATTTGCCTCGGCGAAATTCTTCGTGAAGTTTGGTTACCTCGCGCGCAATGCAAGCGGACCGGTCGCCGAGGATGGCCAGTGCATCGGCAAGAGTCTCCGCGATGCGGTGGGGTGCCTCGTAAAAAATCAAGGTACGCTGTTCAATGCGCAGTCGCTCGAGCGCGCGGCGCCGCTCGCTGCCCCGGTTGGGCAAAAATCCAAGGAAAACAAATTCTTCGTTGGGCAATCCCGAGGCGGACAAGGCAGTGAGAACGGCGGAAGGACCGGGAATTGGGACTACGGGAATTTTGTGGCGGATGCAAAGCGTTACCAGGCGATGGCCGGGATCGGAAACGAGTGGCATA
Organism: Candidatus Acidiferrales bacterium; assembly: GCA_963782755.1. GTDB lineage: Bacteria > Acidobacteriota > Terriglobia > Acidiferrales > UBA7541 > Acidiferrum. The sequence continues at coordinate 2,061 of CAWAKR010000011.1, forward strand.
CCGGCGTCGCTGACGAGAGCGATCGATGTGCCCTGTTCCATGGCCAGTACGAGTTCGGGAGCGCGTGTCAATTCATTGTGTTCGTGATAACTGACGAGGGGGCGGTGAATCTCGAAGTGGTTCAGTAACTTCAGTGTGTGGCGAGTATCTTCACAGGCGATTTTGTCGACTTCTTTGAGGATGCGCAGAGCGCGGAGGGTTATGTCTTCGAGGTTGCCGATGGGAGTGGCAACCAGATACAACGTTCCGTGCAGTGAGGCGGGATCAGAGAGCGCTTCCGTCTTTTCGGTCATGGGTGGTACCGAGGATGAGTCTAGCATGCGGTGAGGGAGACAGGTCGCGTGCTACAATTTAACAATCGAAGCCAATCCAGGAGGAGTGACCTTGCCGCTGTACGAGTACAAATGTGCGAAGTGCCACAAAGTGACCGAGAAAATCGAAAAGGTGAGCGGTCCCCATCTGAAGAAATGCCCGCACTGCGGTGGCAAAGTAGAGCAATTGGTATCGCGCTCGGCAATTCAATTCAAAGGCGCTGGGTGGTATGTAACGGACTATGCGGGGAAGAAGCCGGCGGCGGATAGCGGAAGCGGCAACGCGGCGAGTGGATCCGACAAGAGCGACAGCAAGGAATCAACGGCAAAAGAGTCTTCCTCGAAAGAGTCGAAAGACAGCAAAGAGACAAAAGATTCTAAATCAGCGGCAGATAAGAAAACGGAAAAGAAGAAGAGTTAAACCGCAGAGATTGCGATCGGCTGCACATGCCTTTAACGCGCGGCAATTTTAGATTTCAGATCTGACCGAGCCTGCCTGTCGCAGGCAAGCTGAAGGCCAGTTGCTATATAGACTTACAGTTTGAGAGTTTTCAGATAAGCGCGGAAGGGCTCGCCGAGTTCAGGATTTTTCAGCGCTAATTCCACCGTGGCTCTCAGGAAGCCGAGCTTTTCTCCCGCATCGTAGGAAATCCCCTCATAGATGTAAGCCCAGAGTCCCTGTTCTTTGGCGAGCAGGCGGAGTCCGTCGGTCAGTTGGATCTCACCACCGGCACCGGGCTTGGTGCGTTCCAGGCACTCAAAGATGGAAGGTGGAAGGACGTAGCGACCGGTAATGGCCAGATTGCTGGGAGCGTCTTCTTGTTTCGGTTTTTCCACCAGTTCTCGGACCCGTAACAAGCGTTCACCAAACGGCGGCAAGGGCGCCGGTTCACCATCCACGATTCCATAAAGATGCGTTTTTTCGTGGGGGACTTCTTCGACGGCAATGGCGCCGATGCCGGTGGCCTCGTATACGTTTATCAATTGTTTGGTGGCGGGATTTTCACCAGGGATAAGAACGTCACCGAGCAGGACGGCGAAGGGTTCGTCGCCCACGAGGTCTTTCGCGACGAGAACGGCATGGCCGAGGCCAAGAGGTTCTTTTTGCCGGGTGTAGCTGACCTGGACCATGTTGCTGATGTTGCGGACCATCTCGGCCAGTTCGGGCTTGCCCTTTTCTTCAAGAAAGCGGATGAGCGAAGGTGAATTGTCAAAATGATCTTCGATGGAGGTCTTACCCTTGCCGGTGACGATGATAAGGTGCTCGATGCCAGAGGCGACGCATTCTTCGGCGACATATTGGATTTGTGGTTTGTCGACAACCGTGAGCATCTCTTTGGGCTGCGCTTTGGTGGCGGGAAGAAAGCGCGTGCCGAGACCGGCGGCAGGAAGAACGGCCTTGCGAACGCGGCGATGAGGGATCTGTGCTGGCGTAGATTGCTTCGGATCAGTCGTCATGGGGACGAAAAGTGTCTTTCCGGTAGATGGATTTAGCTCCTTAGGCAAGGTATCTGTCGGGGTGGAAGTTTGTCAATCAATCGGATCGTGGGGGAGTGCACAGGAAGGATACACTGCGACGACACGAGAGGAAGCGGCGCAGGGCTCTTCGTTGTTGTTGCCCAGTTGAGAAACATGGTGGAAGTCGATGAAATTCGGCACAAAACAGCTCGCATAATAGCCGTATGGAACGGAATCTGGCGGGGAGCCTTGCCTCTCGAGCGATCGTGTTCGGGATGGTACTCGCATTTCTATATTACATTTCACCGGATTCCGGCGTGAGCGCCCTGAAGAAAATGAACACAGCGCTGAACAACGCGCGAAGCTGGAGGGTGCATACGTTGGTGAATGAACCCACCAAGAACATTGAGAGCACCGTCGAGGTGTACTGTCCATCGCGGGTACATTCCGTGCAGAGATCCACGATTACGGATGGTGGTACGGCGATTGAGAACACCAGCGAGTTCATCTGGATTGAGGGCACGAACTACAACCGGAAGGGGTTGCACTGGACACTGGTCCACGAAGACCGGATGCAGACCGCTTCTTGTTCGATGGGGCCGCGTGGCTCCGATTCGATGCTGCAATCAATGGACCTGATTCTGTTCAACGGCAAGGTGCGAAAGGGCGATAGGAGGGTGGTTGAGGGGGAGCGTTGCCGCGACTGGATCTTGAGTGTGCCTGCGCCAGGTGGCGGTTGGCGCGATGAGTACGGCGTGTGTGTCGGAGACCACGATCTGCCAATGGAAGTTTTTACTCCCGACAGGCGAATGGTCGAGACGTACACGGACTGGAATGTGCCCATCAAGATCGAGGCACCCGCCGCAGAGGATATTGTGTTGCGATAGAAGAAGGCGAAGACTTTGCTGGCAGAGGAGAATCCACGTCCATGAGCGCCAAAGCGGTCTTGGGAATCATCCTTGGCGGAATAGTGGTGATTGTGCTGGCGTACCATGCGATTCCCAGCGCGGGACAGAAGGCGCTAAAGAACGAGCAACACGCCATGGAGTTTGCAACGAGCTGGCGAATTACCACACAGATCAGCCGAAATGGATTGCTGGGGATAAGTCGCATCCACGTGGCAAGATGCCCGGACCAGGAACACATCATCGAAGAGGGCGGGGACAATTACGCGGAATATATCCGGATGGGCGACGACGTGTATTACCGCAAGAACAGCAGTCGTTGGATCAAGGGCATGCCGGGTCCGGATCTTTTTCTACCATTCCCGACACCGCGACCCTGCCTGTCGAATCCGGGCGAGCCAACTTCCAAGGCGCCGGGTGGGGCGGAAGAGTATCGCTTGGCCCTGCAGAGTGACATCAAGGACGCTCACATTGAAAAAGGTGTTGCTGGCAATGACGCCACCGGTCCCTGTCAGGAATGGACCATTCAACGAATTACGGAAAACAACAAAATGTCGCAATACATAGTGTGTTTGGGAACCGCCGATGACCTGCCGCATTACATTCGAGGCGCGAACGAAAACTTCAATATGTATTTTGAATGGGAGCCCACGCCATCCATTGTCGTGGAGACGCCGGATCTGACCAATCCAAACCCGCCGTGGCCGCGAAAGATTTAGCGCATCCACCCTAGCCGAGATGGAGGAGCCCACCTCTCGAAATAGTCGAGAGAGGTGGGCTCTCCACATTGAGCTGCGCCTAGTTGACAGCGATCCGCGATTTCATTCGCTCGTCAAGCGTCTAGGATTACCCGACTCGTATGGAACGTGCCACTCGGGACAATTTGAAGACAGCGACTTGCTGAAGTGTATTTCGTGAGAGAAATCATTTCTTTACAGATGGTTGGTAGAAAATCATACTGGCCGTGTTCTCGGTAGCGCTCGCCGACTTGGTACAGATTGTTCCTCAGGAGACTCCATGAAGCGCCGATCCTTTCTGCAAATTGCAGCGGTGGCGGGTGCCGCGTCGGTGACGCCCGAGAAGTTGTCGGCGATGACGACGGCGATGGATGCTGAAGGAAACGGATTCGCGGCGGGTGTGACGATTGCACCACCAGGGACTATTCAAAAACTGCAGAACGTTTACCTGGATGTGTCGATCTATTCCGACTCCACAGCGGTAATCAACGATCTGAAAAATGGCGCGAAGTGGCGCATGGGACCAGTGGCGTTTCAGGATAGTTCGCCGCTCGAAGAGGGAGCGGTGTGGGTGCGTACGGAGCGGTCGATTTGCGAACAGTATCCAGGAAGGTTTGCGGGGCGGAGCGAGAGGGAGTCGCTGCGATTCGCGCTGCTGGACCGGTTGCACGCGCAACGCGGAATGTTTCGAGTGACAGCAACGCTGGATGGGCCGTGGCTGCAATTCAAGATCAGCGATATCGATGAATCCATTCCCAATTTGTCATTTCCTCCACCGGTGGAGTCGGAAACGCTCGTGATTCCGCAGGGAGTGGGCCGGTGGATTCGCAAACCGGTTTATGGCCGCCATTATCTGCCATTTTTCAGCCGACTGAACATGCGCTGGTTTGGCGGGACGAAGGGCGAGCACGCGTGGATGGCAGTGCTCCCCGAAAAGAATCTTGTCGACAGCGGAGCGATGCTGGCGGAGTTGTCCGTATTTCCTGTGTGGCTAAAGAGTTTAGAGCGATGGTCGGAGCCACGTGTGGTCCGCTACTCGTTCCTGCGTGGTGGATACGTTGAACTGGCGAAAGCGTATCGGGAGTGGGCGATTGCCCATGGACTACACCGGTCGCTGGAGGAAAAATCGGTAGCGACTCCGGCGCTGCAAAACCTTTTGCAGGGGCGCCTGATTTCCATTTATGCGGCCGAAGCGCGGCACGAGAAAAGTTACCGAGAAGATATTCTGCAAAGCACGGCGGGCGATGAACTGATTGGCACGACGCCCAAAGTGTTTTTTCAGAATAAGGACGTGGAGAAGATTCTTGGCGAATTACCACAAGCGGGGATTGATCGCGCGCTGGTGGTGCATCGCGGGTGGATTCATGGCGGATACGACTATTCGCATCCGGACGTGTGGCCCCCTGATCCGGCGCTGGGAACGGTCGAAGAGTCTGGCGGCGGTTTGCGCGCAAGCGGATCCGTACACGGTGGGGCTTCACGACAATTACCAGGATATTTACGCGCACTGCCCGAGCTTTCCGAAGGGCGTGAATTTTACCGTGAAACGGGAATTACTGGCGGGCGGTTACTGGGCCGGCGGACAAGCCTACATTCTGAATTCACGTGACGGCTTAGCGTATGCGAAACGAAACTGGGCGCAGATCAAGACGTTACATCCGAGAGCTATGTTTATCGACACGACGAGCGCGGTGCAATGTTACGAGTCGTATGAAAAGGGAAATACGCTCACTCGCACGCAGGACGTGAAGTGCAAAGTGGAATTGTTGAAGTTCTTTAAGTCTCAAGGGATGGTGCTCGGCAGCGAAGAGGGTGCCGATTTTGCCATGCCGCATCTCGATTGGATTGAAAATCGCCATGCGCGGGTGGCGGGAGAGTCGATACCGTTGTGGCCGCTGGTCTTTCATGATGCGGCCGCGTGCGGGCGGTACGTAAATGATGAAGTCGATGCGGGAACGTGGATGGGCGGTGCGATTGAAGGCCGTGGCTATCCCACTGTGCTGGAAGACATGCTGTGGGGATATTTTGTGCTGTCGGGGCTGAAGGATATGTCGAGTTGGACCAAGCAGAAGGAATCGCTGAAGGCGACCAAGTATGCGGACGAGTGGTTTCGTAGCATCAGCACGGCGGCCATGACGGAGCATCACTTCCTGACGCCGGATAATTCCGTGGAGCAGACCACGTTCTCGAACGGTCGTTCGATAACTGTGAATTTCTCGAAAGAGCCGTGGAAGCAGGGTGCGGTGGAAGTAGCCGCAAAGTCATATCTTATTTCCGGCTGACGGTACCTGCGCTCGTCCTCGGATCCGGCTGTTTCTGTTCGTGGGCGTGGCGGAGGTGTTTTAGTGAAATGGGGCGCAGTTCTTCGGGATGTTCGCGAATGTAGGCGAGAAGACGATGCTTCTTTCCCTTTCCCCGGTCGCCGTTTTCATAGTCATCAGAACTGGTAGGCAGGATTCCGACCTTGCTGCGATCCACCCTGTCATAAACGGAGCGCCAGGCTTTCTTGATGGCGGAGAGGGAAATCTCGAGTTCCCGGGCTAGCTCTTCGTCCGTGCCGCCGCGGAGCGCTTCTTCCAGCAGGCGCTGCTCGCTGCGGGAAAAGCCAATCTGGGGCTCTCGCAGAACAAAAAGGCCACTTGCCCAGGAACCATAATGACCGGTAGCCAACTCTGCGTTCATGACAAGGACATAAGGGCTTTTCACTAAAGTTTGAATCTCTTGGGAGGTAAAGTCCGTTCGAGTCCTATCCCCCATGGCAATAGCGGCGCCCCATCGCAAGACCGCCATTGCTTCCTCAGCAACAGGGGTTTGGAAGAACAGCTCCTTTAGTTTATATCCCCGGACTGTATCGACGAACGTCCCCATAATCAGGTGATTGATATCCATGCGTGGGGAGTCTTCTGGGGACGGACCACTCGGCCAGGCGACTAGATTGATCCCAGTTGTCGCGTTAGCCCTTCGCAGTTGATCGTTGGATAACAGGGGGCTGCGGCCCGAGGTGACTCTGCCGGCTAACTCAGGGCCCAACCAAAAGCTTGGAGAAGTTTTCATTTCTCGAGCGAAGTCGTCGGTAACCACCACATTGACACCGGGGCCGAGCAGCCGGGTGTGTCCATCGATAACTTCTTCAAAAAGAACTGCGCGGAACGAATCCAGCCCAGCTAGAGCTGTCCATGCTCTGATGGTGCTCTCAGGATCTGCGGCGTATTGCTGGCCATAAAGTGGAAGCTTTAGCAGGAACGAAACGCAGGCCGTCACGTCCTCGGGCTTCATGCGGCGATAGCGAAGCGTCACGTTGTGCTCCAATTACTAGTAGATAGGTATCCTTTTAGGATAGTTGCTTATAACACTATCCAAGCGTAAGGTCCACAGAACCAATGAAGTATGGTGCCAACGGACGACAGGGGACGTTTGTCGCGCTTTGTCGTTCCTTACCGCTTGTGGCTTGCAGGATGCGTGATAGTTTGCACAGATCGGTCTGAACCCACCCATTGCAGAAGGCGCAAAGGTTGGGCACCCTCAAGTTCGGTTGGGTGGCACTGTTAGGGCAGGACCCAAGAGCACAGCCAAGAATGGCTGTGCCACGAAAACAAAGACCAAAGAGGAAGGTCGGATCCCGCTCATCCCGCTAGCAGAAGCGACTGGCGGGGCCTCCACGGAACTGCGGATGAAACGTCGAAGGGGGATGTAGATTCTGAAGTCCGGGCGGGAAGGGGTAAGGTTCTGTTTCGGATCGAAACAGTCGGGACGAGGGGACAAGGCGCAGGGAGTTTACCCCAATGGTCAGGAAACCAGGAAAGGGAAGACAGCGTCGAACAAGGAGGTAGCAAAGCCGTGAGTGAAACTGTCCCCGAACTACCAATCCGTGTTTTTCTGCTCATCGAGAACCGGCTGCTCCGGGATGTCCTGCAGCGGTTACTGCGCAAGCGCACCGATCTTGTGATGGTTGGGTGCAACGAGCCGGGAGAGTGTTCTGAGCAGTCGGTTGTAGAAACAGGCAGCAATGTGTTGCTGGTGGATTTCTTCGATTCCCGATGGTTGCCGCGAAATCTTGCGCTGAAGACCGGCAAGACTGCGGTGCCGAAGGCGCTGCTGATAGGAATGAGCGAGGAAACAGAACAGTTTATGTGGGCGATACGTGGAGGCGCCGCGGGCTACTTGTTGAAGGAGGCTTCGGCGGCCGAAGTGATTGCCGCCGTGCGTGCCGCTGTTCGGGGCGAGGCAATCTGTCCACCGAGACTGTGCGCGGCGTTGTTCGACTACGTGCAGCAATCGGGAGCGCGCAGGCCGGTGACGAGTGTGGGGAAAAGGCCTTCGCTGACGCTCCGGCAGCAACGGCTAATCGCGCTGGTGGCAAAGGGTTTGACGAACAAAGAGATCGCTTCGCGGCTGAATATTTCTGAGTTTACCGTGAAAAATCACATACATCGCATATTGAAGAATGTGGATGCGGGTAGCCGAAGCCAGGCGGTGGACGCGATCCGCTCGCAAGGATATTCGCTCGTCACTGTGGACAACGCCTAGGATAGGCTCTCACCGTCGATCAACGAGTCAAAAGAACCTGCAATTGGGCTGAAACGAAACACCGAGGTTGGGCACTATCCATAGACGGAAATAAGGCATCGACTGGCGCTGACGAAGCAAAGGTGCGTCCGTGGAGGCGGTATGGCATACAACATTCTGGATTTGGGTGCCCTCAACAAAAACACCAGCACCGGATATGCAATTACCAACTGCGGACAAGTGGCTGGCTGGATCGATAGTGCAACGCCGCCGAACACCCTGGGAGCGCCGTTACCCTTTGTATGGACGCAGGGCAACATGCATCTGCTGCCACTGACTGGGAGCGCCAAATACGGCCAGGCGTTTGACTTAAATGGACGCGGGCAAGTGGTCGGCAATATTTACAACGGCACGGCGGGGCAAGCGACGATTTGGCAAGGCGGCACGATGCAATTCCTGCCTTTCATCGGCGACGACCCTAACGGACGAAGCATCAACAATTGCGGAGCGATTGCCGGCGATGGCGCGTCGATCCCACTTTCCAATACGCAAGCGTGGTGCGAACCGGGCGGCCGTTTGAATCCTCTGCCGTACAGCAATCCCAACGTACTGCCCACTGACCGTTACTGTCGTGGATACGGAATCAACAATCGGGGGCATATTGTCGGCGGCTCCGATATTGGCAATCCTAATTTCTTTCCCAAAGCATTTGGCGCTCCGGTGGTGGGCATTCACGCATGCCTCTGGGACAAGGGGGCCGCGCACGATCTGGGCGCATTACATGCAAACGAGGGAAGCGAGGCCTACGGAATTAACGACAAGCTGCAGATCGTGGGTCGCTCTGGCAATCACGCGTTTCTACGGCACAGCGGCGCAATGACGGACCTGGGCCCGGGCGCGGCGTTCAATATCAACGGTGGCGGAGCTATCATCGGCGACAGTTTCCTGTGGCACAACGGCGTACACACGCCGCTGACCGCGCTGCTGCCGCCGCACTCCGGTTGGACAGGGTTACAGGGGAGAGACATCAACGACTACGGGGAAATCGTGGGCACGGGCGTTCACAATGGACAGGTCAGAGCATTTATCTTGTGGCCGTAGGCCTGCTGCTCCCGGAGTGCAAAGAAACGGAAGCCACAAATTGTGCCGCGCCTGCGGCCTTGCAAATCGAGTGATTATTCGAAACGGTAGAATACGGCTTTTTCGATTTTGATCGAGCGGGGATCGAAACGCCAATAGCCGCCCTGATCATTTTCGTCGCCGTTCAGGCGGCGGCCGGGAATCCATTTGCCATCCACAAACATCCCTTCGTCGATGGAAGCAATGCCGAGTTTGAACGGACTGGGCGAGCGGGGCGTAATGAGCACGCGGAAACCCTTGCCGACGCCAAGGAATTCATCCTGTCCGGTGGCGATAATGAGACCGGCTCCCGTTTCGGCTTGCGTACCAAAGATGTTGTCCAGGCTGACCTGCACGGTGTAGCCATTCATGTAAAACTCGACGGAATGAACTTCCTTGCTGAGCGTGAACCCATGAACATTGCTCTTGGCTTGCTGCTCAAGAAGGATGGGGGCGATGGAATTGATTGCCGCATAGCTCGCACCCAGATCGGTCGTGCCTTCGTAAAAAGCGTCAATGGCGAAGGGTGAGAAACAGATGGCGGAGTGTTCACCGACCGCGTAAAAAACATTCGCTGCTCCCGCGGTTCCGCCACGCGTCTCTGGAATGAATAATGGATTGTCGGGGCGATGATAGCGATCTGACCACCAGGTAAAGTTGGGTGCATAGAGGTCCGGGGCGTAGATGTCGAGGGCGGTACCTGCCGCTTTCCAGATATCGATCACGCGCGGCTCAGGTCCCCCGCTTGGATAGTCGCCGGGATAGTTGGAATCCCCGCCGAGCCAGGTATTCACATACATGGGAAGGTTATAGGCGGCTTTGCCTTTTGCGGTAACAGCTTGGACGTAACGGGCATAATTCCACGCCATGAAGATTTCGTCGGCGCGCGCAGTGTCGCCAAAAACCTGAGCCCAGGTGCCGGATGTTTTCTCACCGTTTTGCAGCCAAAGTGCGCGAAGCTCGGAGTCGATAGCGTCACGATGCAATTTCAGATAATCGAGCAGTTGCGAAGGAACCGCGGCGGCGAAAGCTTGATTGGCGGCCGGAGAGTGATCGCGCGAATCACCGAGGATGCCGACTTCATTCTCGACCTGCATCATGAGAACGGTGTGCTCTCGGCCGTCGACTTCGCGAATGTGTTGCATAGTGGCAGCGAAGGCTCGGGCGTCAGCGTCGCGCGTGGCGTCGGATGCGCCTGCAATGGTGCTGAGGATGTTCGCTTCAGTATGGTGGAGCACCACACGCGGAAAACGCTTGGTGTTCTGTTTGACCCAAACTGGCGGGTAGCTGGACATGCCGTTTTTCCAGGCGGCGAGCCAGAGGAAGACGATGCGAACGTGCTGTTCGCGGGCCTGCGCCAGCAGGCCATCGACCAGCGTGAAGTCATACTTACCCTCAGATGGCTCGATGAGCTCCCAGGAAAGTGGAGTGACGACGGTGTTCAGTGGGATTCCAGCGAGTTTCGGCCAGAGTGGCTTCATGTATTCCAGGCTGGATGAACTTGAATTGAACAGCTCGCCGCCGAGCATGAGGAACGGCTTACCATCTACGATGAGTTGCGTGGTGGCGCCGCGTTTCTCGAGGTGTGGCAGATTCGGATCTTGCGCAGGGAGTGTGCGTGGCGTCAGAAAGAGGGCGGCAATACAGATTACGAAAAGCAGATGGATTCGGATTCGCATGGTGCCGCCATTCTGCCAAATGCCTACGATGCGTGTCTATGTGGAAGGCCGAGGCCGGAGAGGAATACGCGGCTTCGCAGGTGACCAGAGATGCAGCAAGGTGATGACAGTCACAGGGAGGAGTGACCGTGGTCATGGACCGCAGTGTCCTGGAACAGTTATCGGGATGGAGTACTTCGCGGTGTCGAAGGTGTTGATCAGGGCCAAGTACGTTTTCCCCGAACACAGTCCGGTGTGCGGTGCGAGGTGAACCACCATGGCAGAGCAGGGGGAGCGGAGCGATCAAGGACTGGCGCAGGTTTTTGAACGGCTGAACGAGTTAGAACGGCGCGTCGCAATACTGGAGAAGGGCGAAAAATTGCCAGTCAAAGCTGGCGTACACACTTTCCTCGGCGGGTTACCAAAAGAGAAAAACAATCAGGCAAGACCAACCAGCGTTGTGCCGGTGTTAGGCAAAGCGATACTGGCGATTGCGGGGGCGTATCTTCTACGAGCGATTGCGGAATCGGGCGCGTTGCCGCGATGGCTCATGCTTGTCGCCGGGATCGCGTATGCCGCTGTGTGGCTGGTGTGGGCGGTGCGGAGTCACCGAACGAGCCATTTTGCGAGCGTGATTTTCGGATTGACGGCCGCGATGATCTTGCCGCCGCTACTCTGGGAGGGGATGGTGCGCTATCAGGCGCTGCCGGCGGGATTTGCCGCAATGGTGCTGGTGGGAGCCGTGGTGCTGGCGCTGGGCCTGGCCTGGAAGGAAAATCTCGAGGCCATTCCGTGGATCGGAACGATTGCGGCAGTCGGCACGGCAATCGCGTTAATCATGGCAACGCATGAATTGCGCGCGTTGACCGCAGCGCTATTGGGGATGGCGCTAGTGACAGAAGTGGCGGCCTGCTCTGGGCGCTGGTTGAGTCTTCGTGTGGTGTCTGCGCTGGGCGCGGACTTTGCGATTGGGGTCATCGGACTGCTAATGACTTCGCCGGAGGGAGTGCCGGAAAGCTATCGGCCGATGATCGCTGGCGAAATCAACGCATTTTGCTTCGTATTGCTGCTGATCTATGGCGGAAGTGTGGCGGTACGCGCTTTTGCGCTGAAACGCGAACTGACGTTCACAGAATTGTTGCAGGCCGCAGTGGCGTTTGCGCTGGGCACCTGGGTGAGTATACGAGCGACGCACGGTGGAGCGGCGTGGCTGTTAGGTTCGTTATTCCTCATGATGTCGATCGTTTGTTATTGGGGAGCGCTTAGAAGATTCGTGGGAGCAGAGACGCAAAGGAACCGACGTGTGAGCGCGCTTTACGCAGTGGGGTTGGTTCTGGCAGGGAACTCGCTGTTGTTCCAGGGGGATTTGCGGGTGGTGCTGCTGAGCTCTGGCGGCGGTGGCTGCGGTAGTTGTGTTTACACGCACGAAATATCTCAGTCTGGGAATTCACGGAACATTTTATTTGTTGATGGCTGGAGTGCAATGCGGTCTGTTCGGCTACGCGGGCGCTGCGCTTGCCGGAACAGTGCCGGCATGGCCTGGTTGGGGTTTTTGGGCAGTGGCGCTGGCCGGAATGGTGACGTACGCAGTTGGGATCACGCGTTCAGGGTCAAGGCTGGAGATCACGCGTGTTATGGGTTGTGCCTGCGGTCGTAGTGGCAAGCACCGTTGCCGCACTGATTGTGGCGGGAATTGCCGGAATAGGTGTAGGCGAGTTGAGCGCCTCGCGATTGTCGATGGTGCGTACGGTAGTCACTTGTGTGATGGCGCTGGTGCTGGGGTACGCGGGGTCGCGCTGGAATCGCGTGGAATTGGGATGGGTGGCATATGGCGCGATCGGGTTGGGAGCATTGAAGCTGGTGCTGGAGGACTTGCGATTTGGAAACGCTGGAACGCTGATGGTGTCACTGCTGTTCTATGGGTTGATTCTGATATTGTTGCCGAGGCTGACACAGTTTGGCAGAGTTGAAGTCTGAGGCTATCTGACAACAACGGAAGTCTTCTTACAAACAGTCGGCGAATACTTGCGAAGCTTTCTTCCGGAGCAAAAGCGCACTTCGACTAACCCGTGTACGTCGTGGCGGAAGCCCCGGACCTCCTAAAGAACCATTAACAGTTAACTTCTAGCAAAAGAAAGCCCCGCAGGAGTGCGGGGCTTCGTCGTTTCATAGTTTGAATGAACAGGTTCGACGGAATTACTTTCCGCCCAGGCCGTTGCTGCTGCCGATTCCTGTGCAGAAATCCCAGCCGGGAAGGGAAAAATCGCCGATGTTGATTCCGCAATTGCCATAGAGGATGTCGCGGAAGTCGTCACGATCAAAGGCAAGGTGGTGATAGATTTCCGTGTTCTCTGCTTGACTGGAAGAGAAGAATTTTCCGGCGTTGTTCACGATGCCAGCGAGCGCAGGCGAGGAGAGGCTGGTGCCGCCGACGATGAAAAATCCGCCGGGCAGGCCTTCGAACAGGTTGGTATCAACGACCCAGACTCCCGTTGCAGGATTTGCGTTAAATGCAAGATCGGGTGTGCCGCGGGATTGACCAACGATTCTGGCGAGGCGATCCTGAAAATGCGGACGCGGCTCAAAGAGGCTGGGGCCGCCACCGGCATCCTGCCAAGAAGATTCCAGCAAGAAACGGCCCGTGGAAGAATCGCGAGAGATGGTCGTGCCGCCGGCTGCAACCACGTTTGGAGAAGTCGCAGGCCACACGGCGCCCGGTGCATCGCCGGTCGATGCGAAGTACACCACGCCCGGCGCGGTAAACAAGTCATCGAGTTGCGTTTCCTCGGGGAATTCGGTGAAGCTGAAGCTCATGGTGACTTCACCGCCGCCCGCTGCGGAGACCAGTTCGCCGGCGAGGATGATGGCATCAACGATGTCATTGCCATCATTCGAAGCCGCCTCCACCAGAATGATCCGTGCTTTCGGCGCCATCGCGTGGGAATACTGCAAATCGAGAGACGATTCCAGTTCCCATCCACCGCTCGGATCGAGCGGAGGTTGCGTGCCGCTGGCATACACGACGGTCAAGTCGGCGGGTGGCAGTCCGAAAATAGAAGAGAAGATCGCGAGATCGCTCGCGGCTTTCGGATTGTCAAACGCGTCCACAATGGCGATTACACCCGAGCCGCCGTGAGTGGTGTCCGTGGTCACGTCGGGATTGCATCCGGGCTTCGGATTTTTCACCAGTCGATAAACGCAGGCTAGCGACGCTGGCGTTTCAAAGAAAAGTCCAGCAACGGGCGGAAGGCCGGCTTGCGCGGTGGTTTTGATGGGCAAGGGTCCGCTGTCAGTCATGGAGACGAGAAGATTTGTGTAAGCGACGGAACTGCCGGTATTCGGGCGAACGGCGCTCGATTTAGGAGTAACGATGTGCCGCTTTTCGCGTGGCGACTGTGCCGCTCCATTTTGCGCAAACATCGACAACAATAGAACGGCAAGCAATGAGTAAGACCACCCCGTACGTCTCATTAATCCTCCTTGTTAGTGCTGCATTTCTCGGGATCAGGAACCGCTAGTGTGTGTACATCCTTGCTGGCGACCTGGCGGGGGACAACCACCAGAAAGCGCGAGTCTGGCGGGGCTGAACGTGGGCGCAAGAGTCAGGGGACTCTCCGTTCCTGCTGCCAGTAGGCAGCCACTATATACCCAGAGGACGTTTGCGAATATTCTTTTTTGATTGATGACTGCTGGCGATGAGAAGCCCGTGTTTATCTGGTTTTGTGGTGGTGAGCGTGAGCCGGGAGTCCAGCATTCGTCGAACTGACTGTTAGGGTGACAAGCAACGGCGGTCCAGAGCATTCTATGTTTCACTCAGAAAGCGGGAGATGACGAGTAAGAGGCACAAGGTTGCAGTGAGGTGGTTACGGGCAGCGACAACCTATTCGCTGGGTGTGCTCGTTCCGTATGGCGTATCTCCCTTGATTGCCTTGTGGTCTGCCGCTCAACAATCCGTTTCAAGTGAAAAAGCCACCCGGGGCCAGGAGTTGGTTTGGGCGCCGCCAAACGTGGATGCCCCTCTCCTATCCCTTTCGCAGACTCCGGCCTGCGAGCTCGCGAATGTGCTCGAACAAGCGGGGACAAGCGCTTCGTTGCTCGCCGCCAATCTCGAACGGTTTGGCGCCCTGGAACGCATTGAATACAAAATGTTTGAGAACAAGACCGTACCGAAAGAAAGTGCCGAAGGTACGTTTGATTATGCATTTGCGTTTGAACAGCAGAATGGAGGAAGCGCCAGCCGCGAGTATCGTACTCCCAGGAAAGGATCTGTGGCGTTTCGTGCGAGCGGTCAAGACACCGGCCAAGTTGCATTGGCGCTTATCTTTCATCCGAACATGCAGAGCGATTATCAGATGAAGTGTGAGGGGGCAGAGAAGCGAAATGGCCAGCTCGCGTGGATCATTCACTTTCAACAGCGCAAAGACAGGCCTGGCCGCACGCTACGATTTTCAGTTCAAGGCGGTTCTTATTCCGCTCCGTTGAAGGGCCGGGCATGGATTTCAGCGCAAGACTTCCATGTGATTCACCTCGAATCGAACCTTATCGGAGATATTCCAGCGGCCAAGCTCCAGAGCACCGCAATCTCCATTGACTACACACTGGTCTTCAATCAATCGCAGAAAATCGGCCTGTGGCTTCCGTCAAGAATCGAGGCTTTCTGGGAGTATGCGGACCGACGGGTGATTCTGTTACACACCTATTCCGATTTCAATCTATTCGCAGTAGAAACTGAAGAGAAAATCAAGAAACCAAACCAGCCCTGAGTCGGAAGTCGAACCACTTGTAATTTACCACGTGAGCCAGGATTGAAGCCGACGCCAAAACTTGGGTGCCCGCTGGCGCAATAGAACAAGAAAAAAGGCACTGAGTTTGCTGCGCTATTCCGTCGATCAGCGGACTCCACTGCAATTTGTCGCAGACATGGAAAAGGATCCGGACTTCAATTCGCTGAAAGGACTGCCGGCGTTTGCGGATTTGATGAAGTGCGTGCGCGAGCGCAGCGTTGAACAACAGAAGAAATAAGCCCGTCTGAGAATTGACGACAGACGGTGTTGCGGCTTAGCATCTCACCCAATATTCGAGTCTACGCAAAGGAATCCATGCCCCACGAGCCGAACCGTCGCGAATTTCTTGGCACACTTGCCGCGATTACTCTATTTCCACTGGAAGAAGAAAAGCCGGATCTTATTCTGCATAACGGAAACATCGTTACCGTAAATGCAAAGCAACCGCACGCGCAGGCCATCGCCATTTCGCACGGCAGGATTCTGGGCATTGGGAACAATGCGGACATTCTGAATCTCGCAGCCTCCGGTACGAGGAAAGTCGATCTGGGCACAAAGACGGTATTGCCTGGATTTATCGATGCGCATTCTCATCCGGCAATGGCAGGATTGATGCACCTCAGAATGGTTGACTGCGATCTGCGTTCAATTTCTGCAATCCAAGCCGCGCTGCGCCAGCGGGCGACGAAGACGACTGCCGGCGAATGGGTTCTCGGCTTTAAATATGACGACACCAAGACTTCTGACGGTCGGCCATTGACCATCGGCGATCTGGATGCGGCCGTGCCGGATCATCCAGTGCAGATCGAACATCGCGGCGGGCATACGGTCTATTGCAATTCGATGGCATTCCGGAAAGCGGGAATCGACAGCAAGACGCCCGATCCTCCCGGTGGAAAGATCGATCACGACCCATCAACGGGAAAATTGACTGGCCGCGCTGCCGAGAGCGCCCGTGAACTGTTTAACGAGGTGATTCCGCAGAATTTCACGCGAGACGATCATCGCGAGGGTGTAAAGCTTATCGGAAAGATGATGGCACGCACCGGCCTTACTTCCGCCACCGAAGCGCAGGGAACCCCCACGGATCTTCTGGCGTATCAGGACACGCGCGAGGCGGGAGAGCTACTGTTTCGAGCCTACTGCTTCATCAATTACCGGTACATTGAATCCATGATCGCCGCTGGGGTGCGCACGGGGCTGGGCGATGAATGGGTGCGTGTCGGCGCAATGAAACTGGTCTGCGACGGCTCGATTTCCGAGCGTACTGCTCGACTGTCCACGCCGTACGAAGGTCGCCCCAACGACTACGGCATTTTGGTGATGACGGAAGAAGAACTCTATACCTACGGACGGAAGGCTCATCTGGCGGGCTGGCAAATCGGCACCCACGCGAACGGAGACGTCGGGATCGATACCACGCTGCGGGTATACGAGCGGTTGCAACGCGAAAGCCCGCGCCTCGATCCGCGTTTTCGCCTGGAACACTGCACGGTGGTCAATGATGGCTTAGTGGCGCGCATCAAGGCGCTCGGCGCCATTCCGACGCCGTTTTCCACTTACGTTTATTATCACGGCGAGAAAATGCGCTACTACGGTGCGGACCGGCTCAACTACATGTTCGCCTTGCGGAGTTTCCTGGACGCGGGCATTCGGGCGACGCAGGCTTCGGATTATCCTCCCGGGGAATTCATGCCCATGATGGCGTTGCAATCCGAAGTAACGCGGACCGATACCAAGGGAAATGTGTGGGGACCAAGGCAAAAAATTACCGTCGAAGAGGCGATCCGTGTTGGGACAATCAACGGGGCGTACGCTTCGTACGAAGAGAATTTGAAGGGATCGCTGGAAGTTGGAAAAGTAGCCGACCTGGTTGTGCTGGGCCGCGATCCGCTGAAGGAAGATCCGTCCACGCTGGTAACGATTCCCGTGGAGCGCACCATGGCAGGAGGCCGCTGGACGTACGAGTCATAACCTGAGCGGCGAAAAAAAAGGTACTTTGTTATCGCTAGAGCTAAGCGTGGTAGAGTGCGTCGGGACTTATTCTTTGTGCCGAGGTTGACCAATGGAGAGAAGAGCATTCCTAAACGTTGCCGCAAGTGCCACCGGGGCGCTGGCCTTCCATCGTGACCTTTTTGCCGAGGAGCCGCAACAGAAATCTCCCGTTGCCTATCCCGATCCCGCGATTGAAGTACTCGATCCACGCTTCGCCAAGTATTGGGTTATCAGCGCGGCCGTCGAGAGGCTGTATACGGGGGCGCGGTGGGCGGAGGGACCGGTGTGGTTTGGAGATGGGCGATATCTCCTGGGCGGTGGCGAGGGACCGGTGTGGTTTGGAGATGGGCGATATCTCCTCTTCAGCGACATTCCGAACAACCGAATCCTGCGCTGGCTGGAAGAAACCGGAGAGGTGAGCGTTTTTCGCAATCCCTCGAACTACAGTAACGGCAATACACGCGACCGCGAAGGCCGGCTGGTCACCTGCGAGCACGATTCCCGGCGTGTTACGCGAACCGAACTCGATGGCACGATTACTGTGCTGGCGGATCAATTTGGGGATAAGAAGTTCAACGCGCCCAATGATGTGGTCGTACATTCGGACGGCGCCATCTGGTTCACGGACCCGGGCTACGGGATCATGTCGAATTACGAAGGGCATAAAACTCCGTTTGAACTGCCCGCGAACGTTTACCGCCTTGACCCCAAAACGCACGAACTAACTGTTGTTGTCGACGACATGAACAAGCCCAACGGAATTTGTTTTTCGCCCGACGAGAAGAAACTCTACATCGTGGATAGTGGTCGCCCCAAGAAACCTGGGGACCCGCAGCCGATTCGAGTTTACGACGTCGTCGATGCTGTGCACCTGAAAAATGAGCGCATGTTTGTAAACATGTCGCCCGGCACTTCCGACGGAATCCGCTGCGATGTAGATGGGAATTTATGGTCTGCGGCCGGATGGGGCGGAGGGAGCTTTAACGGAGTGCACGTGTTTGCTCCGGACGGCACGCTCATCGGAAAGATTCATCTGCCGGAAGTTTGCGCGAACCTCTGTTTCGGCGGATCCAAGAAAAATCGCCTGTTCATGGCTGCGAGTCAATCGCTGTACTCGGTCTATGTAGATGCCCAGGGAGTGCAGACGCCTTGATGCCAGACGGCGAGCTTTGATTGCAAAACCGAAATCTATCGAGGGCTAGTGTCCAGAAGGGAATCGACCGCGGCGGCTACTTTTTCGAACGGTTGGTCGGGGCCGGGCGCGGGCTGTAAGCGTCCCTGTCGATCGATCAAGAAAATTGCCGGATAGCGAGCGATATCGCGATAAAGATCGGGGACTTGGCCGGTGAGCGTGAGAAGCGGGTAGCTGACGGGAATCTGCCGCAAGAATTTGCGCTGGGTGTCAATGCTTTCGTCGGAGATTCCAAACACGACA
Organism: Candidatus Acidiferrales bacterium; assembly: GCA_963782755.1. Lineage (GTDB taxonomy): Bacteria > Acidobacteriota > Terriglobia > Acidiferrales > UBA7541 > Acidiferrum. The sequence goes on from CAWAKR010000011.1 coordinate 20,969, forward strand.
AAACCATTATCTTTACGATCACGGTACAGCTTGTCGAGACGCGGCATTTCATTCCGGCAAGGCCCACACCACGTGGCCCATATATTAACGAGCACTACCTGCCCCTTGTGATCCGCCAAGCGTTGCGAATTTCCAAAAATGTCCGGTGTATCAAACAGCGGAGCGGCCACGTCACGCAAGGCGAGACTCTTCGACTGCCGGGCGCGCAGAATTCCATCTCGCAGCGGCTGCAAAACTAGGCCCATGGAGAGAAATGCGAGGAGGAGTCCTAACTTACTTGTGAACTGAAGTGGATGCTGACGGCCTTCCCTGATGGCCATCCACAAGGTGAAGAGAAATGGAATGGTCATCGCCACGGCAGAGACCGTGAGGCGGAACACCCAGTCCTTTTCCAAATTGCGGCTGAGTTGCGTCAGGATCGAGTAGGTTACGGTATAAAGGAGCAAGGCGGCCAGTGGGGAAATGATTCCCAGCAGGAGTACGCCGTGTTTGGCTAGCTTGCCCATTGCCGCTATTGCAGTTGGACTTCGAAAGCGATCTTTCGGTTACAGTTCGTGCCAATTATAAGCCGGTCGAAGAGCCTGATTCTTCGTTTGGAATAGCGTTGGTACTGTCGACAGCATTCCGTACACACCCTGAGCCGTCGGGTGGCTCAGGGTGGGAGTGAAGAGGTGGGATACTCTGAATATTCTGATTGTCTTGTGACAAGGGTAAGCGTAACTAGAGAGCGTGTCTGTCTAAAAGTGAACTACGAGGGATGTGTTCTTTAGTCGTGATCCGGATGCTCGTGGCGCCAATTCCAGTAATGCTTTTGCACGCTGTGATGCATTTTTTGATACTCATGGTATTCCTTGTGCTGTTCATGAAGGTAATGCCGGTAAGCGCGGTCCTCGCGGTCATTCCAGTAGTGATAGTCATGATGGTCGTGGTCATAGATGCGGACTTGAACGCTGGCATCTTGCGCGTTGGCAATGGGTGTAACGAGTGCAGTTGCTGCAAGTGCGGTAGCCAGGAACAGGGTCCGACCAATGAGACTTGTGTGACGCATGAAGCGATCCTCCAAAACCGAGTTGACGGAGTGTAAACCTCGGGAACTGTGACTCTGCGTCATTGCGGTCGTAAAAGATGTTCGATTCCGCACGCATAGAGAAATAAGAGTTTATCCGGCGTTCAGTGGGAGACTCGACTTCGGAGCCGATTTAATTGGGATTGGTGGAATACGCGAGCGTTTGGCTGCGTGTTACGATCATCACCAACAATTGGAGATTCGAGGTCAATGCGAATGCGCCACTTCATGCTACTTCTGGCTGGGCTTGCCAGCATCTCTACCAACGCCTCCGCACAGAAACCAGCGTGGGAACCCGCGCCCGGACACACTACACTCCGCGTGTGGCCGCAGTCTGCCCCCGGAGGGGCGGGGCAGGCAGGCCCGGAAGTTGACACCACAACGGCCAAAGACAATTTGATCGCGGGCAAGCCGCTGGTCCGATTAGGCAATGTCTCCATTCCTACGCTGACGCTCTATTCACCTAAGGGCAAGAACACCGGTGCGGCCGTGGTGGTCTTTCCCGGAGGCGGCTATCACATTTTGGCGATCGATCTGGAAGGTACGGAAGTCTGCGACTGGCTGAATTCCGCGGGCATCACGTGCGTGTTGCTGAAATATCGCGTCCCGGATTCCGGCCCGTACCCTAAGTCGAGCGCCGCCCTGCAAGATGCTCAACGAGCGATGGGTATTGTTCGCGCTCATGCTGCTGAATGGAAGATTGATCCGAATCGCGTCGGCGTACTGGGGTTCTCTGCGGGCGCACATTTGGGTGCCGCGCTGAGCACACATTTTGACCAGCGGCTTTACTCCCCGATCGATGCCGCCGATCAACTGAGTTGCCGGCCGGATTTTGCAGTGATCGTGTATCCGGGGTATCTGGCGATTGCGGAGCAGAACTTTGCGGCGAACGCTGATATCAAAGTCACGGACAAAACTCCACCGTCGTTCATCGTGCAGGCAGAAGACGACGGAGTGCACGTGGAAAACGCCACGGTTTACTTCCTGGCGCTGAAGAATGCTAAGGTTCCCGCGGAGTTGCACATTTACGCGGAGGGCGGCCACGGGTACGGGTTGCGCCGTACCGCGCTGCCGGTGACGGCGTGGCCGCAACTGGTGGAAACCTGGCTCAAGACGATTAAAATTCTGCCCGCCCACGAAATAATGTCCATTCAGGATCACGCCGGCGATACCGGGCTCTCAAACCCTCTACGGTTTCGCAATCGTTCCACAAAATCGGATGAATGGCTGTAGACTCTTCATCACAGGAAAAATCACGAGGCGGAGGAACGATCTTGCGAAAGAAATCTATAGCGGTTCTGGCAGTCCTGGCGTGTATGGCGGTTATCGCTCTAGCAGGGCCCAAAGTGGAGTTCAGCTGGAAAAATCCAGCCTATAACGGCGCCAAGTTCAAAAATATTCTGGTACTGGCCTTGAATGGCAAAGCGGCGAACCGCGCGGAGTTTGAAGATGAATTGGTGGCCGCCATCTCGCGGCCCGGCTCGCAAGTTTCACCCAGCTACGATTTTATAGCGCGACCCGATGCCACGCCCATCGACATGAACGACATGAGAGAACTGGTGCGTGAACAGAAAATCGACGCTATCGTCGTCGCCAGGTTGACCAAGAAAGATACAAAAACCACGTACGTTCCGGGACAGGTCTGGGCGCCATTCCCGTACTACGGAACGTTTTACGGCTACTACGGCGCAGTCTATCCGGCAATTTATACACCCGGATACATGGAAACGGAAAAAGAGGCCCAGGTGGAGGTGAACATGTATTCCACCGCAAAGCCAGACGGCGATTTGGTATGGACGGGTACTACCAACACCTTCGATGCCGGTTCCGTGAAGAAGGTGCTGAAAGGGCTCGTTAAGGTGGTTACCCAAGCATTGGAGAAAGAAGACATCATCGCCAAAGAAGGCAAATAGCTCGAACGGGCGGATATCCATGCTCGCCAGGGCAATCGTTTTCTCTGGAACTCCGCCGACTGAGGCGTAATGCAGACTGACCAGCCAGCTGCGACAGAAGATCCCCGGAGTTGATCTCATTGCAGCTGTGCTCGTGGATCGTGTCCAAGGCGGGAACCGCTGTAACTTCAGTCATATCCGGGGATGCAATATTTTTGGGGAGCAACTGTCGAAATTCGCACTCCTCGCGCGTCGTTATTACAGCGGCCAGTACCGCCCTGGAATGCGCGCAAACAACAGCATCGCGCCGGGGCGATGCTCGTCGAACTACGGAACATCACTTCTGGAACGCCCAAAGGAGCTCAATCGCATGAGGAAAATTATCGTTTTCAATCACATTTCGCTGGATGGCTATTTTGTCGACAGAAATGGCCAGATGAACTGGGCGCACTCCCCGGCGGATGATCAGGAGTGGAACGCTTTTGTTTCTCAGAACGCCAGTGGCAGCGCCGTATTCCTCTTGGGGCGAGTTACTTACGACCTGATGGCTGGGTTCTGGCCAACCCCTATGGCTCACCAGAATATGCCCGATGTTGCCGCAGCCATGAATAAGACGCCGAAACTGGTGTTTTCCCGCAAGCTCGATAAAGTGACCTGGCAAAACGCAAAGCTCATGAAGGGCGACCTGATCACCGAGATGCGAAGGCTGAAGCAGGAACCCGGAGACGACTTCGTGATCTTTGGCAGTGGCACAATCGTGAAACAACTGGCAGAAGCTGGATTGATCGACGAATACCAACTGGTTGTGAATCCCATTGCACTCGGGGCTGGACGGACCCTGTTTGACGGACTCAAAAATAACTTAACGCTGAAACTGTCAAAGTCGCGCGCCTTTTCCAACGGCAATACTGTGCTTTCGTACGTGCCGACAGCTTGAGTTCGTCATGGTGACGCGAAACTCATCCATCCGAGGGTTCGCCACTTTTTAAGGCTCTAAGTGCTGGCCGATTTGCTGTCCATTCCCTTGCCACTAGGTGATGTGGGTCATAGGCAGGTGTGCGGGCCGTCCTCGCTCTTCGCACCTCGCAGCGGGACTGTGGGGGGCGGAGGTATGTCATGACCAACAGCAAAGTGGCGGACCTGGCAGGACCGGGGATTGGAAATTACAAGGAATTGGAAAAGATCCTGCCGAATGGCTACAGCAGCGCCCTGACGCGACGCGAAACGCAGAAGTCCATTTATGCCGTAAAACGCTTTATCGAAGACAACCTGTGCAGAGAATTAAACCTGATGATGGTGACGGTGCCGCTGATTGTGGATGTAGAAAGCGGCGTGAACGACATGCTGGATCGCGACGGCTCCCGCACGCCGATCCAGTTCCACATTGCCAACGACCGCAACAAGCATCCGCTGGATGCGCAGATCGTGCAGGCTGCCACGAAGTGGAAGAGGATGGCGCTGAAAGAGTTCGGCATGCGGACGGGCGAAGGAATCTGCACGGATATGCGCGCCGTGCGGAAAGACTATTTCCTCGACCACGACCACAGTGTGTATGTGGACCAGTGGGATTGGGAACGGGTCATGACGCCGGAGCAGCGCAACCTGGATTTTCTCCGCGAAATCGTAGGCAAAATCTGGAAAGTGCTGGTGGATGCGGAACTTTACGCGCAAGAACTCTTCCCGCAGCTGAATTCCAAGCAATTCCCGAATCTGCCACAGCGCCTGACTTTTCTTCATGCCGAAGACCTGCTGAAGATGTATCCGGCGATGCCGCGCAAGCAGAGAGAGACGGCGATTCTGCAGGAATGCCCGGCATTGTTCATTGTGGGCATCGGCTATCCGCTGGACGACGGCTATCCGCACGAACTGCGCGCAGCCGACTACGACGATTGGGTGACGGAGACGAAATCCGCGGAAGGGAAGACCCTGCACGGATTGAACGGCGACATCCTGGTTTGGAATCACGTGACCAAGCGCCGCCACGAACTCAGCTCCATGGGCATACGTGTGAACGCTGAAACACTTCGCAAACAACTTGAGCTATCCAGGCAGAAGGAATTCCTCAAGTTTCCGTACCATCAGGCGATTATCAAGAACGAAATGCCACTCAGTATCGGCGGAGGCATTGGGCAGTCGCGGACGCTGATGCTGCTGCTCAGGAAGGCTCACCTTGGCGAAGTGACCGTTAGCGTATGGCCAAAAGTCTTGAAAGAGATCTGCGAGAAAAAGAACATTCACGTTCTGGACTAATTTCGGAACTCCATACGATACAGTGCGATCTCTGGCGACCCACAGCAAAAGAAGCCTGGCACGCTTGAGCGGGTTCGGTGCTACTGGCGAAATTGCCTGGGCGTCCAAGCGGTATCGCCGGGCCTCTTGAACTCAATCCACGAATCTTTTCGTACTTTAACGGAACTTTCCGCTACTATCTTCGTCTCTACCTATGACTAGCTGCGGGGGGAGAACCATGGCCAAGATAGATAGGGGCGACAGTCATCATCTGACCATCATCGGCTGGCTTGATACGGTATTCCGCGACCTGAAGTATTCCCTGCGAATGCTCGCGCGAACTCCCGGCTTTACCGCTGTGGCCGTCCTGACGCTCGCTCTCGGCATCGGCGCAAATACGGCCATTTTCACACTACTTGACCAGGTACTTTTGCGCCTTCTACCGGTCAAGGATCCCCAGCAACTCGTTCTTCTCACCATGAGGGGACGCCACTACGGAAGCAACTGGGGTGGCAATTCCATCTCTTTTCCGATGTTCCGCGATTTTCGCGAGCATAACGAAGTCTTCTCGGACATGTTTTGCCGTTTTCCCACCTCCGCCAGCGTCTCCACAGGCCAGCAGGCAGAACGCGTCCAAGTGGAATTAGTTTCTGGCACTTACTTTTCCACTCTAGGCGTGGTTCCCGCCCTGGGACGCATACTCACTCCCGAGGATGACGTCGTTCCCAGTGGCCATCCGTTCGTGGTTCTCAACTACAACTATTGGAAAAGTCGCTTCGCTGGTGATCCGCAAATCGTAGGGAGAAGTCTGGTGCTGAATAATTACAAGATGACCATTGTCGGCGTTGCGTCGGCAGGTTTTGACGGAGTGGAGCTGGGCTTCTCGCCGAAAATCTTCGTACCGATTATGATGCAGCGGCAAGTAATCATCGGCAACCCGTTTGATATGTTGAAGGAGCGCCGCAATCGCTGGGTGAATGCCTTTGGCCGTTTGAAACCGGGTATCTCGCAACAACAGGCCAAGGCTGCGCTTCAACCTTTCATGCACTCCATGCTTGAGTCGGAAGTCCAGCTCGAGGCCTTCAGCCGAGCCTCAAAGTACGACCGCGACGAGTTTCTCAAGTGCTGGATCGACGTGTTACCTGGCTCACAAGGCCGTTCGTATTCACGGCGTCAGCTTTCCACGCCGCTCTGGGTATTGATGGGCACCACCGGCGTTGTCCTGTTGATTGCCTGCGCCAACCTCGCCAATCTGATGCTGGTTCGCGGTTCTGGGCGAGTTAAGGAGATTGCTGTTCGTCTCGCTATGGGTGCCACTCGGCCACGCATTGTCGGTCAACTCTTGGTTGAGAGTCTTTCTCTCTCCGCTCTGGGTGGAATTACCGGTCTTGCCGTTGCGTTTTTGGCCGACCGCGCCCTCATGAGAATCTATATGCCAGCGGATGCTAGCGGTTTGAACATATCTAGTTCTCCGGATCTTCGCATTCTGCTCTTCAATCTGTTCGTGACCGTGTTGACGGGCATCTTCTTCGGGCTTGTGCCCGCATTACAAACCACCAAGCCCAACATTTCCGGGACACTGAAAGATCAGGCAGGTGCGGTCGTTGGTGGCGGCGGCCATCATCGCTTGCGAAAGACCTTGGTGATCGCGCAAGTAACGCTTTCCCTGCTCCTTCTGGTAGCTGCCGGTCTGTTTGTCCGAAGCCTCGCGAATCTGCGCAATCTCGGCCCCGGTTTTTCTCCGGAGCGGCTCGTCGCGTTCAACATCGATCCATCGCTGAACGGCTATTCTTCTGAACGACTGAAAGTGTTCTACCCGCAATTGTCGGAAACACTCCAGACAATTCCTGGAGTGCAATCCGTTGGGCTGGCTTCCGTACGCATTCTTGAGGATAACGAATGGGATAGTGGGATGTCGGTTGAGGGATTCACTCCCTCCACGCCGGACCAGGACGCGCAGCCCTTTATGAACACGATTGGCCCGAACTATTTTGCGACGCTGGGCGTCCCCATCGTCGCTGGCCGCGACTTCCGCAGCAATGACAATCGAGAGGTCAAACATGGTTCCGAAGAGCCTAGTTGGTCGCCAACAACGGTCATGATCAACGAAAAATTCGCCAAGACCTACTTCCCGGGTCGAAATCCGCTCGGGCTGCATTTGGGATTTGGTACCGATCCCGGGACGCCGACGGACATGGAGATCATCGGTGTCGTCAAGGATTTCAAATACACCAATCTTCGAGACGAGATTCCTGCGCAAGCGTTCGTACCCTATCTCGGCAGTCGCTACCTCGGTGACATGACCGTCTACCTCCGGACGACCATGGACCCCAACCTACTGATGTCCGCCGTGCGGTCGAAAGTTCGCGATATCGATCCCAATGTTCCCATCTACGCCATGCGCACGACTGAAACCCAAATTAAAAACTCGCTTTCCACGGAACGAATGATCGCCAGCCTCTCTGCCGTATTTGGTTTCGTTGCCACTCTGCTGGCGGTCATCGGTTTATATGGAGTGATGGCCTACACCGTTGTGCAGCGCACCCGTGAGGTCGGCATTCGCATGGCCCTTGGCGCCGCCCGCAGCAACGTTATCTGGATGGTCATGCGCGAAGTGCTCGTCCTTGTGGCCATCGGCGTCGTTGCCGGGGTCACCGCTTCCGTCGCGCTGACGCGGGTGGTGCACAGTCAACTGTTCGGCCTTTCTCCGCATGACCCATTCACACTGGTTCTGGCCACGGCCACCTTGGCTATGGTCGCCTGCGCCGCCGGATACATCCCCGCCCTTCGGGCGAGCCGCCTGAATCCTATGACGGCCCTGCGCTACGAATAAGTTCACGGCACTCCGCGCACATCAACGCAATTGGAAGGGACTTGGGAGCCGTCCGAGTGGCGTTCACTGACAGCGCGAAGCCGAAAATTTGCTTCGTCGCGAAACGTCAGTCCTGATGGAGTGCCAACGTCGGGTCCAGACGCGAAGCACGGCGCGCGGGTATGTAGGCGGCGAGCATGGTCACCAAGAGTAGAACCGCTGGCACGATGAAATAGAGTCTCGGCTCGCGGACATGAAGATCATAGAATATGGCGTCAAAGAGTTTGGGCAAGGGGAGTGCTAACGCAATGCCGATCGCCCCTCCCACTACCGTCATTTTCATTCCATCCCACAAAACCATGCGAAGCACGTCTCGAGTTTTAGCACCCAGAGCCATGCGTATACCGATTTCGTGGGTACGCTGGCCGACGGAATAAGCGACCAGACCATAGATGCCGATCGTCGCCAGGATCAGCGCAAGAACGGCAAAGGTTCCGAGGATGGTCACGAAAAATGGATTGCCAGCGCGCTGGCGCTCGATCACTGCAGGCATGCTCATCACCCGATCGAGGGGAAGTTCGGGGTCGGTGTGGGCCACGGCTTCGCGCATCGCGGATGCCAGATTGTTCGGATCTGCCGTGGCGCGCAGCATGAGTGAAAAGGAAGCTACCGGTTTCTGGAGGAATAGTTCGTAAACTTGCGGCTCTTCGCGAGTGCCCTCAGAATACGTTTTCACATTGCCAACGATACCGACGATTTCACTCCACTGTGGCGCGGTACCGTTTCCATCCAACTGAATCTGCTGTCCGAGTGGTTCTTGTTCATGCAAATATTGGTGCACGAACGCCTGATTAACCAGGACTACGCGAGGAGAAGTCGCGTTGTCGGTTTCTGCAAATGTCCGGCCATGCAGTAACGGTATCTGCGCAGTCTGGAAATAATCGGAGGTCACCACCTCATTCAGGACGTTTAGCCCCTGGCCCGGAGGCAATTCGGGCTGGCCATGAATTCGAAAGCCGACGCTTCCCAGGCCAGTTGCCGGAAGGCTGGAAGCTACGGCAACAGATTCGGCTCCAGGAATACGTTTGAGCTCCAACAACAGATTCGAAACGAATGCAGTCCGCTGAGTGGCACTCAGGTACCGCGCTTCGTCAAGCGTCACGCTGGCGGTCAGCAACTGATCCGTACGGAAGCCAATAGGCTGATGCTCGATCACGTAGAGTCCACGAAAAAGCAATCCTGCACCAACGAGCAGAAACAGCGCCAGTGCGATCTCACCAGTAACCATCACCGTTCGCAACCGGCTCCGCAAGTGACTAGCCGAACCGCCTCGACTCTCGTCCTTCAGACTCGTATTGACGTCGACTCGCGAAATGTTAACAGCCGGCGCAATGCCGCAGAGTACCGCACAACCCAAGGACACAAGCACGGCAAAGACCACAACATTTCGGTCGAGACTCAAAGGCACGGCGCTGATGGCTTCGTTGAACGTCAAGCTCGCCCGGAGAAAATGGATGCCCCAATTGGCGAGCAAAAGACCGAGACCACCGCCACACAAGGCAATCAGCAGATTTTCTGTCAATAATTGACGTACGAGGCGCAGCCTGCCAGCTCCAAGAGTAGTGCGAATGGCTAGTTCCTTGCGACGTCCAGCGGCTCGCGCCAAAAGCAGCCCCGCAACATTGGCGCAGGCAATCAGAAGAACGAACCCAACTGTGGTCATGATTACGCTCAGCGCGCTGCGGATGCTAAATGCGTAGATCAGGAAATCGGGAAGAGTACGCACCGCCACGCCCCAACCTTTTTCGGTTTGCGGAAAATTCTGTTCGGCTCGTCGCGCCAGGGTGGTCAGTTCGGCTCGAGCCTCTGCAATGCTTGCTCCCGCACGCAACCGGGCGATTACGTACAAGGAACGGTTCTTCCGTGCTTCGATGGATTGATCGGCCGCTTGTATCGAGAGGGGAGTCCACAGTTGTGGTGTGAAGCCGAGCAGACGGAAATTGACGGGCATCACTCCAATCACCGTGTAATTTTCCCGATTTATTCGCACCGAGCGGCCGATTACCGAAGCATCAGAACCGAAGCGGCGCTCCCACAGGTCGTGACTGAGGATGACAACGTGATCGCGGCCCGGTTGATCTTCGCCATCAACGAAGGTACGCCCGATCAGGGTAGAAACGCCCAACACACCGAAATAATTCGCGGTTACCGCCGCAGAGTGCAATACCTCGGCTTGGGCCTGGGTGACGAAGTTGGCAGTGCGAAATTCATCGGAAGCGGCGGTTTCGGAGAAGAAGTGATTTGCTTCGCGCCACGCGAGATAGTTGGGTACAGAGACAGGGCTCGCATCGGGTAGAAAGTTCCGGCCCGGATCGATGGACGTTACCACTGCCACGCGCTCTGGTTCGTGACCCGGGGGACGCCGAAGCAGAAAGGCGCTGACCAGGCTGAACATTGTGGTGTTGACGGCAATACCGAGGGCCAAAGTCAAGACAGCTACAACGGTGAAGCCTGGATTCTTGCGAAGTTGGCGGACTCCGTATTGGCAATCGGTAAGCACAGACCGGAGCCAGTTGCCTATACGCTGCTCTCGAACTTGCTCTTTCACCTGTTCCACACCGCCAAGTTCCATGCGCGCCGCGCGCTGCGCTTCTTCCGGTGTCAAGCCCGCACGAATGTTTTCGTCAATTAACAGTTCGAGATGAGCGCGGACCTCATCATCGAGGTCAACATCTACCCGACGTGATGAAAAACAATTCCTCAGGAAACTGTTCACTTTTGCGACGATCGGCATGGTTGACTCCTGTTTACGCAGTCGCTAATGCCCGGGCGATGGCCAGAGAAATGCGGCCCCATCGCTCAGTTTCAATTTCCAGTTGCTTTCTTCCCGGCTTGGTCAAGCGGTAGTATTTCGCGCGGCGGTTGTTTTCAGAGTCGCCCCAGAAAGAGGCAATCCATCCTTCCTCTTCCATGCGGTGAAGTGCCGGGAAGAGTGAGCCCGGCTTGACGACGAATGCTCCGCCAGAGATCTGTTGCACGCGGCGCGAGATTCCCAATCCATGCATCTCTCCGGCGACCAGCGATTTCAAAATGAGCAAGTCCAGGGTTCCCTGCAAAAGTGTTGTTGGCTCAGGATTCAAGTTATCTCCTATCGGCATTCTATAGGAATCATAGGACTGCTCCTATAGACTGTCAATAGGAAACGTTACTGTTATCGCGCGCGGGTCTGTGTTTTTGGGTGCTGCAGAGACCTCAGTGGGCCTGAAAGCTGGCAGGGTACTTTCGATGAAATCCCGTGGCGTCCTGATAGGCCTTAGCGAAGGCAAGCAATTTTGCTTCGCCATAGAGTTGGCCAAGGAAAGTCAGACTTGTTGGCGTGCCTGGCCCGCCTGAATTTCGAAAATCTCCCGGATCGTCACTCGGATCCTTCGGTGCGTCGGCACCACGGAATCCGTTCGGCAGAATTATGGAAGGGTGCCCGGTCAAGTTGGTGATCACCAATTGATCGCTCTCCGTGGGTGCCACGATAACGTCCACGTTCTCGAATACTTTCGCGACTGCATCCATCGCCAGCCGTCGCGCTCTGCTCGCCTGTATGTATTCGACAGCGGGAATGAATCTGGCGGAGCGAAATGTATTGGGCCAGTCGTAGACTTTCTGCGAGGTCAGGAGCTTGTCTCGCCCCGATCGCATCAGTTCGTCAAAGGCTGCGGCTGATTCGGCAGTCAACATGGTGACCATCGGCCAGTAGGGAAACTTGGACATTTCCACGGGAATCAGGTTCACGCCTAGGGCTCTCAATTTGGCCAGAGCTGCCTGATCGAATTGGTGGTCATACGCCTCGCGCGCTTTGCGCAATTCCTGCCGCTTCTTTTGCTCGTCTCTTTTTTTCAGTTCTTCTGGTGTCGCTGCGGGAGCTTCTTCCGACGCATTTGGCGATTCCGCGGATGGCTTCAGTTCGAAATCGGCCTTCAGAAAGCCGATGCGCAATTTCTTCCAATCCAGTTCCGCATTCCAGTTGAATGCGGCATTTTGGGCGCTGGCATCGTGACCATCTGGCCCGTAAATCGCATTAAGCACGATGGCGCAGTCTTCCACGGCGCGGCAGATCGGCCCGAGCTTATCCATTGTCCAGGAGAGGGCCATCGCGCCGGTGCGCGGCACGAGCCCGAACGATGGTCGTAGTCCCGTGCAACCGCAACGCGTTGAAGGCGATGCTATCGAGCCCAGAGTTTCCGAGCCTATGCTGAACGCGACGCACCCCGCCGCTGTCGCTGAGGCTGGGCCCGCTGAACTTCCGCTCGATCCCTGTTGCGTGTTCCAGGGATTGCGCGTAATGCCGCCAAACCAGACATCGCCCTGCGCCAGCGCACCGAGTGTCAACTTCGCCACCAGGACCGCGCCCGCTTTATCGAGGCGATCGACGACTGTGGCGTTTTCGTCGATCATTTGCGCTTCGAACCCGCCGGCTCCCCAGGTGGTGCGGTATCCCTTCACCGCAAGCAAGTCTTTTGCGCCCCAAGGCAATCCGTGCAGCGGACCACGATAATGGCCAGCGGCAATGTCGCGATCGGCTGCTTTCGCCTGTGCTTTAGCTCGATCTTCGGTCAGAGTGACGGAGAATTTCAGGACCGGATCGTAGCGCTTCAACCGCTCCAGGTACATTTCTGTTAGCGCCATCGACGAAACTTTTTTTGTGCGGACCAATTCCGACAATTCACGCACAGTTGCGAAGGCCAGTTGTTCGATGTCTTTCGGAATCGCTTGAGAAGCAATTGCTGACGCCTTGGAAATGCGCATCGGTTGGCGAGCGGAGTCGAGCGTCGCACCGGGCAGGACAGGATCGAACACGATCGAAGGCTGCACGGAGTTGGGCATGTGCAGCGCGTAGATCTGGTCGTAGCCCTTCGCCTGGTCGTTCAAAGTATCAAGCATCATTTGTTTGTAGTCGTCCGCGATGTTTACGTCGGCAATCGCCGCGGCATTATCGATCATCTCCTTGGTGATTTTCGTTTTGCCCTGCGCTTGCGCCCACAGCACGCCAGGAAAGAGCGTCGCGGAAAATCCCAGACCTGAGCAGGCCTTCATGAAATTGCGGCGGTCCAGCATGATCGTTTACCTCTCCGATATGGCATCAAGTGCTCGAGCACTATACCACCGGTGCATTCTGGCTAGGCAGCTCGAATGTCAAACAGGGAGGGGAAGAGGAATAAGGGGTGCTTGCAGGTGCCGCTAAGAGGGCGCATCAACCGACCGATAAGTCGTGCTAGACCACTCGCCAGAGGCAGGTGGGCGTGAAATGTCTCGCTATTCACCGGTTTGGCGCGCGTAATCCAGTTTTGCCATCTGATGCCACGAATCCGGCAACTTTTCTTCCAGCAACCAGGTGTACAAATCCGCGCTCTTGCGCGTGACGGTGACGCGCAAGTTGGCTGGTTTATTTTCGAAATTAGTGCCAGAAAACGTAACCTGGAAATTGTCGCCGTCCATTGTCACCGGGCCTTGCGTGATGTGATTGCTCGCGTCCATATACCAGAGGGCCAGCGTAGAGTCGGCAGGATTCCAAAAGAAATTCCCATCGTAATTCTTGTACACGCTATCCTTCATCACGAAATGGGTATTGAAGCGGAGGAATGCGTGGTTGTCTGCCCACTGATAACGCGTTTCAATCCGCACCATCCCCGGGCCGAGTTGCGATGCATCGGTAGTCCATACTCCTCCGACTAGCCACGAAAGAGCATTGATGGGCTTGGTGGAATCCGCTTTTGTCACCGCAGATTTTGGCGTTGCGGCCACGCCTGTCTCAGGTTTTTGCGCTCTATCCGGACCAGCGAGGGCAGAGACGCTCGACAGCAGCAGAGCGAGTGCGATGACGGAATTGTTCATGGTTGCTCCTTAGAATAGTCAGATACTAACCGAAGTTCCCTGCGGGGCTATGCCGCAAACTTTCGTATAAACGCATTACACGATTCGAGAAGATTTGTCACGGACGTTGTCACCTTCGTAGAGGAAGGGCACGGACGGAAGTTCCGGCCTGTCTTTGGGTAGACGTAGATGGTGCGTGCGGTGGCACGTAGTTGGCGGTCGCGGTTAGTGTAGTGTTTATAGAAGTCGGATCGGATTCGAGCACAATAACCATGGGTTCTGAGGTGTGAGGATGCGCGAGTGATGGTTCAGACTTGACAGCGCAGTCTGCTTCATTGCTCGAGTCGGCTGAACGCAATTTCATCGCGCGAGATCACGACAACAACCTGGTTTGGGCCCTTGCTGAATCTGGAGAGCACGAGTTGACTCCTTGGAATGGATTCGTGCCCGTGTGGCATGGAAGCTGGTAAAAAACGCGCCAACGAAAGCGACAACAGCGAGCGTGACCATTGGTTTGTGGGACATGTGTTTCTCTCGAAAAAAGCGTTGCGAACGGGACCAGAGTAGGCTAAGAAGGAAATGTCTTAAAGGACATTATTCCGGCATTTAGAGACATTCGGCAAAGCCACGAACTTCAGGCAGAAGCCATGAAACAAAGACACATTGTTCTGGTGGGGTTTGACCGGCTTACGGCGATGGACCTGGTTGGCCCGCTTGAGGCGTTTGGCAATGCGCATGTGAAGTCTCCGGGTGGCGGCAGCAAGCCCTGCTATCAAATTACCGTGGCCGGGTTGACGGGCAAGACATTTCGTTCCGAGTTTGGCCTTTCGCTCGGTGCCCAATGTCCGCTGTCGGCGGTTCGCGACGTGGATACTGTCATCGTGCCGGGTGGAAGTGGATTACGAGAGCCAAAAGCAAATGCCCGACTATCCGCGTGGATTCGGAAAAACGCGAGTGGGATTCGCCGAATCGCCTCAGTTTGTACCGGAATTTATGGCCTCGCCGCTTCGGGGTTGCTTAACGGACGGACCGTCTGCACGCACTGGAGATATTGCGCGGATGTCGCGGCTAAGTTTCCGAAGTTGAAGGTGGATGCCAACGCACTTTTTGTGCGCGATGGGAAATTCTGGACTTCCGCCGGGGTGACTGCGGGAATCGATCTGGCGTTAGCCCTGATTGAGGAAGACTACGGGCCCGAGATGGCCCTCTCTGTTGCGCGCGAAATGGTGGTGTTTGTGAAAAGGTTAGGCGGCCAGGAACAGTATTCAGAGCCATTGCAGTTTCAGGTGGAATCGCGCAGTCGCTTTGCGGATTTATTGCCATGGATTCTCGGTCATCTAAATCGCGATCTATCTGTGGAAGCATTGGCCGAACGCATGTACCTGTGCCCGCGACAGTTCACCCGCCGTTTCAAACAGGAGATGAAGAGCACTCCGGCATCGTTCGTGCGACGCGTGCGTTTGGATGAAGCGCGGAAGCGTTTGGCGCTCACTGGCAGCACGGTGGAAGGAGTCGCGCGCTCTGTTGGTTTTCGAGACGGCGACAATTTTCGCCGTGCCTTTGAGCGCAGCTTTGGCATAGCCCCTTCCGTCTACCGTGGCCGCTTTGCCGCCAGCGAAAAGGCTTGAGCAGCGCGGCGTCTGAGGTGCGGGAAGAAACAAGGCCGTGTGCTAGCATGAGGACTTAAGTGAGTAGGAATGATTGACTTAAATAAGCCAGCGCGCATTCTGGGGATTGAGTCCTCCTGCGACGAGACTGCCGCGGCCGTGGTTGTTGATGGACGCACCATTTTGTCCAGCGTGGTGGCGTCCCAGTTCGACGTTCACCGCAAATACGGTGGTGTGGTGCCGGAATTGGCTTCACGCGAACATTTGCGGCAGATTGTGCCGGTAGTGCGCGAGGCGATGAGCCAGGCGGGGATGAAACTGGAGGAACTGGACGCGATCGGCGTGACGCAAGGCCCCGGCCTGGTAGGATCGCTGCTAGTGGGAATCACGTACGGGAAGACGTTGGCTCAAGCACTGGGCAAGCCCTTGCTTGCCGTCAACCATCTGGCGGGTCACGTTCATGCCGCGTTTTTGGAAGCGTATCAGTCCGGCGAAGAGCCGAAGTTGCCTGCGGTCTGCTTGATCGTCTCGGGCGGTCACACCGTGTTGTACGAAGTTAGAGTTAGCGAAGGTGCTGAGGAATTCGCATTTCGCCGCATCGGTCAAACGCGCGATGATGCCGCAGGGGAAGCTTATGACAAGGTGGCCAAACTGCTTGCGCTGGGGTATCCCGGCGGGCCAATGCTTGATCGACTGGCTGCGGCGGCGGCCCCTGGCATTCCTGCGCCGGTTAAGTTTGGACCAACCAAGACACGGGGGAATCCACTCGATTTCAGCTTTAGCGGTCTGAAGACCGCCGTCCTCTATCATGTTCGGGAGCATCCCGAGTACAACGGAGGAGATTCGACGCCGGGAAGTGGCGCTCGCGGAAGGGAAACGTTCGTTCGAGGATTTGTTGCCGCTATGCAGCTCGCAAACGCTTGGGCTGATCCGCGAATTCCAGAATGCCGTGGTGCGCGATCTATTAGAACGTACGATGACCGCGGCGGAAGAGTCCGGCGTCGAAACCGTTCTGGTCTCCGGCGGAGTTTCCGCGAACACGCAGTTGCGTTCGGCGTTTCGCGAACGGGCGAAGGGGTCTAAAAGTGTTTTTCCCAAACCGGGATTTGTGTACCGACAACGCGGCGATGATTGCCGCCGCCGCGTTCGCCAAGTATCGTCGCGGCATGTTTGCGGATGTGAGTTTGAACGCTGTTGCGAGTATGCCGCTGGCGTAACCAGATGAACTTTCTGAAGAGCTTCGCGATTTGGACTGCCTGCATTTGGTTCCCAGTGTTATTTCTTATTCTGCGCTCGCGGAAGCTGGCAGCAGATGATCTACAACTCTTATTTGTACTCAGCCTGATTGGTTTCATCGGAGCTGGCGTCTTGTGGTTTCCCAAGCTTCGGCTCAACAGCCTCGGCAAAGCGATCCCTGCTGGAATTTGTTTGGGGTTGGTGATTCCTATTTTGGGAGGATTCCTGTGGGCGACTATCTTTTCGAGTTTCGAGAGCGCAGCCCTGCTTGCGGGTGGTCTGATGATTAGCATTCCGAGCGCGATAGGAGGCTGCATCGCCGGCTGGCTGCGGTCCCGTGTCGGTCAGGCCGGGAGCTAATGCAGAAACCAAAAAAAATGGGCGGCACCGAAGTGCCGCCCAGCGAACAGGAATGCCCTAAGAAAAAACTATTCGAACTTCTCCATCATGGTCGGGAATTGCAGCTTTGCCTTAGCCAGGGACTTTACAACCAGGCCTTCGGCATTTTCCGCGGTTAGATTTCGAGCGGTGGCCATTTCACTGACCAATAGATACTTTGCGCGCTCGAGCATTTTCTTTTCGCGGAAAGAGAGGGGCTTGCTGCAGCTAAGGGAAACGAGGCTCTTGAGGACGACTGCTACTTCTAACAGGGAACCGGTGCGCATGCGCTCCGAATTCTCTTTAAAGCGGTGCTTCCAGTCGTGATGGGAGTTAAGCTTTCCCTTTTCGAGGAAACCAAGGACTTTGGTCGTGTCGTTGGAACGGATAACGGATCGAAGGCCAACAGCAATCGCGTTGGTGTGTGGCACCATGACGCGTAAGCCACTGGATACAATGCGGATCATGTAATAACGTTCAGTTCTACCGTTCAGGACCCCAAAGCTCATCTGTTCGACAACACCAACACCATGATTCGGATAAACGACTTTGTCGCCAATCTTATAGTCCATAGATAAGGTGTTCCCCCTAGGAGATGAACTGAGTGTAAGTAAATGTTAGGTAAGAGTCAAGATATATCCAGTGGAATGAGGAAGATAGCGGCGGGGCAATGCCAATTTGGCACTAAAATTGCTCAGGCCGCCTGTCATCTTGGTGACTTCCGGTTGACAATTAGTAGAAACCGCGGTGACGCGCGAAGCATTGCTTCTCTCGTTGCCAGATCACTTGCAAATCGTTTAGATTCAGGCGGAAAGGTTGACGTCTAGGCCCCGAAGCCCGGTCTACCAAATGATAACACTTGCGATTGATACCACGGATCATAAAGGAAGTGTTGCCGTCCGCGCGGATGGGCGCATGGTCGCGACGAGACTTTACGAGGACGACGATTATTCCAGTTGGTTGTTGCCGGCTGTGGAAAGTTCACTGAAGGAGGCTGGCAAGGACTTCACGGAAGTGGATCTCCTCGCCGTTGCCACGGGGCCAGGATCGTTTACCGGGGTTCGCATCGGGCTATGCGCCGTGAAGGCCTGGGCGGAAGTCTATCAAAAGGCCATCGTTGGGGTATCTCGACTGGAAGCCATGGCCAGACAGTCGAACGGCGGTGATCTGGTTGCAACCACTTACGATGCGCACCGCGGACAGCTTTTCGGGGGCTTGTACCGGCGAGCCGAGGGGATGGTGAGCGTGCTCGATCAGGAAATGGTCATCGCTCCCGACCAATTCTTGTCGTTTGTGGCTGACCGAGCGGGCCGTGAAGCTGTACGATGGATTTGCCTCGACCCGGAATTGATCGCTAGTTTGCCAGGTTGGCAGTCGCAAGTTGCCATCGGCTCTACGCTGCACACGATCGAGGGCGGAGTCGCCAACTTAGTCGGAGAACTGGCCGAGGAAAAGGCTGCGCGCGGGGAATTTACCGACGTGCTGCGGCTTGATGCGAACTACGTCCGGCGTTCCGACGCGGAAATTTATTGGAAAGGGCCCGCTCATCGTGTTGGATGAGAACGAGTCTGGCCGAGCGACACGTGCTATCAGGTGGTTGAACGACGCAGACGTACCCGCGGTCTGGCAACTCTTTCAAGCCGCGCCTGAGGCTGCGGACTGGTCCGAAATATCGATCCGGAATTCGCTACGCGATTCGCAAACCATCGCGCTGGCCAGCGCCTGCGATCAGGAAATCGTGGGCTGCATTTTCGGTACGAACATAGCAGGCGAAGCGGAAATCCTGAACCTTGCGGTGAAGACTTCCCATCGCCGCCAAGGGATTGCCAGCCAACTTGTCCGCGGCCTTCTGGACGAATGGGCAACACAAGGTGTGGAGAGAGTGTTTCTGGAAGTCCGAGAGTCGAACGCGCGGCGCCATCGATCTCTACGAAGGATTGGGATTCCGCCAAACCGGAAGACGAAAGAGGTATTACGCCGCACCAGAGGAGGATGCCCTGGTACTGGAGCGGCCGGGTCAGAAATAATCCACAGTTTGGTACCAGATAGACCTTGACGTGGCGGTTCCCGGTGCTAGTCTCGCGTCATGTAGTTCCAACAATTCAGTAATGAGGAGGACCGCGTGGCCGAATTGCAGCGTAACCCTCGGGACGTAATAGTCGAGACAGACGTTGAATATCAACGTCTGAGCGAGAAGCACCGGCAGTATGAAACAGAACTTCAGAATCTCACCAGATCGCCCTACCACAATTCTGAAGACCTCATCGAAGAAATCCGATTGAAAAAGTTGAAGCTCCACGTGAAGGATGAAATGGAGCGTTTGATTGCGCGCCACCATGTGGCGCCCGATCGACGATCGCAGTAGCCAGCCAGTTATCGCGCTCACAGTACAGGTTTTGTCGTAATATGACCGGAGACCTCCCGCGCAAGTAAACGCGGCGGAGAAGGGGAGGCTATGGTCCGCGAAGGGTATTATTTTGGTTTACCCCCGCTACTGCTGGGCATGCTTTCATTCGGATGGGCCACGCGAACCGGTGTAATTGCCGGATGCGTGCTGGTGTTTCTGGCCTTATTCGTCTTTTATTTCTTCCGCGATCCCGAACGTGTAATTCCCTCGGAGCCTGGCGCCATTGTCTCGCCCGGTGATGGCAGGGTCGTTGTCATAAAGGACGAAGCGCACGGAGGGCATCCTGGAAAACGCATTAGTGTTTTTCTAGCGGTATGGAATGTCCATGTGAATCGCTCGCCAGCGGCCGGCACCATTACGCGACTGGAATACAAGCCTGGAAAATTTCTCGCCGCCTGGGCGGAAACTGCCTCTTTCGAAAACGAGCAGAATGTTTTTACGCTGACCAGCGAACACGGCGAACTTGTGTTCAAGCAGATTGCCGGATGGGTGGCGCGGCGCGTCGTCTCCTGGAAGAAACAGGGCGAAGTGGTTGAGCGCGGCGAGCGGGTGGGGCTGGTCCGGTTCGGATCTCGTGTGGACATCTGGATGCCCGAGAATGCGGACGTAGCCGTGAAAGTGGGTGATAACGTGAAGGGTGGCTCAACCATCCTGGCCCGGATCACGAATGTCTCGAGACAAACCTGACAGAAAAAAGAGCAAGGCGAAGGCGCAGCGTAGTATCTTGTTGCGGGATAGAATAAGGGGCCATGGCGGAAAACGTACAGCAGGATTTGCCGTTACACGAAAAGCGCATCAAGAATCACAGACTGCGGCGCGGGATTTTTCTACTGCCCAGTCTATTCACCGTAGCGAACTTGTTGTGCGGCTACTATGCTTCGCTGGCGGCGTTACTGGGCCGCCCCGAAGATTTCGATCACGCCGCTAAAGCCATCGGCATCGCCATCCTGTTTGACTCTCTGGACGGACGCATCGCCCGGATGACCGGCACAAATACGGAATTTGGCGTCCAGTTTGACTCACTGGCTGATGTGGTCAGCTTCGGAATCGCTCCTGCGATCCTGGCCTATGCCTGGGGCTACCGCAACCTTCCCGGCGTGGCGAGCGTCGGAATTCGTGCGCTTGGCGAGTCCTACTGGCTGGGCGACGTGGCTTGGCTTTGCTGCCTTACCTTCCTCATCTGCTCGGCGTGGCGGTTGGCGCGTTTCAACGTGCAAGGTATGGCGCCCGGTGGTTCGAAGAACTTTGTGGGTATGCCCACTCCCGCGGCGGCAGGCATGGTGGCCGCCATCGTTCATGCCTGCCACTGGATCGGCCCAATCACGGATAAAAACTGGTCGATTGCATGGTTCGTGTTGATGGTCGCACTCGGCGGCTTGATGACCAGCGCGGTGCGTTACTACAGCTTCAAGGATATTCCCTGGGCGCGAAAGCAGCGCTCCGTCACCATTATCGTGGTCTGCTTGTTCTTTGGAGTGGTGTGGCGATATTCCGAATATGTTCTGGTTATTTTCGCCGGCAGCTACGCCCTCATTGGCATTGCATTGCACGTGGTGCGTTTCCTGCGGCACCGGATGGTAGCCAGGACCGCCTGACCCATGCCCGTTGACCGGAATTCCCAGAAAATTGTGATTGCCGGAGCTTCGTCCCTCCTTGGGCATGAAGTGAAATCGTTACTGGAAGAAAGTCGCTTTGCCGGCTGGGACCTGCATCTGGTCGACGAGGATGAGAGCGCAGGTCTTCTGACCGAAGCTGGCGGCGAAGCGAAACTCATACAGCGCGTGGAGGAAGACACCTTTCGCGGCGCGCGCTTCGCGTTTTTAGCGGGCTCCTCTGGCTTCGGAAAACTTTGCCTCGGTCCCGCCAAGGAAGCTGCCGCAACAGTCCTCGACCTTTCTCATGCGACGCTCGGCGATCCCGATGCCACGCCGTGGTTTCCGAAGATTGAGTCGGTGAGCGGGAAGGTCGCCAGCAAGGATTCGCAAACGTTTAGCATTTTTTCTGTGGGCAGCGTGGCCATCAGCAGCCTGGCGATGATGCTGCAATCGCGCTATGGCTTGCGTCGCATGGTTGCGATGCTGTACGAGCCGGTTTCCGGGGCAGGCCGCGCGGGCATTGAAGAGCTGGAAACGCAAACGTCGCAACTGTTGTCCTTCCAGAGCATCGGCTCGCCTGTTTTTGGGACGCAAACCGCGTTCAACATGCTTCCGCGCTATGGCGTGGAAAGCAAAAAAGACCTTGCGAGTAAGTTACGGGAAACGCGGGCAGAAATTTCGGCTGCAATCAGCGATGGCGAAGAGGATGTCAAGATTTCCGTTAATCTGGTGCATGCGCCGGTGTTTTATGGAACGACCTTTAACATTTGCGCCGATCTGGACCACGATATCGACGCCCTGGCGCTTTCTGGCGCGTGTCAGGACGCCGGATTTATTCTGGTTCCGGAAATGGATAGCGCGCCCAGTAACGTAAGCGTTGCTGGCGAAAATATCGTATATTTGCGGGAACCGCAGCCGGAAATGTCGCGCGAAAAGAGTTGGTGGCTCTGGGGTGCGGGAGATAACTTGCGAGTGCCGGCATGGAATGCGCTGAAATTAGCGGAGTGGCTGGATTCATGATCAAGTGGCGAGCCTGCATTTGGAAATGGCTGGCTGGCGTCGCGGTTGTCGCTGGCATGAGCGGTTGCGGTTACCACGTTGCCGGCCACAGCAGTTCGTTGCCAAAGACGATTCATGTCATTGCCGTTCCAGCGATGGAGAACAAGACCAGCAGCTATCGCATCGAGCAGAAATTGACCGCGGCAACAATTCACGAATTCCTGGCCAAGACGCAGTACAAGGTGGTTTCGGAACCTGATGGTGGCGACGCCGTCTTGACCGGAAAAGTGATGAGCGTGGAAATTATTCCATTGCTCTACAACAACACCACCTCCAGCACGGGCGTGCAGACCGCTCAGGCCACGGCTATGCTCGTAATCATGCGGTGCGACGTCACATTCACGGATCGCCTGAGCCAGAAAGTTCTCTATCACAACGACAATTTCGTTTTTCGCAACGAGTACGAGCTCTCTTCCGATGTGCAGAGCTTTTTCCAGGAAGGCGACCCGGCCGTTGATCGTATGGCTCAGGATTTTGCCTCTCGCCTTGTCACCGCGATAACGGAGAATTACTGATGGCGCGCATCTCTCTTGAAGAACTTTCCGCGCGATTGCAGCAAAGCAAAAAGCTGCCCGGCCTGCTACTGCTGGGCGATGAACGTTACCTCCGTGACAAATGCCGCGCGGCTTTGATCGAGCACTACGTCGCGGAAACTGCCCGGACCTGGGCCGTCTCGCGGTTTTCTGCAGATCGCGGGGAAACTCAGGCCGCTCTCGACCAGGCTCTGACCTTGCCCATGCTCTCCCCTAGACAAGTCGTCTTCCTTGAAGAGGCGGAAGCGATCGAAAGTCTTGCTGAAAAAAATCGTAAAGAAACGGTCGATGGAATCCTCGCTTACCTGAAAGACCCGGCCCCCTTCACCGTTCTGGTGATCGAAGCAGCCAAACTCGACATGCGCATGCAGTTGGGAAAAAACCTTGCGGAAGAAATGCTCGTAGTGGAAGTCGGCACAGGCGACAACCAGGAACGCCGTCTGGCCGCGGCCGTTGATGTGGCCAGATTATTGGCGAAGGAGCGGGGAATTGAACTCGAGGAGGGCTCCGCGGAAGAATTGGCGGAACTCGTGAGCGGCGATTTGCTCCGCCTGCAAACTGAAATGGAAAAACTCGCCACGTTTGCCGGTGAGCGCAAACAGATTCGCAAGGCAGACATCGCGGCACTGGTAATTTCTGAAAAAACCACGACCATCTGGGAAGTGGCCGGTTTTTTAGCCGCGCAACAGCCCAAACAAGCCCTGGAATTTATCAACCGCCTGTTCCAGGAAGGCGAAGCCGCACTGCTCATGCTTGGCGGCATTACCTGGATGTACCGCAAGATTGTGGAGGCCAGTGAAGTACGCGGCGCCACGAATGGCTGGCAAGCCGCACGCGCCTTGGGTATGAGGCCGGAGCAAGCCGAAATCGCATTGCAATGCTCGCGGAAAATTTCCAAAGAACGGCTAATGAAGGGTCTGCAAGCCCTTCGCGATGCTGACGTTCAACTGAAGAGTGGCCGCGATGAGCGAACGGTGATGGAATTCCTGGTTTGGGAACTCAGTGGAGCCAAAGCTCCGGCTCGCGCTTAGTTCGCCCTCAAAAATAATCGGCAGTTCTTGAGTCGCCAACTGCTGAGGCGGCAACTTTACTACTAAACGTGCAACAGCCAGTTGTGCGTGTCGGCTTCTTTTCCAGTCTGGATTGCCACCAACTTTGTGAGCAACTTCTTGGCGATACCGTCGGCTTTGCCGGTCTCGATCTTCACTTCGTTGCCGCGATAGCCGATGGCCGCAATTGGTGCAATAACCGCAGCCGTTCCAATGCCGAATGCCTCCTGCA
Source organism: Candidatus Acidiferrales bacterium (assembly GCA_963782755.1). Classification (GTDB taxonomy): domain Bacteria; phylum Acidobacteriota; class Terriglobia; order Acidiferrales; family UBA7541; genus Acidiferrum. Next base: position 44,929 of record CAWAKR010000011.1, read on the forward strand.
AGGTGCCGGCGGAATGTGCGGCGAACACTTCGTCGACGGTAATGGCGCGTTCTTCGCTGGGTATGTTCATCTCGCGCAGCAGCGTCAGCACGGAATCGCGCGTGACGCCTGGCAGAATCGTTCCGGACAAATTCGGGGTGATCGCCTGTCCGTTGATGACGAACATAATATTCATGACGCCGGATTCTTCCGCAATCTTGCGGTCCTTGCCATCCAGCCACATCACATTGTGATAGCCCCGGACCTGCGCCAGCTTCGCGGCCAGCAATCCGCCGCCGTAATTACCTGCCGTCTTCGCATCGCCTGTTCCGCCGGGAAACGCCCGAACGTACGTTTCTTCGGCCAGCAAGCGAATCGGTTGCGCGAAATACGGGCCACCCGGTGCGGTGAAGATCACCAGGCGATAAGCTCTCTGCAGGACGAACCATCAGCGATTCGTCGGTTCCAAAATAGACCGGGCGAACATAGAGCGAGCCGCCTTCGCGGTGTGGCACCCATTCGCGGTCGGTGCGGATCAACTCCAGCAATCCCTCTTTGAACAGCGACTCCGGAATGGCTGGCATCGCCAATCGAGCCGCAGAGCGATTCATGCGCGCATGATTCGCCATGGGGCGGAACAAGGCGACGCGACAATCCGGTTGGCGATGCGCCTTGAATCCTTCGAACAAGGATTGCCCATAATGCAGCGCGGTCAGCGCGGGGGAAAGCGACATCGGGCCGTACGGCACGACGCGCGCGTCGCGCCACTCGCCTTTGCTGTAATCCGCCACGAACATGTGGTCGCTGTAATTCGTGCCAAAGGGTGAATTCTCGCGCAGCTCTTCAGTCAGGCGGGATTTCGCAGTGCGCGTTACGGAGATTGCGTGAGCCATATTGCTCCTCGATTCAACAACGCGTTCATATCCAGGACGATCTCAGCTTCGTCCCCGACGTCCAGATACAAAAAAGGCGGGCAACTTAGGAAGCCGCCCGCCTCGTGAATCCTCTGAAACTCTTCTTTAGGACTTCGCGGCCTTGGCTTTGATCTGGTTGTACGCCAGGTTCAGTCGCGATTTGTAGCGATTCGCAGTGTTTTCGTGCAGCACGCCCTTGGTGATGGCCTGATCAATGGCAGACATCGTGGGATGCAGCAGATTCCCGGCGGCAGTCACATCGCCCGCCGTAAGTGCCGTGCGCAGGCGCTTGATGACGCCGCGAACGCGCGTGCGATTGGTGCGGTTCACTTCCGCCCGTTCCCGAGACTGTGCCGCGCGCTTTAAAACTGATTTTTTCTTCTTCTTAACTTTTCTTGCCTGACCTTGCGCCATCTATCGCTCCTTAAGCTCTTTCTTCAATCTTACATTTTGAGGCGATACAGCAACATTGTCAAACGATTGGAAGAGGTGGATAGAGGTGTGGCCGTTTCTTAAAAGATCCGATTACGGAATGTTGCAGATGGAATCGGGACGCTAGGTAACCTAGTTTCCGTGCAGCAGATTACGCAGGTGTTAGCCGGGCAGCCAAGCAATGGTTCACTAGCAGGGAGCGGATTTCCCAACGGCTATAGAGAATAAAGAGTTGAGCGAAACAAGGACAGACCGACTGGGGAGATAACGGCTTTCAATCGGTAGAAAAGTAGGATTCGTAGTTCCGTGTGCCTCGCAGGGGTGGCACTGCCCGAAACACGAGCAAGTCAGTGATTCTGTAGCGGCACCCTCCGACCTGAATACTCCCGGTGATGCTCAGGAATCCGCGCTTATGCTTGCAATGCCCGGCGACCACCGAGCGGCACATCTCACCAATCTCTTGTAGTACCTCGTTCTTCGAAGCTTCGGGATTGTCGCCTTCAATTGGTAATTCCCAAGTTGGCCCGTATTCCCCGAAGCTAAAATCAACCAGACCAAGACCATTTTCAGCATGACAAACAACAGCAGCAGAAGCTGGGTTTTGCGGCTTTAGGACAACGACCACGCCCTCCCCGTTTGGCCCAGCCCGCTTTACTTCGAGCGAAGCCACATTAGGTGGAATCTCAGACAGCAAGTTATTGAGCAACTCGACGAGTTCCTTTTCGATGTTTGCGTATTCATCTGACCTTCGGGACATGGTTCTCGAAGCTCCTCATATAGTCTATCCCCGCGAGGCTAGTTATGGAGAGTGTGTCAGCACTTTCTATGAGGAACTTTTCCATATTGAACGGGTGGTCTCTATGGGTCGACGCAACACCCAGCTTGCATCCAACCTGCACTGAAAACGAAAACCGCTCACTAGGGTTAGAGCAGTCGGAACACTACGCTAGACAGGCTCTGATCGATCACAGCCAAATAAATCGCTTCTCCCGGGAAGCACTCTCGAGTCAATGGATTAAACAGTGTTGAACTGGCTGCTTGGACTGGCAGCAAGTCCCGGAGATTGAGTGGGTCCGGGAACGCGGCTCAAAATATGCTGTGAACCAACTTTTGTGGACTCGGCCAGGCACGATCGTTACCGGATGTTCGTGGTTATTTCTTCAACCAACCCTGTAACTCCAGCCACTCGGCAAACCGGTCGATCCAATGATCCGTGGGGAGGTTTTGCGTTCGCATGCCGAAGCCGTGGCCACCCTTCGCATACATGTGGAGTTCGGCCGATTTGTGGGCGGACGTCCACTTCTCGTACAGCGAAACGCTTTCTGGCGCCAGTCCGAGTTGATCATCGGTCGCTGCTACAGCAAACATCGGAGGTGCATCCGCTGGAACGGGGTCATCTTTAAATCTCGCTCCGGCTGCATAGATCGGGGCTACGAAGGCGGGCCGGCCATCGGGCAGGTAACGGAAGGCAACTCCGGCAGCGACTGTTCCGCCGGCCGAAAAGCCGATGATTCCAACGCGGTCGGCGGACACTCCCCATTCCGAGGCATGCTGGCGAACATAGGTGACCGCCGTTAACCCATCGGCGATGGACAAGGGAACAACCTTGGCTATGATCTCCTGAAATTTTGGCCTGTCGGTGGTAAACAGGGTGGCAAATTCCTGCGTAGCGTCCTCGCCAGTGTGGGCAAGACGGTACTTCAACACAAAGGCCGTCACGCCTCTTGCCGCCAGGTACTTGGCAACATCGATGCCCTCGCTGTTGATGGAAAGAGCCATAAATCCACCGCCAGGACAGATCACCACGGCGGTCCCGTTTCTCAATTCCGGTGAAGGCTTGAAAACGGTGAGGGTGGGCTTGGTCACATTGGTGACCACTTCCGTATTCCAGATTTTTGAGAAGTACTCTTTCTCCGGATAGTTCTCCTGTGCTGCGCTGGGCGCCGCGCCGGTCGGAAGCGAAATCACATCTTGCGCAGCTACCTGGGTTGACAGGAATACCAATACGCAAAGAATTCGAACGATAAAGGGTTTCATGGCCGTACAGTCTAGCAGAGACTCACGTCTGCGGGCTCGAAGATCAGAGTCTGACCAGCCGAGAGATAACTCTCCGCTTGCGACTATTCGGAAGTCAGCATGAAGGTGGCTTCTGGAGTGTCGATCGCATTCCGAAACTTCTCTTCGACGACGTTACCCGTAAGTCGGGCCCAGACACGCGTTCCAGATTGTCTGTGAGACCAAGCGTGTGACCTGACGCCGCCAACGGCGCCGGATCACACGCAAGGCGACATGATCGCTAGAGCGAGTTGAGGAACGCGATCAACTCCTCTTTCTCATTGTTGGTCAGATTCATCTGGAATCGCAGGTTGTAAAATTCGATCAGTTCCTTAAGATCGCGCGCGGCTCCATTGTGAAAGTATGGCGCGCGCGCCGCTAGTCCTCGCAGAACTGGCCCCTTTGTGCGGGCGACATCGCTGCACAGTCCGGTAACGAGCGCTTTGCCGGGATCCGTCGTCAAGATCACGTATGGTTCGACAGGCTGCTGCGGATCCGCGAACGGATTCGGGCATCCCGTGATCTGGAATATCGGCAGATCCGGAAAGCTCAGTTGCGACACGCCGTTGGCAATGAACGGGTCGGTCTCGACGCTTGGATCGTGACCGGTGCCAATGTCCAGGGCCAGCGGCAGGGAATGATTGCCCACGTTCGGTGTGTCGTGGCAAGTTGTGCAAAATCCCTGAAACTGGGCGATCGGAAGGGTCGTGCCCAAGGCCTTGGCAAGAGCCGCATTGTCGTTCAGCCCGCGAACATTGGAAATCGTCACCGGGTGGGTGTTGAACAATTTTTCTCCCGCTGCAATCTTGCGACGAATTGCCGTTCGATCATCGTCAAACGAATTTCTGGAATCGCCGCCCGATGCGCCTTCCCAGGCTGAATAAAGGTTGAAGGCCGAGGAGCTGAAGGCATTGCCTTTGGGGTCGGCACCGAGGGCGTCGTTGGTCCCGGGGTAGTAGACCTGATTTGAAAGCGCCAGTGGGCCGCCCTGTGCTCCGTAGCGATTCAACCAGCCGGCGCGGTAATCCATCGTCTGCGCCGAGGTCAGGCCCAATTCAAAGTTCACGATGGCCGTCTGCTGCTCGAGCGTCGGTGCCGCACCTGCTTGCGCGTGAATTAAGGTCGCGTCCATCGCCTGGTGCATCAAGTCAGCCGTCAGATTGGCTTGAAACGTCGCCGCAGAAGTCAGCGGTTGCAGTGTCTCACGTCCGTCGAACATGATGGCGCTCAAGAACCGCAGATTCGCTGTGGGCAGGGGACGCCTGTACACCGACACCGTTCGCACTCCCGACGCCGGATCGGTCACCACGGCACATCCGTAGGGGTCACGATACGCCTGAATCTGAAACTGAGCGGTTGCGAGCAGCTGGATGCCCACACGAATCAGTCCGTTTTTCAGCAACAGACTGTGAGCGGAGGCATCAGCGGAGGTGTTATCGGGGCAATTGGCCCCGTCCACCGCCGCGAACAGCGGGTCATTCCCATGCGTGCGGTAAAACGTCTTGCGAATGCTGTCGGTGCTTAGGCCAAACGCATCACCCGCGATGTGGCAGGTCCCGCAGCTCCGGCCATTGGTTCCCAGGCTCTGGAAGAACGGGTTTTTGGTGCTTTGATCGATTGGGCCGCTCTGGTTATACGTGGACACAAATCCGGTAGGATCGGGCAATGGAAACAGGTTAGGTAGGATGACCGCGGCCGAGGCGACCGTAGCTATCCCCAAGATTCCGACCGCAAGTGCCAGTCTCCGTCCCTTCCCATACCGCAGTACCCAGCCAGATGTTGGTTGCATTTTGCCTCCAGATTTGAGTTCTTGACAGACGTATACCGCTAGGAATTCCTGAGAGTTTTCTGGCCTGATCCCAGTCAAATCCGGCCAGGGAAGGCGACCTTCCGTACCCCAGAAATCGCACATCTCCTGGCCGGGGTCAATGCATGGCGGGTGGAGAAGAAATGTTATCTAGGTGAAGGTCCAAACCCTTCATTCAACAAAATTTAGATTGCACAAAGGCGCAAGGAAAGTGCAGAATCCCACAACCTGCCCTGGTCAAACGATGCCTGCACAAGCCTGCAAATACAGATTCGGTCCCTTCGAAGTCAGGTCTCAGACAAGGGAACTGTTCAAGCGCGGCATGAAGCTAAAGCTTCGCCCACAGTCCTGCCAGGTGCTCCTCCTGCTGGTGGAGCGTGCACCCGAGTGTGTGACCAGGGAAGAACTGCGAGATCACGTCTGGACTTCCACCACATTCATTGATTTCGATCATGGGCTGAACACGGCAGTCAAGGAACTTCGTGGCGCGCTGGCCGATTCCGCTTCCGAACCGCGATACATCGAGACGCTCCCCAAGTTGGGTTACCGGCTCATGGTTCCCGTGGAAAGGGAGGCAGGCGTCAGTGATGCGACCGTGCCGGGGCCCACAGCAGATGCCGTCCCGACCATCGACGTGAGTGCGAGCGGTTCGGCCAGTTTGGCTGATTCCACTCGACGCTCGAATTCACGCTGGGTTGCGGTGCTGATTCTCGCGACCGTCGCGTTCGTCTGTCTATTCGCTTTCATGAAGCAGCCGCGGCCGCAATCGCCGGTCCAAGAATCCGCAACCCAAGGCCGCAAGATGTTGGCGGTATTGCCATTTGAGAATCTCACCGGTAATGCGGAACAGGATTACTTCAGCGACGGATTGACAGAGGAGATGATCACGCAACTCGGCCGACTGGACCCTCAACAATTTGGCGTGATCGCGCGCACTTCGGTCATGCACTACAAACACTCCACCATCAAGCTGGATCAAATCGGCCGCGAACTTGGCGTCCACTACGTTTTGGAAGGCAGCGTGCGCCGTGACGCACAGAAAGTCCGAATCAACGCGCAACTGATCGAAGTTGGCCGGCAGACTCCGATCTGGACACGGGAGTATGACCGGGAACTAAGCGACTTATTGGCGACCCAGGCAGAGATCGCACTCGAAATTTCCGATGAGATTGAACTGACACTCGGCGGACCCAAACGCAACGCACACCTCAATAAACCGCCACTCACGCCACGAGCCTACCAGGCCTATGATTCCTACTTGAAAGGACTATTCTGCTGGAACAAGCGAACCGTGCCCGGCTTCCAGCAGGCCATTGAATATTTCCAACAGGCGATCGACAAAGACCCCAAGTATGCGCCCGCATACGCCGGGCTTGCCAATAGTTACACTCTTCTTAGCGCATATAGTTTTACGCTTCCCTCCGTCTATATGCCGAAAGCCCGAGCCGCTGCTCTCCGGGCGCTTCAACTTGACGATTCACTTCCGGAAGCGCACGTTGCCCTGGCCCTCATCATCGAGAATTATGATTGGGACTGGAATGCCTCGGAGAAAGAATACCGCCGCGCCATCGAACTGAATCCTAACTATGCTACGGCGCACCACTGGTATGCGGAGTTCCTTACCTGGAGAGGACGTTTTGCAGAAGCTTTACGTGAGAGCGAGCTTGCCCGGACTCTCGACCCGCTCTCCCTGATCATTGCTTCCGATCACGCTGCAATCTTTTATTATTCGCGTCAATACGACCAATCCATCGAACAGTTTCGTGCAATTCAGGAGATGGATCCTGGCTTCTTGCGTGCGCACATGATTGTGGATGTATATATCGAGAAAGGGCAGTTTGCGGAAGCATTGGACGATCTAGATAAATGGCATCGCGGGTCAGGCGACGGGCCGGCGGTCTGGACGATGTTGGCGTATGTTTACGGGCGGACCGGACAGAAAGTCAAAGCTCTTGAAGAGTTGCGTAAACTGGAAACAGAGAATCGTAATCGGCAAATTGATCCAGCCGCACTGGCCTTGGCAAATCTCGGCGTCGGCGATAAGGAAGCGGCGATGAGGTGGCTGGAGCAAGCCTATGCGCAGCATTCCACCGTTTTGGTGACCCTTAAAGTGGAACCCGCATATGACCCACTGCGCAGCGATCCCCGCTTTGGGGAATTACTGCGACGCGTAGGACTGGCGGACTAGCATTGTGGTTTGGTCTGAAGGACCGCACTCGTTAGGTTGACCCGTTATTTTGAGCTTCGCGGAGTTCCAGCTGCCAACTTTACGCTCATTTCCCTGGGGCATTTTCAGAAGACAGGGGACTATAGAATGAGTGAAACGCCTCGCTCATCTGCGACGGCACTTGCACGGCGAAGAACATTGCCAGGTCAAATGGCTGGAAAACGGGGAAGTCTGTCGCTACGCTGAAACTTACGCATCAACCTGCGGCCGCGTTCCATGAGAGGAAGATGTCTGTGCCAGATTCGATCAAACCGACCATGATCGGCATTCCCGCAAACTCTGCTGGCACCCCGACCAAAAAGCAGGAAGAGCTGCGACTGCTCATCAATTCTCGCAACCCCATCATCAGTGTCGAAAGTGAAGAGGAAGATCGTTTTACTCGTTTGTTGGCCAGCGTTGCGGCTGATCTCGGAGTCTCACTCTACGTTTGGAGCGTCACTGTAGGCCTTGCCAAATGGGGCGGCGCTCGCGCTGTACAATTCCGATCAGCCCGAGCAGGCCCTCACCAACATAGCCACCATCCAGGAAAGTGGGATTTTTCTGCTGAAGGATTTCGGGCGATATTGCGACAACGACCGCATCAGCCGACGGCTGCGTGACCTTGCGGATGGTTTCCGCACCGCCCGCCGCTCGATCATCCTCCTTGCTGCCACCATTCAATTACCAAAAGAATTAGAGGCCGATGCCGCGACGTTTCAGCTCGGACTGCCTTCGGCGGAAGAGCTCTTACCCGGCGTCAAGCGCGTACTTGCAGAGCTGAATCACGAGCAGGCTCTGGCCATAGCTCTCGATCTGGTCGGCATGACCCAGGCCGCCAAGAATCTGGTTGGGTTGCCCGAGGAAGAAGCCCTGCGGCTATTTCGCAAGTGCCTCCTCGCCCATGGCAAGGCCGACGCGCAAGTTCTGAACGATGTCCTCGACGCGAAGCGCCAGGCATTGCGCTCCGATGGTTTGCTCGAGACTGTCAAACGCGACGCTTCGTTTAGCGACGTCGCTGGGTTGCAGCGTTTGCGCGAATGGATCGACAAACGCAAGAGCGCCTGGACTCCGGAAGGCCAGAAATTTGGGCTTGTTCCTCCCAAAGGTGTTTTGATCATGGGCGTGCAGGGCTGCGGCAAGAGTCTGGCCGCGCGGGCTATAGCCGGGGAATGGAATTACGATCTGGTTCGGCTCGATGCGGGTGCGCTCTACGACAAATACGTTGGCGAAAGCGAGAAGCGACTGAAGAAGGCCTTGGACTTGGCGCAGAAACTTGCTCCCGTCGTCTTATGGATCGATGAAATTGAGAAAGCATTTGCCTCTGCTGGTTCCAGCGGCGATGCCGATGCGGGCCTTTCGCAACGATTGTTGGCCACGCTGCTCACCTGGATGCAGGACCGCGAAAGCGGCGTATTCCTTGCCGCCACCTCGAACAACATCACCATCCTGCCGCCGGAAATGGTCCGCAAAGGCCGCTTCGACGAAATCTTTTTTGTAGACCTGCCGTCCGCGAACGTTCGCGAGTCTCTCTTTGCCCTTCATTTGAAGAAACGAGGAAGAGACGCCGCAGGATTCGCCTTACCGAAGCTTGCCGCCGCATCCGAGGGATTTTCCGGCGCAGAAATCGAGCAGGCCATCGTTTCGGCCTTGTACACCGCGTTCAGTCAGAAACAACCGCTCTCAACGGACATTCTATTGGGTGAACTTCAGGGCACCCGTCCGCTAAGCATCACACGCGCGGAAGAAATCGCCGCGATTCGCGATTGGGCCAAAGGCCGCGCTGTTCCCGCAGATTGATCGGCAAGCAAACCACGGTACGCAATGATCCCGTATAAAAAAACGGCCCGGCGTGAGGGGACGCCGGGCCGCGAAAAAGCAGCCTCCTTCGCTACTTCTTCTGATTGAAAGAGAGAGGGAAGTCGAACACCAGATCGCCCACCGGCACGCGCAAAGAAAGTTCGCGCGCATTGGCATCGCGATGGAACCAGATCACCCCGGTGGTCTTCTGTCCAGAGGCCAGTTTGCTGTGCTTCAGTGCCAAAGCAGACAGGTCCGCTCCCGCTACGGCAGCTGCATCGAGGTTGGAAGAGGCCGTCGGCACGCTGCGCTCCGTGAAATAGTTTGGCGTCGATGCGTGATACGAAGTATTGCTCAAGCGCAGTTCCGAAAAATGCGCGCTGGCGGGCGGTTGCGCATTGGCTTGCGTCAAGAGCACCTGGTGGTTCACCACGTGAGAGAGTTTGGCCGGATCCTGGGCGGGCAGCGATTTCAGCCCTGGTTGCAGCTCGTCGAGGGTGATCAGCGAGGGGAGCACTTCGATGGTCTCGCCGGCTTGATTGGAAATGGCAATCGTCGCGCGAAGTTTCCAACCGGAATCCTGCAGCGACACCTGAACGGTGATGCCGTTCGCCGTTGCAGATTCCACGTTATACCCCTTAGCCGTGAATTGGTCGCAACCCGGCGCACCTGTCTGCCAGCGCACAACATTGTTCACCGGCGTGGCGGTCGCCGGTGGCTGATCGATGGGGGCGCTATTGGCGGAGCCATCCAAATTGAGATACATGCGCGCGATGTACCCTTCTTTGCCATCCGCCCGGCGGATACGCGCGGTGTACCCTTCGCTGTCGGCAAGAATCGCGACAGTCTCATTGCAGCTGACGTTGGCTACCAGGTGCATCGGCAAGGACTGCTCGGCATCGGCAGTCATCGGCACGCTGGCTATTCCCGGGCAATTGATGTTGGCGTGGGGCACGGTGGCTACGGCTGGCGAACCGCTTGCTTCATTGGCTGCCAGTGCCGGCAAGGCGGCGCACAACAGCGCCGTCTCCGCGAATATGGATTTTGCGAATCTGAACTTGGACATGGCCCTATTCCTCCCTCAGGAATCACGAACAACTTAACTTCTGTAATTGATGAGGTGAGTTTCGGATTTACCGTGGTTTGCGTCTATAGCTCTGGCGTACCAGAGGACAGGTAATCAGATGCCAACTGTCCCTGATCGAACGGAGAGAAAAAAGTACAGGCGAAATCCTTTCGCCAGCAGGCCGCATTTGAGTTTTCGACGCGGGCCCCACCTACGGGTGTTGCGTCTGTGGATTTTGCCTTCTTCCTCCAGCCCATCGCTCAACGCCAACAACACCACAAATCCATTCCACTCACAGAATTCATGCTGCTGTAACTTGACGGTGGGGCAGGGGTGCGCTACGTTGATTGTAGTTTCTCCGTCTTCGCGTGCTGAGCAGCACAATTTTCAGGAGGAATCCCATCGGCCACCCGGTTCGAACAACTGTACAACCTTCCAAGTGGATGAGACGCACGATACACATTACCGGAAAAATTGAACCATTCTTTGGCACCCTCGACGAAAATATTCGCTCGCTGGAGGATGCTCTGCGCGTACGCACGCATCTGCACGATTCGCGCCTTACGGTCGAAGGCGACCAGGAGGGCGTTGATCAAGCCGTGCGCATCGTCGAAGAGTACAACCATCTGACTCGCCATGGTCGCGTGCTGGCTAGCGCCGAAGTGAAATCGCTCATGCGCGTCGCGACGGACGAGCCGCACGAATCTCCCCGCGCCATGTTCGAACACGGCAAGACTCGCTCTTTCGGCAAGAAACCCGTCACGCCGAAGAATGCCAGCCAGAAACGCTACATGGACGAGATCGAATCGCACGACATGACGTTCGGCATCGGTCCTGGCGGCACCGGCAAAACCTATCTTGCCGTGGCCATGGCTGTCAGCGCGCTCCTTACCAAGCAGATGAACCGCATCATTCTGGCGCGTCCCGCGGTCGAAGCCGGCGAGCGACTCGGCTTCTTGCCTGGAACCCTGCAGCAGAAGATTGATCCGTACATGCGCCCGCTGTACGACGCGCTCTACGACATGCTCGATGCCGATAAGCTCGAGCGCTTCTTGGAGAAGGGAATCATTGAGGTTGCGCCGCTCGCCTTCATGCGCGGCCGCACACTGAATGATTCGTTTGTAATTCTGGACGAAGCGCAAAACACCACCAGCGAGCAGATGAAGATGTTCCTGACGCGTCTCGGTTTCAACTCCAAGGCCGTGATCACCGGCGACGTCACGCAGATCGATTTGCCGATGGGTAAGAAGTCTGGGCTGATTGAGGCCATGGAGATTTGCGGTCGCATCCCCGGCATCAGCGTCACACAGTTTGGCGAAAAAGATGTCGTGCGCCACAACCTTGTTCAGCAAATCATCCGTGCCTACGAAGAACACGACATGGCTAACCCGAAAAGCGGGGGAAATGGGAAAGTTCCGACCGCGGCGAAAGTACCTGACAAAGCCGCAGCCTCCGACACTTTGAAGGAATGAAACACAAGCGACACACAACCAAAGCCTCGAAGGAAGAGCGCAAGCCTGCGATAGAGAATCGCCAGAAAGGGGTTCGGGTAGAAGTGCGCGCACTGTTGGCCTTTACACTGGAACTGGAAGAGGAATTGGGTCTCGGCGCAGAGAGCGTTGCCATTCGTCTGGTGACCGACGCTGGAGATGGCCCGGCTGAATGAGACGTACCGCAACAAAAAAGGTACCACCGACGTTCTCTCGTTCCCGGCAGAGGCGCGGCAACGACCGGGCACCCTTGAGACTCATTTGCAAAAAGTTCGCGGCCGCCAGCTTGGGGATATTGCCATCTCTCCTGCGGTGGCAAAACAAAATGCCAAGCTCTACAAGCGCAGGCTCCCGGAAGAATTGCAAATTTTGATTTTGCACGGCCTCCTGCATCTTTTGGGATATGATCACGAGAAAGATCGCGGGGAGATGAACCGGGTGGAGATGCGCCTGCGGCGCCGACTGGGAATCGCGTAATGCTGCAATGGAGTTACGTCTACATCCTCAGTGTCCTGGTACTCGCGCTGGGCCTTCCGATTTTTTCCTATCTCACGCTTATCTACCGCGAGCTTGGGCGCATCACGACGGGCCGCATCCACGAACACCTCGACATTTTTGAAACGGAGATCGAGCCCAAGCTGAAGATTACGCGTCGCAGCGGCGGCCGAACATTTCGCATCCTTGGCCACTTCTGGCTTGCCTTCGTGGTCCTGGAAACCACGCGTGGCGTCGTCTACCTGGTGCCCAACAACTGGGAAGCGGGCGTCCAATTTCTTGTTTTCCTCACTCTTGAAGTTGTCATCGCCATGCATTTTATTCCGGATATGCTGCTGTACCGGACGACCGGGCGCTGGCTGCTACCGCTCTTGCCGCTGATCCGCTCGGCGATGTGGCTCGTTTGGCCCATTCGTGTTTTTCTTGAAGCCGCCGAATCCCTCGCTCGCATTTCCGAACACGAAGTCGAGCGCACCGAGGAACAACGAACCGAAGAGGGCATTGGCGCGCTGGTCGAAGTGGCCGAAGAAGAAGGCATTATCGAGCCAGATCAGGCGGACTTGATCGAGCAAGTCGTCGAATTCAGCGACAAGCGCGTTCGCGAAGTAATGACCCCGCGCCCGGATGTCGTCGCCATGCAGGCCGACGCTTCGCTGGAAGAAATGCACGCGAAGTACGTGGACACGAAATTGGCCAAGATGCCCGTGTACCAGAAATCTCTCGATGACATCGTTGGCGTCGTCCACGTCCAGGATCTGCTGCAGATTGCCGATACCGATTTGCCCAAGCGCAAAGTCCGAGAGCTTATGAAGCCCACGCTGTTCGTCCCGGAAACGAAACTTGGCTCGGACTTGCTGAAAGAGATGCGCCAGAAAGGCCAGTCCATGGTCATCGTCATTGATGAGCATGGCTCAGTCGCTGGCATTGCCACGGTAGAAGACCTGGTAGAGGAGATTGTTGGTGAAAGCAATACGGATAGCGTCAAGCCGGCCCCGGATGCTGTACGTGAACCCGATGGGAGCCTGGTGCTCCGCGGCAGCATGTCGATCCGCGAAGCGGAAGACCTCTTGGGAATTCAGTTTGGCGAAAATGTCGACGAGACAGTAACCACGATTGCCGGCTTGCTCAGTACCGTTTCCGGAAAAGTCCCGACTCCTGGGGACAGAGTCAACCTCGGTGGCTTCTGCTTCGAAGTGCTTGAAGCCAACCAACGCAAAGTCCTTCGCCTCCGTGCCAAACACATACCCGCAGCCCACGGCTAACGTTCTGTGGTTGTGTTACTCCTTTTGTAGCGGTTGCCTCCTGAGCCCGGCACCCTTCCCAAACTGCGCCCGAATCATCAATGCTTTATTGGCCTCCTTGCAGCGACTGCAAATCCGCCTGCCAGTCATTTCTTGTTAGTCTGAATTGCACGTCAAGGGAGCGCCTCCGCGATGGCTGGCTATACTGCCAACATAGAACAACCCGGCCTGTTCGGTCCGCCCTCCGGTTGGAACCGCACCACCTATTCCGCGCTGCTGGTTCTGATCGTTATTTGGGCCGTCAAGTTCTATTCCACTTGGGCCGCCTGGGGCAGCCTCAGCAGCGATAGCGGCCACGAAATGTACATTCCCGCCCAATTGGCACAAGGCAAGCAACTCTACCGCGATGTGTGGTTCATGTATGGCCCCGCATCTGCCTACTTCAACAGTCTCTTATTCCGAATTTTCGGCATCCACCTCTCCGTGCTTTACTGGGCAGGCTCACTGGCTGCCCTCGCCAGTGCCGTCTTTCTTTTTCTCGTTGGCATGAGGCTCACCCACTGGCTGATCGGTTGGACGGCCGCCGCAGCGTTGCTTCTGGAAGCCCTCGCTCCCACAATCTTCTGCTTTCCCCTGCCATATACCTTTGCTGCCGTGTACGCTTCCTTAATTGGCTGCATTTTTCTTTGGATCATGGTAGTCGACCAGCCAACTCGCTTCCGGAATTGCTCCACCCACGTGCCCTCAAAGTAGAGAGTAGGGAACTCGCCTGGTGTCTTTAAAGTGGTGCAGCGCCGCTGTACACCATGTCCGCAGGATTTGGCTTATTCTGACTCTAGCGTTGTTGCGAGGCTCTCATCTCGGTGACTTCCAGACGCTTCCCCCAAGACTCACAATTTCAATCACTCATTCCGCCTTCCCCGCGATAGTATAGGCGCTCGGGATGAACTCGTTTCGGGAGGAATGTTTTGATGATCTTGCGGAGCCTGCTGCGCCCGGTAGCCACAGCCTTCATTGCTTTTATTTCGACCATTCCGCTTGCCGCCCAGCAGCCCAATGATCCCCCATCCCCCGGCGTCGACATGCAATGGGGCGTAAAAATACCCGCTCGCGATGGCGTCACTTTGAACGCCACCATCTATCAGCCTCATGCGCAGAAAGATCCACTTCCGGTGATCTTCACCCTCACACCGTACATCGGTGATTCTTACACCGATCGCGCCGTGTATTTTGCCGCTCGCGGGTATGTGTACGCGCTGGTTGACGTTCGAGGCCGGGGTAATTCCGGCGGTGAGTTCTGGCCATTCGAAAACGAGGCCCGCGACGGCTTCGACGTCACCGAGTGGCTGGCGAACCAATCCTTCTGCAACGGAAAAGTCACCATGTGGGGAGGTTCCTACGCGGGGTTTGATCAATGGACGGTCGCCAAGGAGTTTCCTCCGCACCTCGCCACGATCGTTCCTGCCGCTGCCGTTCATCCCGGCGTGGACTTTCCTTTCGGCTTCAACATCTTCGCTCCTTACGACATGCAGTGGCTCACCTTCACCAGCGGCAAAACGGGCAACAGCAATACTTTTGGGAATAGCGAATTCTGGACGCAAAAATCCCGCGAACTTTATAACGCTCACGCCGCGTTCGAAACCTACGATAAAGTTGTCGGCAACCCATCCCCCATCTTCCAGAAGTGGCTCCAACACCCCGTCGACGATGCCTATTATGACGTCATGGTCCCGAACGCCGATCAATATCAAAAGTTCAGACTTCCCATCCTCACTATCACCGGCCACTACGATGGCGATCAGCCCGGTGCGTTCACCTATTACAAGCGCCATATGCAATATGGCAACGCGGAGGCGAAAGCCAAGCACTACCTGATCATCGGCCCCTGGGACCACGCAGGGACTCGCACACCAAAGCGCGAGATGGGCGGCCTGAAATTCGCCGAAGCCAGTGCCCTCGATCTGAACAAACTGCACACCGAGTGGTACGACTGGACCATGAAAGGCGGAAAGAAGCCCGAATTCCTTAAGAAGCGCGTCGCCTACTACGTGATGGGTGCCGAGGAATGGAAGTACGCCGACAGCCTCGAAGCCATCGCCGGCGGCACGCTCACGCTCTTCCTGGGTTCCAACTCCAACGCGCAAGACATCTTTCATTCTGGCTCGCTGCTCCCAACGAAAGGCGGCTCCAATTCCGCTGATCATTGGACCTACGATCCTCTGGACACTCGGCCGGGGAATGACGAACCTACAGACGACCCTGCCCCGCTAACTTCCCAGCGCTCGGCCATGAATCTCTATGGCGAAGGTGCCATCTATCACAGCGAAGAATTCCCAGCCTCTACCGAGATCACCGGTTTTGCGAAATTGACGTTATGGCTCACCATGGATGTACCGGATACCGACATCGGTGTGGAGTTGTGGGAAGTATTGCCGGATGGTAGCGCCGCTCAGTTGAGTACCGCGGCGATGCGCGCCCGTTACCGCGAGTCAACGCGTCAGGAAAAGTTGGTCACGGCGGGCAAGCCCGAAAAATATGTTTTCGACAGCTTTACGTTTTTCTCGCGGCGCATTGCCAAGGGAAACCGCCTGAGATTGATTGTGTCCAGCATAAATACGCCCGGCACCGAAAAGAACTATAACAGTGGTGGAGTCGTCGCCAGGGAAACGGGCAAAGACGCAAAGACGGCTCATATCCAGCTTTTGCATGATACAGAGCATGCCAGTGTTTTGGAGTTGCCTGTAGTGAAATGAGGAATGCTGTGAACGTTAAGCAGGAAGAAGAAACAACAAAATTAGCGGGCCGCGCAGGCTTCGTGGCTATCATTGGCCGCCCCAACGCAGGGAAGTCCACGCTCTTGAACAAACTGGTGGGGCAAAAAGTCGCCATTGTCACATCCAAGCCGCAAACCACGCGCAATCGCATTCAGGGAATTGTTACGCGTCCCGAAGGGCAAATTGTCTTCATTGACACGCCCGGCCTGCACGATGCCGGTTCGGTTTTGAATCGCCAGATGATGCGCGAGGTCTCCGCCGCGCTCGAAGGTATCGATGTACTCCTCATGATGATCGATGCCACGCGCACTATGCCACATGCCGACCAGATGCTGCTCGACCGCGCCAAGCGCTATGAAAGCAAAACGATTCTGGCGCTTAACAAAATCGACAAATTGCCGAAGCCGAAGCTTCTCCCGCTCCTTCAGGAGTTTGCCAAAGCCTTCCCCTTCGCGGCACTTGTTCCCATCTCCGCGCTCACTGGCAGCGGCCTGGACGCGCTCCTCGACGAGATCTTCAAGGTCCTTCCCGAAAACGAACACTTCTTCCCTGAGGATCAGATTACCGACCAGCCGGAACGTTTCCTCGCCGCTGAAATTGTTCGCGAAAAAGCCATCCAGTTGACTTATCACGAAGTGCCACACGCTTTGGCTGTCTTCGTGGATAAGTTTGAAGAAACACCAAAAATCCTGCGCATTGAGATGACTCTCCACGTCGAGCGAGATTCGCAGAAGAAAATCCTCATCGGACGCAAAGGGGAAATGCTGAAGAAAATCGGCACCGAGGCGCGGAAGGAATTGGAGTCTCTTCTCGGTACGAAGATCTATCTCGGCTTGTTTGTGAAAGTGGTCGAAGGGTGGCGCGACAATCCGAACAAGGTTCGTGAACTCGACTGGCATGTACAACTGGAAGACATGCGCAAGGACCAGGCCCTTCGCGCCAGCCGCGAACGCGGCGAAAAAGACGAAGACCAGGACTGATCCGCACTCCGGCGCTACTCCGGCGCAGCAATCCCCAGCGATTTCATTTTCCGGTACAGATGTGAGCGCTCCAGACCCAGCGCCGTGGCCGTCTGCGTCATATTCCAGCGATGTTCCTGCAACTTCCTCAGAATGAATTCGCGCTCGTAGGCGCTGCGAGCTTCATGCAACGTCGAGTACGGTTGTTGTGGGCTCTCTGCCACTCCCCGAAACAATTCCGGCGGCAGATGATGCGGTTCGATGCGCGCCTGTGGGCACACAATCACCAATCGTTCGACCAGGTTTCGCAGTTCGCGTACATTTCCCGGCCACGGATACCTCGTCAGTATCTCCATGGCGGAATCGCTCAGCTCTCGCGTCTTCTTCCCGTATTCCGAGCTGAATTCATTCAGGAAGAATCGTGCCAAGATCGGTATATCGCCCTTTCGGTCTCGCAGTGGCGTTACGAAAAAGGGAATTACGTTTAGCCGGTAAAACAGGTCTTGGCGAAACGCTCCCCGCGCAATTTCCTGTTCCAAGTTCTTGTTCGTCGCCGCCAGCACACGCACGTCGACGTGCAACGTCTGGTTAGAGCCCACGCGCTCAAACCGTTGTTCTTCCAGCACGCGCAGCACTTTCGATTGCGTCCGCAAGCTCATGTCGGCGACTTCGTCCAGAAACAGCGTGCCGCCATCCGCCTTTTGAAATTTGCCGATCTTGTCTTCGCTCGCGCCGGTAAAACTTCCTTTGATGTGGCCAAACAATTCAGACTCGATCAATTCTTCGGGAATCGCTGCGCAATTCACTTCTACGAAGGGACCTTTGCTGCGCAAGCTTGCCGCGTGCAGCGCGCGCGCCACCAGCTCTTTGCCCGTTCCGCTCTCGCCATAAATCAGTACGCGGCCATTCGTGGGCGCTGTCACGGCGATCTGTTGACGCAACGCCTTGATCGGCACGCTCTCGCCGATGACTTGATACCGATGGTCAAGTTCGTTCCGTAGCAACAGATTTTCGTCCTGCAGGCGACGCTGCTGAACCGCGTTGCGAACCAGTACGATTATTTTTTCCAGCGACAATGGTTTTTCAATAAAGTCAAACGCGCCCAATTTCGTCGCCCGCACCGCTGTTTCGATGTTACCGTGGCCGGAAATGATGATCACCGCAGGCGCTCGCGGAATTGCCTGTATCCGGCCCAGTGCTTCCATGCCATCCATGCCCGGCAACCACACATCCAGCAGTATCACTTCAAAGTCGGCCGCCGGAATCTTTTCTAACGCTTCTTCCGCGGAGCCGACCGCATCCACTTCATAGTGTTCGTCGCGCAGAATCGACGCCAGTGATTCGCGGATTCCCGCTTCATCGTCAACAATCAATATTTTAGGCTTGGTACTCATCGGCCCTTGTCTCCGGGCCCGCGTTCGGCGGCAGCGGTGTTTGCAGCGGCCGGCGTTTCCATTACCGGCAATTCAATCAGGAACCGTGATCCTTGCGGGATATTGTCTTCCAGACGTAGCGAGCCGCCGTGTTCAGAGATGATGCGTGCGGCGATTGCCAGTCCCAACCCGGTGCCGCGTTCTTTGGTCGAAAAATGTGGCAGGAAAAGTTTGTCCTTGTCTTGGGGCGAAATACCGTGACCCGTATCGGCAACGGCTATCTCTATCGTATCGGATTCCACGCGCAAATGCGTAGACACCGTGATCTGTCGAACCGTGGCTGCTTCGAGGGCTTCCGCCGCGTTATCAATCAGGTTGACGATCACACTGCGAAGGAGCGCTGCGTCGGCACGCACCGGAGCCATTCCCGTCTGCAAATCTGTCTTCAGTGTAATCCCGTCCAGACGGCCCGAAAATACTTCCACGGCTTCTTGTACCGCCGTGTTTGCGTCTACGGGCAACAATTTGGCGGTAGGGAAGCGCACAAACTGCGAGAATTCGTTGACTAGCGCGGATAGTGTTGCCACCTCGCGCTCAATCATCGTGGCAGACTCGCGCGCAATCGCTATCAACTCCGCATCCTTCGGAGGCAATGGATCGTTCGCGCGCCGGTCCAATTGCCGAGACAGTCGTTGTGCCGATAACTGAATCGGTGTGAGCGGATTCTTGATCTCATGCGCAATTCGTCGAGCTACTTCCTGCCAAGCCGCTGATTTTTGTGCTCGAAGCATCTCCGTCAAATCGTCAAACACCAGCACGAATCCGCTGTTCGCGCGGCGTGGACCCAACGCGCTCGCCGTTGCCACTAGATGCAGCACACGTCCCGCCACCACCACTTCCATTTCGCTTGAGACCTGCCCCATGCGCAGGGACCGCCGCATCAATTCCTGCACCGTTCGGTGCGCGTCCGCGCCCAGCAGCGATTCCAGCGATTGAATCTCCCGCTCCACTGTCCCAAACATGCGCAGGAAGGCGGTGTTGGTCCGCAGGATCGCCCCGTTGGCATCCAGCGAAATCACGCCAGCAGGAATATTCTCCAGCACCGTTTCCATCAACTGGCGCCGGCGCTCTAATTCCTGCACCGCTTGCTGCAGGTTGCGCGTGAACTCATCGATTTGCGCGCGACTGTCGCTCAATTGCGTCGTCATGGTATTGAACGATCGCACCAGCAAGCCGAGTTCGTCTTGCACCTGGTCAGGCACCTGGTAGGCAAAATTGCCTGCAGACACTTCGCGCGTACCCTCGGCCAATGCTTGGATCGGCACGGTGACCTGCTTGGAAAGGAAAAGCGCAACCCAAGTCGCGGCAGAAAGCACCAGGATGGTGAAAAAGAAGAGAATCAGCAGCATTTGCCTCTTCAGCGCGCGAAGATTCTGTTTTACGTTGTCATATTCCTTCGTCTGCGCCTGAATGGTGCCCCATCGTTTCAGGAAGCCGGGGCTGGTCCGATATCCTGCCACCAGGGAACCGGGCTTCTGCCCGTCCAACATGACTGGCACCCTTGCCGTGAAATAGCTTTGACCGTTGGCTTCCCAGACTTCTACTCCACTTGGCAACGGGCGCACCAACTTGCCTTGCACTCCCGCTACGGTGCAGGTTGCCAGAGAGCGATCTTCTGGCTGATCGTCGCAAATCACGCCGCCGCGCAAGAAATTTCCTTCCGCATCAAATAGCCAGACGGCGTCCAGTCCCGTCGATAGCGAGTGCGCCAGGAACGATTCGGGCATTTCCGACGCGTGATTGGCCGCCTGGAACCCTTGGGTATGGAGCCGAGGCATGGTGCTCTCGCCAAGTTCGTTCAGTAATTTTTGCGTTTCCTCAGAAGCTATCTCTAGTGGCCGCGGGAACCATCGCCCCAACGTGCGATTCAGCAGGGAATAGCTGACAAAAAACATGAAGATGACCGGGAGCAGTGAAATCGCCATGGCACCAAGAACCATCTTGGTTTTGAATCGCGCACCCAGTTGCTGCCTGCCACGCTCAGTCCACAGGCGCACGATGCTGCGTGTCAGGATCAATCCAAATACCAGTAGAGCGGCGGTAATTAGACTCGAGAGGGAATAGAGCGCGATGATTTCGCGCCAGGAGCTTGGCTCAATCGGCACATCGAGCGAGCCAAGGGTGAACACCGCTGCAAGCAGCAAGGTGACCAGCACCGCGCCGACCACCAGCCGTACGCGCAACTTGTTGTCCATCGGGCTCATCGAGCGCCCTCAATCGGATGTGGCAACTTGCACAGCAACGGGCAGGCACTGCAGTGCGGTGCTTTGGGTCGGCAGAAATTCTTTCCCACGTGCACGATCAGTGCATGAAATTCGTTGAACAGCGGAACGTCGCGCGGTAGACTTTTCTCGAACAGCCCTCGCAGTTCCTCATAACTACTTTTGTCAGGCACAATCTCGTGTCGCTCCAGAATTCTGCGTGTATAGGTGTCGATCACAAAGACGGGATGTTCTCCCGCATACAGAAGTATGGAATCGGCCGTCTCGGGCCCAATCCCATGCACCTCCAGCAATTGCGTGCGCAATTCGGTTGTGGGAGTTGCAAACATCTTGGTCAACGAATCGGAGTGCTTTCTCTCCAGAAATGCCACAAACTCCTTCAGCTTTCGCGCCTTTTGCCGAAAGTATCCCGAGGACCGGATGAGCTTGGCCAATTCATCTACGGGCATTTGCGAAATCCCCTTGGGATTCAGCAACCGTTCGCGTCGCAAAACCCCAATCGCCCGTTCCACATTGCTCCAACTCGTATTCTGCGTCAGTATCGCCCCGACGATAACTTCAAACCGTGTTCGCCCCGGCCACCACTTTTGCGGTCCGTACGCCGCGAACAGTATTTCGAAGAAATGTTTCAGGATGGGCACCGGGTTGCCTGCCGGTTCGGTCCGCTCCAGACGCTTTGCACCCCTGGGCGATTCGGCGCGCATCAACCGTGGCAAAACTGTATGCGTGGACATCTCTTTTGCACGATAGTCATCCCAGCCATGCAAGTCAAGAATCAGGCACTGTCCTTGCCTCCTAGCGCCTGTCCCGGTGGACAGGTATTAGCCAATTCACAACTGTGTCTCAAAATCGGACTACGCCAAACGCGCGCCTTTGCTATGTTGACGATGGGTATGAACGACCCAGGGAGTTCAGCGGATGTCCGTCCGTTTAGGTGAAATCTTAATCAAAGAAAGCCTGATCACCCAGGATCAGTTGGATAAGGCGCTGGAGTTTCAGCGTTCCAACGGCGGCAAGCTCGGCAGTTGCTTGACGAAAATGGGCTTCATCACCGACGACGACATCACGGGAGTGCTGTCGCGGCAATACGGCGTTCCCTCCATCAATTTGAAGTATTACGAAATTGACCCCAATGTCATTAAGTTGATTCCGCAAGACACTGCCCTGCGCTATCAGGTCATTCCGCTTTCTCGTGTTGGTTCCGTCCTCACCATCGCGATGACCGATCCCACCAACGTATTCGCCATGGACGATATCAAGTTCATGACCGGGTTCAATGTGGAACCCGTGGTGGCCTCGGAATCGGCCATTGCCGAGTCCATCACTCGCTTTTATGGTGGCGGTGGTTCCAGCCACGAAGAACTCAGCAATTTGATGAAGGACCTGGTCGATGAAGACCAGGAACTGGAGTTGGCCGCCGACGAACAGGAGATGGATGCCTCCGCGCTCGAAAAAGCGGCGGAAGAAGCTCCCATCATCAAGCTCGTCAACCTCATCCTCACCGACTCGGTCAAGAGGGGCGCCAGCGATATTCACGTCGAGCCGTATGAAAACGAAATGCGCGTGCGCTTCCGCGTTGACGGTGTGCTGCAGACCGTTATGAATCCGCCTCTGAAGCTGCGCGATGCCATGACCAGCCGCATCAAGATCATGGCCAAGCTCGATATCGCCGAAAAGCGCCTGCCACAAGATGGCCGCATCATGATCAAGTACAAGGCCGACGGCAAAAAGAAGGAACTCGATTTTCGAGTCTCTTCCGTCCCCACACTCTATGGCGAAAAGATCGTCATGCGTTTGTTGGACAAAGAGAACCTGCGCTTGGATATGACCAAGCTGGGCTTCGAACAGGAATCCCTCAAAAAGTTCGAGCGCAACATTTTGAAGCCGTACGGCATGGTCCTTGTCACCGGTCCTACGGGTTCCGGCAAAACCAACACTCTGTATTCCTCGGTCGCGCGTCTCAACCAGGTCGACACCAACATCATGACCGCGGAAGACCCCGTCGAGTTCCAGTTGGCCGGTATCAACCAGGTCCAGATGAAGGAACAGATCGGTTTGAACTTTGCTGCCGCTCTGCGCGCTTTCTTGCGCCAGGACCCCAACATCATTCTGGTCGGAGAAATCCGCGACTTTGAAACCGCGGAAATTGCAGTCAAGGCCGCTCTCACCGGTCACTTGGTTTTGTCCACGCTGCACACCAACGATGCGCCTTCCACCATCAGCCGTTTGATGAACATGGGTATCGAACCATTCCTCGTGGCTACTTCGGTCAACCTCATTTGCGCACAGCGTCTGGTCCGCCGTATTTGCGTGAACTGCAAGGAAGAACTGGAAGTCCCCGAGCAGGCCTTGATTGACGCCGGCTACACGCCCGAAGAAGTGAAAACCACCAAGATTTATCACGGCAAAGGCTGCTCAACCTGCAACAAAGGCGGCTACAAAGGCCGTACCGGTTTGTATGAAGTTATGGAAATCAATGACGAGCTTCGTGAATTGATCCTGGTTGGCGCTTCGGCTTTGGAATTGAAGAAGAAAGCCGTGGAGCAGGGCATGATCACGTTGCGCCGCAGCGGTCTAATCAAAGCCGCTTTGGGCCAGACGACCATGGAAGAAGTGCTTCGCGAGACGGTATTGTAAGCAAGAGAGGATGCGCATATGGCTGGCATTACATTGAGCGAGTTGTTGAAAAAAATGATCGAGATGGGAGGCAGCGACCTCCACATCACCACCAACAGCGCGCCCCGCGTGCGTGTCCATGGACGCCTCCGTCCACTCGACATGCCGCCTCTGAGCGCTGCTGACACCAAGTCCCTCGCTTATAGCGTGCTCACCGATGCGCAGAAGCACCGCTTTGAGGAAAATCTCGAACTCGACTTTTCCTTCGGCTTGAAAAATCTGGCGCGCTTTCGCGGTAACGTCTTCAATCAGCGCGGCGCCGTCGGAGCCGTGTTCCGCACCATTCCCTGGGAAATCAAAGGTTTCGACGCCTTGGGACTTCCCGCGGTCGTCAAGAACATGTGCGACAAGCCGCGTGGCCTGGTCCTGGTCACCGGCCCGACCGGTTCCGGTAAGTCCACCACCCTCGCCGCCATGCTCGATCGCATCAATGCCGAGCGCGAAGAGCACATGATCACCGTCGAGGATCCCATCGAGTTCTTGCACAACCACAAGAAGTGCCTGGTGAACCAGCGCGAAGTGCACGCCGACACGCACTCTTTCGCCAACTCATTGCGCGCTGCTTTGCGCGAAGACCCCGACGTGGTGCTGATCGGAGAAATGCGCGACCTCGAGACCATCGAATCTGCCTTGCGCATCGCCGAAACCGGCCACTTGACCTTTGCCACCCTGCACACCAACTCGGCCGCTTCCACCATCAACCGTATTATTGACGTCTTCCCGTCGCACCAGCAGCCCCAGATTCGCGCCCAGCTCTCCATGGTGCTCGAAGGCATCCTTTGCCAGGCCCTTCTGCCGAGAACCGATGGCCGCGGCCGCGTCATGGTGATGGAAGTTCTGGTCCCCACGCCTGCCATTCGAAATCTTGTTCGCGAAGACAAAATTCACCAGATCTACTCCGCCATGCAGACCGGTACCGGACAGACGGGCATGCAGACTTTCAATCAGGGCTTGGCCAACGCTTATTTCCAGAAGCTCATCACTTTGGATATGGCCTTGTCGCGTTCATCCAATCCTGACGAATTGCAGGACATGATTAACCGTGGCGTCGCCTCGACACAGCCGGGTGGAAAAGTTCCCGTAGGGAAGTCCCCCGTGGGCGCTAAGCACTAAGGTTTAAAGGGTTCGGGTTGCAGTAAGAAGTTCGAAACAGGTTTCGACCGCTGAGGAGGAAATATGCCGGTCTTTACATATAAAGGTACGAATCGATCGGGTGGTGCTGTTGCGGGGGAGATGTCTGCCAGCAACAAGAACGAATTGCAGGGCATGCTGCGCCGACAGCAGATTACCGCCACGAAAATGTCCGAGAAGGGCAAAGAGTTCAACCTGCCCACTTTCGGCAGTGGCGTCAGCGCGAAGGAATTGGCCATCTTTACGCGCCAGTTCTCCGTCATGATCGACGCCGGCTTGCCTCTCGTGCAGTGTCTGGAAATTCTGGCCACGCAGCAGGAGAATAAAACCTTCCAGAAGGTCCTCACCGGCACGCGTTCCGCGGTCGAAGGCGGCAGCAATCTCTCCACCGCCATGAAGCAGTATCCAAAAGTATTCGACCCTCTCTACAGCAACATGGTGGAAGCGGGCGAGACGGGCGGTATTCTCGACACCATTCTGCAGCGCCTTTCAACCTACATTGAAAAGAACGTCAAGTTAAAGGCCGCCGTCAAGTCCGCTTTGATCTATCCGATCGGCGTGTTGACCATCGCCGCTGGCGTTATCTTCCTCTTGCTCTGGAAAGTCGTCCCCATTTTCGCCACCTTGTTCGCCGGTTTGGGCGTGGATCTGCCCCTGCCTACCAAAATCGTCATCGGCTTGAGCAACTTCGTCGGCAGCGTTTTCGGTCTCTTGATCGTGGTCGGCGTCGCGGCCATCGTATTCGGCCTCAAGATCTGGTACGGCACCGAGCAGGGCCGCTATGCCATTGACTCCCTCATCCTTAAATTGCCCGTGCTGGGCATCTTGATGCGCAAAATCGCCGTCGCCCGGTTTACCCGCACCCTGGGCACCTTGATCTCGAGCGGTGTGCCCATCCTCGAAGGTCTCGACATCACTGCCAAGACTTCCGGTAACGCGGTGGTCGAACGCGCGCTCTTCGCTGTCCGCAAGGCTCTTGAAGAAGGTAAATCCCTTACAGAACCGCTCAGAGGAATCGCGAGTGTTTCCCGGCATGGTGACGCAGATGATCGCCGTCGGTGAACAGACCGGTGCGATGGACGCCATGCTTTCAGAAGATCGCCGACTTCTACGAAGACGAAGTGGACGCGGCGGTGAAGGACCTGTTGACCGCTCTCGAGCCGATCATGATCGTTTTCCTCGGCGTGGTCGTCGGCGGCGTCGTTATCTCGATGTACTTGCCGTTGTTCACCCTCATCGGGAAGCTGTCGGGACACTAGACTGATTCAAATCTGGAAATGGAGGACGGTTGAGTTTCACCAGTCCTCCATTTTCTGTTTAAGATAGACGTAGAGGTTGGGCTGGATCGCTCTCTTCCGTGCAGGCATGGAACAGACCTTTACACGTCGCGAATGGCTGGAATGGCTGACGAAAGTCCGTCTGCTGATGATTGCGCTGATTCTCGGTGTTGGCGTGGTCTGGCCTCAATACATTCCGTCGTCCGGAGCGCCGCGCCTTTTCCTTCCCATCGTCATTCTCTGGATCACCATCAGCATCCTGCACCTCATCCTCGTCCGCCTTTTGCCCTCGGTCACCTGGATGGGCGCTGTACAGGTTGGTTGCGACATCGCTTTGATTACGGCACTGGTCTACGCCACCGGTCTGCAAGACAGCTATTTCACGTCGCTCTATCTCCTGATCATCATCGTGGGCAGCATTCTTTTTTCTCGCAATGCCGCGTTTTTTACATCCATTTTCTGTCTGCTCTCTTTAGCGCTCACTACCGCGCTCGTCTACTACGGCCGCATTCCGCGCACCTCGCTTGCCGCTCCCAAGCACTGAGAGCCTGCGCATGTGGTTTCTCAGCAACTCGTTCGGCTTCCTGGCCGTCGCCTACCTCGCTGGACTCTTAGCCCAATCGCTTCGACGCAAGAGCACCGAACTCGAGGCCAAGAGCGAAGAATTGATGGAACTCAAGGATTTCACCGCAGACATCATTCATTCCATGCGCGGCGGCCTGGTCACCACCGATCTCGAAGGCCGCATTGTCCTCCTCAACCGTACCGGCGAAGAAATTCTTGGCCGTTCCTTCGCCGAACTCCGCGGCCGGGACATCAAAACCCTCAATCCACAGTTCTGGCTTCCGGACATGACCATCTTCCCGAACAAACTGTCCACGCGCCGCGAAGTTGAAGTGAAAACTCCTCATGGTCTGATTCGGTTCATCGGCATTTCCGTATCGCCGCTGCGTTCCAAGGACGCTTCCCGCAGCGGCTACGTCTTCAACTTCCAGGACCTTACCGAATTGCGCCGCCTCGAACAGGAAGTCGCCACCAAAGAGCGCATGGCCGCGGTTGGCCGCCTCTCCGCCGCCATCGCCCACGAAATTCGCCAGCCGCTCACCGCCATGGCCGGCGCCGTCAAGGAGCTCACGCGCATGGTGCCGCTCGAAGAAGACGAGAAGCACCTCGTCAATATCGTCAGCCGCGAATCTGAGCGTCTGAACCACATCATTACCGACTTCCTGAACTATTCGCGCGAGAAGTCCTACGCCTTTCAGGACGCCGATGTTCGCGATCTGCTGGATGAAACGCTGCTACTGATAGGCATGAAGCCCGACGTGGAGGATCGCTACCAAATTGTCAAGGATTTCAATGGCCAGCCGGCCCATGCCAATGTCGACCCCAACAAGATTCGCCAGGTCTTCTGGAACTTGAGCGATAACGCCCTGCGCGCTATGCCCGCTGGCGGAACTCTCACCGTGGGTATCGATGTTCAGCCAGATTGGCTCCGCATCTCCTTCCGCGATACAGGCATCGGCTTGGATCCGCAGCAGCGCTCCAAGATTTTCGAACCTTTGCAATCCAATTTTGAAGGTGGTACCGGGCTCGGTCTGGCCATCGTCTACCAGATTGTGCAGGCCCATAGCGGCAGGATTTCCGTATTCAGTGAGAAGGACAAAGGCGCGGAATTTGTCGTAGAACTTCCACGCCTGAACTGAGGGGTTATGCAGGGAACAAAAACGGCCACTAAGGAAGCACGCCGAGAGATGGTGCATATCCTCGTCGTCGATGACGAGAAATCCATCTGCGAGTTGCTGGAAATCACTTTCCGCAAGGAAGGCCATCGCGTGGAAATCGCCCACTCGGTGGAGGAAGCCAAGCGCAAGCTCGAAAGCTCGCTTTTTGACATCGTCATTTCCGACGTGCGCATGCCCGGAGCGAGTGGCGTCGAACTTCTTCGTTTTGCCCGTGAGATCGCTCCCGATTCCTACTTCGTTCTCATCACCGGCGTTCCCACGCTCGAAACCGCCATCGCCGCCGCCAATGAAGGCGCCAATCGCTATGTGATCAAGGACCACGACCTGGTGGAGCAGTTGCGCGTCGCCGTCCGCGAAGTTTCCGAGAACATGAAGTGGAAGAAGGAAGCGGGTTACCTGCGCCGCGAACTTCGCCGCTTGACGGGTCTCGACAATATCGTCGGGCAAAGCCCCAAGATGCGCGCCATCTTTGACATGATTCAGACTGTTGCGCCGCAAACCAGCCGCATCCTGATCACCGGAGAAAGCGGCACCGGTAAAGAACTCGTCGCCCGCGCTATCCATGAGAACAGCTCACGCGCCACCGCCCCGTTCATCACCATCAATTGCGGCGCATTCCCAGAAACTCTCTTGGAGTCTGAACTCTTCGGCTATATGAAAGGCGCGTTCACCGGCGCAAATGAGAATCGTCGCGGACTCTTCCAGGCTGCCCACTGCGGCACACTATTCATGGACGAGATCGGCAACATGAACTTGGCCATGCAGGTCAAACTCTACCGCGTCCTGCAGGAAGGAAAGGTTCGCCCTCTCGGTAGTAACGAAGAAATGGACGTCGATGTCCGCGTCATTACCGCCACCAACAAGGATCTGGAAAAGGCCATTGCCGCCGATGAGTTCCGCGAAGACCTTTTCTACCGTCTCAGCGTTATTCCCATCCATGTTCCTCCTCTGCGCGATCGCCGCGACGACATCCCGCTTCTCGCCCGCCACTTCCTCGAGCGCTTCCGCAAGCAGATGGAAAAGCCCATCGAAGCCATCTCGCCGCAAGCGATGAGCCGCCTCGAGTCTTACGATTGGCCCGGCAATGTCCGCGAACTGGAAAATACCATTGAACGCGCCGTGGCTCTGGAAAGCGGCCCTGAGATTTCAGTCACGGTATTGCCGGAGCGCATTGCCATTTCCAAGGGGGAGACAGCCGTCGCAACTCTCGCACAGGCAGTAGGTTCCGAAATTCCCGAAGAGGGCGTGGATTTTGAGTCCGTTGTGGCCGGTACGGAAAAGCGTTACTTGCAGGCGGCACTCGAAAAATCGGACGGTGTTCGCACTCGGGCTGCGGAACTGCTGAAAATTAGCTACCGCTCCTTCCGCCACTACGCCAAGAAACACGATCTCTGACTGGACCTGTACAACAGGGTTATCCAGGGGCTGGCTTTGCGGGCACTAGCTGGACCTGCCAAATGGGACAGGCGAAACGTTGTTGGCTCATTCAGATCCGTTGCAATTGCGCGAGACAACTCGTCGTTCTCGGCAGCCTTTTTGCGCGAATAAATACCTATTCATAATATTAAGAACAGTAAAGAGCGTCACGACTGCCCCCCGGACCAATGCCTGAAATGACCTTATCCGGCCTCTTCGATTGACAAAAAGTGTCAGTTCAGCTCTTTCGCTCACAAAGCTGCCCGTCACGGCTCAATTTTGTTCGCCAGTACTACCTGTAAAGTGTTGTAAAATATATGGTTACATGAGATGTGGTACTTCAGTACTCATAGGTCTATGATTGGTATGTGGCTTGCACCTTATCAGCGCGTGCTCTGGCACTATACACACTCTCAAGGAGATTACATGAAGAAGCAAAAGGGTTTCTCTCTTATCGAATTGCTGATCGTTGTGGCGATCATTCTGATCATCGCAGCCATCGCGATTCCCAACTTGCTAAAGTCTCGTATGGCGGCCAACGAGTCTTCGGCTGTTGGTTCCCTCCGTACATACAACACCGCCTTCGTGACGTATGCTGCTCAGTGTCCCGCTCTCGGTTTCCCCGCAACCCTGACCACCATTGGTCCTGGCGTCGGAGACTGCACTGCGGCGAACATAGTGGATAACGTCCTTGGCGTTGCCGCTCCGGTCAAGAGCGGTTACAAATTCGCGTACACCCCGGGTGCTGCAATCAACGGTGTGATCTTCACCTACACCACGACTGCTACTCCGGCGACGGTCGGCACGACCGGTCAGCGCATGTTCTGCTCTGAGCAGAGCGGCGTAATCCGTTACGAGCCCAGCGGTGCAGGTTGCGCTGCTCCTGGCAGCCCGTCCTTGCAGTAAGCTCGATCGAGTCAGTTGCACTTCCGGAGGGGAGAGCCGAAAGGTTCTCCCCTCTTTTTTTGTGTTTCTCCGTCAGATTTTTTTCTCAGCCGATTTACGTCACTTTTCTCCTTCGCTTGCCGCTTTCTGTCGCTCCATGGCCCCAGAATTTCGCTAGCTGGTTAATACTCCCCTATCTCACTCAATCTAAAATACCTGCATGGAGGAGATTTCCTTGCTGAATGGCCTCTGGAGTGCTTTAATCACCCATGTGATGTCAAAACTTTGGTATCTCCCAGCGATTACTGGATTCTGACTATGATGCGTCAAAAACAACGCGGCTTTTCTCTAATCGAGCTTCTCATCGTCGTCGCCATCATCCTTATCATTGCGGCGATCGCTATTCCCAGCCTGCTGCGCGCTCGAATTTCCGCCAATGAAGCCAGCGCCGTTTCTTCCATTCACGCTGTCAATACTTCGGAGATCGCTTACGCCGCTGCCAATCCCTTGATCGGGTTCTCTGCGCTTCTTACGGACTTGGGTCCGGCTGCGGGTGGCTATATTGATGCGGAACTCGCTAGCAACAATAAGAGCGGCTACAAGTTTACTTACCAGGCCATTGGTGCGGCTCCCTTTAATAGTTATACCTTTAACGCTGACCCCCAGTTTCGCTCGGTAACTGGGCAACGCAGCTTTTTTACCAACGAGACCATGGTCACCCACTACAACTCTTTGGTTCCCGCTGGGCCAGCCGACCCTGCCATTCAATAGCAAATCGCTCTCTGGCATTCTCGATCTGCTAAACTCGTTTTGTGCGCTACCTTTTTTTCTTGCTTCTAATCGCTTTCTGTTTCCCCTCACCTTTGGTTGCGCAGACAGATGTGTCTCCGCAGATTGCTCTTTTCGAGAAGAATTACAACTCTGCGCACACTCATCGAGCAGTGTTTCTCGAACGTTACTTCGAGAACGATTCCCTCGTCCGCCTCGAATCCGGCATCGCCTATTTTCGCAAGCCCGGAAAAATGCGCTGGGAATACGAGAAGCCCGAAAGAAATCTTTTTCTCGTCGATGGCAAGACCGCATGGTTTTACACTCCCGTAGACCGCACCGTTACGCGCGTTCCCGCGCACCGGAGCAATGACTGGCGCACTCCGCTCACCTTCCTTGCCGGCGATGGAAAACTTTCCCGCGTCTGTGCGCGCGTCTCGAACGCCAGGCTTCCAACGTTGCCGGATACAAGTCTGCCCGCCTCGTCCGCATCCGGTTTCGAGTGCATTCTAAAAGGCGCTGCGAAAAGTGCTAGGGTGGACTCTCACGGTGAATCCGCTACGCGCGTTTTCCTGGAAGTCTCCGACAAAGGCGAACTTGCGCGTGTTCTGGTGCAATCTCCAGGCAGCGTTCTCACCGAATTCCGCTTCAAAGATTGGGAGGTCAATCCATCGCTGGCTGACACCCTGTTTCGTTTCAGCCCCCCACCCGGTGTGGTGATCGTTGACGGTTTGCTACCCAGCCTCCCCAGCGCCCGTCAGTAATGAATGAAGGCTATCGAGTACTGAAACCTGCTGGTAATCCAGAGGTTACAGGATATTTCCGCTTACTCACCTGTGGGTGGATAGGTTGAGGTAAACTAGGGCTATGGGTGAATTTGTCTGCCGCGTCGCTGACGCCAACGGTCGAGTGTTTTCTCACGTTGAAGCGGCCGGTACATTGGAAGAGGCTCGTGCCAAGCTCGCCGACCGCGGGCTCTTTGTCTATTCCGTCAATCCGCGCAACAGCCTGATCAGCGGATTTTTCGGTTTTCGCAAAGAGCGCAAAATCGGCGGCAACGATTTCCTCATCCTCAATCAACAGTTCAATACCCTGATTAAGGCCGGGTTGCCAATTCTCCGTTCTCTGGACCTGCTCGCTACCCGTGCGACTGCGCCCAAGCTTCGCCCGATCCTTTTGCAGATTCGTGATCGTGTGCGCGAAGGGAAGTCGCTTTCCGAAGCCGTCGACGAAGCCGGCGTATTCTCAAAAGTCTATTCCACCGCCATTCTCGCCGGCGAAAAAAGCGGTAATCTCTCCGGTGTCCTTGACTATTACATCGGTTACCAGCGCGTCAGCACCGGCGTGAAAAAGAAAATTGTCGCCAGTCTGGTTTATCCAACACTGTTGATTTTCGTTGCGGTTGTCATTGTCACCTACCTGGTCACGGCGGTGGTCCCCAAATTCGCCACGCTTTACAGCGATCTCGGCGTCGAACTTCCCGGTCCCACCAAGTTCCTCATCAATGTGACGGTTGGCTATCGGTACTACATTCTTGGCGCCCTTTTGGCCCTCATTCTCTCCGGCATCTGTGTGTTTTTCTGGTCGCGCAGTGAGCAGGGGGGCGTTGCCTTCGATCGACTTGTTTTCCGGTTGCCCATGGTTGGCGAGACACTTCTGAAATTCCAGGTCGCTCAGTTCTGCCGCACCTTGGCCACCCTGCTCACCGGCGGCACGCCACTCGTTGCTGCTCTTTCCACTTCTGCCGAATCGATCACGAGCAAGCTCTTGCGCGGGACTGTGGGACAGGCCACGCAAATGGTTCGCGAAGGTGAATCGTTGCATGGCGCGCTTTCCGCAAGCCACGTAATGCCAGACATGGCGCTGGACATGATCGAAGTCGGCGAATCCAGCGGCGCTCTGGCACCGATGCTCAATAGTGTCGCGGAATTTTACGAGGAGGAAGTCAGTCTTCGCCTGGGCACCCTGGTCTCTTTGATTGAGCCCATTCTTCTGATCTTCATGGGCGTCTTTGTAGCGTTTATTTTGATTTCACTCTATCTACCCATTTTCTCCTTCTCCATTTCGGGAGCGGGAAAGTAGCGAAGGTTTACGATTCTTATGGCCACACCTGATTCATCATTTCACGATTCCAACCTCCCGCCGGGCGGCCCGGTAGATCTTATCCAGGAGCGGGAGCAGGCGCGCAAACTCGCGGAACGCTATCGCTGCGGCTTCATCGACCTGCTGGAACAGCGCATCGATCCCGAACTCTTCCGCACCATTCAAGCCGACTTGATGTTCCGCTACAACTTTGTGCCGCTGATGATTCAGAACAATACGCTGGTCATCGCCGTAGCCGATCCCAGTCAGGTTCTACTGAGCGACGAACTTCCACTGCTCCTCGGCAAAAAACTCGCCATCAAGGTTGCCACCCCGCGCCAGATCAGCGACCTCCTCAAGCGTACCGAACAATCGCAGCGTGTTCTCGAACAAGCCACCGAAGCGTTCACCCTGCAGGTCTCCAAAGATGACGAAGACGCCGACGAAACTATCTCCGGAGATCGCCTTACTCGCGACTCCACCGTCAGCCCCGTCGTACGCCTGGTCGAAACCGTCATCTTCACCGCACTCGAACGCCGCGCCAGTGACATCCACATCGAAGCGCGCGACACCGAAGTGGCCGTCAAGTACCGCATCGACGGCGTCTTGCAGCACGCCATGCAGCCTATCGCCAAGGAGTGGCACTCCACCGTCATCTCGCGCATCAAGGTACTCAGCGATCTCGACATTGCCGAGCGCCGCGTCCCGCAAGACGGCCGCTTCCGCGTCAAATACAAGGGCCGCTTCATCGACCTGCGCGTTTCCATCATGCCCGCCAGCCACGGAGAAGACGCCGTGCTCCGCGTGCTCGACAAGGAAACGCTGTCTGAAAAGTTTCAAAGTCTCAGCCTCGACGTTGTCGGTTTTTCCGCCGACGAAACGCGCCGCTTCCGTCGCTACATCCGCGAGCCCTACGGCATGGTGCTCGTCACCGGCCCGACCGGTTCGGGTAAAACCACCACGCTGTATGCCGCCATCAACGAGATCAAATCCGACGAAGATAAAATCGTTACCATCGAAGATCCCGTTGAATATCAGCTTCGCGGCATCACGCAGATTCCGGTGAACGAGAAGAAGGGCCTGACCTTTGCCCGAGGCTTGCGTTCCATTCTGCGTCACGACCCAGACAAAATCATGGTCGGCGAAATCCGTGACCAGGAGACGGCACAGATCGCCATTCAGTCCGCGCTGACCGGCCACTTGGTTTTCACCACCGTCCATGCCAATAACGTTACCGACGTCATTGGCCGCTTCATCAACATGGGTGTCGAACCCTACAATTTCGTCTCCGCGTTGAACTGTATCCTGGCGCAGCGCCTGGTCCGCGTCATTTGCGATAATTGCAAACGGCCCAAGACCTATACATCCAAAGAATTACTCGATGCCGGTTTGGCCCCGCCACAATGGGAAAACTTCGTGTTCTCCGAAGGTGCTGGTTGCCTGGAATGTTCCGGTACCGGCTACCATGGCCGCACCGCCATCTGCGAATTGCTGGACTTGACGGACCGTATCCGTGAAATGATTATTGAGCGCAGACCCACTTCGGAAATCAAACGGATTGCCGTGGAAGAAGGTATGATTACGCTGCGCGAAAGTGGCTTGGGCAAGATTCGCGCGGGCATTACCACTTTGAAGGAAATCAACAAGGTGACTTTCGTTGACTAGCACCGGGGCCTATCAGGCGGGCATTTTCAAAAGCGATCTGGTTCGCCGCGTTTCCCGCTGGCTCGAAGGAACAGCGCATCCGCCGCTCGCACTGGAAATTTCTGCGGAACGTGTTGCCGGCGTGCGCTTTCATCGCAGCGGCGCGCTGGGCGGTTTCGCCATCGAAAACCTGCCAGCCAATTCGCTCGTGCCTTCCGCGATTGAGACCAACATTTTCAGCGCTTCGGCCTTGAAGTCGGCTGTCAGCAATGTCTGCACCCGCCTTGCCGCGAAAGACGAAGACATTGCCTTGCTCTTGCCCGATCCCGTCATCCGCGTCTTCGTGCAGCACTTCGACGATTTTCCCCGTTCCTCCGCGGAAGCGATTCCCATGCTGCGCTGGAAGCTCAAGAAGAGCGTTCCTTTCGAAGTCGACGAAACCCTGCTCTCCTACATGCGTCAGGCCCCGCGCGCCGACGGCGTGGATGTTGTCACCGGCATCGCGCGCCTGCGCATTATTCGGGAATATGAATCGCTCGTCGACAATCTGCAATTGCGCCCCGGCATCGTGCTCAGTTCCACTCTTGCCGCCATCACGCTTTTGGACGACAGCAAGCCAACTTTGCTCGCTCGTGTTTCCGGCACATCCCTTACCACCGCTATTGTTCGCGAGGGCGTACTTGCGGGCTATCGGTGCACAGAGTTGCCCACGCATGCGGGAGACGTTACTCCGCAAATGCTTCTGGAAGAGGTATTTCCTCTTGCCGCCTATTATCAGGACACATGGCAGGAAGGCATTCAGTCCGTGCGCGTCGCCGGTCTTGGTTACCGTTTGCCGGAATTCGTAAAGCCTCTGGAAGACGAATTCAAGTGCGAAGTGCGTTCGCTCCTGAGTGCGGCGGTATCCGATGGCCGTCTTGGCGATGATGGGCGCTCACTGGCCGACAAAGAACTCGATGGACTGGTCGGCTGGATGTTGCATCGCGGTTAACGGGGAATTGCAGGGA
Organism: Candidatus Acidiferrales bacterium; assembly: GCA_963782755.1. Lineage (GTDB taxonomy): Bacteria > Acidobacteriota > Terriglobia > Acidiferrales > UBA7541 > Acidiferrum. The sequence goes on from CAWAKR010000011.1 coordinate 80,427, forward strand.
AGTTTTGCGGGACAATAAGTTTCGACAAATATGAATATTCGTCTGAACGTCGCTACCAAACCGCTCCTCAGCCATCGCCGCTTTTTTGCGGCCGCTGCCGCTCTAGGCGTGTTCGGTGGACTCCTGTTCCTGATTCTTGGTTGGCGCTATTACAGCCTGCGCAAGGCCGATACGGAAATGCGCGCGCGTACCGTCGCGCTCCAGACGGAAATGGCGAACCTGCGCGCTCAACGCGTCGAGCTCGACCGCTTCTTTTCGCAACCCGAAAACGTGAAGCTGAATGAACGCGCCAACTTCATCAAATCCGTAATCGAAGCCCGTAGCATCAACTGGACACAAATGTTCATGGACCTGGAGCACACCATTCCGGCTGGCGTGCACGTCGTCCGCATCGAGCCGAAGCTCGAAAAGGGAATTGTCTCCGTACGATTTGTGGTGGGTGCCGTAAATCAGGAAGCCGAATTGAAATTACTGAAATCCTTTGAGCAATCCAAATCGTTTTCTCACGTGGAATTGATTGCGGAGCACGCGGCAAATCAGCCGGGCAGCGACCCGCTGACAATCGAATTTACGGCAGTCTATTCGGCGGCTTGACGATGCAGAACTATAAACTCCAGAAGCGACTGATCATTGCCGCACTCGTCCTGCTCCTTCTCGCAGACGCTGCCCTGGCAATTTACAGCTATCGCATGATGGATGTGCGCCAGAACCCGCAGGCTTTCCTTGTCAATCAATCGCGCCAGGTGGCCCTGGTGAAAGCCGACGTCAAGCGCGCCTCCGACATTCAGAAGAAGATTCCGCTTGTACCTGAAAGGTCTCGACGACTTTGAAGGATCTCTGATCCCCGCACCCAAGGGCTATTCCGCTATTTCCGAGGAACTCGCCGATGTCGCCAGGAAAAATCACGTGACCATCGACGACGAGAAATTCCATCAGAAAGAGATCTCCGGCCGCAATCTGCTTGAACTGGAAATTGAGACTTCGGTTGGCGGCGACTATGGCGGCATCGTCCGTTTCCTGAACGCCCTGCAGCGTTCCAAGAGTGTTTACATCGTGGATTCCTTGCAGGTGGAAACGCAGGCCTCGGGCAGTGGCCAAACGGCCCCCGGAGCTTTGCGGGTGAATTTGCATTTGCGCACGTATTTTCGGAAGGTTTGATGGCTGACGCGAAACAAAAGAATCAGCTCTACGTGCTGGCCGCGCTGCTGGTCGTCTCGACCCTCGTCTGGTATTTCCAGTTTTCCAAGCGCCCGGCGGCTACTGGTTTTTCTGTGGAGAATGGCACCTACACGCCTATCAACGCGCAGGATTTCAGCGCGGTTCTGGACCAATTGAACAAAGCACAATCCACGGAATATAAATCTACGGGGCGCAACATTTTCGTCGCCGGCGCCGTGCCCGTCGAACCGGACCCGAGCAAACCGTCCGTGCCAGTCAAAGCCACCTTACGTTCCCCAAGGACCGCTTGTTCCTCCTCCCCCACCGCCCGCGCAACTGAGCATGAAATTTTTTGGCTACGGCAATCTCCCCTCCGGTGGCCCGCGCCGCGCCTTTCTGCTCGATGGCGAAGATGTGCTCATCGTCGGCGAAGGGGAAACCGTTCAGAACCATATCCGCATCTTACATATAGGGAATGAGAGCATTGAGTTTGAGGATACGAACACGCACCAGCGTGGTTCTAATCCCATTGAGGCTTCGCCTTCTTCACCTGCTGTATGAGCCTGAGCATTCTTAAAAAACGCGCGCGCCACGGCCAGAAAGGCTATGCCCTTCTGACAGTCGTTTTCTTTGTAGCCCTGTTGGCTATCTCTGTCGCCACCATCGCTCCCAACATCATCACCAATGCTCGCCGCGAACGAGAAGAAGAGATGATCTGGCGCGGCCGGCAATACGTGCGCGGCATTCGTTTGTTCTACGCCAAGAATCACCGCTTTCCGACCGAACTTGAGGATTTGTACAAGCCCAAGACCGGCATCCGCTTCCTTCGCCAGGCCTACAAAGATCCCCTGAACAAGAAAGATGGCTCGTGGCGGCTGATCTATGTGGGCCCGAATGGAATGCTTATCGGCAGCCTGAAGAATCGCACCGTGAATATGGCGGGTCAGGCCATGGGCGGATTTGGCGGTCCGACCGCCGGCGCCGGCTCCACGATGCAGGGCAGTTCTTCGATGTTTGGCTCCAGCAACGGATTTGGCTCCGCCAGTTCGTTCGGCGCGAACAACGGATCTGCTTTCAATAATGGCGTGGGTTCGAGCAACAACACGGCTGGCGCCCCGAGCGGCACAAATCAGATTCCTAATTCCTCCAATGGCCAGCCAGGCGCGCCTGATCCCACCGGTGATGGCGACCCTGCTCTGCAACCGGCGATGTTGAGCGATGGGCCGGTCATGGGCGGCAATATTATCGGCGTAGGCAGCAAGGTCAACCAGCGTTCCATCATCTGGTTCGAGAAAGCCAAAAATTATCGCCAGTTCGAATTCGTCTGGGATCCTTCGGTCGATTCGCTTACCGGAGCACGGCAGGGCATTAACACCGGCACGGGAGCGAATCCCTTTGGCACACCAGGCACCTCTCCGACCTCGCCCAATGGTACAAATCCGAGTCCGACACCGAATCCTCCCCAGAATCCTGGTGTCAATCCAGATCCCAACCAGAACCCGCCATTGCAAGCTCCTCCCAATCAGTAGCCCAGGTCATCCTTAGCCCGGGCCTTTCGCGGGCGAAGGACCTAAACATCATCAATATCCAGGTTGGAATTTCTTATTTCAGAGGGTTACTGCTGAAGCGGCAAATTCAACGTCCGTCGCCCTGTCCCGGAGCGACACTCAAACCAACGCTGCTGGCCGTCAATCCTTTGGCCTTGATCTTGGCGTAACCGCGCGCAATGGTCTGCACGTACAACTGTGTCTCGCGGTAGGGTGGTACTCGGTTTCCGTACTTCGTCACGCTCTCTGGACCCGCGTTGTACGCCGCCAGAGCCAGCGCCACGTCGTTGTGATAGCGCGCCAGCATGTCTCGCAGATAGCGCGTGCCGCCATCCACATTCTCTTTCGCGTCGAAGATATTTTTCACGCCCATGCGCTTGGCGGTGGTTGGCAGCAGTTGCATCAGGCCGCGTGCGTTCATCCGGGAAATTGCTTTGGGATTGAAATTCGATTCAACCGCGATCACGCAGTGGATCAAGTCCGCATCCACGCCATAACGTTCGGCGGCAGCGCGAATAATTTCGTGATACGGAGTGTTCTCGCCGAGTGGTTCGGGCAGCGCTTCGAACACTTCTTCCGGTTCGATGCTGACCACTTCTTCCGCCAAGATCTCGGCCGTGCCACCCTTCATCTGCAGGCGATATTTGTCGCCCAAGAGCTCGTAGCCCGTTACCGTAAGACGCGCACCAGTGCGGAGAACGACGTATTCAGCGCGGGCCGACGGCGCAGAAATCGCCGTAACGAGCCCTGCCAGCGCTCCAGCAGCGAGTAAGAACCTCAGGCGCACTCAGGCGTCTCCTTCAACACAAAACGTTCAATGGCGGCGGCTACGCCGTCATTGTCGTTGCTTCCGGTCACATGCCAGCCGCGCGTTTTCAGCTCCGGAACGCTGTTTTCCATCACGACTGGGGTGCCTGCAAAGGATAACATTTCCAGGTCGTTGTGGTTATCCCCAATGGCCAGGATTTCCTCGGGCCGTATGCCCCGCAAGCCTGCCCATTCGGCCAGTGTCGCGCCCTTGGTCACCTTGGGGTGTATCACGTCAATCATGGCGAAATCTTTTTCTTCATACATCGTCACCGCCAGGGCAAACTCTTCCGCGAACTCCACGCTGCGCAGATGTTTCTCGGTTTCGCGCACCGGCGCGACCTTCCCCGTAAACATCACCTGGATCGGATCTTCGTCGAGGCACGATTCCAGCGGTCGCGCTTCCGCCAGAAACTCCTTGTTGCGCGTGTAATAAGGAACCTTCTCCAGATCTTCCCAATTAATTTTTTCCAGGATCACTTGTTTGGCAACCGGCCGGTCAAACACCACCGCGGTGCCATCGCGCCACGCAATCGTCGCTTCCAGCACGCGCAAAGCGGTTTCCCTGGGCAGCAGCTGGCGCACATGCGTGTGGCCTTCATGCGTGCGTACCAGGGCGCCGTTGTTGACGATCATCGTCAGCGGAGCAGGAATCTGTCGCGCCACCGGGATCGCGAAGTCGTACCGCCGCCCCGTTACCAGCGCTACTTCAATTCCTCGTCGCGTAGCCTCCGCAATAGCCGCCTGATTGCCGGCGGATACGCGCCAATTGCTGCCCAGCAGCGTCCCATCGATATCCAGCGCAATGAGCCTGATTCCCATGTCTCTAGTTTAGCGGAAAACAGTCCTTCACCCGGCTAAAGCGCGCCGCAGAGCCAATTTGTCATTCAAGGCGCGGAGCATATTCAGCGCGCTACAAAGAGAAAAGTGGATCGCTCTATCGAGACGGACCTACTTTCCGAGACAACTCCAAAGCCTGACGGGGAAGGACGCGCGCTCTTTTCCTGACTTTCCGCTCGTTTGTCTGCGTACGGCTAAAGCCACCGACAGCCGATCAGATCAGCCATTCTCGCGCGAGAGACGTCCAATCACTTGAACTGCTCGATTGCTATGCTAGGATGGCGCCTTCCATGAACACGCTCTTACGGGACATTCGTTTCGCACTTCGCTCCTTCGTGAAGAATCCTGCCTTCGCACTGGCCGCACTCTTGTCGCTGGCGATTGGAATTGGTGCCAATGCCTCCATCTTCAGTGTTGCGAACGCGCTGTTATTCCGCCCTTTGCCGTATGAAGGCGCAGAGCGATTGGTAATCCTGTGGAATCGTTCGCCCGGCCTGAACATCAGTGAGGATTGGTTTTCGACCGCGCAGTATTACGACATCAAGACGGCGCACCACGGATTTGAGCAGATCGCGATTGCGATTGGCGGGAACTACAACTTGACGGGCCAGGGCGACCCGGAACGTGTGGGCGTCATCCGTGTTTCATCGAGTCTTCTTCCCATGCTCGGCGCTCGCCCGGCTCTCGGCCGTCTGTTGACGCCAGACGAAGACGCTCCGGGAGGTCCGACAGTGGCGGTGCTGACGGACGGCATGTGGGCGCGGCGATTTGGCCGCGATCCGCGGATGCTCGGAAAATCCATCCTCATCAATGGACAGAGTTATGAAATCGTTGGCATCCTGCCGCATGGCTTTTCATTGCCGCGGGAAGTTCTCCCACTGCTCGACGGAACGGAGCAGACGGAGATCTTTCTGCCGTTGCCGCTTGCGCCCGCCGCCTCGCAAGTGCGGACCAACGAAGATTACAACATCGTGGGAAAGCTAAAGCCGAACGTTTCGCTGGCCGAAGCCCAGGCGGAGATGGATACCATTACGGCGCGCCTGCGTCGCGACTTCCCGGAGAACTATCCCCCGAATGGCGGGCTGACGTTCAGCATCGTGCCGCTTCTTGAACAAGTTGTTGGCAACGTGCGTCGCTCTTTACTACTGCTGCTCGGGTCCGTTGGTTTTGTGTTGCTGATCGCTTGTGCCAACGTCGCAAATCTCTTGCTATCGCGCGCCGTGGCGCGCCGGCAGGAAATTGCCGTGCGGTCCGCATTGGGCGCAAGCCGATGGCACATAATTCGTCAATTATTGACGGAGAGCGTCCTGCTTTCGCTCTGTGGCGGAGCCTTGGGGATGCTCATCTGTGTGCTCAACATAAAGTGGATTCACATTCTGGGAACGAAGAGCATCCCGCGGCTGCAGGACGTGGAGATCGACGGGCGCGTGTTCCTGTTTGCGTTGCTGCTCTCCCTTTTCTCCGGGATTCTGTTCGGTCTTTCTCCTGCCTTGCGAATTTCAAGGCTGGATTTAAATTCAATACTAAAAGACGCGAGCCGTGGCTCAGCGGGAACGCAGGGCGGTCTGGGGTCGCGGCAACAATGTTCGAGGGCTGCTGGTTGTTTCGGAGTTGGCGCTCTCCGTAATCCTATTGATTGGCGCAGGGCTGCTGATCCGAAGTTTCGCCCGCCTGCAGGATGTACAGCCGGGGTTCAATCCACGCGGCGTGCTCACGTTCGACCTGACGATGACCGGTCGAAAATACAACGACAAACAGACGATCTTGAATACCTACCGGCAGCTTTGGGAACGGTTGGAGCATTTGCCGGGAGCGAACGCTGCGGGCGGAGTCACGTCGCTTCCGTTGAGCCAGGCGTTTGCCTGGACGCCAATCACTGTCGAAGGACGAACACCGCTTCCCGGCGAGAAATTTCTTAATGCAGACGAACGGCTAGTCGGTGGGCACTATTTTGAAGCGATGGGAATTCCGCTCCGGTCGTGGTCGATTCTTTGACGATCAGGACGACACCACGAAGCCAATCGTGGTCCTCGTTGACGAGTACATGGCCGACGAATTGTGGCCCGGACAGAATCCCATCGGCAAGCGGATTCATATTGTCGAACTTCCGTCGAAGGACCCGTGGCAGACGGTGGTTGGCGTCGTCGGACGCGTGAAGCAAGACTCTCTGGACTCTAACCCACGAATCGCTTTCTACCTGCCCCACACGCAATTTCCCACGCGAGCAATGACTGTAGCCCTTCGAAGCTCCATGGATCCCTCTGCCATGGTCACCGCCGTCAAGGATGAGCTGCGAACTCTCGATCCGGATCTTCCCATGTACTACGTTCGAACGATGGGGCAGCGTGTCGACGAATCGCTGGCCCGCCGGCGTTTCTTGATGCTTCTTCTGGGCGGCTTCGCCGGCATCGCTCTGGTTCTCGCAACCATTGGCATCTACGGCGTGATGGCCTACCTCGTCAATCAGGGAACTCGAGAAATTGGGATTCGGATGGCTCTGGGCGCTTCGCAGCGCAACGTCCTGAGACTTGTTCTCCAGCGGGGCATGGCGCTCGCCCTTTCCGGCGTGACGATTGGTTTGGTGGCAGCATTCCTTCTTACCCGGCTGATGGGAAGCCTGCTATTCGGCGTGGAACCGGCCGACCCAATTACTTTTGCCGCAATCTCCTTGCTGCTTTTCTTGATCGCGCTGCTAGCGAGTTATATTCCCGCGAGACGCGCCACTCGAATTGATCCCATGGTCTCGCTGCGCTGCGAGTAGCGGAGTTTTTCATTTCAGGATACGCGTTCATGACCCGCCGCCCGATCTAAAGCGGTGATCACTAAATGGAGTAGAATACGGATCTTGTCCGGCTTGCCGACTGGGCGAGCCTTGTACTGCCCAGGCAGCCAACGCAGCGGATTCGGTGGCCTTAAGCCTGTTCCGGTGCGGCCACAAAGTCACTCATGTTAGTATCAGCGCCAACGACGGATTTTCCAGATCCATTCATTCGGGAGAATTTATGAATCGGCGTGTGGGAGCAATTTGTGCTGCCTACTTGGGAATTTGGCTGCTGCTCGGAGGCTCCGCATTTGCACAGAAGCTAGTGTTCAATTGGAAAAAGGAATTCGCGAAGAGTGTTTCGTGGTACGTGCGAACTTCGCCCGGAATTTTGCTGGTCAAGTCGGGAAAGTCCTTGACGGCGTTGGATGGAAAAGACGGGAAGGTACTGTGGGAACTTTCCGACGTGCGCGTCGGTGTCGCTCCCTTTGCCGGCATCCAGGGCGCGGAACGGGGGACGAATGTGCTGGAAGTGCCTGGGATGGGAGTTCTGTTGCTGAACGACGCCGAATTGCCAAGCGGTTCGGATCGGCGGCTGATTGCGTGAACTTGATGACTGGCGAGCGGCTGTGGGATACCTCACCCGTAGATGAACTGATGACCGCGATCCCGATCTTCAAGAGCGGGCAGGTCGTCGTGGTGTCCCGAAGGCCACAGAAAAAGATCATGGCGGCGGAGGCGGCTGCGTCCGTGGCGTCCCAGGTTCCATTCCTATTCGTGTCGGGCGCGATTACTTCCGTATCCCTACCGATTTGAACTCGAGCGTTTGGACCTTGCGACAGGGAAGGTCCAATGGAATGAAGAGTACCCGCGGACGTTTACTCCGGGAACCACCAGCGTGTCGGCCTTCGGCGAACATCTTTTCATTTATTTCGGCAATCATTTCTTGGGTTGCGTAGACCTGACGAATGGAAAAGTACTGTGGGAAGACGGCGCAAAACATTTGTGGTCAGGGACTCTTCCATTGCCCCTGCAGATGGCAAATGGGCGACTGATTTATGCGTCCAAGAATGTGCAGGCCATTAATCCAGAAACAGAAGAAGTGGCCTGGACGATTGAGGATCTTGGAAAAGTGACGGGAATTCTTGTGCATGACGGTTTGACGGTGGCAATCGGCGAAAAGAGGTTGGCGGCGGTGGACACGGCGAGCGGAGCGGAGCGCTGGCGGATAAAAACTTTCGGCCATACGACGAATCTTGTTTGGGAGCCGGGTTCGGACACGCTCTTGTATATGGATTGGAAGGGTCTTCATCGTGTGGAGAGAACCACGGGGAAATCGCTGCTCGACGCGAAACTACAAACGGACAAGCCTCCCTACTATCTTAGAATGGCGGGCCCCGAGGCTATCGTGGCTATTGGGTATCATGAAACTGACGGCTACGACACGAAGAGCGGGAACCTACTTTTCACAGAGCCTAGGCTGACCGGATTGTTTCGGGGCGAAGCAATCCTGGACAATTGGCCAATGCCGGAGGATGGACAGGAGCTCGTGCAAGTCGCTCCCATGCCATCCGGAGATGAGGAGTGGGAGGGCCTTCGACGAAGCACGCTGCTTTCTGGCCCGGCAGTTCAGAACCTGGAGAAGAGTGCTTCCTCGGAAGGCGGATTTTTCGACGTTTATCAGACATTGCAAGCACAAGGAGAACAAAAGATCTGGTGGGTGGATGGGCAGACGAATCAGCAGATGGTCATTCACCCACTGGCAAAGCAACACGATGTGAGCAGATCGCTAGGCAATGTGTTTGCCGTGGATGGAAAGCTATTGTGGGCGGCTAGAATCGTCGTGAACTAGAAGATTCCACATGTCTGATAGGCCAGACTAATACCCAATGCTACCAGTAACCTGACATATCGATATTTGTCGTGAAGCTCAAACCGAATCTCGCTCTCGCGGCTTCTGTTGCGTCTAATATAGCCGTAGTATCCAGCACGCAGGAAGAAGTTGTCTTCACTCGAGGATAAAAAACCTATGACAGACTGGTTTGCGCGCCCCGTCCTACACGTTACGGACCGTTGAGGCCTCGCTCCGCTTTTACGTTGACCGGCTTGGTTTCACGAGCCCGTGGCGCTACGAGGAGGACGGCAGAGTGCACGTTGCACAGGTCGACCGGCAGGGCTGCGCACTTATCCTGGCCGACACGTGGCCAGAGAAGATTGGCAAGGGGCTGATGTTCATTTCCGTGAACGTCGAGCCGGCGACACGCGAGGCCGCGGTCGCCGCGTTGGACGCGTTGCGCGCGGAACTCGAGGCCAAGGGTGTTTCGGTCAAGGAGGGTTCGTGGGGCTACCGGCTCTTGGTTGTCGATGATCCCGACGGCAATCAACTCTTCTTCAACTATCCGAGCGAAACTGCATCCGGCAAGATCGGTGGAGACGAAGCGTAATCATCCAGCCGCGCTTCCATGCGTTGACCGGCTTGATCAACGCGCCCACCGCAGAAGTCAAGTTCCACGAACAACATCTCGAGCCTCTCGACTCACCGCGCACTTACCGCGATTTGAGATTTCTCTGAGTCTTGTATACTTTCCCTCATGTCGAAATCAAAAGGCATCTCTGCCGACTTTATTGGAGTCTTTGACCAATACCGATTATCCGCGAGAGCAATATTGCAGCTGGTGGCTGTTACCGTCCACCGCGGGCAACATTCTGATCGGTGTTTGAAAGGAAAGACTATGAACCGTCGCCAATTTGCAACTCGCTCCTTAGCCACGGCCGCGGCCGCTGTGCTGCATCGCCATTGTGGCTTCGCTGCTGCGCCACTCTCAGCAGCCCAAGTTCCCGGATCGGTGCCCGATTCCGTAATCCAGAAGTCGCGTTTTCCCGAAGGCTTTCTCTGGGGCACCGCCACGGCCTCATACCAGGTTGAAGGCGCATGGAATGAGGATGGCAAGGGCGAATCCATATGGGACAGATTTACGCACACAACGGGGAAGGTTCGGGGAGGCGTGACCGGGGATGTTGCCTGCGATCAATATCACCGCTATCCGCAGGACATCGCCTTGGCCAAGCAACTCAATCAGAAGAGCTACCGCTTCTCCATTTCCTGGCCGCGCATTCAGCCTGCCGGCACCGGCGCCGCGAATGGGACGGGAATCGATCACTATAGCCGCCTCGTCGATGCTCTTCTTGAGGCTGGCATCCGGCCTTGGTGCACGATGTACCACTGGGATCTACCACAGGCACTCGAAGATCGGGGCGGCTGGCCAAATCGCGATCTCGCAAACTACTTCGCGGATTATGCCGGCATTCTTGCCAAGCATCTCGGTGATCGAATCAAGGTCTGGGCACCGTTTAACATGCCTTGGGCGATCGCCTTCATGGGCTATGCGGCGGGTGCGTTTCCTCCGTGCCGGACAAGCTTCAGCGATTTCTTGAAGGCAGCGCACACGCTAGCTCTTGCTCAGGCAGGGGCGCTGCGGGCCGTCAAAGCAGCCGCTCCCCAGGCAACAGTGGGGAGCGCGTATGAAATGGCTCCCGCATACCCGAAGACGGACTCCGAAGACGATCGCGCAGCCGCCGCTCGATACCATGCCATGAATAATGTCTTCTTTCTCGAAGCGGCCATGCATGGCCGCTACCCGAAAGCGTTTGTCGGAGAACCGCCCTACGAGTTGATGGGCTTCAAGGCAGGCGATGAAAAACTGCTCTATGCGCCGCTGGACTGGGTTGGCTTTCATTACTACACGCGCCGCATTGTCTCGGATGCCAGCAAGGAGCGATTTCTCGGTGGAGGCAATTTCAGTGGCACGGAGATTGAGAGCAATTCACCGGGCGGACGCGATCCTTACACGCGCTTCCGCGCCGCCATGCCCACGGAGGGTCCACTGACGGACGCGGGTTTGGAAGTGTGGCCGCGCGGAATGTATGACCTGGTCTCCCAGATTTCAAAGGAATACAACCACCCGATCATCGAAATCACTGAGAGCGGATGCAGTTATCTGGATGGCCCTGATGAAGAAGCACAGGGTCGCATACCGGATGCGCGGCGAATCCAGTGGTACCGCGAAGTGCTCGCGGAACTCGCTCGCGCCATCGCCGATGGAGCTCGCGTTCGCGCCTTTCATGCCTGGACGCTTCTCGACAACTTCCAATGGGCGGAGGGGCATACCGAGCGCTATGGTTTGATTTATACGGACTTTCGCAACCAGAAGCGCACGATAAAAGATTCGGGCTTCTGGTACGGCCGGGTTGCCGCTTCCAATCGGCTGGATGTCTAGCATCTGGAAAAATCGAACGAAACCCAATACAAGCGAAGTTTTTGCAACCGATGCAAAGTGCCTTTTGAATGGTATCCTCTAGCGCGATCACACGGCCATTACCGAATC
>CAWAKR010000012.1:0-144428 GCA_963782755.1 Candidatus Acidiferrales bacterium
AAACGCCAACCTTTCTGCTGTCAAACATCGCGCAAGCGATGCAAAACTTTTTTCGGTAACGCTTTCGAAGTTTTTCGTTTCTCGGGTTTGGTTTACTTAAAACTAAATACTCAGAACAGAAAACTTCATCGAGTTTCCGGTGATCATACCGCGAGGGTCACACCCGTTCCCATCCCGAACACGGAAGTTAAGCCTCGCCGGGCCGATGATACTGCACGGGCAACTGTGTGGGAACGTAGGTCGTCGCCGGGATATTTTCTAAAAGACCCTGATGCCGCAACCAAGCATCAGGGTCTTTTTCTTTTTCCCAATCGCCGTTTTTGACTTGCTTGTAATGTAGATGCCGGCCTTCTGCCCGGCCATAGCGAGCTTTCCTCTACTCATGTGGCGCCGCCTTTTATGCCGGCGCTGCTCTTGCTTCTCGTAGGGGCGGATTGACACCGCTTTCTACTGAAATATCCCAACGTCGAAGTTCCCGCTCCGCGGACTTCCGCCAAGGCCGGCAAATGAGCTCCCCGCGCTGCCGATCAAGGAACCTCCACTCGCTCGGGAAAATCTCGCTGCCGAACACGACAGGTTCAATTCATGAACTGGACTGCTTACGATTTCATCACCACAGCCCTCGCAGAACCCTACGGCCCCACCAAATACTCGAAGCTCCACTTCAAGCCTGCAAAGCCATCACCCAATACTCCGGCGTCCAAACCGCCCGCAGTCTGACAACCTTGCTCCAGATACCCTCTTCCCATGCGAAACTCAGCGTTCTCTGCGCGAGCCCCACTCCGCAACTCCTCGGGCCATGAACTCCCGGCTTTGGACCTCCAACCCCGGCTCTCTTCCGGCTCCCCGCCGCTTTTTAGCACCAAATTCTCCCCAAACTCCTTTGTTTCCCGTTCATACAAGACTCTCGCCTGTAAGTCCTTTGTTTCCCCTTGATACGAAAAATAGGGTACTCCCCCCTCCCCCGAATTGGCCTTCCTGGAATTTCCGGCCGAATGCATCGACTGTTGCCTGTTTCTCCAACAACAGCTACGTTTTTAGTTGGGGGCCACACTATGGAGCCAACCACAGGTTGCAGCCAATTGAACGACGACGAATTGCGTCTACAATTTGAGTCCTTGCAGTTTTCGCCCGCCGATTTTCATCACGCCGATCACGTCCGCCTGGCCTGGATCTACGTCCGCCAAGTCGGTCCCGCCGCCGCCGAGCAGCGTCTGCTCGAAGGTATCCGCAAACTGGCGATTCACGCTGCAGCGCCAACGAAATTCCTCTACACCGCAACAGTGGCCTGGGCGCGTTTGGTTGCTGCGGCAGCGGTGCACGATCCTGCAGAACTGTCCTTTCCCGAATGGATTGCGCGCCATCCTGAATTGCTCAACAAAGATCTGCTCGACGAGTTTTATTCCGCTGGCACGCTCAAAGCGGATCCCGCACGTTCGCATTGGGTTGATCCCGACCGTAAACCTCTGACCCCATGAGCGACGATTCTCAAGAATTTTGCAAGGCGCGCGAACCCTTCGGTATGGTGTATAGTGCCCGCACGAAATATTCCTCGGTGCCGTTGAGATATGAAGCGAGCAAAACCCAAGTCCGAAAAATCTGCCGCGCGCGCCGAGCGAATCAAAGTTGCGGTAGTGCAAGCCGCCCGGTTACCTTCGATCGCGAAAAGACCCTCAAGAAAGTTCACGCCCTAGCCCGCGACGCAGCCCGGCAGGGCGCGCAACTGGTGGTTTTTCCCGAAGCGTTTATCTCCGGCTATCCCCGTGGCCTCGATTTCGGCGCGGTGGTCGGTTCGCGCACGGATAAAGGGCGTGAAGAGTTCCGCCGCTACTGGGAAAGCAGCGTCGATGTGCCGGGCCCCGCAGTGGATGAACTGGGCGGCATCGCCCGTGAGAACAGGCTTTATCTGGTCGTTGGCGTTGTCGAGCGCGACGGCGGCACGCTCCATTGCTGCGTGCTGTTCTTTTCGCCCGATGGCAGCTATCTCGGCAAGCATCGCAAGGTAATGCCCACGGCTTCGGAGCGGTTGATTTGGGGATTTGGCGATGGCTCCACGCTTCCCGTGTTTGACACGCCGCTCGGAAAACTCGGCGCGGTGATCTGCTGGGAAAATTATCTGCCGTTGTTGCGGGCGGCCATGTATGCGAAGGGTATCGAGATTTATTGCGCGCCCACGGCCGATTCGCGTGATTCGTGGCTCGCCACAGTACGGCATATTGCTGTTGAGGGGCGTTGTTTCGTGCTTTCCTGCAATCAATTCAATCGCCGTCGCGATTTTCCGGCGGATTACGATACCGCATACGGCAAAGATCCCGATACTGTCGTCACGCGCGGAGGTAGCTGCATCGTCGATCCGTTCGGCAATTTTCTGGCCGGCCCCAATTTCGATGGCGAAGCGATTCTCATCGCCGAGCTCGATCGTGCGCAAATTATTCGCGGCAAATTCGATCTCGATGTTGTCGGCCATTATTCGCGCCCCGATATATTTCAACTCCATGTTGACGAGCGCCCGAAACGTCCAGTAACGATTCAACCAAATGAAATGAAGCCTGCAGAAACCGGAAATTCGGGCAGGAATGGCCGCGACGTTTCTCGTGCAAAGGACTCGACGCGGTGATTTTTTCCTTCGCCGCAGTCTGGCCGCAGCCGCTGGATCCACTGCATTCCATCGGCTTGTCGGCACTTGTCGCTGTGCTTCCGCTGATTCTTTTGTTGGTGTTGATGGGCGGCCTTCGCAGGAGCGGTTTGTTCTCTTCCATTTGCGGATTAGGAGCAGCGGCGTTGCTGGCAATTTCTGTCTGGCATATGCCGCTGACACTCGTCCTCTGGAGTTCTGCCTACGGATTTCTCTACGCCTTGTGGCCAATTCTCTGGATCGTGTTTGGAGCGTTGTGGCTCTACAACCTGACGCAAGATACGGGAAAGTTTGAGTTACTGCAACGCTGGATGGCCGAGCACGCTTCCGGCGATCCCTGCATTCAAGCCATTCTGGTGGCCTTTTGTTTCGGCGCCCTGCTCGAAGGCTGTGCGGGATTCGGCGCACCCGTAGCGCTAACAGCGTGCCTGCTGGTCGGAATGGGCATGCAAGCGCGGTTGGCGGTAATCGTTTCGCTGATTGCGAACACCGCCCCCGTTGCATTTGGCGCGCTCGGAATTCCAGTAGTAGCACTGGCAGGCGTGACTGGACTGGATCTTGGGAAACTTTCGTCCATGGTGGGCCGACAGGTTCCGTTCCTCTCTCTGATTCTTCCGGCTTATCTGGTGTGGGTGGTTGCCAAAGGCAAGGGCCTTCGTCGCGCTTGGCCTGCCGCGCTTGTTGCCGGCGCCACGTTCTCGCTGACACAATTCCTGGTTTCCAACTTGTGGGGGCCATATGCGACGGATATTGTCGCTTCGTCCGTATCAATTGCAGCCACGGTCACTTTCCTGCGCTTCTGGAGTCCCACCACTTCAGCGTCCGCGGTGCAGCAGGAAAATATCTCTTCGCTAACCTTGCAGCAATCGTTTGCGGCATGGATGCCCTGGGTCATTCTCTCTGTCGTGATGATCTTGTGGTCGTACTTCAAAATTCTGCCAGTGGGCCAGTTCATCATTCCTGTTCCTGGCCTGCACAACGGTGTGCTCATTACCCTCTATCAAAAATCCTACGCCGCGCTGTATACAGTTCAGCCTCTCGGGCCGGGGACTGCAGTTCTCGTCGCTACGATTATCACTGCGATTTATTTCAGAGTGCCGGCTGGTATCTTCTTCACCGCGGGAAAAAAGTCATTCAAGCAATTGCGGATTCCGGGTCTGACGGTGATGGTAATCGTCGGGTTGGCTTATCTCTACAACTACTCGGGCATGGCGTACACACTCGGTGCAGCGGCGGCGCGGATAGGTCCAGCGTTCCCGCTGATCAGCAGCTATCTGGGATGGGTGGCCTGTTTCCTCAGTGGCAGCGATACGGCCAGCAATCTGTTATTTGGAAATCTGCAGGTCGCCGCGGCACATCAATTGAATTTGAGCCCCATCCTTTTGGCAGCGACGAATTCGAGTGGCGCAGTAACCGGGAAAATGATTTCGCCGCAGAATATCGCCGTTGGCGTGACTACGGTGGGATTGATTGGCGAGGAAGGCAAAATCCTGCGCGCCACATTCTGGCACAGCATTCTGCTGGCGGCCTTGTTGAGCCTGGTGGCCTATGCGCAGGCGTATTGGTTTCCGTGGATGGTGCCCAAGTAACGGTGCCAAGCATTTCCCGGTTGGCCTGCTTGCTCCGGGACATTGTTCGGGCCTATTGTTCGCGGTTAGAATGACGCATTTGTGGGGGAGCGATGAGCAGTTCACAAAAAGTGGTTTTGATCACCGGCGGCACGGACGGATTGGGTCGTGCCGCGGCGGTGCGGCTGGCAGAGCTCGGCTACCGTGTGTTTGCCGCAGGGCGTTCTGAGCAGAAGCGCCAGGAGTTGGATCGGCTGGCTGCGGAAAGGAAGTTGCCGCTCGAGACCATTGCGCTGGATGTTTGCGACGATGCTTCGGTGTACAACGCGGTGCAAGGCGTTTTGGGTAGAGCCGGCGCAATCAATGTGCTCATCAATAATGCGGGCATAGGCTACATGGCGGTTGTAGAGGACTTGCGACTGGAAGATCTCCGCCAGCAATTCGAGACGAATCTGTTTGGTGTGCTGCGCGTGACGCAGGCGGTGTTGCCGCACATGCGAGAACGAAAAAGCGGCCGCATCCTGATGATGAGCAGCGTCGCGGGTCTCGTTTCGCCGCCCACTTATGGAGCGTACAGCAGCAGCAAACATGCGTTGGAAGGATTATCGAACGCGCTGCGTCTGGAAATGTATCCGTTCGGAGTGGAAGTGATTCTGATCGAGCCGGGCTACATCGTCACAAATTTCCAGCAGACTGCGAAGGAATTGGCGCAGCCCTACGTGGAAGCGGCTCCCAATGGGCCCTATGCGAAGATTTATTCAGGTGCGTGGGAAGGTGCGAACAAGGGCCGTGGCGGCTCGAAAACCACACCGGAAGATTGCGCGCGGGTGATTCAAGAGGCCATTGAGTCGCCGCACCCAAAGGCGCGCTACCCGGTTACGCCGCTTGCGGGATGGGTGTCGTTCGGGCGGAGGATTTTGCCAGACACGCTGATGGATTCATTTCTGCGCCGAAAATTTGGCATCACGCGCGAAGCGTGAACTCTCTCTAATTGGAGACTTGGAACGACAGGCTGTTCTCGCGCAGTTGTTCCCACTTCTTGCGCCACGTTTCGTGCAGCGGACTTTCGGCGTAATCCGCTGCGGCTTCTGCGCTGGTAAATTCAATAATGTAAACGCCGCTGAAATCGCGAATCTGATTCCGCTCGGTTTTCAACCAGATATTTTTGATTCCCGGAATGTTCGCTGCCATGTCCTTGATCCCCGCGATGGCCTGCTGCTGATCGTTCAGCGAAGTGGTGTCCTTGAATTTGTACGCTACAACATGGACCACCGTCTTCGGCTGCCCAAATTTGTTCAGTGCAGAAACCTTTTGCGCGGCGATCGAGCCAACCACGATCCCACTGAGAAAGAGTGCCGCTGCCGCCGCAGTTTGGAGCAGTCGCCGTCTGGAAATACCCATGATGTGCCTCCCCGGAAAACTTATTCAGTCTAAGCAACTCTGAAGAACACAGCAAGACAGCCCATCCCGGGGTACCGATTGTACGGACTTGGGGTGCACGGGTAGTGCACCCCTGATATGGAAGATCCTGCAGGGCGGGATTTGACGCAGGAGAGGAGTGCGATTAGGCTGTGACGTTCCCGGGAGAACTGAATGAGCGCAAATTGGCGTTGGTTAATGGTGATAGCAGGATCGATGCTGGCTGGTTTTGGAGCGCTGGCGCAGAATCGCGAAGCGGCCAATCAGGAAGCACGGGGTATTTTCAAGGAATTGATCGAGATTAATTCGACGGACTCGGTGGGAAGCGTGACTGCGGCTGCGGAGGCAATGGCGAAGCGCTTACGAGCGGCTGGATTTGCAGAGCAGGACGTAATCGTGGCAGGCCCAAACAACCGCAAGAAAAATATGGTGGCGCGATTTCGCGGGACCGGAAAGAAGAAGCCGATTCTATTTATTGGGCACCTCGATGTGGTGGAAGCAAAACGCGAAGACTGGACGACGGATCCGTTTCAGTTTGTGGAAAAGGACGGATATTTCTACGGGCGTGGCACACAGGACATGAAAGAAGGCGATGCGCTGCTGGTGGAGACGTTTTCGCGCCTGAAGCGCGAAGGGTTTGTGCCGGACCGAGACTTGATTCTGGCGTTAACGGCCGATGAAGAAGGCGGAGATTACAACGGTGTCGATTGGCTGCTGAAAGAACACAAGGACTGGATCGATGCCGAATACTGCATCAACTTGGACGGCGGAGAATTTGAAAAGCTGAAAGGGAAGCGGGTCTTGGCGGGCTTGCAGGCCAGCGAAAAAGTTTACGCCGACTTCCAGTTCGAGACGTTCAATCCAGGCGGACACAGTTCAGTCCCTGGGGCCGAGAATGCGATTTACGAACTGAGCGCGGCGCTGCTGCGGGTGCAGGCTTTTTCCTTTCCGGTAAAGATCAGCGACATTACACGAAATTATTTTGCGCATGCGGCAACGTTGACCACGGGAACGTTGTCGGAAGATTTGCGAGACGCTGCAAAACAACCGCCTGATGCTGCGGCCGTAAAACGGCTGTCGGCGATCCCGTATTACAACTCGCTGCTCCACACGACGTGCGTGGCCACGATGCTTTCGGGCGGTCATGCGCCGAATGCGCTGCCACAGAAGGCCCGGGCCAATGTAAATTGCCGGATATTTCCGGGAGATGATCCGGAAGAGGTTCGGAGGACGCTGGAGAAAGTGGCGAGCGATCCGAAGGTGAAGGTAACGGTGGTTCCAGAGAAAACGGCGGATGGAAAGTTGATCCCAATTGTCGCGGTTCCTCCTTCACCATTACTGCCGGAGGTGACGACGGCGTTGGAGAAGACGCTAGCGACAATGTGGCCGGGCCTTCCGGTGGTGCCGTCGATGTCGACCGGCGCGACGGACGGAAAATATTTGCGGATCGCTGGAATGCCGACGTATGGGATTGCCTGCATGTTTTTCGATATGGAAGATCAGCGAGCGCACGGGAAGGACGAGCGGGTGGGCGTGGAAGATTTTTATGATGGTGTGGAGTTTAGTTATCGGTTTGTGAAGACGCTGGCAGAGTGAGTTATTGCCGGACGGATCGGCTTTAATGAGGAGCGGTTGAGTTCCCCCCCCAAACGCGCGGGCTTTGGAAGGCAACGGCGGCAGACAGGCTGGCCGATCTTAAGATCGGGCACTACAAAAAGTGAAGAGCAAAAGAAAAAGCCCCCTGAGAGAGCCGGGGGCTTTTTTCTTGAGAGATGAAAGAGGATTATGGCTTGGTCGGGTCTGGTGGCTCGCCCGGTTTTACATCCTGCGGAGCGGCGGCGCTCGCAGCAACCGGCTTGCCGGTATCCGCACCATAGCGCATCAGGTATGGCATGAAGGGAGTGACCTCGAACGGCATCTTTTCGCGTTCGGCGACGGTGCCAATGGGTTTGCTCTTGATCATGCTGAGGTAGTCGTTCCAGGGATCGATCTTGACGCGGCCACCGAGGGGCAGCGCGGCGATCTTCTGAGGATTCGACTTTGGATCCATGGCCATGGTGGACTTCAGATCGTTAATCTGAGGAACACGATTACCGAGATGTCCGCTGATGAGATTAGGAATTTCCTTCTGGCGGGCGTCAAGTGCCTGAAGGAAAAGCCCTGCGTTAGCCAACTGATTCTTGTAAGGAGAATTGTTGAGGATGGCGATGGCTTTTTCGTTGGCCTGATGTTCCTCTTCCGGCGTGCGAGCAAAGCCGAAGTGGCGGAAGGTATCTTTGTCCTCAACCATTAACTGGTCGAAGAAAGCGTATTGGGAATCGATGCGATGACCCAGAACGACGTGACTGAGTTCGTGGGCGATCATGGTGGCCAAGCTGGCTTCATCGGGAAGCACGTCGATGAGGCCGCGGCTGAGAACGATGGTGTGGCCGACGGTGAATGATTCGAGAGTAGAAACCATCAGGACGCGGCAGCGAACTTCGGGATCGACGTCAATGTTGTTGGTAACTTCGAGGTTGTTGACGACAGTCTCGAGAACCTTGTCGACATCGCCCTTAGGGGCCATCAGGCCGATGCGCTCGAAACGATCGGTGATGTTGTCCTCTGCCTGGCGATCCCAGGAGCGTTGCGCCTGAATGGGGGAAAGATCGTTGTTGGTTTTGGTGTCGTCGTTGACAGGAGTTTCGACGAGAATCTTGCTGAGTTCCTGTTCCTTCCCGCTGGCGCCAAGGTTATAGCCCCACAGGCGAGTCTGGGCTTTGAAATCGAGTTTCTTGGAAATGGCGTAGTGCAGATCTTTTTCTTCGCTGTAGACGAAGGCAGGCATCCACAGGCCGGGCTGCACGTTGGTGCGCCAGCTATCGAAGTGAAAATACCAGCTGGAATGGCCGTTGCCGCTGTAGGAGCCGTTGAAGCGAACAATCTGATAGTCCTGATCTTCCACCCAGATGCGCCCCAGGAAACGTCCCTTGTTGTTCTTTTCGTTGGGAGTGACGTCGAAAACGAGGCAGCGAACCTCGCCGAGGAATTCGCGGCGAACGTAATCAAACTTGTAGTGCTGGCGGTCGAAGCCGTTGGTGTCGATAAAGATCATCTGCAGGAAGCCGTCGGGGAGGAACTGCATGGCAAAGCTGAAGAAATTGCCGATGGAGCCCACAACCTTCCTGCCCTTGCTGCCGGTGTCGGTGAGAGGAACGAGAGTGACACCCTTTGTAAAATTGGCGCGGCCGAGGAAATATTTGTCGCCGGCTGGAACCTGGCCGAGATCCTTGTCGGGCTTCAGGTTTTGAATATAGGTTTCGACGAGCGGCGTGTAGTTGCGCATCTGGCCGTAGAGCCGCTGTTCGTTGCTGATGAAACGATCGATGACCTGATCCGGGGTCCGTGGCTGGTCCGGCGCCGGAGTTGGTGCAGGCGTAGGTGCCGCCAGGGCCGCTGCGCTGACGGATGCGGAGAGCGCCAGGGTCAGGATGTGTTTATACAGCTTTCGCATGTTCATTCTCCCTCAGTAAGCCAGCCGGAATTCAATTCGTACGCGGGCCGGAAAGTCGACCGGCTCACTTTGACGAAGAGCCGGCTTGAAACGGATGCTTTGCGCAGCGCGCGTTGCCGCTTCGTCGAGGCCATGGCCAAGGCCACTGACGACGCGATTAATCTGAACGGTGCCGTTCGCAAGGAAAACGAGGTCGATGACCACGTCGCCTTCAATCTTGAGACTACGCCCTTCGGCGGTGTACTCGGGTTTGGGCTTGTCCAAAAGTTGAACAGGAGTGTCTGCGGGACCACCGGCTTGTGTCTTCTTCTTGACAGGTTCTCCGGTGGCAACTTCACCAAAGCCGCTGGCGACTACAGTACCTTTTTTGCCGCCTCCTCCTGCAGGAGGAGTGGCGGTGCCATTCCCAAAGCCACGTGCTTGCTACCGTGCCGCGAATACCTTCTTTGCCGCCGGTGCCATTGCCATAACCTTCGCCGCCGGGAAGAGCGGGAGAACCGAGGCGGTTGGCGTTGGTGGCATGATTCGGATCACCTTTGCCGGGAATGCCATTTGGATCACCGAAGCCGCCGGTCTGAACCTTTGAGACAGGTGCGTTGACGGTGGCCGGAGCAGCGCTGCCGGAACCGATGAGGCCGACCTTCACGTCGTCTTTGGGACGCTTCGGACCATTATCCTTGACGTCGATCTTGGCCTGTTCGAAGACCGGTGTCATATCCGGGAACTTTGACTTCGACCTTTTCCACCTTGGGCTGAACCACTTTGGGGGCGAGGTTCGAGAAAATGTGTGGCTGTTGTGGATTGAGCTTCACAGGCTCCACAACTTCCGGCTTGACCTCGACCTTGGGGGTGACAACCGCCTTGACCTTTGGCGGAGGCGGTGGAGGAGGAGCCACGGGAACTTCGGTGACTGGAGTTGTCATGGAAATGTTGATGAACTTCAGACCGGTTTTCATCTGATCCGGATAGAGCAGAGGAACGATGATCAACGCGGCGAGCAAGGATAGCTGGACGATGGCGCTGATGCCGAGCCAGTTCCAGCGAGGCTTTGATTCGGGAAGCAACGCAAGGCGCGCGGGTACCGCTCTGGTGCCCATATGCTGTTTCCAGGCGTCGGGGTTTGAGCGGCTGCGGCGAGGGTCGAACCCTACGCCAAGCGAATTGCTCGATGGTGGATCTGCGATCATTGTGGTCATCCGCTTTTACCGCCTCTGGCAGAATATTCATCCTCAGCGCGATCCCAGAGAATCGAACTGTTTTCGTACGATAGAACGTGTGAATTACCAGTACGAGAGTACTTGGGGAGAGAAAGTGCCCGAATAGGACTTTCGTACTAACGTCGCGTAATCGCTAATGTCTTAGCGAGTGCACCCTCACACGCCTACATTCACGGGAATGAACCCGCCGAGGCGAATTTCGTTGCGGGGCGGGATAGCGCAACAGACTACTAGGATACCGCATTACTGGGGAACGGTATCAGTTGATTTCGCCAAGGTTGACTCCCGTAAGGTACCCTGTAGGATGCACAGAGATACCTAAGCGTTGGTCGAATGTAGGGGACCGTTAGGGGTATGGAAATAGAGAGTTTAGTGTAGGGGACAGGAAAAGAATGCCCCGCCCGCCAAGTGAAAATCCGCCTCACGATCCAGCCACCTTGCTCGCCCGAGCAGGGGAATTGGTAGGTTCGTTGTACGCGCAATCCGGGGCGGAAAATTGGGAATTGTCCGTCTCGCAATTTACGGTGGGCCTGGAACGAAGCGTTCGGAAACGCTTTGTTGACGGGGGTTGCACACCGGAACGCCTCGAAGAATACCTGCAGACTTTATATATAGAAGACCTGGCTTTGGCATGCGCGTGCATGGCTGGGTCGGACGCTGCATGGGAATGTTTCGTGCGGGAATACCGCGGATACCTAAGGGCTTCGGCCGGAGCAATCACAAGAAACAGCCGGGCAGGAACCGACGCGAAGGAGTTGGCAGATTCGCTGTTCGCAGAGTTGTACGGGTTAGCGGATGGGAAGCGCGGCGAACAATCGCTGTTTCGGTATTTCCATGGACGGAGTTCGCTGAAGACGTGGCTGCGCACCATTTTGGCACAGCGGCACATCGATCGACTGCGAGAGAGTCGAAAGTGGGAGACCCTCGAGGGCGAGGATGGAGAGCAGAAGCCATCTGTTGTAGAGCGGGAGAAATCGGTAAAGCCGAATCTGGACCCGCATCGTGACAGGTACGTAGGTTTGTTTGTGACCGCCCTGGAAGCGTGTCTGGCGTCACTGACGAAGGAGGACCGGCAACGTCTGGAACTCTATTATGCAAGGCAAATGACACTCGCCGAGATCGGACGAAAAGTTGGGGAACACGAGTCCAGCGTTTCACGAAATCTGGAGCGCGTGCGGCGGGAACTGCGCGCGGCGGTGGAAGCTCATCTGCGGTGCAATCAATCGTTGAGCGACGCGGAAACGGCGTTGTGCCTGCAGTATGCCGCGGAAGACGCGCCCATTGATTTCCGGAAAATGTTTCCGGAACAAGATACAGGAAAAGCAGGAGAGGACAGAAAGGGAACTTCGTGAGAGTGTGCAAGAAAAGAGATTGCGGACGTTCTAAGGAGGGAGCAAGCCATGCCGTCTGACGAACGCGAGCGTGAATTTGAGCGGGCGCTGCAACGGCACATGCGCGAGAAGTCGATGGATGCGGCATGTCCGGATGCGGAAATCTTGGCGGCTTATCACGAACGAACGCTCTCCTTAGAAGAGATGGCGAAGTGGAAGGAACACATTGGCGAATGTCGGCGTTGCCAGGAAACACTAGCTCTGGTGGAGCAGACCGACACGATTGCGGCACACGATTGGGAAGAGCAGAAGGCGGGAAACCGCGAGATGTTCTTTGGGTATGCTGCGAATCTGCCCAAGGCACACCGAGCGATGCGGGGAGAATCACTCCAACAAGATGAGGAAGCCTTGCCAGAGGCCGCCATAGCTGCGAGGCCGATGGAGGCTGCACCGAATACAGCTATTGCGCGATCGTCGTGGAAATGGATGGCTCCCATAGGAGCACTGGCCGCGGGGTTGCTGCTGTTTGTGGCGGTACGAGAACGCAAAGTGGTGGCTCCAGTGACCACGATGGAAGTGGCACAAAACCGCGAGACGGCAGAATCGGTGGAGAAGCACAGAGTTGATTTACAAACGCCCAAGCGCGAAGAATCGGCGGAGCCACACAAAGACGCCCCGACACTTGCCGGGAAAACTGCGATCGTAGGGAAGAACCAGGCGGGGCCGGCACCAGAGGTGAACGGTCAAGCGCCGAATCAGGACGTGGAATTGGGTGCCATTGAGAGTGAACAGCATTTGACGGCGAAGAATGACGGAGTGGTTTCTCCGGGAGTGGAAACAAAACCGGCATCACCAGAACGAGTGCGTGCGGAGCAACAGATGGTCGCGGAGTTGGACGCCGCGAGAGCGAAGGCTGCGGCACCGGCTGCAAGTGCTCCCCCGCCCAGTGCAAGGGTCACCAATGCAGTTGCCGCACCAGCGGTTCCGGGAGCAAAGAAAGAGAACGAGAGTTCAGCAGACCAAGCCAGTTCTGTGGGCGGGGCAGCACCAGCAGAGGCCGCGGCGAATCAAGCAAACAGGCCAGCGCCGCACGCAATGCTCTATTCAACGAATGTGAACGGATTGCGAAAGATTGCCGCAACGGACCCGCGCATGATCCTGGCGCCGGATGGGAAGCATGCATGGAGGCTGGGATCTGCGGGGATGATCGAAGCGACCACAACGGGCGGAAAGTTGTGGAGTTTGCAGACGAGCGGAGTGCTGACCGAATTGAAGAGCGGGTCGGCGCCATCGGAAAGTGTGTGCTGGATTGTGGGCAAAGCGGGAACAATATTGTTGACGACGGATGGCGGGAACCACTGGGCGCGGATTGTTTCGCCAATACAGGAAGATCTGGGCGGGGTGCACGCGGTGGACGCGAGACACTCCAGCATCTGGGATGTAGCGAATCGCAGGGGCTTTGAAACTGCAGATGGCGGCGTTACCTGGACGACCGCGGCTAACGAATAAACTCCACTGCAAGAAATATCGCTGGCGCCGTTCTAATCCCGAAGGCAAATTCAAGGAGAGGTGGTTCCATGAAGACTTCGGGAACGGCAAAGAGCAAGGGATTGCGATGGGCAGGCGCAGCGGCGGCCATAACACTGGCGGGAGCCGCGACATTCGTACCGGCTTATCAGGCGGAGAGAAAAGCGAGCCCGCAGGAGAGGGAAACGGCGCGGGCAGAGTCTGATCAGGCCACCACGCTGAATGACCAGACGGAACTGGCGGTCACGGTATACAACTCCAACATAGCGCTGGTGCGAGACGTGCGGCAATTGCAGATACCCAGCGGCGGTTTCCGGCTGAAATTCATGGACATTGCGGCGACGGTAAATCCCGCGACAGTACATTTTCGTTCGCTGTCGGAGCCGGAGAAGGTTGGCGTGATCGAGCAGAACTATGAGTATGACTTGCTGGAGCCCGCGAAACTTTTGAACAAGTACGTGGGCAAGGAAGTGACGCTGGTCCGGTCGTACATGGAGAATGGCACGACGAAGCGCGAGGAAGTGAAGGCGACGCTGCTGGCGAATAATAACGGTCCGGTGTGGAAGATCGGGAATGACATTGTGACGGGGCTGTACGCGGAGAGTTACCGGTTCCCGGGAGTGCCGGCGAATTTGTACGACCGGCCTACCCTGCTGATGTCGCTGGAAAATTCTGGTGCAGCGAAGCAGAAGATAGAGACTTCCTATCTGGCGACGAATCTGAATTGGAACTCGGATTATGTGCTGACGGTAGCGCGGGATGACAAAAGCGCGGACCTGGATGGTTGGGTGACAGTGGTAAATAATTCAGGGACGGCGTTTCACAATGCGAAGTTGCAACTGGTGGCTGGCGATTTGAACCGCATTCCAGAGGCCTCTGGGAGAAATGAGGCGATGGATAGGATGGCGATGAAGTCGATGGCGGCCGCGCCGGCTCAATTCCAGCAGGAAAACTTCAGCGAATATCATTTGTATTCACTGGGGCGAAAGACTTCGGTTGAGGATAAAGAGACGAAGCAGATCAGCTTGTTGCAGGGCAGTGGAGTGCCGGTCGAAAAGTTGTTCATCGTGAACGGGCAGAATTTCTATTATCACAATGCGCAAAATCCAGGGTCACCGATCAAGGATCAGGTGATGGTGTACTACAAATTCAAGAATGAAGAGAAGGCCGGACTGGGCATTCCGCTGCCAGCGGGAAATCTGCGGGTGTACCAGAAGGATTCCAAGGGCGGCGTGCTGTTTGTGGGAGAAGATCGCATTGACCACACGCCGAAGGACGAATTCCTGAATGTGAAGATTGGGAATGCGTTCGACGTGGTTTCCGAGCGGAAACAGACGGATTACAAGGCACTGGGCAGCCGGACGTGGGAAATGGAGTTCGAAATCAAAATCCGGAACCATAAAGATTCGGCGGTGACCGTGGAAGTCAACGAGCCAATTGGCGGGGACTGGGAGATGCTGTCGTCGAGTTTTAAATACGACAAGACGGCGGCATTTGCCGCGCGGTTTGAAGTGCCGGTGAAGGCGAATGGGGAGTCGGTGTTGCGGTACCGGATACGCGCACACTGGTAGAAAATGTTGGGAGTAAGGTGCGGAGGGCCCGTCTAAAAAGGCGGGCCTTTTTGTTTTCGAAGGCTCGATGGCCACCTGAAGGGGGCCGCTACAGATCAACTTTCCAAGATGGCGTCGGCTTCGATTTCGATGAGGATTTCGGGAGAGATGAGTTTGCTGACTTCGACCATGGAAGTGGCGGGGCGGATGTCCTTGAAAAATTCACCGTGGGCACGGCCGATCTTCTCCCACTCGGCAATGTTGGTGACGAAGATCCGCGTGCGAATGACATCTTTCAGACTGGCGCCAGCACGGGCGAGCGCAGCTTCGATATTGCGAATGATCTGGACGGTTTGAGCGTAAGGATCGCCGATGCCGACGATTTTGCCGTCGGGGCCAGTGGCGGTGGTGCCGGAGACGCTGATGTGGTTGCCAAGGCGCACGGCACGGGAATAACCGACGATGGGTTCCCAGGGAGTGCCGGTGGCGAAGTTCTGGCGTGGCATATAGGTCCTCTCAAGGTGGCGTTTTACTGCGTTTTTCACCTGCGTGTTAAACTGAAAACAAGTATGCCATAGGCTATTCCAGGTTAGGCATCGCCCAAGAGAAGGCAAATGCGCTGCAACAATATTCTTGAAGCTGTAGGCCGCACGCCACTGATCCGGCTGAACCGGATGAGCAAGGACTTGAAACCGCAGATCTGGATCAAGGCAGAGATGCTGAATCCAGGCGGGTCGGTGAAAGACCGCATCGGCATCACGATGATCGATGAAGCCGAAAAGAAGGGCTTGCTGAAGCCGGGCGGCACGATCATTGAAGGAACTTCGGGAAATACCGGGATGGGTCTTGCGCTGGTGGCGGCGGTGCGCGGCTACAAATGCGTTTTTACGACGACGGACAAACAGTCGAAAGAGAAAGTGGATTTGCTGAAGGCACTGGGCGCGGAAGTGATTGTATGTCCGACGGCCGTGGAACCCGAAGATCCGCGGAGTTATTACAGCGTGGCGAAGAAATTGGCCCGTGAGATCCCGAATTCCTACTATCCAAACCAGTATGACAATCCGAGCAATCCCGAAGCGCATTACCAGACTACGGGGCCGGAAATCTGGGAGGACTCCGAAGGAAAGATCACGCATTTTGTGTGCGGAATGGGAACCGGCGGAACGATCAGCGGCGTTGGGAAATATCTAAAAGAGAAAAACCCGAAGGTGAAGATTGTGGGAGTCGATCCCGAGGGATCGCTTTACTACGACTTTCACAAGACGGGAAAGATCGTCAAGGCGCAGACGTATGTGGTGGAAGGAATCGGCGAAGATTTCTTTCCGACGACCATGGATATGCAGATTCTGGACGATGTGATCCAGGTGAACGACGAAGAATGTTTTGTGGTGGCGCGGCGACTGGCCAAGATGGAAGGACTTTTTACCGGCGGATCCGGAGGCGGATGCCTTTCCGCGACGCTGCGACTGGCGAAAGAGTTGGGGCCGGATGCATACATCGTGGCGCTGTTGCCGGACACCGGGATGCGGTATTTGAGCAAGGTGTACAACGAAGAGTGGATGCGCGAGCGCGGCTATACGGAATCGAGTGTGCCGATCACGGCGGAAGAAGTGGTGAACGCAAAGAAGCAGTTGGGCAAGGTCAGAGAACTCGTGATTGTGCGGCCATACCAGACGGTGTTTCATGCGTTGAAAACGATGCAAGAGCAGGATATTTCGCAGATACCGGTGTTTGAAGAAAATACGCCGATTGGAACGGTGTCCGAAGATCAGATTTTGATGCTGGCGTTGCAGGGAAAAGATTTAAGAAAACTGACGGTCACGGGAAGTAATGAGCAAGCCGATGCCGATGATTCAGAAGAGCGCACCGGTTGAGCGCATAACGTACATGTTCAGTCACGGGGATCCGGCGGTATTTGTAGAGATGGGCGAATCAAAATTTGAGATCTTAACGAAATACGATTTGATGAGCACGGTGGCTAGCTTGATGGAGCAGAAGCGGTAGAGGCGAACTTACCCATAGCATTCGTTTTGAGACAAGAGTCCTGAGGGGCTAAAGCCCAGGTCGATGGGCCTTTAAAAATCGGAGCTGAAGCTCCGACCCCCTAAAAATCACTAATGGTTTGATATTCGGTTGCCCACTGCGCAGGGCGTGCAGAGAACAGGAAGATAATTCGTGAAGATATCGGATTTTAATGAACGGTTGAAGAATTCGATTCTGATCGCCGACGGGGCGATGGGATCGCTGCTGTATGAATCGGTGGGAGCGGTACGCTGCTTCGATGAACTGAACTTGACGGAGCCGGAAGCGGTATTTCGCGTGCACCAGGCGTACATCGAGGCCGGGGCGCAGATCATAGAGACAAATACATTCGGCGCGAACCGGTTCAAGCTGGAACCTCTAGGGCTAGGCGATGACGTGCAGAAGTTGAATGGCCGCGGCGTAAAAATTGCGAGAGAAGCACGTGAATCAGCGGCGCGCGAAGTGATTATTGCGGGATCAATCGGGCCGCTGGGAATTGGCGTGCAGGCGCGGCATCCGGAGCCGGAAGAGATTCTATCGGTATTTCACGAACAGGCGCTGGCGCTGGAAGAACGCGGCGTGGATATCTTCATACTGGAAACATTTTCATACATTGAGGAGTTGATGCTGGCGATTGACGCGATTCGGTCGTTTTCGGGATTGCCGATCGTGGCACAGCTTACCTATTCGGAAGAAGGCACGACATACGGGGATGTGCGGCCGTTTCTGGCGGCCACCATGCTGAAAGACAAAAACGTGCAGGTGATCGGAGCGAATTGCACGCTTGGGCCGCAGTCACTGCTGCCGATATTGCAGGAACTAACGAACGCGGGTGAGATCCACGTCAGCGGAATGCCCAACACGGGTTTTCCGAAGAAGGAAGGCGATCGCATCGTTTACCCGAAATCTTCGCCGGAATATTTTGCGTCGTTTGCACGGGATGCGGCCGAAGTAGGCGTGCGGTTATTAGGTGGTTGTTGCGGGACGACGCCGGCGCATATCAAGGCGATGGTGGAGGCTGTGAAATCGCTGAGGCCGGTGGAGGCGCACCATGCCTCGGTCGTCGTGGCGAAAACGCAGCTGGCTTCGCCGGTGCAGGAGAAGGATCCGGAGAGCAATTTCTGGAAGAAGTTGCAGAAAAAAGAGTTCACGGTGTGCGTGGAAATCGATCCGCCGAAGGGAATCGCACTGGATCGGATTTACGAGCAAGTCGACAAGGTGATGGCATCGGGAAAGGTGGATGCCATCGACATCAACAGCGGGGCCATGGCCCGGGTAGGAATGGACGCGCTGATCGTGGCAGGAGCATTGGAGGCCCGCGGCGTGGAGACGGTGCCGCACTTGACGACGCGAGACCAAAATATTATCGGGCTGCAAGCAATGCTGCTGGGGGCGTGGACGGTGGGTGGCGTGCGCAATGTGCTGGCGATCACGGGAGATCCACCGTCCGTGGGCGATTACCCGGAAACCAGCGGCGTCTACGAAGTGGATTCGGTGGGGCTGGTGAAAATTCTGCACCGGTTGAATCAGGGGACGGACTGGGCCGGGAAAACGCTGGGCGGGCAGACGAATTTCACGATTGGCGTGGCGCTGAATCCGGTGGCGGACGACCTAGACAGCGAGATTGCGCGGTTCCACGCGAAGGTGGAGGCCGGCGCGCACTTTGCAATGACGCAGCCGTTGTTCGATCCGGAGCACTGGCACGGATTTCTGAAAAAACTGGGCGGGAAGCCCGCGATTCCGGTGATGATCGGTGTGTGGCCGCTGAACAGTTACAAGCAGGCATTGCGATTAAACAATGAGGTACCAGGAATCATGATTCCTGAGCCCTTGTTGAAGTCGATGGAAGTAGCGGGGGCATCGGCGCGAGAACGCGGATTTGAAGTGGCGAGGGATATGTTGAAGTGGGCGCGGACGGAGATTGCGGGAGCGTATTTGATACCGCCGTTCAAGAGGTATGAGGAGATTTTGGAGATTCTGTAGCGGAGAAGAGCGCAGAATCGCGGAAAGATGTTCCGGACAGGAGGCCCAGAAATCCTGGACCCCAGCAAGAGAGTTGGGCAAAAGCACAGACAGGAACGGCCGTGCCACGAAGAGAAACCTGAGCGCAGGATAAGGCAGCAAATATCCGGCAGAAAGCCCGCGATAGGAAGAGCAAGGCAGGATAGTGCCGTAATATGGCCCCTACGGGAGAGATATCAAGGCTTGGCTAGAAGGTAGTGGGAGACGATCCACTCGGTGCCGGAGCGATAGCCCCAGAGCTCGGCGCAGGCCATGAAGAAAATGCGCCAGCGAATCCACCAGCGTTTGGCTTGGTTTGTACCGTAAGTGGCGGCGAACAACGGAAACAATTCAGGTTTGGCGGTGTCCATGTTGCGAAGCCACGCTTCGCTGGTTTTCTGGTAGTGTGTGCCGGGAAACTGCCAGTGTTGCTGCACGCCAAGGTGCGTTTTGAAATGAGTGAGCAAATCGTCGCTGGGCATCATGCCACCGGTAAAAAAGTGCTGGGCCATCCAGTCGCCAGCGTCTCGGACTTCGAAGGGGTACGCGAATTGTTTGTGCGTGAAGATGTGGATGAAGAGCTTTCCGTTGGGGCGGAGCCATGTGGAAATGTTGGTGAGAAGCGCGTCCCAATTGCGCATATGCTCGAACATCTCGATGGATACAATGCGATCGTAGGTGGAGGGAGCGGCGAACTCGTCCATGTCGGAGGTCAGGATCTGGATGTTGAGGAGACCGCGCTCGGCGGCGCGGGAAAGAATGAATTCGCGTTGCGAAGCAGAGTTGGATACACCGGTGATGCGGGAGTTGGGATAGCGTTCGGCCATCCAGAGCGTGAGTGATCCCCAGCCACAACCTAGTTCGAGAAGGTCCTGACCGTCGACCAACTGCGCGCGTTCGCAGGTGAGTTGCAGCATGGCATCTTCCGCGTCTGCGAGTGAACGGCAATTTTCGCCATAAAGTGCGGAACTGTATTTGAGGCGCGGACCTAGCGTCTTCTGGAAAAAGGCGGCGGGAACTTCGTAGTGCTGCGCGTTAGCGGAATCGGTGCGCAGGGCGATGGGGCTTTGCTTCATGCGTTCGACGAAGGATAAGAGTTGCGCGCGATTGGCGGAGTCGGAACCACGATCTTCTTCACGAAGCCGGTCGCGTAGCATGCGACGGATGAAAGCGCGGATGAGGAAGTCTGGCAGCAATCCGCTTTCTAGAGGCGCTTCGTACCAAAAGCGTTTGCCGGGATGCTCCTGCGCGGAAAGCATCCACTGAGCATGGGATGGTGTGCCGGGCGAGGGCGATTGGTGCGGGGCGGTGGTCATGCGTGCCCCTTCTTCGGAAACCAGGGAATGAAGGCGCTGGTGGTGCGCTGATATTCGCGATATTCATCGCCCTTGCTGCGCAGAGCTTGGGCTTCTGTGGCGGGGATGCCCGTTAGGCGAAGAAGGAAATAGAGAATCAGCGCGGGGGATAGGAAGCCGAGCCAACCCCAAGGAGCGGCGATGCAAAAGACCGCGTAACCCACCCAGATGGTCCATTCGAAAAAATAGTTGGGGTGGCGAGAATAGTTCCAGAGACCTGTGCGGCACGTTTTACCTTTATTGGCAGGGTTTTTCTTGAAGGCGTTGAGTTGCTCGTCGGCAGTGGCTTCGCCAAGGATGCCAACGAGCCAGAGGGAAGCGCCTAGATATTCGAAAACACCAAGGGGAGATTTTGTGTTCAGACACGCCAGCAAGAAGGGGAGAGAGAGAACAAGATCGAGGAGGGCTTGAAACTGGAAGAAGAAAAAGAAGCGCAGAGGGAGACTGGTCTTCCAGTCCTGGCGGAGCTGAACGTAACGACCTTCCTCGGGATGTCCGAGGACGCGAGCGAAGAGAAGGTAGGAGGCCAGTCGGAAACTCCAGAGAGCGGCCATGGCGGCAATCACATATTTGCGAATCGAGTAACCGGGAGCCGCGCAGGAATAATAGAGCGCGAGGAAGCCCAGGCCTGCAGCCCAACCGACGTCGACGATGGCAGCATTGCGAATCAGGAGATGAATGATCCAGAGCAAGAGCATCATGACGGCGACGATTATGGCTCCGATGGCCACAAGAGACAGAGCTTGATGGAACATTAGGCGGCTTCGACCTCGGCGTTTGGAAGAGAGACTCTCTGGCGGCGAAGCACGCGGCGGAACAGCGGAGCGAGCAACGCGTAAAGAATTACCGTGAGGAAGGGAGCGAGAAGCACCCAGACAACCATGGCGTGCCAAGTGGTGCTCCAGAGGAACTTGATAGCGCCCCAAAGATTGTTGTGCGCCATGGAGTAAATTTGCGCGACGGCGATGGGAAGATGGGGCGCTCGAAAGAGCTTTTCGCCAAGACGGTAGAAGGGAAGGATGAGGGCGATCTGAAGCGGATACATGAAGTAGTTGACGATCTGAATGGCGGTAAGATTCAGCCGCCAGAAGAAGGCGATGAGCGCGCAGAGCGCGGTGGTCCAGCCCAGAGCAGGAAAAATGCCGAAGACGGCCCCGAGGGCGACGCTGAGGGCGAGCTTCTCTGGCGTTACCCCTTGCTTGAGAAGATCGAGCAAGGGCTGAACCAAACGGCGATAGACGAAGCCATGCTTCATGCGGCCTTCTGGCGAAAGAGAGCGGACACGGAATCTTGAGACTTCACGGCGAAGAGCTGGAGCAAGACGTAGAAGGACATCGCGATATTACCGAGTAACAGAATGAGGATGAACCAGATGATTTTGACGGCGAGGGAGCGTTCGCGCCAGGCAACCCAACAGAAGAAGGTGATGAAGCCGAAATAGGCATCGTACAGCGTGGCCCAAGCCCAGACATTGCCGGTGAAGGAGGCCTGCCAGATGGGGACCAGAAGGCTGTTGCGGATGGTCATGACGACCATGAAAATGAAAATAAAACCAAAAAGTAGCTTCAGAAAAAGCTTCACGTCGATAAGTCTCCGCCGAATGTGCGTTAGAGGCGTCTAACACGCCCGTGAACACTGGCTCCACGATTCGCCCTGAGGAATGAAATCCAAACAGCAGCCTCTGAGCGTATACCTAGTGTGATGCGAAAGGCCAGTTCAGGTCACACGCTGGGGAGAGTACGCTCGCAGGAACTGAATTGGATTTTTCCTGAGGAATGAGTGCTCAGAAAGCTCCAAATCGGGACTAATTTACAGGGTATTGGTGTTTGGATAGGCCAGAAGCCGAGAAAGAATTGGAGTGATTCTTTCCTGGTGAGAAAGTCACCAAATGCCGCGGAGAGAATCCAATTCACAGACGCCCGCAACAATCAGAGAATAGAATGCAGGTAGGTTCGTGAAGAAAATTGCGGTCATAGGGTCGGGAATAGCCGGGTTAACGGCTGCGTACTACCTGAGCCGGAAGCACGAAGTCTCTCTGTTTGAAAAGGAGGCACGGCTTGGGGGGCACACGCACACGGTTACGGTGGAATCAAGCGCCGGGCCGCTGGCCGTGGACACGGGCTTCATCGTGCATAACGATCTGACGTATCCCAACCTGGTGCGATTGCTGGGGGAGCTGAATATTCCTAGAACGAACTCAGACATGTCGTTTGCTGTGAGTTGCCGTAAGACGGGATATGAATATTCGAGCCGGGGCCTTCGCGGTTTTTTTGCGCAAAAACGAAATGTACTGAAAGCGAAGCCGTGGAAATTATTTGGAGAAATCAAGAGATTCAACCGCGAAGCCACGGAAGTGCTGGGAAAGCCGGAGTGGGAAGGGTTGACGCTGGGAGATTTTCTGGACGCAAAAGAATTCAGCCAGGAATTTCGAGAATTGTACTTGATCCCGATGGCAGCAGCAGTGTGGTCTTGCGCACCAAAAGCGGTTAATGAGTTTCCGGCGGCGACGCTGATTCGATTTTTCGACAACCACCGTTTTCTGACGATTACCGAACAGGCGCAATGGAAGACAATTCCGGGAGGCTGCAGTAGATACATTGCGCCGATTACGAGGCCACTGCGTGAGCGGATTTATCTGGGAGCGCAAATTCGCGGAGTGGCGCGGAATGAACAGGGAGTGACGATCCGATTTGTGGGGGAGCGGCCTGCGATGCACTTTGATGAAGTGGTGTTTGCGACGCACGGCGACCAGGCGCTGCCGTTACTGGACGAACCTACGGTGCAGGAGAAGGAAGTGCTGGGAGCGTTTCAGACGAGCCGCAATGATGTGGCGCTGCATACGGATGAGAATCTGCTGCCGGAGCGAGAAGCGGCGCGGGCATCATGGAATTACCTGCTGCATATGGACGAGAGAAACGGGAGCAGTCCGGTGACGATGACGTATCACATGAACCGGCTGCAACCGTTGAGAGTAAAAGAGAATTACTGCGTGACGCTGAATGCAAACGCGCAGATCCGGCCTGAGAAGGTGATTCGGAAGTTTGTGTACCACCACCCGTTGTATACGGTGGAAGCGATTGCCGCGCAGAAGCGGTGGAGCGAAGTCAGCGGAGTGAAGCGAACGCACTACTGTGGAGCATACTGGATTTATGGATTTCACGAGGACGGCGTGAATTCGGCATTGCGCGTAGTGAATTCTCAGGGAATCCAGGTTTAAGAGAATGGAATCGGCACTGTACGTCGGAAAATTGCGGCACCGGAGATTTACGCCGAAGGAACATGCGTTCAGCTATCCGGTGTACATGGCGTTTCTGGATATCGATCGATTGCCAGAATTGATGAAGATGTCGAAGTTCAGTTCGTACAACCGGTGGAACTGGACGAGTTACGACGAGCGGGATCATTTTGGCGACGCGAAGAAATCATTGCGTGAACGGCTAAAAGAGGATGCGAAGCGTGAAGGAGTGAGGTTGCCGGGCGGCAAAATTTTTGTCCTCACCCATCTGCGGTATCTCGGTTACGTATTCAATCCGGTTTCGTTTTTCTATTGCTACAACGAGGCTGGACAGTTGGAGATGATGCTCAGCGAAGTGAACAACACATTTGGCGAGTCGCACAATTATTGGCTGAACGAGAGTAACGAACTGCCGAACGTAGCAGCAAAGCGCTTCAAGACGAGGAAAGAGCTGCACGTGTCACCTTTTCAGGGAATGGAGATGACGTACGACTGGATTTTCACAGAGCCGGGAGAGCAGTTGGTGGCGCATATGAGCACACTGGCGGAGGGAAAGCCAAATTTTGACGCGACGCTGCAGTTGGAGCGAAGGCCGTGGGAAGCGAAGGAGTTGATGAAAGTGCTCACGGCGTTTCCGTTGATGACGGTCAGGGTCATCGCGGGGATTCACTGGCAAGCATTGCGGTTGTGGATGAAGGGGGTTCCAGTGTTTAGACACCGGCCGAAGCTCGAACGCGCACGAGTGCCGGCCGGCTCGAAAGGACACGTGATCGGATGAAGCGCTGGATCGAGAATTACGCGAAGAACAAGTTCTTCGCGGCATTGCAGGGGATAGAAGGCGGATGCCTGGAACTGGTCTGCCCGGAAAAGACCTACACGTTCGGCGATCCCCACGCGGCGCTGAAGGCGATGGCGGTGATCCATGACGAGCGATTTTTCCTGCGCGCGGCCATGGGAGCGGACGTGGGGATCGGGGAATCGTACATGGATGGCGACTGGACTTCGCCAGACATGGTGTCGCTGGTGCGGGTAGTGACACGGAATCTGCGGCTGTTCGATTCGAAGAACAAGGCGCTGTCTGCGCTACGACGGATGGCGTTCCGATGGCAGCACAAGCGCAGGGACAACAGCGTTACGGGGAGCAGGGAGAATATCCGGGCGCACTACGATCTCGGAAATGACTTCTACAAGTTGTTTCTGGACGAGAAGATGATGTATTCGTCGGGCTATTTTCAGAGGCAGGAAGAATCGCTGGAAGAGGCGCAGATCCGCAAAATGGATCTGATCTGCCGGAAGCTGCAGCTCGAACCGGGTGAGCGGGTGCTGGAGATTGGGTGCGGATGGGGCGCGTTTGCGGTGCATGCGGCCAGAAACTACGGCGCGCATGTGACCGGCGTGACGATCAGCCCGGCGCAATTTCAGGCGGCCAGCGAGCGGATCGCGAAGAGCGATGTGACCCCGGGCAGCGTGAAACTGGTGATGCAGGACTACAGACTGCTGGAAGGGGAGTACGACAAGATCGTCAGCATCGAAATGTTTGAAGCCGTGGGACTGGCGCACTACGACGACTTCTTCAGGACGTGCGATCGCCTGCTGACGCGCGATGGTTCGATGCTGATGCAGACGATCACGATTCCAGACCGCGAACTGGCGGAATACCGGCGGCGCGTGGACTGGATTCAAACGTATATTTTCCCAGGGAGCGAACTGGCGTTTGTAAGCGAGATCCAACGATCGCTGGCGAAGGTGACGCGGATGAGCCTGGCGAATCTGGAAAATTTTGGAATGCATTATGCGCGGACGCTGTCGCTGTGGCGCGAGCGATTTTTTCAGCAGCTTGGCGAGGTGCAGAAGTTGGGATTCGATGAGCGATTCCAGCGAATGTGGGATTTTTATCTGGCGTGGTGCGAGGGCGCGTTTCGAGAACGGTACATTAACGTAGCGCATTTGTTGCTGGCGAAGGATGGGTCGCGCACGGCGTTGCTGGGCGACCCGGTTTATGTGCGGCAGGCTATGGAGATAAAACCCGGATCAGTTTAGGCTCGCAGATTTGAAATAAATTGGGCCATAAGAAGGACGCTTTTCTGGTGGCGTCTTTTTTTCTAGTATGACGATGTTATGCGCCGCTGCCCTGGCCACCTGAAGGTGGCCGCTTCACAACAAAACGAGCGGCTATGGTTTCTGGGGCTGCACCAGGCTGGTGTGGTCATGGATGATCTTCCAGCCGTCGGGGAACTGTTGGAAGACCAGAGTGAAAACGCCGCCGATGTCGCCAGAATCTCGCTTCAAATGCCATTTGCCGAGGACGAGGGCTGCAGAGTTCCCTAGTGGATGTATTTCGAGGTCGGAGAAATCCAAATGCCCCATGGCAGACTTGTCTGGGTAGCTGCGCTGATAGCGAGCCAAAACAGCCTCCCAGCCGCGGGAAACACCATTGGAGCCTGAGAAGGAAAGCTCGGGTGACTTCCAATAGCCCTTCATGAAGGCAGGGATATCGCCGTTATTCCAGGCAGTTTGCTGCTGCGTGAGGACCTGAGTGACAGCACCAGAGACGGGTTCACTCGGTGGTACGGCGGCTTGGGACCAGGCCCCGGACGGTAGTAATAAATACATTAAAATCAGTAAGTTAGTTGCTCTAAGGGCGACTCTTAGGCTAGTCATCGAGTTCTCCTGTTCGCGATGGGCCGGAGCATAGGGTGAATGACTCTGGTAGTCAAGACTAAGGGGGGTGGGACGGGGGAAAATCATTGGTCGCCAAAGGGTTAAGGCGGCGAGGACTATTCGGGTGGTACTGGCGGGCTATAGGAGAAAGAGACGGGTAGCGAGAATATGTGCGTGGAGGCTGAGGGATGTTCGCCGCCATGCTACTTACGATCTCGATGTTGGCGCTGCTGCAGTTTGCGCTGTACTACTGGCGTGCCCTGCTGGCAGGCGTGGCCTCTCAGCCCGTGTCGGAGCGGGTTCTGGTAGCAGCGCATCTGGAAGACGAGAATTTCTGCGGAGCTGACTACGAGCGACTAGCCAATCTGCATGAGATGACACCGGAATTGAAGAGTGGAAACGGCGGGCTGGGACTGGTCGGCATGTATCACGAGATGGTGCACATGGTAGACGCGGCGTTTGGCAAATTGTCACCTGCCGTGGCGAGTTGGAGCGAGCGGGAAAGCGCCTTGTGCGCACGGTACGCGGCGGTACAGATCGACCGGCGATTGCAGTCGAACCTGGCGCAGGCAGCGTCGATTCGTTCGTGCTAGTCAGTGATTGATAGAATCTCCCGCCCAATAAGATTTCGATAGAATTGCAGAAAAATTACCGCCTCTGAAGCCGGACGCCACACAACCCCACCCCAGCAGCACAGCGTAAAGCCGCTACTACCCGACAACGAGAATTATTCGCCCACTTGAACGAGACACAAACCTACGCTTGTTCTGAAAAGGAAAATTGAAAGAGAATGCAGACGGCGTGACGAAGCGCCTCGAGGCCTGACGAGAAATGAGCCTGGCACAAAAATCGTTGCAGAGCGCACGAATTATCCACGTGGCACTGTTATTTGCGGCCCTGGCTTATGTGGTGGTGGCGTTGTATGTGGCCAGCCCCGCAAAGGGTACGGTGCCTATGGCAGTAGTGGGGGGACTCGGGCTCGGAGCGTTCAGCCTGCTGGTGGTAGCGGTATTTTTTCGAACAAAATTTGTGCAGTTGGGCGCAGAAAAGCTGAGAGTGAATGGTGATGATGAGACAGGTGCCAGGTTATGGCGAACGGGGACGATCGTGTCGCTGGTGTTTGCGGAGAGCATCGTGATGTTCGGACTGGTGATGCGAATGATAGGGACGTCATGGAATGTGAGCGGGATTTTTTATGTGGTCGGGATATTGGCGATGCTGGCATGGTGGCCGAGGTTAGAGTCGGGAAGTTAAGAATCTCCGGGTCAATGCGGATTAGAATCAATTGGTTGAGATCCTTCACTCGCAGAGAGCGCGGGCTCAGGATGACATGCAGGTACCCCGCGCATCACAGTGAATCTGCTGCTCCATTAGAAAAAAGCTACTGAACAGATTGTTATCTGTGGGGAAACCGAGGAGTGGTATGCTCGAAGTCCGCCCCGTTGTGCAATAAAAAGAGAGAGGGAAATCCAATGGCCGACCTAGAACAACTTAAGCAGAAGTACGCCTCCGCGCTGAATTTGATCAACCAACTTGGGGTGAAGCTGACGCACGTGCATATCCAGGATAATAAACTGTACGTAGAAGGTGCCGCAGGTACCGAGGCGATCAAGAACAAGATATGGGATCAGGTGAAGTTGGTGGATACGAGCCTGAGCGACATTACGTTGAACATTTCGGTAGATCCGTCTCTGGCGCCGAAGCAGAAAACGTATACGGTGGCAGCGGGAGATTCACTTTCGAAAATTGCGAAGCAGTTTTATGGGAACGTAAATCAGTATATGAAGATTTACGAGGCGAACCGGAATGTGCTGAGCGATCCGAACGTGGTGAAAATCGGGCAGGAGTTGGTGATTCCGGAATAAGAGAAGGCAGTTGCGAAAAATGGACGCGGGCGAAGGAGACTTTCGCCCGCGTTTTTGTTGTTACCCAAAAATCAGTAAGCCCAGCGCATAAGGATTCCGCCAGTTGTGTAGCCTGCGCCGACGGCAGCGAGAAGTACGAGATCGCCTTTTTTGAGGCGGCCCTCCTCGACGGCATCACGCAGGCCGAGAGGGATCGTGCCGCCGGTGGTATTTCCGTAGCGATCGATGTTGACCATGATTTTGGAGTCGTCGACGCCGAGGCGCTCTTGCGTGGCGCGGATGATGCGGAGGTTGGCCTGGTGGGGAACAAGGATCTTGAGATCGGCCGTTGTGAAATTGTTGCGCTCGAGAAGCGTGGTGGAAATTTCGGACATGCGGCGGACGGCATATTTGAAAACTTGCGAGCCATCCTGATGGACGACGTGCATATTCTTCTCGACCGTTTCGTGGGTCGATGGATTCAGCGATCCGCCCCCGGGCATGTACAGGTAATTGCCACCGGACCCATCGATATCGTGCATGAAATCGAGGATACCTTCCTCAGGACCTGCAGGTTCGACGAGAAGAGCACCGGCGCCGTCGCCAAAGAGCACGCAGGTCGCACGGTCTTTGTAATCGATGATGGAGCTCATGGCATCGGCGCCGATGACGAGCGCTTTCTTGTGCGTACCCGCGCCGACAAATTGCGAGCCGACGGTAAGTGCGTAGGTCAAACCAGAGCATGCGCCGGAAAGATCGAAGCCCCAGGCTTTTTTCGCGCCAATACGATCCTGGACAAGGCAGGCAGTGGCGGGAAACATCATGTCGGGAGTGACGCTGGCGACAATGATGAGATCAATGTCGGCGGGATTGGTGTTGGTCTGGGCAAGGAGAAGCTTTGCGGCTTCGGTGGCGAGGTGAGAGGTGGCCATGCCTTTGTCGACGATATGGCGTTCGCGGATACCGGTGCGGGTGCGGATCCATTCATCGTTGGTCTCGACCATTTTTTCGAGGTCGGCGTTGCTGAGAATGCGAGGTGGAACGTAACCGGCTACACCCGTAATTTTGGCAGCGATGCGACGAGACATGATGCTCCTTGAAGAAATAGAAGCTCAATAAATTAAAAACGATTGTATGCGAGAAAGTTTAGAAGAAACAAGCAGGGAAGACGGATTTAGAGAGGGGGAAGAAGTCTCGAGTCGCCATGTGATTTTGGCGGTTTTCTGGAGCATGGCGGAAACGGAACAGTATTTTTCCTCGCTGAGAGCAATGGCGTGGCGAGCAGCGCCTTCGTCTACGTGGCCGCGCATACGGTAGAGAAGTTCAATCGTTTTCCAGACGGTCGGCGGAGTGGAGGCGCGTTCGCCGGAGCAGATAACTTCGAGAGACTGGAGCTTCTGGCGCTTTTTCTCGAGGATGATGACGATGTCGGTGGCAGTGCAAGCGCCGAGGGCCATGAGAACGAGTTCCATGGGGCCTGGAGCCTTGTTGGAATCGCGGTCGGAATCGAGGGGAACGGAATGGCCAGAGGGGCTGATAGCTACAAATTTCTGGTCGCCGGTCCATTTTATAGTGGCGGTTTGCATGCAGAATACCTCTCGATGAAGTGGAGTCAGACTGAGGGCTAGTTTAGCAAGAGAATGCGAATTGCGTGGATCGAGTGCAGCGAGAGACAAATTAGATTCACGCATGGATGAATGATTTTGCGGACGTGGGATCCAGCAATGCTGCACCCTCACAAGATCGAGAGCGGATACCTCGCTCCGTTCGGGACGACGAACAGAAGCAACCGATGGCCACCTGAAGTTGGCAACTACAAAAAATACGGAGCAATGGACAGGTGCAAGAGGATCAGGTGTTGCGGGCGATGAGAGAAGCCACTTCGATGATGGGATTGGGAAGTTGGCGCATGGCGCGGACGAAGGCTTCGACAAGGTGGGCATCGAACTGGGAATTAGCGCAGCGTTCGAGTTCGCTCAAGGCTTGATCGGCGGTGCGGCCTTTTTTGTAGCTGCGATCGCTGGTGATGGTGTCGTAGGAATCGGCGATGGTGATGATGCGAGCGCCAAGAGGAATCTTGTCGCCGGACAGCGCGTTGGGGTAGCCAGAGCCATCGAAAAATTCATGGTGATGCAGGACCATCTCGCGAATGCGCGCTAGAGGAACGAGAGGTTCGAGGATTTTCGCGCCGAAGAGCACGTGGGTCTTCATGGTTTCCCACTCTTCGGGGTTGAGTGGGCCACTCTTGTTGAGGATAGCTTCAGGAATGCCAACTTTGCCGACGTCGTGCAGGACAGCGGCGAGTCGGATTTCTTCCACTTCAGGTTCAGACATGCCCAGTGCTTCCGCGAGAAGGGCGGCATAGGCAGAAACTTTCTGAGAATGGCCCTGGGTGTACTGGTCCTTTGCATCGATGGCGTAGGCCAGGGAGGTGACGGTATCGAGAATGGATTGCGGAAGAGCCGGGGGACCCTGCGCGGCCTCTACTCCAGAATTATCGGTTTCCGGAAGTGAATCGGTGAATTGCCGAAGGCGCTGGTAAATTTCTTCAAAGGCTTCAGGGCCGGTGGCGAAAAGGCGCTTCAATGTGACGCCGAGATAGGCTTCAAGAACATCGCGTTTCCAGCGGCGCGTTTCTTTCGGATCAACGTGATCCGCGGTGGAAACGGTATTACCGCCCTGATGTTTGGACAAATACATGGACGCGTCGGCGACCTGGATGAGTTCCTGAGGCGACGAACCGTGCAGCGGATAACAAGCGATGCCAAAGCTGGCACTGATATTTTTCTCGCGGAGCAGCGGATCGGCGGCAACCCAACCGCGGAGCTTGGAGGCAAGCTGACGAGCTTGCTCCATGGTGGTTTCCGGCATAAGGATGACGAATTCGTCGCCACCGTAGCGG
Organism: Candidatus Acidiferrales bacterium; assembly: GCA_963782755.1. Classification (GTDB taxonomy): domain Bacteria; phylum Acidobacteriota; class Terriglobia; order Acidiferrales; family UBA7541; genus Acidiferrum. Next base: position 30,761 of record CAWAKR010000012.1, read on the forward strand.
GCCACAACGTCAGAGCGACGGCAATTCGTTTCAAGAATCTGGCCAACACGCTGCAGGACGAGATCGCCTTCGAGGTGGCCATAGAAGTCGTTGACGAATTTGAAGCGATCGAGGTCCATGAGGACAAGAGCGAAGGAGCGGCCGGCGCGCGAAGAGCGCTTCCATTCGGAGGAGAGTGCCTCCATGAAAAAGCGATGCGTTTTGACGTTGGTGAGGCCGTCGGTGATGGCTTGTTCCTGGGCCTTCTGGAACGTGAGGGCGTTGTGCAGGGCGCCGGAAATCAAATCGGCAAGGGTGTGGAGAAGAAGAGAATCTTCCTCGGAAATCTCGCGTAGTTCGAGGGTCTCGACGTAAAGGACGCCGTGCAAATGATCCGCGTAAAAAATGGGCAAAGCCATGGCGGTGAGAGATTCCGGCATTACGGGCCTGGCCATGGACTGATTGTTAGCCAGAGAGCGGTAGGACGCGGTCTTGCCGGTACGGGCGACCTGACCGACGAGTCCGGTGTCGAGTGGCAGCCTGCGGCCGATGGCGCCGCGGCGCGCGCCGCCTTCCGCATGCACAACGAGTTCGCGAGTGGTGTAGTCCATCAGGGCGATGCCGATGTGATCGTAGTTGAGGCCGGTTTCGAGTTGCTCGGTCATCTTGGCGAGAACTTCGTCGGGATTGAGAGTGGCGATGGCATCACGTGAAATGAGGTTGACGAGTTCGAGATGGCGCGCTTTGGTGCGTTCGTCCTGGAAGAGGCGAGCGTTTTCGATGGCGATACTGGCTTCGCTGGCCAGGACGCGAAGAAGCTCGAGGTGGCCTTCGTCGTACATGCGTTCTGTTTCAGAGAAGATGCAGAGTGCGCCGATGGTGTGATCATAGGCAACCAGCGGCACGCCGCAAAAAGAGCCGGATGAGCGAATGGGATCGACAGCCAGTTTTTTGACTTCGTTGGCGAAATTCTCGCGGATCAAGACGGGCTGACGGGTGCGAAGAATATATTCCGTGAGGTGATTGCCGGCAGGGCGAGAACGCTTGGGCATGCGGACGGCGTCGATCATTTCCAGTTCAAACTGTATGGCGTCGCGGAGCGGATCGAAGGAAGCGAGGTACAAGTTCTGGACGTCGAACAGACGGCGCAGCTCTTCCCAGATTTTGCGCAGAAGATCTTCGCGATTGAGAGTAGAGCTGAGGGCGCGGCCGATTTCGTTGAGAACGTGAAGTTCTTCGGAGCGGCGCGAGGTCTGCTGGATCAGGTAGCTGTTTTCGACGGCCATGCCGATCTGGTGACCAAGTGCAAGCAGCAGGCGCAATTCCGGAGGAGTAAAGCGGCGATTATCGGGGGTGCCGAGTAGAAGAAGCCCAAAGGCTTGATCCTTGGCCTGGAGGCTGATGACAACAACGCTGCGAAGTCCCTGACGGAGTGCAAGTTCGCGGAAGCGCCGAATGGGTTCGTCTTTTTCGAGCGCAGTGAGTTTATCGTCGCGAAGATCGCGAAAACCGAGAAGGCCGCCGAGGCGCGAAACGAGGCCGACAAGGTAATCGTCGAGGCCCTCTTCCTGAGCGATGCGACAAAACTCGTCTGGAATTCCGGCGCAGACGACGGAAGTGGGGCCGGAGGGATCACCGTGATGAAGAAAGAGCGCGCCAGAAGGAAGACGAACCACGCCAAGTACGCGATCGAGGGCTTGGGCCAGCATGCGCTGAATTTCGCCGCCGACGAAGCTGGAGGTAGCGAGATTAAGATTGGAAAGCGCCAGCATATTGCGTTCGACGCGGCGCTTCTCTTCTTCGTAGATCGCCATAACCAAAAGCATGGAGACGAAGACGGTGGGAATACCGGTGATGGGGCGAATGCCCTGGCCGAGTGATTCCGGCGTGAGCTTCAGAAAATGAAGAGCAAGAAAAACAACGCCCCAGAGAGCGAAGGCAACGCCAAGGAGGCGGTCGGCGAGGGTTTCGAAGCGCTGGCTTTCCCGCCAGAAAAGATAGCCAACGACGATGTAAACCACCGAGCCAGGAACGATAAGGGAGACGGGGAAACTTAAAAAGGAATTGGCAGCAGCCCAGAGGGCGAAAGCAATTGAAACGCAAACAGCAGGAATGAGGGAGAGCTTGAGCCGCGTGTAGAGTTGCGTGCCAAGAAAAAAAGAAATGCCTGCCAACGCAAAGAAAAGATGGTTGAGCGCAGCGAGAACAGGTGAATTGCCAATCCACGGAGAAAGGCCGGGGCAGAGGTAGTGCAAACCGTAGAGACTCCAGGCACCGACCCAGAAGAGAATGTATTGCTGGCGCTTGAGCGTATAGATGTAGGCAAAGAAAACGGCGACCAGCAGAGTGGCCACGAGAAATCCGAGAGCGATTATGGTTTGAACCATCAAGAAAGCTGGGCCTGCCGTCCGGTGCCGAATAAATTGCCAGAAAACGAACAGGCATAATAGAGGCGGGAGCATCCGTGAAAAAGAAAACTCACAGAGACCCATGGAGCTACACCCGCTCGCCTGAACCTGACACGTCAAGGGCACACAAAATAGAGCACTTAGATTATGGGGGTGTAAAAAAGCAAGGCGCAAGCGTACCGATGTACTGGTTGCGAAAAAGGTAGTAGAGGCAGGGACACCGGATTAGAGAAGCAAAAGCGGCTGTTTGGCATCTTGCGGACAAGGGGTGGAGCGGTGCTACATCCTTACTCATTGGTCGTGCGTGCGGAAAGGGGGGAAAGAGGGGCGAGGTTGGACGTGGGCGGGGAGGTTTCGCTAAACTGAGGGATTACGTGAAGAGAGCGGGACGCGACTAACCATGACTGAAGCAAACACGGCAGGAAAATCAGGGGTACGAGTACGATTTGCGCCATCACCCACGGGTATTTACACGTGGGAGGCGGACGAACGGCGCTGTTTAACTGGCTGTTTGCGCGTAAAGAAAATGGCACGTTTATTTTGCGCATTGAGGATACCGACGCGGAGCGGAACAAGCCGGAATTGGTGGAAGGGATCGTCGAGGCGCTGAAGTGGCTGGGGCTGGACTGGGACGAAGGTCCGTTTTACCAGTCGCAGCGCACGGAATTGTACAAAGAGGCGGCGAAAAAGCTGCTGGCGAACGGGACAGCGTTTCTGTGTTATTGCCCGCCGGAAAAGTATGTAGGCGGAGACCACACGGTGGAAGGCGCGGAGAAGGCGCAGGTGCGGCGGGTGGTGCGGTGCTCGTGCCGGGATGGGAAGCCGTCCACGGAAGGCACGAAGCCGGCGCTGCGGTTCAAGGTGCCGATCGGCGGGGTAACGAAATTCAAGGATGCAGTGTTTGGCGAGCGGGAATTCTCGAACGACGAGATCGAGGATTTTGTGCTGCTGCGTTCTGGGAAAGATGACGAAGAGTTCGGGCAGGCGATGTACCAGATGAGCGTGGTGACGGACGACATCGATATGCGGATTACGCATGTGATTCGCGGGGCCGATCACATTTCGAACACGCCGAAGCAGGTGCTGCTGTACCGGGCGATGGGCGCGCCCGAACCGGTGTTTGCCCATGTGCCGCTGATTCTAGGAGCGGATAAATCTCGCTTGTCGAAGCGGCACGGAGCGACGGATGTGAACATGTACCGGAAGGAAGGATTCCTGCCGGAAGCGTTCCGGAATTTCCTGGCGCTGCTGGGATGGGCTCCCGGCGCGGACGAGCAGTTTTTGCGGACGAGTGAGTTGCTGGAGAAATTCTCGCTGGAAGGCGTGAGCCGGACGAATGGCGTGTTCGACCGTGCGAAGCTGGAGTGGTTCAACACGCAATATCTGCAGAAGCTGCCGATTGAGGAATTGCTGCCGTTTGTGGAAGCGCAAGTTGAAGCAGGATGGATTGTGGAAGGAAGAGTGGGCGAGCGGCGTGGGACGCGAATGGTTCTCAAAGACCGTGGATATGCTGCGGCCGCGCGTGCGGCTGTTGCCAGATTTTTCGAGCTGGTCGCGGGCGTTTTTCAGCGATGAGTTTGAGATCGATGCGGCCGCGAAGGCGAAATTCTGGAAAGACGAGAAAGTACCGGATTTGCTGGGGAAGTTGGCGGATGCCCTGGCCTCGCTGCCGGATTGGAATCACGACGCTTGCGACCACGCATCGCGGAAGATTGCGGAAGAGGGTGGCGTGAAGGCAGGGTTGCTGATCAACGCGACACGCGTGGCGATTGTGGGGCAGGCGGTGGCGCCTCCGCTGTTCGATACGATGGTGGTGCTGGGACAGGAGCGTGTGGTGCGGCGACTGAGGGCAGCGTTGGGGGAATTTAGGAAGTAAAGGACTCTTAACTCCTTGCGAGATTTCGGGTAACGCGTTTATCGGAGTTCACGCAGTAACAACAAGTTCTCGTACTCTTGCGACAATCGTCAGCGAAGCGTATCGCATAGTTGATACACACCACCTCAAATATCCGGCGTCAAAATTCCGAACCTGACCCGGTCGAAGTCATCCCTTTTGGCCGGAATGGGGGAGGCCTGTTAACAGGGCACCCAGTTGGGCTGGTTATCATTCTTGGACTGCTTGTGCTGGGTTTGGTTGCGCTGCCCGAGGCGCATTGGTTTTTTGGGGGATCTTTGATCCTTGGTAGCATTTTCGGAATCTTGCTGTGGCTTCGCCATCGATAAACTGGTTCCTGTGCGCCTTCCTCAATAAAAAGGTACTTTGCCCATTTCTCAAATAATCGAGTAACTGATCACGAGAAACGATAGGCACCACTATTTTTGTGCGCCGAGTTCTCGTTTGATGGTTTTGTGGAAGACGGAGACACCGAACACGGGATTATCACGGGTGCCCGAGATGGTGATGGGGATGACCGCGCCGGAAGTGCCCTTCTTGAAGAAGGGATCGAACGGTTTGAGGAAGAAGGATTTTGCGCCGGTCATGGTTTGGGAAAGTTTCGCCTGCAACTTCAGTTGGCCGTGAAAGTCGATTTCCCGGCCGTGCAGTTGATAAGAACCATCAAGGATTATGGCCGCGCCTTCCACACTGAAATTGAGATTGGTGAAAGTGACCTTGGCGTTTTCGACGTGGAAATGGCCGTTCAGGTCAGAGACGGCACTGTCCGCCTCCTGATTTGTGGGCTCTCCCTGAGCGTGGCGGCTGAGTTCACGGATGACCCATACGCGTGTGGTTTCGTCGATGTGGCGGAGGCGCGAAGCGAGAAGGAAAGAGGCTAAGGCAACAAGGACAAGGAAGGCGAAGAGAAAATAGATCCACCTGGGAACAGGTCGCGCGTCAGCGGCCATTGCGGCTCCGGGAAATTGGGAATCTGGCTCGGGAAAATGAGCTATTTAGAAAATATATCGGAGTGAGCGGGGCGGACGGAATCAGGATTATCCGTTACGTGGATGACGGCTTCCAGTGAGAGCGTGACCGGCGGAAGGCAAATTTCATTGCTGCAAGCCTGATAGTGAAGCTTGAGAGGCAGGTGGCTGTCGCCGATCGGGGCAGTGGGAAGAGCGGTCAGGGGAAGGTGAATGACGACGGAATCAGTGTAGACGTTGAGCTGCTTGTTTTTGGAGAAAGTGAAAGTCTGCAGCGTGCCCTTTGGATAGATGATATCGCCTGACTTGAAGCCGGCGGGGATTTCAGCGCGAAGGTCGGTGGGGATCAGATAGTCGGCAGAAACCTCGCGGGCGTTTACGTGAAAGCCGGAGCGAATCTTCATGACCACGGCGACCTGAAAAGACTTGCCGCGCGCCACGGGATCGAACGAGACGAAGGCTTGTGGAGCGACGACGTCTTTGCCGGAAGGCGCCTGCGAGCCGGCGAGGACAGGGAAGAGAAGGCCAAAAATCAAAAGCAAACTGGTTAGCAGTGGAGTGGATAATTTCATACGGCCACCTGAGTGTTCAGGTGTTGCGAGATGACACGGCTCATGACCGCGAAAAGATCTTCTCCAGTTTTGGGAAGCACGAAGGCGTTGCGTTCTTCGGACCAGGAGAGTTTGAAGCTAGTGGAAAGCGCGGAGACCCAGATTTCGCGGATGGGGGTGTTGGGCGAAACGACGAAGCGGGCAGGCTCCGGTTCCTCGAAAATGATTTCGAGCTTGCCGCTTTCGCCTTCGACGTCGAACTCGTGAATATCGCCCTGAAGCAACAGGCGCTTTTTCAGGTCTTCGAAGAGGGCGTCGGATTTCTTTTGAAAATCATGTTCAGAAAGCATGCGCTAGATTCCGATCAAAGCTGGGATTCGATGGCCTGGGTGAGTTCGTCGTAGCTCTTGAGTCCCTGGAACCGTGTGACCTGCTTGCCATCGCGGGAAATCAGAAAGCTGGTGGGGTAACCGAGGATCCCGCCGAACTTGTTGGAGGCATCGTCGTTGCCAATGAGGATGGGATAGCTCATGGGCAGTTGCTGGCCGTTTACCTCGAAGCGTTCCTTGGCGACAAAGGGGGCGACGACGGATTTGCCTTCGTCGTCCATCGCGACGCCGACAACGGTGAAACCTTTATCGCCATATTTAGCCTGCATTTCGATGAGCCAGGGAATCTCCACGCGGCAGGGATCGCACCAGGTGGCCCAGAAATTGACGAAGACAACTTTGCCTTTGAAATCGGCGAGGGAAACGTCTTTGTCGTTGAGGTCCTTAAGCTTGATGTCGGGAGCGGGTTTTCCAGCGCCCTCGGTGGAAGCATGAGAGGTGGTGGGAACCTTGGAGGAGAGACGCGTAGCCCGATCGGCGTAGATGGTGAGGCCGATGAGGGCGGCTACGGTTCCGAGAATGAGAACAATTTTTTTCATGATCAGTTCAACCTGCGAATCAAAATTTAGTTACATGTACCTAGAAAGCCCGCTCAAGAAGCTCAATTTGCCGGTGAGCCAAGTAAGTTTATTGAAGAAAATCAAGCCACCGATAAACAGCAAAAGAGCACCGCTGAACAGCTCAACTGCGTGAAGATACTTACGGAAACTCTTGTAGAAGCGAAGAAACTGACTGAACAACAATGCAGTTAACAGGAACGGAACGGCAAGGCCCGCGGAATAGACCGCCAGAAGCAGAATGCCACGTGCAACTGTATCGCTGGCCGCAGCCAGCACAAGAACCGCAGAGAGAATGGGGCCAATGCAGGGAGTCCATCCAAACGCGAAGGCAAAACCAAGCAAAAACCCACTTAGTATTCCGGGCTTGGAATTCGTATTTCGCAGACGAACATCCTGGTTCAGCCAGCGGGCAAAAAGCGGGCCTAAGAAGCCGATGATCGAGAGCGAGAAGAAATGTACGGCGCCAAGACCGGCAAAGAGGGGGCCGCCATGAACCAACGCCGCAATGCCCAGGAGCACAAGAATCGCACCAAGAATCATCCCCGCCCGCACATTCATCTTGATGAGGCCGCCTAGTAGGTGCAGGCCAAAAAGCAGAATCAGCGCGCCAGCGATCGGGGCCAACAAAGTTCTGTGCTGTTGGAGGAATCCACCGACGGCACTAGCGGAAGCGCCAAAACCAATGAACACAACCGAAAACCCCAGAACGAAAGCAAGAGCTGTCGAAAAAAGACCGGATTTGGGCTGCTCACCCTGACGGAGTTGCTCTACGCCAATGCCGGAGAGCATGGAGATGTAGCCGGGCACCAAAGGGAGCACGCACGGCGACAAGAAAGAAACCAGGCCGGCGATGAATACTCCTGCCAGCGAAAGATCGGTCATTTCTACGGTGTCCTTTTCCTTTCTATTCTCGCATAAAGAGCGGTCAGGTTGGTGGAGCAGGGCACGGCAGGAATCATTGCAAAGGAACGGATTCCTCGGAGGCTAAAGACCCAATTCTCTATCACTGCGAAAGTCAGAGCCTGCCAGTCGCAGGCAAGCTGAATCTCCGAGCCCCTAAAAAGCAAGACCCGAATTCAAGGCCGCATTCAACTCCACGAACTCAGGCACCAGAAACTCAGCCGGTAGCGTCAGGCCACCGATGACAATTCAGCAGGATTCCACACGCTATTTAGACGCAAGGAGGCGGGGAAAAGGCACCTGGGAAGCTGCGGGAAGAAGGTGCTCCCAGTAGGCGGCCAGCGAGAGGAGGAAGGATTCGGAGTGCATGGGGCCGATGAACTGAAGTCCGATGGGGAGATTATTGGGGGTCTGGCCGCAAGGAACGGAGATGGCGGGGATACCGGCTAGATTGGCGGGGCGATTCAAGCGCAATAGGAGGCCGCGCGTGGGATGAGAGATCCCGTTAATGGAGATGGATGTTTCCTCAAGAAGTGGAGCGGCGATGGGAGTGGTAAGAACAATTAGAGCGTCAAGATTTTCTTTCGCGAGAAGAGAGTGGAATGCGGCGAGGAAGCGGTCGCGGGTCTGAAGAGCTTGCAAGTAAGTCGTGGCGCTCACCTTGGTACCCATTTCCAAACGTGTGCGGACGTCTTCGCCATATTCGGACGCGCGGGCGGGAAACCAGCCGGACTGCTGGTGATAGAGAAGAGCCTCAGGCCAAGCGATTTGATTGCCGGCGTCTTCGGACTGGTCGATGACGGGGAGCGAAACTTTCTGGAGATGAGCGCCATGTTTGCGAAGGAGTTTGACGGAGGATGCAAAAGCGCTGGCAATTTCGGGGGAGAGGACGTCGAAGAAGAATTCCTGTGGAATACCCAGGCGAGGCTTTTTTATCCGGGCTGAGCTGGATTTTGAAGCTATCGGAACGCGGTGGGAGTTCGATGAAGTGCGAATTGCGTTGAAGAGTATTTCCGCATCGGAGGCGTTTCTTGCCAACGGGCCGACGACGTCGAGGCTTGGGGAAAGTGGGATTACGTTTTGGGTGCTGACCGCGCCAAGGCTGGGCTTGAGGCCGACGAGGCCGCAAAGTGAAGCGGGAATGCGAATGGAGCCACCGGTGTCTGTGCCAATGCTGCCGTAACAGAGTCCAGCAGCGAGAGCGGCGGCGGAGCCTCCACTGGAACCGCCCGTCATGCGAGCCAGATCCCAGGGATTGCGGGCTGGGCCGAAATGGGAATTGATGTTGGTGGTGCCGTAGGCAAACTCGTGCATGTTGGTCTTGCCGAGGATGACGGCGCCGGCTTGTTTCAGCGCGTTGACGACCGGTGCATCCTGCGTGGGGACAAAATCGCGGAGGATTTGAGAGCCAGCGGTGGTGCGAATGCCGAGCGGTGTAGATGTTGTCTTTGAGCGAAATGGGAATTCCGTGAAGGAGGCCGCGATCGCGACGAGGGGAGCGGCCTTTTCCTCTTGCCAATTCGTTCTCCGCGAGCGGTGGCCTGTTTCAGGGCCAGATCCGCGCATACGTTGAGGTAGGCGTTCACCTGAGGATTGAGTTTTTCTATCCGGTCGAGCAGGAAGCGGGTGAGTTCAACGGGCGAAAGTTTGCGGCTGCGATAGAGTCTCGCGATCCGGGAGATGGAAGCAAAAGCGAGTTGAGCGTCGCTGAGCATCAGAAGATTTTATCGATGCGGCGGAGGTTTCCGAAAGTACCGATATTGGCGACGATGAAGGCTACTCGGAACTGATTTTCCGTGCGGACCGCACCCAAGTTAATGCGACGGTATTCAAACGCCAATCCGCAGCAGCCACCATTGTAATTGAGAAGAACAAATTGATTCTGGAGTGTGCTGGTTTCGAGATTGTAGCTGAGGCCGGCAGAGGCGTTGAACCCCTGCCGTGTCAGGCTGCCATAGCCCAGAATGGCGCGGATCTGATTGGAGGGTGGCTCGACAAGGGGATCGCCCTGCAGGCGGAAGTGCGCGGCGGTCATAAAGAATTCGCTATAGGGTCTGATCTTCAACAAAGTGCCGATAGTGGTGATTTTCTCCAGTTGCGGATCGTATTCAAGAATCTGTTCGGCATCGTAGCGGCCGCCGGGAGTGAGTTTGAGGTCGCTGACGATGGGAGACCAGTTGCGCGGACCGCCGGCGAACGCAAACGCGGTAACGGAGTCGAGCGCCTGAAAGACGTTGCGTTGCCCGGAGACGATAGCGCCACCGAACGTGGGGTCGAAGTAGTGTTTCTGGAGGACGCGCCAGGAGAGGAAATCGACAGGTTGGTCGTCATTCGATTTGACGAAGAGATGCTGGACGAAGCCGTACTCGAATTCGTTGGTATTGGTGATGGTGGCATCACTGTCGAATCGAACGAAATCGGCGAAATTATGAACTCCGGTAACGTAGCGATAGGTAACAAAGGGTTCGATGGTGTGTTTGTAGCGCCGATGCTTGGCGGGACGATCGAAGAAACGCTCGAGAGTGGCGGGGCGGAATTCGACGGCAAATTCACCGGTGTTTCGAGAAATGGAATTGCCGGTTAAGGCGCCGAGGGAGTTCAGCGAGTCACCATAGTAGGTGGTACGGAAGGTGGCAGAAGGAATGATGCCGAGTATGGTGCCAAGGTGAAGTGGAATGGAAACTTTCGGGGCGAATTCGGCACGGGGCACGAAATTAGGAGTGTTGATGAACTCATCGTCGCGATGAACGGCGCCAGCGAAGGAATCGAACGAAAAATAAACGGGAAGCTGGTGAAACGGAGCTTGTTCGACGGAGGAGAATCGCGCTTCGGGAGAACTGCGAAGGACGACGCTGTTTTCAGGGTTGATCTGAAGAAAGCTGCGGTCGTTGAGGTTGGCGATATTGAAGCTGTAGCCACGAAAATTGTTGGTGAGGAAGACAGCGCTGCGGACGTCGGAGTTGATGGCGTCGCCGTAACTGTCGGCAAAGGCGAGTCGAAAGGTAAGAGACGAGAGTTGATTGAGATCGGTGACGAAGCGCCAGCCGTGATTCCAGAGTGACTGAATTTCCAGTTGTTGTTGGTAGCCGCCCTGGTTCTGAATGGTGTCGTTCGGGCCAGGGATGCCGCGATCCTGAACACCGTAGTAGGTGTACTTGATAGCGGTGTTCTCGTAGGGCCGGGCTCGAAATTCGGCGCGCTCGGCAGGACCGCGGCGGCTGAAATACTCGAAGCCGACAGTGGCATCCATCCAGGTTTTCGGAGCCCAGTAGAAAGCATCGCCAATGATGAATCCCTTGCTGTTGCTGTTGCCAACGATAGGAACGAGAAAGCCGGATTGGCGGACGTGGTCGCCCGCGGGTGCGGTGGCAAACGGCAGCCAGACAAGAGGAACGCGATAGACGCGAAAATTGGAATTGATGAGGGCAACGCTCTTGTTGAGCGAGATTTTGGCTTCGGGGGCATAGAACTGCCAGGTGGGATGCTGGGGATTGCAAATGGTAAACCACGAGTGGTGAACGATGTAGTTGTCTGCGGAGACGCGTTCAACTTCCTTGGCTTCGAAATAGAGAGGATTCTGGGTGAGAAGCACGGAGGGATTGGGGCGGCGTTCCAGGTAGACTGTGCCACGAACATTCTTGAAAGTGCCGCGGCCGGTGCTGATGTTGAGCTCGGCTTCATCGCCTTCCATGTGCTGGTTGTCAAAATCAAACCTGATGTGGCCACTGGCAACGGCCTGCGAGGTGATGTTGTTGTACTCGACGTGGTCGGCCTGGAGACGCAGATTGCCATAGTGGATGTCGACGTCGCCATCGGCGAGGTAGACGTCACCCTTTTTGGACTGCGGGCCGCTGGAAGAGATTTCAGCGATGGCGCCGGAGGCCGAGGGAATGCGGACCTGCTGGGCAGAGGAAAAGGTGGCAGCAAGGAGAAGCACCCAAAACACGGACAATGTGCGAACGGCGGAATTGGGAAAGAGTATGATCACGCGCTGAATAGGCTCGAGAAAATTAAGAAGTAGCCTAGCACGCACACACGTCAAATTGTAGCGGATGAACATTTTTCGAGAGATATAGATGCCGCCAGCCGAGTTAAGGCGGTATCATGCCAACCGAAATCGTAAAGGAGGAAGCAGTGCAAACTGGAAAATTCAGTGTGTTACTTGGGGCGGGTCTAGCGATTCTGCTGATGGGGACGGCAGCAGGAGGAACGGACACTCCGGCCGCAAACGACAAGTGGAAGGCCCTTGAGTTCCGAGAATTGGGGCCGGCGGTGATGGGCGGGCGCATCGACGACTTTGCCGTGGTGGAGAGCAATCCGAGTATCGTGTTTGTGGGCGTGGCTTCCGGTGGCGTGTGGAAAACAACGAACAACGGAACGACATGGGAACCCGTGTTCGACAAGGAAGGTGTATCGACGATTGGGGACATCGCGATTGCACCCTCGGACCCTTCGATTGTGTGGGTGGGGACGGGCGAGCCGAATAATCGGCAGAGTTCTTCGTGGGGAGATGGCGCGTACAAATCGCAGGACGGTGGGAAGACCTGGCAAAAGATGGGTTTGGCGGCGACGCACCACATTGGCCGGATTGTAATTCATCCGAAAAATCCGGACGTGGTGTACGTGGCGGCGTTGGGGCATTTGTGGGGACCGAACGCAGAGCGTGGCGTGTATAAAAGTGCGGATGGAGGTAAGACCTGGGCACAGGTTTTGAAGATAAATGACGACACGGGAGTGAGCGACATCGCGATGGACCCGCAGAGTCCGGAGACGCTCTATGCAGCGGCCTATGAGCGGCGGCGAACAGTGCATGGATTCAATGGTGGTGGGCCGGACGGTGGGATCTACAAGAGCGTGGATGGCGGGGCTACGTGGAGGAGAATGACAAAGGGATTGCCATACGAAAACGGCGGAGAGATTGGACGCATCGGACTCGATATATACCGCAAAGATCCGAACATCGTCTACGCGCTGGTACAAACCGAAAAGGGCGGGATCTATCGCAGCGAAGATAAGGGCGAGACGTGGAAAAAGATGAGCGACACGAATCCGCGACCTTCTTATTACAGCCAGGTGCGAATCGATCCGAACAATGACAGCAAGGTCTGGGTGCTGGGCGCGGCAATGTATTTTTCCGAGGATGGCGGGAAGACGTTTACGACGGAGCGAGTGCAGAAAATTCACGGCGATTTTCACGCGTTGTGGATCGACCCCGCAAATTCAAATCATGTGTTGGCTGGAAGTGACGGCGGGATTCACTGGAGCTACGACAACGGGAAGACATGGGATTTCGTAAATACGCTAGCGATCGGACAGTTTTACGAAATCGGACTGGACAATGAGCGGCCGTATCACGTTTGCGGAGGATTGCAGGACAACGGGAGTTGGTGCGGGCCGGTGGTCTCGCAAACGAAGGATGGAATCATCAACTCCGATTGGGTGTTGATCCATGGAGGCGACGGTTTTTATGCGCAGGTCGATCCGGTCGAACCGTGGATTGTGTATACGGAGTCGCAGGACGGGGATCTGGCGCGGCGAGATCTACGGACAGGGCAGGAGCGCGGAATCGGGCCGGAGGCAAAACTCGGTGAGCCACATTACCGATTTAACTGGAATTCGCCGGTGATGGTGTCTGGGCACGACCATCAGACGATCTATTACGGCGGAAATTATCTGTTCAAGTCGACGAATCGCGGCGAGTCTTGGATGCGATTGGGCGGCGACCTGACGACTGGTGTGGATCGCAACAAACTTCCTGTCTTTGGAAAAGTGCCGGATAAGACCACGCTTTCGCGGCATGACGGAGTGGTGGAGTTCCCGACGATTACCACGATGAGCGAATCGCCGGTGACGCCGAACGTGTTGTGGGTCGGAACGGATGACGGGAATCTGCAAGTGACACGGGATGGAGGGAAGACCTGGAAGAATGTCGCGGCACGCGTGTCGGGTTTGCCTAAGGGCACGTATGTGAGCCGGGTAGTAGCCTCGAAATATGCGGAGGGCAGTGCCTATGCGACGTTTGACGGGCACCGTACAGACGATTACGGAATCTATATTTTTTCAACCACGGATTATGGCGAAACGTGGAAGCTGATTCGCACTGGAATTCCGGAGTCCGCGGGAAGCGTACACGTGGTGCGCGAGCATCCACGGAACGCGAATCTGCTGTTTGCGGGGACGGAATTCGGATTGTGGGTGAGTTGGGACCGCGGGGCGAATTGGTCACCGTTGAAAAACAATTTTCCGACCGTACCGGTGGATGATATTCAGATTCAGGCGCGAGAGAACGATCTTGTGCTGGGAACGCATGGCCGCTCGATCTGGGTGCTGGACGACTTGACGCCGATCGAGAAGATGGACAGCAGTGTGGCGAACACGGATGTCACGTTCTTTGCGCCGCGTACCTCGACGCTGTGGTTTCTGCGGGGGCGGCGCTGGAGCGGAGGGCAGAAGGAGTTCACGGCGAAAAATCCCGCCTACGGTGTGCTGTTGAATTACTACCTGAAAGAAGCAGTAGCTCCGGAACCAGAAAAGGCAACAAAGGAAGCGGACAAGGATGAGCCTGCTGCCGCGGAGGCGAAGAAGACCGAGGCTGCCGCGAAAAAAGAAGGAAAAGTAAAAATCAGCATTTATGACAAAGACAATAAGCTCGTGCGAGAGATGGACGGCCCGGGTGCGGCGGGGCTGAACCGAACCAGTTGGCCGTTGCGTTACGACGCAGCGAGCGAACCGACCGACGAACAGAAGGAAGCGATTGCCGCTGGGTATTACGACGGACCGCAAGGGCCGCTCGTGGATCCGGGCGAGTACACGATAAAGATCAAGGCAGGAGGGAAGGAAGCGACGCAGAAGGTGACGGTGGAGGAAGATCCGCGGATCAGCATGTCTGCGGCGGATCGGGCCACTCGGCGCGCGGCTTTGGACGAACTTTATGCAATGGCGAAATTGTCGGCCAAAGATCGAACGACGATTGTCGGACTACAGTCGGCGTTGAAGGCGGCGATGGAAAAGTGGAAAAAGGACGCCGAGAAGAAAGACGGCACGAAAATCCCGGATGATGTGCAGAAACAGGCTGAAGCGTTGCAGAAAAAAGTGGACGAGGTGGCCAAAAAGTATCAACGCGAAAAACAGGGCTTGGGGAATGCGGGGCCTCCGTTTGAGTGGCGGCCAGCGCCTTTGCCGGATCAGGTGGAAGGATTGATGGAGGACATTGACGGGTTCGCCGCGGCGCCAAGCGTGCAGCAGACGGAAAAGATCGCCGAGTTGAGGCCGCAGGTAGCGGACGGGTCGGCGGAAGTGAAGAAGCTAATTGAGCAGGATCTGCCGGCGTTGAATAAGAAGATGAATGAGGCGGGGATTCCGCACATCGTGCCCAGCGCGGAGGGAGGAGAGAAGGGCGGGGATGATGAGGAGTGGGATTAGTTACGAGTTTGCGGAATTGGCGAGTGCTTTCAAGAACGAACGCAAAGCGCTGGCATGAGAGCCAGCGCTACAAAATTGGGAAAAGACCGGAAAGGTGGCGTAAAGCCTCCCCCCTCCACAGACAGAGTTGAGGACGCGAATTGTTGCGGACATGGGGTGCAGCGGTGCTGAACCCCTACAAAATGCACGGAATTTATTTCGCAGCGGGCTTGGCGTGGTTGGTGCGATACCACTCGAAGGTGCGTTGCAGGCCCTCTTCAAAGAAGACAGTAGGCTCGTAGCTCAGGACTTCACGGGCGCGAGAAATATCGGCCAACGAATCGCGAATGTCACCCTCGCGGGGAGGTTCGTAGATGGCTTGGAGTGTCTTTCCGGAAATGCGGCACAAGAGTTCCAAAACCTGGTTCAGAGAAATGGCGTGGCTGGTGCCAACATTAAAGACTGTGCCGGCAGCACCGGCGGCTTCACAGGCCAGGAGATTGGCCTGGACGGCGTTTTCGACAAACGTGAAATCGCGAGTCTGATTGCCATCACCGAATACGGTAGGCTGCGTGCCGTCGAGGAATGCGGTAGCGAAGCGGGATAAGACGCCGGAGTAAGGCGAGTCGGGATCCTGGCGGGGACCGAAAATATTGAAGTAGCGGAGACAGACGGTCTCCAGGCCATAGCAGCGACCAAAGGTTTGCGCGTAAAGTTCACCGACAAATTTGGAGACGCCGTAAGGAGAGATCGGCTGTGGCTGCATGGATTCGGTTTTGGGGAGAGTGGGCGTCTCGCCGTACGCGGAGGAAGAGGCGGCGAAGACAACGCGTTTGACTTTATTATCGCGAGCGGCGACAAGGACATTGAGAGTGCCATCGACATTGATGCGATTGGTTTCGATGGGATCTTTGACGGAGCGGGGAACGGAAGTGCGCGCGGCAAGATGGATGACGAAGTCGGCCTGATGGCAAGCCTTCTGAAGAGTTTCGATATCAGTGATGGAGCCTTTGAGGAAGGTAATCTTGTTGCGGATTTCCGCGAGATTTTCTTCCTTACCCGCGGACAGATCGTCGAGGACCACGACGCTGTGGCCGCGGCGGACGAGTTCATCCACGGTATTGGAACCGATGAAGCCGGCGCCTCCGGTGACAAGGTAACGCATGGGGAGTCCTCCTGCCGCGAATCCGTACTTATTGTACGATGGTAAAGGCAGCAACTGTCGCAAGGAATCGGAAGCACGACGCAAAAAAATCATGAGCAAAAAAGTCCAGTTAATCGTGGGGATTGTGTGGGTGCTGCTGGTTCTGGGTGGCTATTTGTATTACCGGCACCGCGAAGATACACGGCCGGTGATCGGGCGTCCGCCTGAGCCTGCCGCGAAGAAAGCAGCGGCACCTCCGACGGTCGCGGTAACACCACCAGTAACGAAGGAAACGAATGAGGTAGCGGTGAAGAAGCCGCCTGTCGCGGAAGTTCTGCCGGTGCTACGGGCCGGAGAGATCCTGGAATATGCAGCAAATATTTCCAAGCTGAACAGTACCGTTGCGAGCCTAAAGATTGTCGTAGGAGAGCAGAAAACGCTGGCAGGGAAGCCTACGTGGCATCTGCAAGCGTTTGCGCATACGGAGAATCCGTACCGAATGGTGTTTGAGCTGGATGATCAGTTTGATTCGTATAGCGAGACGGGTCCGCTGACGAGTATGCAGTATGAGATGCACCTGAGCGAGCGCGGACAAAAAGTGGATTCGGTGCAGCGAATGCTGCCGTCCAACAAAGATGCAGCACCAGCGGGATTGACGGCCGCCCGAGTGCTACCTGGAACACGCGATCCTTTGGGGATGCTGCATTATTTGCGCAATGTGGATTGGGAGAAGACCCCGGAAGTGCGCTCGCCGGTCTACGACGGGCGGAAGCTTTATGACGTCAGGGCTCGGCGGATCAATAAATCGGAAATCGTCACCGTGCCTGCCGGAAAATATTACGCTTCGAAAATAGAGCTACGTGTTCTGGACAATGGAGTGGAGATGAAGGACGCACATTTCCTGTTGTACCTGGCAAATGATGACGCCAGGACGCCGGTATTGGTCGAAGCGGTATTGCCGATTGCCACCGCACGGGTGGAATTGACGAAGGCGAAGTAGGAACAATTAAGGTCGAAGAGTTTCCTCGATTAAAACAAAAAGCGCTGGCATAAAAGCCAACGCTACAAAAGCGAATTGTTCCTGCGCAATCGCGCAGACGTGGGATGCAGCGGTGCTGCATCCCCACCGATCGGGAATGGCGCAGAGAATTTGTACAAACGTCAGCAGGGAACGATTCGCTCGCGATGACGCATGACGCGGCGGGTGGCGTTGCGCGTGTCGACGACAAGCTTTGAAGCGTCCACGATGGCCCCGAAGTCATAGCTGGAATGATCCGTAGCGATCAGAACGGCATCGTATTTCGCCAAGGATTCCGGCGTGATAGGCACAGACTTCATCTGGGAATAATCGTAGTGGCGCATTTTATGGAGCTGCGGGAAATAGGGATCGTTGTAATCGAACTCCGCGCCGCGCTTTTGGAGAATTTCCATAATTTTCAGCGTGGGAGATTCGCGAAGGTCGTCGACGTCTTTCTTGTACGCAACGCCGAGGACGAGGACCTTTGAACCCTTGATGCTCTTTTTGTGCTGATTCAAAGCTTCGGCGAGAGAATCGACAACGTGATAGGGCATGGCGGTGTTGATTTCGCCGGCAAGCTCAATAAAGCGCGTCGAGAAATCGTACTCGCGAGCCTTCCAGGAAAGATAAAAAGGATCGACAGGGATGCAGTGGCCGCCAAGTCCAGGTCCGGGATAGAAAGGCATAAAGCCGAATGGCTTGGAAGAAGCGGCTTCAATGACTTCCCAAACGTCGACGCCCATGCGAAGGCAGAGCAGCTTAAGTTCGTTGACCAGGGCGATGTTGACGCAGCGGAAGATATTTTCGAGCAGTTTGGCCATTTCCGCAGCGCGCGTGGAGCTGACGGGAATCACCTTGGCGACGACCTGCGCGTAGATCGACACTGCCGCGCGGCCACTGGGAGGATTGACGCCACCGACGACCTTCGGAATTTGCGCCAGGCCGTATTGTTTATTGCCGGGATCTTCGCGTTCCGGCGAAAAGGCGAGGAAAAAGTCTACGGCAACATTTTCATTTTCGGTGCCGGAAACGATAGGGCAACGAAGACCGCTCTTCTGAAGGATCGGGAGCACCAACTCCTCGGTCGTGCCAGGGTACGTGGTGGATTCGAGAACTACGAGCTGGCCTTTTTGCAGGTGAGGCTGAATGGACTTTGCAGTCTCTTCCACGTAGCTGAGATCCGGTTCGCGATATTCGTTCAGCGGAGTGGGGACGCAGATGAGAATCGCATCGGCTTCACGGAGTTTGGAAAAATCCGTGGTGGCGCTAAAAAAGCGGCTGTTTACGTATTGCTGAATTTTGGTCTGCTGGATATGTTCGATATAGGATTTGCCAGCATTCAGCAATCTGACTTTCTCGGGATCGGTGTCAAATCCAGTAACTTTGTGGCCGGCCTCTGCGAAGCGGAGGGCAAGCGGGAGCCCCACGTAACCACAACCGATGATGGCAACCTTGAGCTGGCTGCCCTTGAAGAACTCTGGTTTTCTATCTGTAGCCATGGAATCGAACGCGCTCCTAATCGTCTAAGCTGAGAATCATGCCCAAAAGGCAGGGGGCAAACGGCATAAGAAAGTATAGCCGTTTCGGGAGCAGGCTTGGCAGAGAAGCGGCTAAATGTTTCCAAAATTTGATAAAAGGCAGGCCGGACAGAAAGGCATGTTGCCAATCAGGGGGAGCAGGACGAAGATAAGAATAATGCAAACTATGAGTGAAAATTTAGAGATACCGATCCGGTGAAATGCTCCTAATCCTTACAGTGCTCGTGCTGGGGCTTGTCGTGGGCGTGCTGGTGGGCCTGCTGGGCATTGGCGGGGGCGTGGTGCTTGTGCCGGCCATGGTCTACCTGCTGCATTACGACCAGCATCTGGCGCAGGGGACATCGTTGTTCATTCTGTTGCCGCCGATCGGGCTGGGCGCGTTGCGGGGATACTGGAAAAATGGCCAAGTGGATCTGCGGGCCGGGATTATCTGTGCGATTGGCTTCTTGTTGGGAGGGTATGTTGGGGGGCGGGTGGCAGTGCCGATGCCTTCCAAATATCTGCAGGCGATCTTCGGCGGTTTCCTGATGCTCTCTGCGATTTTGTTGTGGGCGAAGACCAGAAAGAAAGTCGCGGCCGGCGAGAAGCCGCGAGAAGAAGTGAAGCAAAGTTACGGCAGAGATGCGGGGATATTTGCGCTGGCGGGATTCTGTGGCGTAGCTGCAGGAATGGTGGGGATCGGAGGAGGGGTACTGCTGGTGCCGCTGCTGGGTTTGCTGTTTGGATTTGGACAGCACAAGGCACAGGGAACAAGCCTGGTTGCGTTGATTCCGCCCACAGGATTGCTGGCGTTTCTGACGTATGCAAAGGCGGGCTTCGTATCGTGGCAGTCAGGGTTTCTGCTGATACCGGGAGTTTTTTTAGGCGGGATACTGGGAGCGATGTTGGCGCGGCGTCTCAATCCGAAAATGATGAGGCAGAGTTTTGCCGCATTGATGTTCCTGCTTGGAGTTTGGCAGGTCTTCTCGTCGACGCGATCCTGACGCATACTGGAAACTAATGATCGATATTCATTGTCACATTTTGTTCGGGTTGGATGATGGAGCGCGGACGATGGAGGATTCGCTCGCGATGGCCGAGGACGCGATCGCCGATGGAATCACGCATGTCGTGGGGACGCCACACGCCAGTTCCGAGCACAAGTTTGATTTCGCAAAGGTGCAGGCGGTCCGGGACGAAATCAGCGCGAAAGTGGGCGAACGCCTGACGCTGGCTACCGGCTGTGACTTCCATCTGAATCCAGAAAATGTGCAGGCGATACGGAAGGATTCCACGCCATACTGCGTCAACCAAAAAGATTATCTGCTCGTGGAATTCAACGAGTTTTCGATTCCTCCGTCGATGAACCAGACTCTGCATGAGCTGCACCTGCAAGGGTTGCGGCCGATTGTGACGCACCCGGAACGAAACGGAATATTACGAACGCAGGCGGGCCGTTTGAGAGACTGGGTAAATCAGGGCTGTTTCGTGCAGGTGACGGCGGGATCGCTGGCGGGCGTCTTTGGGCCGCTGGCGAAAGAGAAAGCCTGGGAGTGGATGGAACAGGGCTTGGTGCATTTTGTTTCGAGTGATGCGCACAATACGACGCGCAGACCGCTGAAATTGCGATTCGCCTATGACGCGGTAGCGGACCGATTCGGTGACGAGAAGGCCATAGGGTTGTTCGTCGACAATCCGAAAGCGGCGTTTGAGGGGAATCCACTACCGTACATCCCGGAAGTGCTGCAGGAACCAAAGCCGCAAAAGCGGAAGCGATTCATTTTTTTCTAAACATGATTCAGGCAGCGGGCCGCAAGGGCAGGCCGAACCATAGGTTCACTAAACCCAGAACTTCACGAACAACGTCAAGCGCGTCACTGGTTGTGCGCCACCAGTGAGAAGCATCGAACGAGTCGTCGGAGACTCCATGAATAATCGCCTGGCCCTGTCGGGTGGCTAAGTGGTTCCAAAGAGATTTCGTGCGGCGAGTGTGAACCTTGGAAGTGACGATGATGACCTTGCGATCCTGCTGATGCTGAACATTCTGGCCGATCGTGAGAACTTCATCCACAGTATTCACGATCGGCGGATCGATTACATGGATGGCGCTTTCGGGGACGCCTTCGTGAATCAAAATGAGTTTGTCGTAAGTGTCTTCGCCGGTATAGGGAACGCCGAGTTGGGAGAGGGTCGCACCAGGTTCCGTGGAATGTGTAAGCCAGACTTCCGGCGCGTAACCATCCTCGATAAAGGCGGGCAGCTTCCATGGCGCGGGCCGGCATCCGGCCACTCAAGACAGCGATGGCGCTGGCGTGAGAAAGAGGATCCTCGACGACCAACCAACGGCCCAGATTGAACAGGGCATTGAGAAGGAGAATGAAAAGAAAACAGAGAATCCAAAACCAAGCACGCGGGCGGCGTTCCGGGCCTCGCGGCATGACGGTAGCGAAGAGCAAATTAGGCATTTGCGGCGAATCGTAACCCGCGGGAAGTTGGACGTCAAACAGGATACCTGCAAAGGGGAATCGAGATATTCGATTGGTTAAAAATGCTAACAGCGCGATAAAATAAGGGTTTGCAGCACGGGAGGAAGTGCATGAGAGCAGTAGTGACCGGCGGTGCAGGGTTCCTGGGATCGCATCTTTGCGACAGATTGCTGGCGGAAGGCTGGGACGTATTGGCGCTGGACAATCTGATCACGGGCGAGGCGCGGAATGTCGGCCACTTAAAGGGGAACAAGCACTTCGAGTTTGTAAAAAAGGATGTGAATGAGCCGCTCCAGGTTGATGGAGAAGTGGCGTATGTATTTCATTTTGCATCGCCAGCAAGTCCTCCGGATTATCTGAAGTTTCCCATCGAGACACTGAAGGTCGGATCCGTTGGAACAATGCACGCGCTGGACCTGGCTCTGGAGAAAAAAGCGAAATTTTTCCTGGCATCGACCAGTGAGTGCTATGGAGACCCCAGCGTGACCCCACAGAAGGAAACGTACTGGGGCAACGTGAATCCGGTGGGACCGCGCAGCGTGTACGACGAGGCCAAACGATTTGCGGAGGCGACGACCATGGCGTATCACCGGCACTATGGCGTGGATACGCACATCGTGCGCATTTTTAACACGTATGGACCGAGGATGCGGTTGAACGACGGGCGGGCGTTGCCGAATTTTGTGTACCAGGCGTTGAGCGGACAGCCGATCACGATTTATGGTGACGGAAAGCAGACGCGAAGCTTCTGCTATGTTTCGGACCTGATTGACGGAATCTACAAGCTCAGCCAATCGGATGAACATTACCCAACAAATATTGGGAATCCGGTGGAGTTGACGATTTACGAGTTTGCGAAACGAATCTTGAGCCATTTCCCGGACGCACACGGATTGATCCACGAGCCGTTGCCGGAAGATGATCCGAAGCAGCGGCGGCCGGATATTTCGAAGGCGAATAAATTGTTAGGTTGGGAGCCGAAAGTCGGACTGGAAGAAGGATTGGGTTACACACTGGAATATTTCCGGAAGACATTTGCGGGTGAAGCGGTTGGCTCGAAATAGCGCGTTGAAACCTTGCGGTCACGGGGTGCAGCAGCACTGCACCCCTACCAACTAAAACCAGGCAATCATCCTGTGAATAAGAGCGGCCGGGGATTACTTGCGGCCGAACGAGTGGTAGTCGAAACCCAATTCCTGCATGCGCTGCGGTGAATACAGGTTTCTGCCGTCAAGGACCAGGCGGCGCGCCATGAGTTTGCCAGCACGCTCCCAATCGAGATCACGAAAAATCTTCCATTCCGTGCAGACCAGAGCAGCATCCACATCTTTCAGGGCCTCATAGGGATCTTCGTGATAGTGGACATTGGGATAAATGGGTTTGGTCCGCGAAATGGCTTCGGGGTCGGTGGCGTGGACTTCGGCGCCTTCCTCGAGTAAGCGGCGAACAACGTCGAGTGCCGGCGCGAAGCGGATATCGTCGGTGTTGGCCTTGAAGGCCAGTCCAAGGACGGCAATGCGCTTGCCCTTGATGACCCACAACGCTTTATGGATTTTTTCAAAATAGCGATCGATGCGTTGTTTGTTGACCCGCTCGGCGGCTTTCAACATTTCAAAATCGACGCCGACGGAGGAAGCAAGGTGGATGAAGGCCTGGATGTCTTTGGGAAAACAGAAGCCACCAAAACCCAAGCCAGCCTTGAGAAATTGTGTGCCGATACGAGGATCGAGACCCATGGCGTGGGTGACTTCTTCGACGTCGGCGCCAATGCGTTCGCACAGATCGGCAATCACGTTGGCGTAACTGATTTTTAGAGCAAGGAACGAGTTGGAGGCGTGCTTGATGAGTTCGGCGCTACTGATGGTGGTGATAAGCAATTCACCGGGATTGTCGGTGGGACACTTCCCCGGGTGTATCGGGCAATGGAATTTCCGCTCGAGAATGGGTGAGTAGACTTCGCGCAGTTTGGCCGCAGAGGCCTCGTCTTCCACGCCGACTACGATGCGATCCGGATGGAAGAAGTCTCCAACAGCAGTTCCTTCGCGGAGAAATTCAGGGTTGGAAGCGACATGAAATTTGAGTTTGCCACCGCGTGAATAGGCAGCCAGGGCCTTCTGTAACTGCATGCCGGTGAGAGCGGGAACGGTACTCTTTTCGACGACGAGCTTCGGGGTACTGGCTTCCAGAGCGATCTGGCGCGCGACATGGTCGATGGCGGAGAGATCTGCCTCGCCGGAGTCTTTCGGGGGAGTGCCAACGCAGATGAAAATGACTTCACCGGCGCGGATCGCTTCGCCGGCATCGGAAGTGTAGAAGATCTTCTTCTCGGCGACGGCGCGCTTCAGGACTTCGTCGAGGTGCTCCTCGTAGATGGGGACCTTGCCAGCCTTCAATTGATCGATGCGCTTGGCATCGATATCCGTGCAATAGACTTCGTGGCCGGCGGCCGCCAGGCATGCTCCGGTAACGAGTCCAACGTAACCACATCCGATTACTGTTAAACGCACTGTATTACTCCTTTGTGAATCAAAAAGATTAGCAGTTCGGGCGGCGGGGAACCAACTCAACGTACGGCAAGAGTGAATCAAAAAATGAAACAGACGTTAATACTCTATTTTCTACCAAGTAGTAATCCGCGAAGGCCCATCAGCACGAGCCGCGGCTGGCTGCGAACAACGTTCCACAGCAAGCGCGTAGACTCATCCCGATTGATTTCGCCCAAAGATTCGCGCGTCGAGTCATTGAGCAAGTCAACGAGACGAGAATAATCTTCCTGCTGAAAATAATGGAGGGCGCGGCGGATCAGCCAGTGAGTGCCCAGTTCGCGACGCAACGCGCGCAATTCGGACTTGCCGTTGCGCAGAATGGCGTCGGCAACGCCGTGCGCGCCGCGAAAGCCCGTTACGATGCCGCCAACAGTGGAGACTTTGACCTGGGCTGCAGCATCGCCAACCAGATAAACCTCACCGCTACCTACGGTTCGTTGCACCGGGACCCAACGCTTGTAAACCGGGATTCTGGCGCCTTGCCATTCGAGAGGCTCAAATCCCTTTTTCTCAAGAAAGCGGTCAAAGCGCGCTTTGGTGGCCTGCCCGTGTTCGCCGATTACGCCCACGGCGGCACGCTCTGAGGATTCGGGAATCATCCAGTAAAAGTAAGGCGTGTCGTCAGGAATAAACCAGACACGTGTGGTGTCCGGGGGGCAATCCTTCGGCAGTTTGACGACGGCCTGAACCAGCGGAACAGTATCGACTGGTGGCCAACCAGCGGCGCGAGCCACGCGGCTTGCGGCACCGTCGGCGCCGACTACATGTTGCGCGTGCAGTTCGGCATGGTGGCCCGCCTGGTCGACTTCTACACGGAGGCCATTGCCATTGGGGCCGAGCCCAAGAAATCGCGTGTCGTATTCGAGTTTGGCACCAGCCTGTTGGGCCTCTTCGGAGAGTGAACGAATCAGACGTGAACGTTCAATGATGAGGTCTGGTTGTTGAAGAGAAAACTGAGCAGAGCGTCCATTCGTGAACAGCTCAAAACGATTAATTTCATTCAGAATGCAGGATTTTACGTTTGCGCTAACCTGGTTTTTGAAGTGGTCGGTAACGATCAGGGTGCGAGTATTCGCTTCCAGAGTAGGCCGTGATTCCAGGACGCGAACGGACTTGCCGCCATGGGCGAGGCGAGCAGCAGCATACAAGCCAGCGGCGGACCCACCCACAACGAGGATTTCCTGATTGTCCCGGCTTGGCCGGTTCGCGTTACCTTTATCCACCGTTTTCTTCTTACCTTCGGAATACGGAATTGAAAATTCGGGCCGAACTAATGCGCGCAAAACAGGGAAACAGGTAGAACTGGCACGCAACCAGTGTCAAAGAGTATAGCCAAAGCACAGAGGTGGCACAAAACAGCCCGGGCGTGAGATTGGGGAGAATTGTTAGCAAAATTGTTAGAAAGCTTCAGCCAGCTACTTTCTTGACCTGGCGTTCGTAGGGCGCTTTTTCCAGCCACGCGACAGCGAGGAGCATGCAAATCACGATGCCAGCAGTAACCAGGCCCGCCCCCAAGGAGGAAAGGAAGGTGATCAGGATTGCTGCGCCGCCGCATGCTGCGCCGACCAGGTACATGGTCAGAACGGCTCCACGCTGGCCGAATCCGAGATTCGCGAGTCGATGCGCTGAATGGTCTTTACCGGGGGTGGCAAAGGGAAGCAATCCGCGACGCGACCGAGAAATGGTGACGAGGGTCGTGTCGAAGATCGTCGCGCTGAGAATAAGGACAGGGGCAAGTATGTTGGCCAGAGGAGTGGCGTATTCAATTCTTAATTTGAGAGCGAGAGTGGCCATCAAGAAGCCAAGGAACATGGCTCCGCCGTCACCCATGAAGATTTTGGCGGGCTTGAAATTCCAGCGAAGAAAACCCGCAGCGCCGCCAAGGACGGCTGCAGCGAGAGTAGTAACCAGAGTCTGGCCACTCATGTAGGCCAGCAGAGCGAAGAAGACCGCCGCCATCGCGGCGACGCCGGCGCATAAACCGTCCATATGATCGAGGATGCTGAAGGAGGCGGTGATTCCCACAACCCAAAGGATCGTAAGCGCCGCATCGAGCCAGTAGCCGGAGCGGCCCCCGACGAACGCGCTAAAAATCTGAGCATGAATGCCGGAGCCCAGAAGGATGACAGCGGCCAAAGGCATGGCGACGAATAGCTTGAGCTGATGGTGCAGCCACCCGCGGTCGTCCAGGAAGCCAACAAAAGCCACCAGCGTGGCTCCAGTCACAATGCCAATGCTCTGGGCGCGCGCGGGACCGTCGAAGGCAAACAGGATGCCCAGCATGACGCCAGCATACATGGCCAAGCCACCAAGAAGCGGGATGGGTTTTAGATGGACTTTACGGGGACCGGGGAGATCCACCATACCTACGCGGATAGCCAATGCACGCACGGGTACAACCAGGAGTAACGATGCTGACGAAGCGACAAGAAAAGCCAGCAGGCCCGCACTCATAAACGCCCTCATTGCTCGTTCTGACGGAACCAGCCCGGGCGAGACGGCTAGCACGTATACAGAGACGTTGCCGGTTTGGGATCCGGCTCCCAAGTCTGAAGCTAGAAAAGCGGTAGAGAGATACCGCCGAGGCTGCCCCACGCAGCCCCAATACGATAACGCGAAACGCGACATTGCGCCAGTGTGATTTGGCGAAGAAACCGCTAGAGTAATCTATGTAGTAATCCCCTGCTATTTATAGATATATAACGCCAGTCAATCTGGCGAGTTGATGCCGCGCGCAGAAAGAGTTTTGTTCCTACGCGCAGATGAGCGGGTTGGCTGGAGCGGTTACTTCTGAGCTGCTCGTTCTATGATCGTCACCAGTTTGCGCAGTTCCCCGGAACGTTCAAATCGAGGCGCTGCGGCAGAGGCCGCCGTGGCCATCTGCTTCAGCCTCTGTGGGTCGCAAGCAATCTGGCGCACGGCATCAACAAATGCGGCCGGGTCATCCGGGTCGGCCGCGAGAGCGAAGCCCTGATTCACCCCGAGTGAGACGACATCGCATTCTCGTGGGGCGACAGCGATGATCGGCTTGCCGGCCGCGAGGATCCCGTACATCTTGCTGGGCACGACGACGCCCTCCAGACCGCGCTTCACGGTGATTAAGTGGGCGTCGGCAGCCGCAAGGACTGATGGGATTTTGCTGCCCGGGAAAAAGGGAAGGAAACGGACATTGGGGATATCTTTTGCGGCAGCGCTCAGAGAATCACGTTGGGCGCCTTCGCCGACGAAGACCAGGCCGACGCCTTCCTCAGAGAGCTGTCTGGCACCAGCCAGAAGCGTGTCCCACGCGCCATAGAAGCCGAGATTCCCGGCATGAAGTAGCACGAAGCGGAAGTTGCCGCGAATGGCGTGAATGACAGCTTGATCGAGAGTGGGAGCTGGAGCATCCGGCGAGGGCAACTCGGCACCGTCGCGCACGACGGAGATATTCGCGAGGGGTATGCCCTTAGAGACTGATGCGGTTGCGCATATCTTCGCCAAGAACGACAACGCGAGTGGCCCGGCGAAGCGCCCAGCGATGGAGTCGTCTCCCAGGTGCGGGAAAGCAGGCCAGGCCGGACGATCGAGCCGCCAACGGCCATGTCGGGATACATGTCGCGAATGTTGTAGACGAAGGGCTTTCGTTTGAGGGCGGCGATGAAGGCGCCAACGATGCCTTCGAAAGGTGGATCGGTCATAGGCAAGGATAACGTCGCAAGGGATGAAGAGAGAGCGAGGAACAGCGAGCAAGACGTAGGAAAGATAATTGAAGACACGCTTCTTCATCTGAAGACGGGGATAATCCGTGGACCCGACTCTAATGATTCGGACGCGACCGCTTGTTTCCGATTGGGAGATGCGCCAAGGCCGCCGTTCGGTGGGGTCGTAGGAAGGCCGGCCGCAGAGGACGGTAACATCGTGGCGGGATGAGAGGGCATCGACGACAGTCTGTGCCATTTTCGCGGTGGCAGAAGTATCCGGTGGAAAGTAGAGATTTAAAAGGAGAATGCGCACCGATTCAGTGTACAGGGATAGAAAAAGCAAATGAAGCAGAGGTGCACGAATAGAACTGCAATTTAGACAATGAAAGGGCGAGCCAAACGGAAAATTGCGGACAGTTGGACCAAAACTGTTCGGACGGGCAGTTTCGCACTGACGAGCGTCCATTTAGCTTGAGAGCATCCAAAACCAGCTGGGGAGGTTCAAATGCTCCGAAACGAGCGTGGGAGAAAAGCACTTTTCGCCGTTGGAATCGTAGTGTGCCTGGCAGCCGTCGGGATGCATGCGCAGCCGGCACCATTGCCGCAGGCGGTTATGAATGCGCATAGCGTTTTCATCGAGAATGAAACTGGATTTGTGGAACTGCAGTACACGGCCGTGCTGGAACTGAGCAAGTGGGGCCACTTTCAACAGGCAGAGAACCGAGAGAAGGCAGACCTGGTGCTGGTGCTCAGCAGCGGAACACATGTTCATGCGATACCTGACGGGCAATATCCGCGGACGACGGGCCTAAATGCCTTCACCGAGGAAGCGGTGCCGCCCGGCCATACGAAGATTGCGCTTGTTGATCCGAAGAGCGGAACCACGCTGTGGAGCAGCTTTCACAAGACGGAAGGCGCAAAAGTGAAGGGCGGGCACTTGCTGGATGAATTGAGACAGGCTTATGAGGAAACCGAAAAGGGAAAGAAATAACGAAAAGGCCAGTCAAGATTAGGATTTTGTGAATTGGACGAGGAGCGCAGCCGTCAGGCGCTCCTTCGTCATTGGCGGGGAGAAAACATTCTGTTATAGATAGGCCTGAGAAGATATTAGTAGTTTTCTGAACGAGCTCGCTCCAGAACGAAGGCCGCATCATGGAAGTCACGGTGGAACATATTGGTTCAGTGCAGTTTGAAATCAAAACGCGAGGACATTCGATTATCAGCGACCAGCCGGTCAATGCGGGGGGATTCGACGAAGGCATGACGCCACCGGAGTTGCTGCTCGCCTCGTTGGGATCGTGTGCGGGCTACTACGCGGCGGAATATCTACGCAAGAACAGGTTGGCGACGGAAGGTACGCGCGTAAAGGTGAGTTGTGAGAAAGTGACCAAGCCGTCGGCGCGAATGACGGATTTCGTGATTGAGGTGAATGCGCCAGTCGAGCTGAATCAGGTTCAACTGAAAGGCATGGAGGCGGCCGTGGAGCATTGCCTGGTACACAACACCTTATTGAATTCGCCAAAGATTTCGATCAAGACCGCGGCCCTGCAGATGGCCATGAGTTCGAAAGGCTAGCCTCTGAGCATTTTGCCGAGGAGTTCTTTCAGGATTTTGGCTGCGACGATAGCGGTTAGTCCGGACGAATCTCGAGCGGGATTGAATTCAACAAGATCGGCACCGATGATGGGCGCGGGTAGCGCGTGCAGGTAGCGAATTGCTTCGCGGGTCGTGAGGCCGCCGGGTTCCCAATGGGAAATGCCGGGCGCGAATGCCGGATCCAAAACGTCGAGATCGAATGATATATAGAGCGGGCCGGTTAGTTTAAGCGCCGCGGGATCCGGCAGATTTCTCATTTCGAAGATTTCCACTCCATATTTTTCTGCTTGCGAGCGTTGATGATCGTTTAGTGTGCGAATGCCGATCTGCACGAGACGCTGAACCAGTTTGTCTTCGCAGATGCGCGCAAAGGGGCTGGCGTGAGAGTGAGGATTGCCTTCGTAATCAGCGTAGAGATCAGGATGCGCATCGAAATGAACTAAGGTAATGCCTGGGATGCGTTTGCCAATGGCGCGAAGAACCGGATATGTGACGGAGTGATCGCCGCCTAAACTGAGCGGACGCTTTTTGTTTTCGACAATTTGTGCGATGGCGGATTCTATGCGCGTGTACGCGTCGGGCGCTTCCATGTCCTGCAAGTCACCAGCATCTTCAAAAGATCCGGGAATGCCGAGATTGACACCGGTCTCGGTCCAGGAATTCCACGCGTCACTGCGAAGCGCGTCGCGAAGGAGCGGCGGAGCCTGGGCGGGGCCGCGAAGGAACGACGAGTTGTGATCGAGCGGAATGCCAAGGAGCACAGGGACGCCCCATGGATGAAAAGTGGGTGCAGGCACGTTCATTGGCGCGTGATCAGAAAATTGCCGAGAACCAGTGCGTCCATTTTTGTGCGCAGGAAGCAGTCGAGGGCTTCCTGTGGGCGACAAACGATGGGTTCGTTGTCGTTGAAGGAAGTGTTTAAGACAACGGGAACGCCAGTCTGGCGCTCAAACTCCGTGATCAGCGCATGATAGCGCGGGTTGGCATCTGCGGTAACGGTTTGCAGGCGGCCGGTGCCGTCGACGTGGGTTGGAGCGGGAATTTTGTCGCGCTTGTCGGGCAAAACGGAATAAGCGAGGGTCATGAAGGGGGAGGGGTGCGATTTGGAAAACCACTGGCCGGTCTTTTCGGCCAGGATGGAGGGAGCGAACGGCCGGAAGATTTCGCGATGCTTGATACGACTGTTCAGGATTTCCTTCATCTCGGGGCGACGGGGATCGGCGACGATGCTGCGATTGCCGAGCGCGCGGGGACCCCATTCGGCGCGACCTTGATACCAGCCAAGTATTTTGGCGTCAGCGATGATAGAGGCGGTATGGCGCATCAAAGCGTCGTCGGAAAGTTCCGCGATGGAAAAACCACCTTGTGAAGCGGCACTTTCCTGAATGGCTGCGCGAACTTCCGCAGTGGAGTAGGAAGGGCCCCAGTAGGCATGCTTCATTTCAAAGGAGCGCGGCTTGCCAAGGGTTTGATGCCAGACGTGATAGGCCGCGCCAACGGCGAGCCCGGCATCGCCTGCAGCGGGATGGACGTAGACCTGTTCAAAGGGCGTAGAATCGAAAATCTTCCCGTTGGCAACGCAATTGAAGGCCACACCACCTGCAAGGCAGACAGCCTTCGCTCCCGTTTTCGCAGCCAACTTCTTGAGCATTCCCAGATAAACTTCTTCGAGACGAGCCTGCAGCGATGCTGCGAGATCGCGGTGACGCTGCTCGAGCGGTTCGTCGGGTTGGCGAGCCGGTGCGCCAAGTTTTTTGGACAACGCATCGGAAAACATTTTGCCAAGGACGGGAGTTTTGTCGGAATCCGCCCAGGACATTTCCGGGCCTGTTTTGTGATGCGTGAAATATTCGAGGCCGAGCCGAAAGCCGAATTCGCCACCGTTGGGGCTAAAGCGAACGATATCGCGGAACGCCTCGGTATGACGCGGCTCTCCATACGCGCCGAGGCCCATCACTTTGTACTCATCGCCAAATTTCAAGAAGCCGAGATATTGCGTAACCGCGCTGTAGTAGAGACCTAGCGAATGAGGGAAAGCGATGGAACCGTCAATGCGCAGGCGATTGCCGCGGCCAACGCCCCACATGGAGCTGGCGAAGTCGCCAAGGCCGTCGGCAGATAAGAGCGCTGCATCTTCAAAGGGAGAAACAAAATAGCTGCTGGCCAGATGCGCTTGATGATGTTCGACGCGGTGAAAAGTGGCCCTGAGCTTGGCGGGGTCGCTATCAAACGCCCAAGCCAGCGCGGCTGGGATGCCGGTGAATTTAGACAGGACCTTGGCGCGTTCACGGGCGAAGGAAGGCATGCGCACAGCATAGAAAAGCTTTGTGGCCAGGCGAGCGTAGGGGTTGCGCGGGACGGCAACGTGATCGATGTCGGAGAGGGTAATGCCCGCTTCCTGGAGGCAATAACGAATTGCGGCTGCCGGGAATCCAGCGGCGTATTTGACGCGGTTGAAGCGTTCTTCCTCGACGGCGGCGATGAGTTTGCCGTCGCAAACAAGTGCGGCCGAGGCGTTGCCGTGGTACGCGTTGATACCGAGAATATTCATAGTGCGTTACGAGCTTACCTTAAAGTAACAAATTTAGCGGCGTTGGGTCGTGCTCGGCGCCAGGCATCAAGATAGATGTTGCCGGCACCATTCATTGAGCACGTAGAGCGACCATGGGCGGGACCAGGTAGTTTGAGCGTGCAAAAAATTATCCCATACACTGCGAACCCCTGCAGCATGCAAATGATCGGCGAGAGCAGGCGCGAGATTGGAAAAGCTGGCTTCCAGTTTCGGGCGGAGCGAAGCGCGCAGCCACTCTTCCCAAGGCAGTGTGAAGGTACGTTTTTGTTGCTGCAGGATTTCGGGCGGAAGCAATCCATCGAGCGCCTTTAAAAGGAGCGCTTTCTTCTGATTTGGCCGCACGCGCGCAGCATCAGGCAGTGCGCACATGAATTCCACCAGTGGCGTGTCGAGAAATGGGACACGAACCTCGAGAGAACGAGCCATGCTGACGGAATCGGTGTCCCGCAAGAGGGTGCTGTTCATGTAAGTGCGCAGTTCCAGCCAGGAGATTCCGGCGAGAGGTTCCATGGGGCGTGCCTGATCCGCAACTCGTTCCAGCCAGGCAAGCCACGTTGGATCGAGCGAAGCGCCATCGGGGCCGATGCGGCTGCTGTGAAAGAGAGGATCGATCAGGCGATGGAGATCAGAGGGTGGAAAGAGCAGTCGTGTGAAAAAGTACGGATGAGGAAAAACGTCGGGCATATTCCATGCGTCAGAGATTTTTTTTGCAGCGTCGGGAGCATTGCCGCGAGCAAACAAAGTATTCAGCAATGGAGAGCTTGCACGTCGAACAGGGCTGGGGAGCACACGAGAAATCCAATCGAGCCGTGCCAGTTTTCGGGTATCGGAAAAAGTGGGGTAGCCGGCAAAGAGTTCATCGCCGCCAAGCCCGGAGAGAGCTACCTTCAGGCCGACTTCGCGAGCGGCCCAGGAAACAAAGTAGGTATTGATGCCATCCATGGAAGGCTGATCGAGGGCGGAGACAGCTTCGTCGAGCCTGTCCAGCATGTCGGAACCGCGCATGGGGATTTCAGTGTGGGATGTTCCGGTGTGTTCGGCAACGAGACGCGCCATGGGGGCTTCGTCGTACGCCGTGTCTGGGAATGAAAGCGTGAAGCTCTGGATGCCGTGTTGCGCACGGGCGGCAAGTGCAGCGATGGCGCTGGAATCGAGACCGCTGGAGAGAAACAGGCCCACAGGAACATCGGCGATGAGGTGGGCACGAATGGAGTCGTCGAGCAGTTTCGGTAGTTTTTGCGAGGCGGCCGCAAAAGTCCGTGGACGCTGATGATCAAGCGCGGCAGGTGAGCGAGTGGGATCCCACCAAGGACGAGGGCGAGGCGTGCGGCGACGGTCCGGAAGATGCAGGAGGAGGCGGTGTCCCGCCGGGACTGAAAAGACTGTTTCGATCAGAGTGTCGGGCTCGGAGACGCTGCCGAAGAGAAGATAAGAGGTCAGTGCGTCGAGAGAAAGTTTGCGGGGAACGATGCCCGAAGCCAGAATGGCACGCACCTCTGAAGCGAAACAGAAACCCTCCGAAGTTTGTGCGTAGTAGAGAGGCTTGATTCCCAGGGGATCGCGGGCCAGGAACAGCAAGGGAACCGTGGCGTAATGATTCCGGAGATCGAGAAGGGCAAACGCAAACATGCCGCGCAGTTCGTGAAGGAGGTCTTCACCCCACTCCTCCCAACCGTGCACGAGAATTTCCGTGTCGGATTTAGTGGTGAAGTGGTGGCCGGCAAGGGAGAGCCGCTGACGAAGTTCGCGGTAATTGTATAGCTCGCCGTTAAAGACCACGCAGACGTTGCGAGTTTCATTCCAGATAGGTTGATGACCGCCGGGCAGGTCGATGATGCTGAGCCGGCGCATGCCGAGAGATGTGCCTGGAGAACGCGAATCGTTGGAGAAAAAACCCGCTTCATCGGGACCACGGTGGAGCATTGCCGCGGCCATGGAATGAACAAACGAATCAGCAAGAGAAGCGGAAGGCGCGTTGGCGAAGCCACAGATGCCGCACACGCCGCTATTTTATCTCCGGAGAGGTAAAAAAGGCGGCGGTAGCGCGAATGAGATTCTCGCGGAAATGAAAACGAGGGATGCGCAGGCGATTGTCGGCGATCCAGGCGAGGAAAAAGCGCAGCAATATCAGAAACAGCAAAGAGCTGACGGAAAGAAAAAGATAGAAAAAGGAACGGCGCTCGAGAAGCAGGCTCCAATCGAGGTATTCATCCCAGCCCGGGAGATAGCCGTCCAGGCGCTGGCGGATCTGAAATCCCTTGAAAGGAAGAGCAGCGACGCGAACATGGGCAAAATTTTCGTAGGAATAGTCCTTGGTGTAATTGGGGATGGAACCGGTGGCCTGTTCGAAGATCTCTGGATTCTGAAGATCGGTGCGGGTCAGGAAGTTTCCCTTGGCATCTCGCAACAGCACGCGATAGGTAGGATCGGCGACGACCCAGCGGCCGTCGAGATGGACTTCGGCGACCACATGCTTGGTGTTGCGATCGGGCGTGAGAAGCAGCAAGCGACGAGTTTCCAGTCCGGTGCTGCGCGAAAGATTCAAGAACGCATTGGTGGCACTACCGCAAACGGTGAGAAGTTGGCGGTAATTCAAGGTGTCCTGAGGGTCTCGGGGAGAGACTTCCGTTGGGCGAGTGACTTCAAGCCTCGGAGGACCATTGCGCATCCAGGAGAGAATGGCCTCGACCTTGTCCACAGAAGTCGCCGCCTCAGGAACAATTGCGTCGGAGAAGCCACGAAGATACTTGCGGACGGAATATTCCCAGACGCCTGTTCCCATGCTGGCAAACAGGGCTACCAAGAGCAGAAAGTTAGCGCTCCACCATATGAGGCGAAAAAACGGATGCGACGCGGAGCGATTGGAAAAACTATTCATTAGCGTCTTGATTGTCCTATGACTGTCGCTGGACCTGCAAGAGTACGGTAAAGAGAATCCATGGCTTGCAGCGGCCCCTCCCAGGATAGACGAGAGACTGCTTTTGCACAGCCCTCGCGCAAACTGGCATACAGGGAATCACTTAGAAGCATGGACTCAATGGCGGAAGAGAGGCTGGACCGGTCGTGAGGGATAACCAGTGCGGCTGAGTCCGCGAGTAAGGGGGCAATTCCGCATTGTTCCGTGAGGATGACGGGAGTGCCGGCAACGACAGCTTCGGCAGCAGTGTTGCCAAAATTTTCATTCTGAGATGGCAAGACAAAAATGTCGGCGTCGCGATAGGCCGCCCACTTCGACTCGCCGGAAAGAGGTCCGACAAAATGGATCCTGGAGCTGAGACCGGACTGGGCGGCATCAGCTTCTAATCTCGCGCGCATGCCACTTTCGTCTGGACCCACGAACGCAAGGTGAGTGGAGTCTCGCAGAGAAGTCTGCCGATTAAGCACTTCAACAAACGAACTCAGAAGAAGGCCGGGACTTTTTTTCTGAGAGAGACGGCCGAGGAAAAGGAGGAGCTTGGCGCCGGCTGGTATTTTCAAGGAAGCGCGGAACGAACCACGAAGCGGGAAGCTCGGAGGAATCTCCACGCCGTTGCGACGCAAGAAAATCTTGCTGGCGGGGATACCGCCGGCTTGCAGTTCCAGTTGCTCCTGATCCGACGTGGCAATTATCGCGGAAGCATTGGTGAACAACGTTCTTCCCAGGGAACGATGATAGATACGCTTGAGAAGCACGCTGCGAACGATAGGGACGAACATGCCGATGGGTTCGACAACGTAGGGAATCCCTCGCTCGTGACATTCGGAGGCAACGCGGGGACCCAAAAAATCATAAAGACCGAAGATGTGGACGATATCGAAATTGTTCAGTCGCGCGCGCAGATAACGACCTAGCGCAGGGTTCCAAGTGACAGCACGGTAATGAAACCATTTGGGCAGGTAGATGGCAGTCACGCCATTGACTTCACGTTTGTTGCCGAAAGGACCTTGCGTAACAGGCGGTTCCCCGGGAAACTCCGCGATGCGCTTCTGCAGGCCCCAATCAGAAGTAAGCACCGTAACTTGGTGACCTTTGGCGGCAAGACCTTCGGCGAGCGCGCGGACTTTTGCCGGTGGGCCGCCAAATTCAAAGAAGGGAGCGTAGCTCTGGGTGACGTTCAGGATGCGCATAGATCCCGGAGAATTTTTTTGAGTGCTTTGGCGAAAACGCTAAAACGAAATTCCTTATCCACGCGTTCGCGGCCACGCTGGCCCATCTGACGAGCGAGTTCGGGATTGGAAAGAATTGTGTCGATCGAGGTGGCAAGGTGAACCGCGTCTCCGTGCGGTACCAAATAGCCCGTGACTCCATCCTGGATAATTTCGGGGGCGCCGCCGTGAGCACCGCCAATCACGGGTTTGTTGCGCGCCATAGCTTCCAGATAGACGAATCCGAAGCCCTCGCCGCGGCTTGGGAGCGCAAAAATATCGGAGGCGGCATAACAAGCGGAAAGCTCACCGTAAGAAAGTCCAGAGAGGAAATGGACGTGGAGACGGACGCCACTTTCCTGTGCAATGGTTTCAAGCCACTGGCGGTCGTCACCGGAACCGACCATGGCCAGTTGGAGGTTTGGCCAGCGAAGTAGCAGGCGAGGCAAGGCCAGGATGATTGTGTCCATTCCTTTGTAGCGCTCGGTGGCCAGCCAGCGACCGACCGTCAGAATGACGGGGCCGGAGGGGAACGCGGCTGGGAGCTTGGAGGCAGGGTTGGCTGCGGCGACGGTTTCGAAGTCTGGATCAAGAGCCCAGGGAAGCACGCGAATCCGTTTTGGGGAAACGTGCTGTACCGATTCAAGAAACTCGGCCGTGGCGCGACTGGGCGAGAGTACGAGACTGGCGCGGCGTAATGCTTGACGCCGGACCAGGGAGAGCGGTTCCCAAACCTCCACGCCGTGAGCACAGATGATGCTTTTCATGCGCGGGGCGAGCAGCTTCATTGAACTGACAATAGGAGCGAGGTTGGGATGGGCGGCAAGCACCAACTTCGGACGACGACGGGCGGCGCGCATGGCGGAAGCCGCAAAACGTGCTTTGCCGCGGGCCGCGCCGGTGAAGACGAATTCGCGCTCTGCGATACGCATGCGATGAAGCTCCTGCGTGTCGTTGAGGCTCAGGATGCGATATTCCATGTTATGGGAAGCGGCGAACTCGCTGATGACGAACGCGAGGTGGCGGCCGGCACGTTGGATGCCGCCAGGGGCATCGAGCTCGGGAAAGAGTCCAATCAGCACGCGGTGAGTCTGACAAAGACAGGAGGAAGAAATCAAGGAGCGCAGAAGAAAATTATTGGCGTTGCACCGGTGAAGACGTAGTCAATTCGGTCAGGCGGTCGAGGTAGAAATCGGCAGGATTGACGCGGCGATCGTAATTGCCGAAACCATAGGTGACGGCGACCGCCTGCATTTTGGCGTTGCGAGCAGTCTGAATGTCGACATCGGAGTCTCCCACCATGGCGGCGTGAGCAGGTTCTGTGGACAGTTCTTTGAGGATGGCAAGGGCTCCCGAGGGGTCGGGCTTTTTCTTCTCGAAACTGTCGCCACCATATATGGCTGCGAAGAATTTGGCCAGGCCCAGGCCCTCCAGGATTTGCCTGCTCATCTTCAGCGGCTTGTTTGTCAGAACGGCCATCGGATACTTCGAGAGCCCAACCAGAGCTTCTTCCACGCCGGGATAGGCGCATGTGGCGTCCAGATTGTGATTTTCATAGTGCGCTAGAAAAATGGAAAGAGCGGTTTGCCGGTCGGCTTCGCTGGAGCCCGGGCCGAGAGTGTTGGCAATTAATTGAGGGGCACCGTGACCGATATATCCGGCGATTGTATCGGTGGGTAACTCCTCGCAACCGATTTCGCGAAGCATGGCGTTGACGGAGTTGACGAGGTCGGTTTTGGAGTCGATCAACGTGCCGTCCAGATCGAAGATGAAGGCACGCATGTTGTTGTGGAGCATGCTGGGCATAAGCATTTATTGTAATACGCGACCTACGTAGATCTGCAAAAGGTACTTCGCAATTTTTTCGTGCAACGACTTGCGCATCTTGCTACGCTCACACGCATGAAAATTTACAGAAATCTGGTTTTGCTGCTCGCGGTAGCTGGGACAGTTTTTGCCCGAGGCGAGCAGCCGGTTGCCGATCGGCTGGCTGCGCAGAACGCGCTCTTCGAGGAGCAGTACGAGTCTGACTCTGAAGAACTTTCCGGAGCGCGCAACCGCTTTTGGAGACTACCGGTACAACGACAAGCTGGCAGAGTACTCACCAGCGGCCATCATCGAACGCAATCAGATCAACAAAGAGTTTCTTAACCGCCTCCAGGCCATCAGCACCGCGGGCTTTTCGGACCAGGATCAGCTATCCCATGATTTGATGATGCGGGTGCTGCAGCAACGTATCGCAGATTTCGACTTGAAAGAGTATGAGATGCCGATTAACCAACAAAACGGCATCCACACCGCTCTGGCGGATTTACCTCTGTCCGCACCGTTCGACTCTGTGAAGCAATACGAGGATTACATTGCGCGGCTGCACCAGATTCCGCGCGTGCTCTCTCAGACGACGGAAGTGCTTAGCGCCGGCGTGAAAGACAACCTCATGCCCGTCAAGTTCCTGCTGGAAAAACTACCGGCACAGTGCCAGGGGATTATTGAAGCCGATCCTTTTCTGCTGCCAACGAAGAAGTACCCAGCCAGCATTTCACCGGACATGCAGAAGCGTTTGACAGCGCAAATCACCGCTGCGGTTCAGACAGAAGTGATCCCCGCCTACACGAGCTTCGCGAAATTTCTTCAGACAGAATATGCGCCGCACGGCCGCACGAATCTGGCGATTACCTCGTTGCCCGACGGTGAGAAGCGATATCAGAACGACATCTACGGACGGACCACGACGCACATGACAGCGGACGAGATCCACCAACTGGGACTGCGCGAGATCGGGCGCATCCAGGCGGAAATGACGGTCATTGCGAAGAAGGAAGGGTTTGCCGACCTGGCGACTTTTCGTGAGTCATTGAAGACAAATCCAAAGTACAAACCGGCTTCGGCAGAGCAGATACTTGACGACTTTCGGCACTACATCGCACAGATGGAGCCGAAATTACCAGAACTGTTCACGCTGCTTCCCCAATCCCCGGTGACGGTGGAAGCAATCCCGGCGTTCCAGTCGTCGGCAGCCACGCATTACGTGACGGGGACTCCGGATGGGAAGCGTCCCGGACGCGTGGTGGTGGCGACATCGAATTTCGCGGAACGGTCGTTAATCGATGACGAGGCGATCGCCTACCACGAGGGCGTGCCGGGGCACCACATGCAGCTTTCCGTGCAGCAGCAATTGACGGGCCTGCCAAAATTCCGGCTACACGGACTGGGTTTCAACGCTTACATTGAAGGCTGGGCGCTCTATTCAGAACAACTCGGTAAAGAGGTCGGATTCTACCAGGACCCCGTTTCAGATTATGGAAGGCTTTCGTCAGAACTCTTCCGGGCGGTGCGGTTGGTGGTGGATACGGGTATCCACTCGAAGGGCTGGAGCCGCGAACAGGTAGTGGAATTTTTTCGAAAGACGGGTGCCGTCGACGAGCCGACAATTCAGACGGAAACGGATCGCTACATTTCCTGGCCGGCGCAGGCGCTGAGCTACAAACTTGGCCAATTGAAAATCAGGGAACTTCGCAGCCGGGCACAGCAGGAATTGGGCAGCAAGTTCGATATCCGCGCGTTTCACGATGAGATCTTGAATGGTGGAACGCTACCGCTGGACTTGTTGGAAGCGCGAACCGACAAATGGATCGCGCAACAGAAAGCGAAGTGAATGGTTGACGAAGAAGTCGCAGCTCACGTCTGTGGGTTTACAAATCTCCGGCACTGCGACGCCCGCGTGACTGGAATTCGCTAATTACGAAAAAGCGGAAACATCACGTAAACTATAAGGCTGTCATCTGAACAAAAAAGGATGTGGAGTATTCATGGCACTGGTCTATCCGTTTCGAGCGTATCGTTATAACCCGGAGATTGCACCGTTTGAGAAGGTGCTTACGCAACCGTACGACAAGATTTCGCCGGCGATGCAGGAAAAATACTATGCGGCCGATCCCCACAACCTGATTGCGATCGAGAAGGGGCGGACCCTGCCGGATGATTATCCGCAAAACAACGTCTACACCCGGGCCGCTGCCACGCTGAATGGTTGGATCAAGAAGCAGGCGATGGTGCAGGATGGAGCTCCTTCGTTTTATGCGTACACGCAGGAGTTCACCGTTCCGGGTACCACGGAGAGAAGGACGCGGCGGGGATTCATCGGGGCTGGAAAGTTGGAGGAATATTCCGCGGGAGTGATCTTCCGGCACGAACACACACTCTCAGGGCCAAAAGCGGACCGGCTGGAATTGCTGCGGCACACGAGAACGCACACCGGGCAACTGTTCATGTTGTATAGCGATCCTCAGCGGAAGATCGACGCAGTTCTCGATCAAGTGGAAAAATCGGCCAGTCCCGTGACTGAAGTGACCGACGAGTACGGTGTGATTCATCGATTGTGGCCGATTTCGGATGGCAGGCAGATCGAAGCGATCCAGCAAGCCATGGCAGACCAGAAACTGGTCATTGCGGACGGACACCATCGCTACGAGACTGCACTTAATTTCCGAAATGAATCGCGCACGCGAGCGGGGAAATCGATTCCGGAAGCCTCTTACGAGTGCTCGATGATGACCTTCGTCAACACCAAAAGCGAAGGTCTCACCATCCTGCCAACGCACCGTGTGGTCGCGAATCTCCGTGATTTTTCATGGAGCGAAGTGCGGCGATACCTGGAGCCGTGGTTTGCAACGGAAGTGTTTCCATTTCGCGATGAGAGCGAAAGGCAGCAGGCACAGGGCAAATTTCTGGCGAAGCTGACCGAGGACAAGCCGCATCGTGCGATCGGCGTGTATCCTAAGGATGATTCGGGCACCCGAGCGTTCTACGTCTTGACGCTACGACCGGAGGCAGACATCGCGCAGATTCTGCCATCGGCTTCGCCCCTGCAGCGAGATCTGGATGTGGTGCTGTTGCACCAGGGAATATTGGAGCCAGCACTGGGGATTACCGCCCATGCAGTGGCTTCCGAGGCAAACCTGAGCTATGAGCGCGAGGCGCAGGCGGCGCTGGACGCAGTGGATGGAGATGCCGCACAAATCGCATTTCTACTGAATCCCGTGGATGTGGATTTAGTGATGACGGTGGCCACGGCAGGAGAGGCTATGCCACAGAAGTCCACGGACTTTTTTCCTAAGTTATTGAGTGGGATTACGATGTACCGGATAGCAGAATAAAAAAGGGCAGGGGAAAACCTGCCCTTTTTTGAGAATGCGTTTGGGGGAGCGCCCGGGCAAAATTACTTCGAGAAGCTGGCGACTGCTTCCGCTTCCGTGTTGTAGACATCAAAAATTGTCATCAACTTGGTAATTTGCAGGACTTCCTGGAACTTGTTGCCGAGGTGGCACAAGCGCAAGGAAGCGCCCTGGCCCTTGGCGCTGTGATGTGCGGCAACAAGAGTGCCGAGACCGGCGCTGTCAATGAACGTGACGTTTTCCATGTTCATGACAACTTTCTTCTTGCCTTCCGCGACCAGGGATTTCACTTTCTCGCGCAGGGCATTGCTTTCCTCGCCCAGCACGATTCGGCCGTCCATAGCCACAACGGTCACGCCGTCAACTTCTCTAGATGTCATCTTCAAAGCCACAGGTCTTTCCTCCTCATCGGAACGCAGCTCCGGCGGCAACGAGGGCCGGAACCGCAGAGCATATCCGCTTTTCAGGTTTTCCGCAAAGCGGTATTAAACAAATCTTAAAAAGCGAGGACCACCTGAAAATCAGTAGTAGTCCGCGCAGGACATGTAGTACCCGCAGACGTTGCAGACCAGCTTGCAACGCCGGGATTCCAACCGTTGAGAGCATACCGGGCAGAATGAGCAAGCGAATTCACCACTCGCGGATGTTTCGCCAGCAGTGGGAACAGTACTGGCAGATGACTCATTCGCGGTTCCCTGCGATTCGGTCTGGGTCGCTTCCTGCTTCCAGATTGCTTTCACGGCCTTTCGGTTATAACACAACCAGATGGGCAGGGGAAAGCTTTGGAGTGGGCGGCGACTGGGGGCAGAGCAGGAAACTTGGGAGAGGTTTTGCGCGTCTTATGTGGTAGAAGATGAGTGGTCGCCGAAGTCATAGGGTGAGGCCATGCGTCACAGAATCGGGATTTCAACCGGATTGGCAATAAGCGTTTTACTCACTTCTGCAACTGTCACTGCGCAACAACGTGGAACGGCTGGAGCACCAATGGTGGCACCGGCTCGACCCGTTCCGGGGGCCGTCGCCCCCGCGATTATTCACGCTCCTGTGCGTGCCGCGGCACCCGTTTCTCACGGTACATCCTGCAGCACATCTGACTTCTCCCGGTATGCATCCCACGGCACCCCGAGTTCCCGTCCGCCCGGTTAGTCCAAAAGCTCCCGCCCATAATCGTCCCGGACAGGGGAATACGACTCGCACGAATGGTCACTATTTCGCTCCACTCTCGTCGGCCGAAGATGACAACGGCATTCCCGGACTCGGTTTTGACTATCCCCATTACGCGGCTACTCATCCGAACGCAGGACGTCATCATGTCAACGAAGGGTCCGTATTTCCTTTTATAGGTGGCGGAATCTATATCCCCAGTTTTGGATATGTTGCAGGTGGGGCTCCCACGGAAGTGGCCTCGGAACCACCGTTGGCCGAGTCTGAGGAGACAACGGCTGAAGCTGTTGAACCCAATGTAGAGGAAAGACCCGCACTAGTTCCCTCAGCGAAGTCCAGGCCAAGAGAGACGCTCGCGCCTTCGACTGACTATGTTTTTGTGCGACGCGATGGGACAGTGTTTTTTGCCGTAGCGTATTCGTGGGCGAACGGTAGCCTGCAGTATGTGACCCAGGATGGTTTTCGCAAATTGGTTCCGATAGTCACACTGGATCTGGATGCCACAACGCAGTTTAATGAACAACGGGGAGTGGTATTTCATTCACCGGCTTGAGATCCAGAACGAGCGGTAACTAAACCAACGACAATTTCAAGGTATTTGAACTCGCCAGTGAGCGGCATCGTTCGCGGTGCCCCTTTTTCCTTTAGATACAGTTTGCTTACGACTTGGCGGCAGGAACGGGCATCACGTAGCCGGAGGTGGAGGGGAGGCCGGCACGTTCGAGTTGTACGGTGGAGTGTTCGATGGAAAATTCGTCGGCAACTTTCTGCTGAATTGCCAAAAGAATTTTCTCGCATTGATCCATATGCATATCCGGGAATGCGCGCGTGACAACTCAGGGCGTTATGCCCGCCGCCAAGCGACCAGATGTGAACGTCGTGAACTTCCTGCACATGTTCGACAGAAAGAATGGCGTGGGCGACCGCTTCGACGCGTACGCCTCTGGGGCGCCCTTCCAAAAGAATATGAGTCGATTCGCGAAGGATTCCGATCGAGGAATAGAGGACCAGAAAGCCGATGGCCAGGCCCAGGATCGGATCGATCCAAGGTGCGTGAACATAACCCATAATCACAGCACCAACAATGATGGCAATGTTGGAAAGAGCGTCGCCAAAATTGTGAACCAGGATGCTGCGCAGATTCAGGTCAGAACGGCCACGCACAAGCGCCAGGGTGATGCCGCCATTGACCAGGAGCGCGGCGACCGACGTCCAGATCATCCAGCTTTCTACCGTCTCG
Organism: Candidatus Acidiferrales bacterium; assembly: GCA_963782755.1. Classification (GTDB taxonomy): domain Bacteria; phylum Acidobacteriota; class Terriglobia; order Acidiferrales; family UBA7541; genus Acidiferrum. Next base: position 74,073 of record CAWAKR010000012.1, read on the forward strand.
ACGGGAGAACGAAGTCGATCAATCGCCTCATAGCCGAGCCAAAGGGAAAGCAGAACCAGAACAACTGCGTTCGTGAACGCAGCCAACGTGCCAGCGCGGTGGTATCCGTAAGTGCGCTCGGAATCTGCGGGCCGCTGCGCCCAGCGCATGGCCAGCCAGGAAAGACCCAGTGCGGGGACATCGGACAAATTGTGCACCGCATCATTTAAGAGGGCGACGGACCTGCCGAGTATTCCGCCAAAAACCTCCGCAATAACCAGGGCAAGCGTGGCGACAATTGCCCAGGCAAGCACCGACGGCTTCATGGCAGGGTGGGAATGACCGTGATGATCGTGGGAGTGCCCGTGAGAGTGGTCGTGGTCATGCACTCCACCCGCTTCATGGTCGTGCGGCTGGCCGTGAGCATGGACATGCATAGTCAAAGATTATTGTACGAGTTTGCTGTTCACTCTGCAGCAGTGCGGCACGGGTCGTTATTGGAAAGTATGACAACAGGTACCCGCGAACTCGTTGACGGTGGTGGCATCCACTGCCACCATCAGAAATGGCCCACCCATTCGTATGGTTAGAAGGGCTCGACAGGGAGCGGGAATAGACCGACGGAGATGAGCAACCCGATCGCCAAATTGAGTTTCTGGGGTGTGCGTGGATCAACACCCACGGTTGATCCGGCTACGTGGCGGTACGGCGGAAACACGCCATGCGTCGAATTGATCGCTCCAGACGGAACACAATTCATCCTGGACTGTGGAACGGGTTTGCGAATGCTTGGCAGCCGTTGGGGAGCCGCAAACGGGGAACAACCGGGAGAAGCGCATATATTCGTTACCCACTACCATTGGGACCACATTCAGGGGCTGCCGTTTTTTGCGCCGCTCTACTTAGAAAACAATCATTTTCAGTTTTATAGTTTTCGCTCGAAATTTCTGGGACGCGATTCACTGCGCCAGGTTCTGGAAACACAAATGGCGCTGCCCTACTTTCCCGTCGACTTCTCGGCAATGAACGCCCAGCGTAAATTCCGGGAAGTGGATGGTGGAGAGAGTTTTAAGGTTGGGGAGAACAAGGTAGTCACAAGGTGGTTGAACCATCCGCAGGGCTGTCTTGGATTTAGAATTGAAACGCCGGCGGGCACCGTAGTGTATGCAACGGACAATGAACCCGGTGATCCGAAGTTGGACAAGAACCTGCGCGAATTGGCGGCGGATGCAGATATTTTTATCAATGATGCGCAGTACACCCCAGCACAACTGGCGGGCGACCGTAAGGGATGGGGCCACTCCTCCTGGCGTGAAGGGGTAAATATAGCGCGGGAGGTGAATGCGAAGACCCTGGTGCTCTTCCACCACGATCCTGACTCCACGGACCGTGTGATCGATGAGATTCTGCAACAGGGACGTGAGGAGTTCGATTCTGTGTTTGCTGCGAGCGAAGGCATGGTGATAACGCTTGGAGCGGCAAACGAACCGGTGCAGGCGCACATGCCGGGATCGCGGACCGCGTTGCGCCGGGAAGCCCAATTTCGGGCAAGCGTGTGCGGAGTAACAGCGGAAGGGCAAAAATTCGAGGAACAGACTCTAGTGCGGGATCTCTCGTTGCAAGGCGCGTTGATTTCCCTCAAGCATAGCCCGCGGATGCAATCGGAACTGCAGGTAACGATGGAGACGCCGACAGCGGATGGGCTGCAGGCAATGCAGCTACGAGGGTATGTGGTGCGAATTGAAGAGGGTGCGGAAAAAGGAACTACGGCCGTCGGCGTAGTGTTTACCGACTGAGATATCGCGAAACAGCAAGATAGGAATCCCTAAAAGTTAAGACAGATCCTGGATCTTTTTGTCGAGGTGCGCCAAGGCTGCTTCCAGAGATTTGCGATGATTCGGGTTGGTGGCTAACTGCAGATCATTCTGGATGCGAGTGCGCGAGAGTTGCAAATCTCGTTTTTCCGCATCGCGGCGAGCCTGCTCGGCTGTCTTCAGAGCTTTGCTCTGCGCTTCCATAATCGTCTTCTTTAGTTCTACCTGTGCTTCAACATCCTTGCTTTCCCATCCACGCGCCATAGACCCTATTTTCGCATAAATAGAGGGGCAGGACGACGATTCAATTCATAAATCGTGCTTAGGGCTTAAGTGGTGGCAGCACGGCGCTTTAGCGGCTCCGGAGTTGCCTGAGGGAGAGCTGCGCGGATGGACTCTTCAGCGAGACGGGCGAACCGTTCGGCAAAAAGTCCGTCATAGACGAATTCCGCTTTGTGTTCGGCCCAGCGGATGCGGAGTGACCAGCGCTCAAACGAGGGGTTCACAGAGAGAGAAGAGATGTCGGTGGCAGGAATCACAAGCAAGGGATCGAAATTCTTGTCCAGTGCCCAGACATGCGTGCTCGAAATAAAAAGCCGAGCCTGGGTGGGGGGTGCATTTCCGGGCTGATATTCTCCGCCACTCACCATGGTACTGGCGCCGAGTTCTCGGGCTTTGCGGTCTGTGGCCGATTCCGACTCCGGGGGCGGCAGGAGGATCGAAGCGACAAAAATAAGCAGACCGCACAGGGGAGCCACAATACCCGTGATCCATCCAATCCAGAAGCTGAGTGGCAGCACCACCAAAGCAGCGCCAAAACAACCCAGGAGCAGCCGAAAGACAGTCCATGAGTTTTCGCTGCGCTGGAATTTCAGGAGAAGAGGGAATCGGTGAATCAACAGGAAAGCCGCCGCACCCACATAGTTTCGCAACCGCTGGAGAAAGCCGGTGTCGGCGGTGGTGACAATTGTGTTGGGCGTGGTGCTCATGAAATTGACAGGGATATTCTACCCCAGCAGGCAAGCCCCGCTGTAGTTATTACAAGGTTAGTTCAGGAGTTCATCGACCGAGCCGCGAGGGCCAAGGAAATAGCCTGGTCGAGCGCCAGTAGGCTTGCCCGTGTCCCAAACCAGTACACCATTGACGAAGACTTTTTCGATGCCAGTGGAGAGCGTGAATGGGTGCGCAAAAGTCGACCGATCGATCACCGTGTCCGGATTAAAGAGGACGAGATCAGCGAAAGCGCCTTCGCGAATCACCCCGCGATCCTGCCAATTGAGGCGCTGTGCGGGCAAGGTAGTCATCTTGCGGATTGCTTCTGGCAGCGTGAGCCAGTGTTTCTCGCGTACGAAAAGGCCGAGAACGCGGGGAAAGGTGCCAGTTCCCACGGGGATGGGCAGAGTTGATACCGCCATCGCTGGCGACCATGACCCAGGGTTGCTGATAGAAGGCCTTGATGTCGCTCTCGATCATAGATTGGCCGATGACGCTGGCTTCGGTGTTGGCCTTGTCGCCTTCCCGAACCAATCGAATGTACATATCGACATCGGAGATTTTGTAAGTTTTGGCGAGTTCGGCCACCGTGTGGCCTTCGTAAGATTTATTTGGAGAAAACTCGGTAATGGTCAGATGAGAGGCACCGCCCAGGTCATCCAGCGCCTTCTTCACGCTTTTCGGATCTTCGTACTGCTTGTCGGGAACAATCACTTTCAGATTGGAGTGCCAGGCGTCGTAAGGGTAGCAGTCCGCTAGGAAATCGACGCCGCGCTTGCGGGCATCCTCAATCACTTTGATATACTGCGGAGCCTTTCCCCAAACTCCTACCGTGCCTAATTTGATGTGAGAGTGCTCGATGGGAATGTGGGCCTGTTCGCCGATGGCGATTTCCTCATTGAGCGCTTCAAACGATTTGTCGGCTTCGTCTCGAATGTGGGTCATGTAGAAGCCGCCATGCTCAGCGGCAACCTTTGCCATGGCTACGACTTCTTTTGTCTCGGAATAGCTGCCAACTTCATATTCCAAACCGGAGGAAAGGCCGAGGGCGTGCTGATTCATGGCCTGGCCCATGAGCACTTCCATCTGATGAATCTCTTCGGGTCTGGCGGAGCGCTTGAAGTCTTTGCCCATGACCTGTTCTCGAATGGTGGCGTGCCCCGCGAGCACACCGACGTTCAGGGAAGCAGGGTTTTGCTGCATGCCGCGAACCCATCCAACAAGCGGCCAGGGAGAATCGCCGTCGGCACCCACGATCAAGGTTGTGATTCCCTGGGAAATCTGGCTTTCGGCAAGAGGATCTTTCTGTAATTCGTCCGTGGAGTGGTTGTGAATGTCGATGAAGCCAGGAGCCAGAACGAGCCCTTTGGCATCGAACGTGGGCTCTCCCTTATCAGGCGCAAGTTCACCAATACCGATGATGCGATTCTGGAAAATGCGGACGTTGGCCTTGTACAGTGGTGCGCCGGTGCCATCGGCCAGCTGAGCATTCACGATCAAGAGCGAAGAATTTTTTTGCGCTGAGTGCAATGAGAGCAAGGGGAGCACTGCCAAAAATGCCAAGCAACAGAGAGAGGCTATTTTTCGATGCGACATGCGAATGAATTTCCTTTGTATGACCAAATGTTCAAAGATGGCAGAGCCGCAGAACCGAGTAGACGATAACATGAGTCCTCGAATGAAGTCGGGTCCTTCGAAAAAAATGTGCGCTGCCCTTGCTTTAGGCAGGCGGGCTTGTGGTAGATTGAGGCCGCTACGCTCTTGGCCGGCCAGCATCCGACCAGATTTTCTTCGATAGGACCCGACGTGAGGAGGAGGAATTCCATGAAGATTCATCAATCGTTGTCGCTGCTCCTGATCGGCATTGCAGCAACCGGACTCGCATCGTGCCAAAAGCCGTATCACGAGCAAGAGGAACGCTACGTTTTTATCGCTTCGAATATCAATCTGCCTTACTGGCAGGAAGCGCAAGCGGGCTTGAACGATGCCTCGAAGCAAATGGGAGTGAAGGCAGAATTCGACGGGCCGGAAAAACTCGACGCGCAAGAGGAACTGAAAGCCTTCCAGAAGGCTGTCGATTCTAAACCGTCAGGCATTTTGGTGTCGGTGGCAAAGCCGGATATTTTTCAGAACGCAATTAATGCGGCCATAGCGGTGGGAATTCCGGTGATTTCGGTCGATGCGGACGCGCCGGACACAAAGCGCGTCCTGTTTATTGGCACGGATAATTTCCGTGCCGGACAGGAGAGCGCCAAGCGCATGGCGCAGATATTGCAGGGGCACGGTGAGATCGCGATCATTATGATTCCCGGCCAGCAGAACGTGGAAGAACGCATGCGCGGCGTGACAGAAGCGTTGAAGAAATACCCGGACATCAAGATTCTGCAGACGATCGACGACAGTGGCGATACAGGTATCGCGAACGATAAGACCTCCAGCCTGCTTCATGGTAAAACGAAAGTCGATGGGATCATTTCCCTAGAAGCATCCGGAGGAGAGGGCGCGGCGGAGGCCGTGCACCGGCAGGACATGGATGGAAAGATCGCGATCGTGGCGTTCGACAAGAATCCCGAGACTCTGGACTGGATCGAGCGGGGGGTGATCACCGCCACCGTGACGCAAAAGCCCTATGTGATGGCCTACTACGGATTGAAGTTCGCTGACGACCTGCATCACAACGCCGTTCACGATTTCAAAGACTGGAAAACGGCACCCACGCCGCCACTGCCCACCTGGGTGGATACGGGAACGGCGATTATCGACAAGGCAAACGTGAAGGTATTCCGCGAAGCGCTGGCGGCGCATCCGAAACCGCTATAAACAGAAAGTTGGTCTAGAGCACGACGTCGGTCAGGGCTTTGTGTGCCAACTCGGCTGCCCCGGGTTTTCCTGCCAGCACGAGTTCAGCCCACTCGGCTGCCGCATGCGAGATGCGGACTGCTTCACTGGTGAGCGATTCGGGTCCGCCGGAATCGGAGTTGCCGAAGAAAATTCGTTCCATCGGTTTGGACGCGATCATTCGGTTTTGCGTGTACTGACCCGGCACGGCCATGAACATGGGATGCCCTCGGCGGTAGACGCGAATCTCGATCGGGTCGACATTGAATTCCGGAAGGCACTGCTGAAAATCTTTCAGAACTTTTCCAGCGAGAGCTTTGCAGTTATCCACCTCGAGCAGCGTGGAGCGTTCCGATTCACGCAAGGGAGTGTAGAACGTCAGGATGTTGTATTTCGGTTTGTAGCCCGGATGATTGCGGATCGTCCAGTCTGCGACGATGAAATCCGTGAATGATCTTCCGGGGCACCAGTTGTCATACCCGCGGCGATAGACCGGCTTGTCAAAAATCATGTTGATCATGGGATAGGGTGCGTAACGCATGCGGTGCATCGCTTGCTTCTGCTCGCTGGGAAGGCCCGCGACCATCCGCCCGGTGATGTATTTCGGCGTACACAGGATGGCGACTTTGGCAGTAACAGTGACCGGCTTGTCGCCGTGGATGTAGGTGGCGCGCACGCCATCGGAATCCTGCATAACGGATACCACCGTCGCATCGCTCAACATCCGTTCGCCATATTTTGGTTTCATCACCTCGACGAGTTTGTGCGTGATGCAACCGAGGCCGCCTGGCAGGATAACGCGTTGGTCGTCGGCCCCTACCAGAAGATAGTAGGAATCGAACAAGCCAATGAAAGCGGAAGTCTCTTCAGTCGTGGCGCCCCAATTGGAAGGCCCGAAAGCGTCCCACCATTTTGTAAGTTCGGGAGTGTAGCCTGCCAGGATTTCGGAAAATGGCTGGCTGTCGAGTTCCGTCATTCTGTTTTTCAAGTCCATTTTCAAGACATCGTCGCGATATTTCTTCAGGCTGGCGATGGCTTCTTTGGAGTATGGAAGATGATCGAGTCCGGCCTTCCACGGATCGGCGGTGTACACGCCGTTGTCGATCACGGGATCGGGCATGGCGACGAACGGCATATCGACGCCAATCTCCTTGGCTAGTTGGTCGCCATGATCGCCGCGATAACCATAGGCGGATCCAGTCCCGTAAACCTGACCTTCGTATTCTTCCTGATAGGCATTTCCACCGAAGTGATCTTCTTTTTCGAGGAGCAGCCAATCTTTACCGCGCAGAAAGTACGCCGCGGACAATCCGGCGACGCCCCCTCCAATGATCAGCACGTCCACCTTTCGCGAAGACTCCGGCTTTGGGAAAGAATGGCCGTCACGCAGTTCGTGAGGAATCTTGAAATGATCGCCTTCGATGACGGGTGTTGGAGGATGTTCGGAAGGTTCTGCGAAGAGTGCCTTATCGACGGGACATCCTGCGGCGACGGAACCTGCAACGGCGAATTTGATGAAGTTGCGGCGTGAATGCGGCATAAGCATAAAACCTCCAAGGAATTCTAAGGCCGTTCGAGAAGTTCCTGCGCCTGCGCGCCGACGCTGCGCGTGCGAATCTGATACCAAATGACAATAAGGATTACGGAGACTGCAAAGATCAGAGTGGAAACCGCGTTTATTTCCGGAGTGATGCCGCGGCGAAGGCGAGCGAATATTTCCAGCGGCAACGTATTATCGCGGCCGATAAGAAAGAAGGTGACGGCAATTTCGTCCATGGAGAGAGTAAAAATGAGCAGTCCGGCGGCCACTAGAGAGAGTCTGAGATTCGGAATGGTAATCCGCCAGAAGGTTTGCCACGGGGTGGCTCCAAGGTCGAGGGATGCCTCTTCCTGTGAGCGATCCATTTTCTGAAGCCCCGCGAACAGTTCCGTAGTGGCTACGGAGATGAGAGCAGTGCCGTGGCCGAGGAAAACGGTCAGCAAACTGAGTTGCATCCCGGCAAAAACCGCGAACATGAGCAGGGAAAGACCGGTGATGATGCCGGGTAGAATGAGTGGCAGAAGTACCAGCCGACGAAAAATAGATTTGCCAGGGAAATCCGCCCGATCCAGGGCGAGCGCTGCGAGAAGTCCGAATGTGAGCGAGAAAACAACGGCAACGATGGCCACGATCAGGCTGTTGAGGACGGAATCCCAGATCGCGCCATCGGCAAAAAGCTGTTGATACCAGGAAAGCGTGAAATGCCGGGGAGGAAAGCCGCCCACACCGCTTTGATTGAAGGAATAGAGGACAAGAATGGCGATAGGAAGATAAAGGAATGCAAATACGAGCAGAGCGTAGAGCCCGAGCATGGGCGAGCGACCTGCGTTTTTGTGATGTTTGCTCATGAGAAAGTCCAACGTTTCTCAAGGCGTTCCGTGAGAAAGAGCAGAGAAACGGTCAGCAGAAGGATGCAGATCGAGATTGCGGCGCCCAGCGGCCAATCGTAGGCGGTGCCGAACAGACTCTGGACGATGTTGGCGATCATGATGCTTGAAGGTCCACCAACCAATATGGGAGCCAGAAAATCGCCAAGAGACAGGACGAAGGCGAAGGTTGCTCCTGCAAGAAGACCGGGAAGCGAGAGGGGCAGAATGACGCGGAAAAAAGTGGCGCGGGGAGTGGCGCCGAGATCGTGAGAGGCTTCGACGAGATTGCGAGGGATATGTTCGAGCGAAGCGAAGAGAGGAAGAAATACAAATGGGGTGTAGATATGCGTAAGGACCAGAACGACTGCAAAGGGACTGTACAAAAGAAAGCTCACAGGTTGCTTGGTAATGTGCGCGTATTGAAGGAAGGCATTCAGCACCCCTTCGGAACCCAGGATCGTTTTCCAGGCATAGCCGCGGACAAGATAGCTGACCCAGAGAGGAATGATCACAAGTTGATAGAGAAGTTCCTTGCGAGGGCCGGCATGAAACGACATGTAGTAAGCAAGAGGATAGCCAAGAAGGAGCGAAAGAATGGTTACACTGGCAGCGATGCGCACGGAACGAAAGAGAACTTCGAGATAGACCGGGTTGTGGAACAGCCTTGCATAATTCTGCAGATTCCAGTTGTGGACCAGAACGCTGTCTTGCACCTGCCAGAAACTGTGCGCGAACATCAGTCCATAGGGAAGCAGAAAGAAGAGCGCCACCCAAAAGAGTGGTGGAAGAGAGATCAGTAGTTTGTATGTACGTGAATACATTAAGGTGTTGCCATATCTCCGCGGATTGCGACCGCATCCGCAGAAGCAAACGCAAACTCTTGTTCGCCGGAGAGTGCCGTTCGGGCACTGACGCGTGCGCGCAGCGACTTGCCGGCGAAGGTGAGCTCCAATTGTTCACTGGGGCCGCTGAAAATCCGCTGCGTGACTGTGGCGCGAAACTTTACGGCGTTTTGCAGTGTTGCTGAATCCGAAGCCAGGCGGATCACTTCCGGCCGCAAAGAGAAGACTATGGGTCCATCTGGTAAGGAGCTGTGCCAGGTAAGCGACCCACACGTGACTAGCCCACCGCGAACTTCGGCAAGAAGAATGTTAGTCTGCCCAATAAATTGCGCTGCGTAGACTGTGGCCGGGCGCTCGTAGATTTCTCTTGGCGAGGCAATTTGCTCCAACGCGCCATTTCTCAGGAGTGCGATCCGATCAGAGAGCGCCATCGCTTCATCCTGATCGTGCGTGACAAATAAAAACGTAATGCCAAGTTCACGCTGCAAGGACTTAAGTTCGCCCTGCATCTGTTTGCGCAAATTGGCATCAAGCGCCGACAGCGGTTCGTCGAGCAAAAGCAATTGAGGGCGATTGACCAGCGCGCGAGCCAGAGCTACACGCTGCTGCTGGCCGCCGCTCAGCTTTGCAGGGCGACGCTCCGCGAATTCGCCCATCTTCACCATCCCAAGTGCGCTGGCGACGCGTTCGGGAATCTCGGATGCCTCGGCGCCCGTTACGCGAAGGCCGTAGGCAACATTTTCGCGGACGCTGAGATGAGGAAAGAGTGCGTAATTCTGGAAAACGGTGTTGACGCGTCGCTTGTGGGGCGGCAGCATATCCAGACGCTTGTCGTTCATCCAAACTTCACCAGCGGATGGTTGCTCAAACCCTGCAATGATTCGGAGCAAGGTAGTTTTTCCGGAGCCGCTCTCGCCAAGCAGGGTCAAGAATTCGCCGCCAGCAACTTGCAGGGAGACATTTTTCAGAACTTCTTTGCCGCCGAAATGCTTGGCAACGTTACGCACTTCCAGCAACGTTATCGCGGGAGCAACCGTTCTTTCCGTGGAGATGGCTGGCGAGATGGGCGACGGGGGCGTCACTGCGTGGCCTTTACCTCATTCCAGATTTCGATGTACTTCGCACGGCGCGGCACGTCTTGCCAGAAATAGATTCGCTGCATGTAGGCAGCGGGGTCGTCAAGGTGCAATGCCTTCTGCTCTTCGGGGGTCATGAATTGAGCAGCAGATGGATTAGCGGGTGTATATTGCGTGACGTCCGTGATCTTTTTCTGGGTCTGCGCCTGGATCATGTAATCGAGGAATGCATACGCAAGTTCCTTGTGAGAGCTGGCTTTGGTAATCATCAGGTGATCGATCCAACCAGTGGTATTTTCGCGGGGAATGATTTCGCCGATTGGAAATTTCGACAGGCGGAGTTGATTCGTCATCAGTGGCCAGCCCATGGCGGCGATGATTTCGTGATTCTGGAAGAGATTCGTGAGTTCGCCGCCTGTTGACCAAAACTTGCGGATATTTGGCTTGAGCGTGATCAATTTCTGCTTAACGGCAGCGAGCTGTTCGTCGCTCAGGTTGTAGAGCTGCGACGGATCGGGTTTGTCGTATCCCAGAATCTGCGCGGCCATATAGACAGTGGAAAGGTCATCCCAGACCGATATTTTTTCTTTGTATTTGGGATCCCAGAATACGGACCAGGAATCGGGAGCCTGCGAAAAGGCCGTGGTGTCGTAAAGCAGTGGATTTGGGCCCCACATGAAAGGAACACCAAAGGTGTGGCCATTGGCCTTTACCAGAGGAAGATCACGCAGCTTTGGAGAGAGTTGCGAGTATGTTGGAAGTTTGGCGAGATCCAGCGATTCAGCCAAGCCGGTGTGGGCGATAGAGCTGGCAACGTCGCTTGATGGAGAAATGACGTCGTAATTCGAAGCACTACCGCCGCGCAACTTTGCAACCAGATCGTCGCTGGAGCCCATGTAGGAGGCCGTAACCCTGCAGTGGTGCGCCTCTTCAAATGCGCGAATGAATAAGGGATCTGCGTAGCCCTCCCAGACCAGGAGGCTAAGCGATTCTTCTTTTTTCTGGCAGGAGCCAAGCAGAAGGGCTCCTAGAAAAATAATCAATAGTTTGCAACCGCGATTATTTGTTCTCAGCTTCATAGACAATTTTCCCGCCCACTATGGTCGTGACTACTTTTGTCTGGCCGATCTGATGCGGATCAATTTCGAAAATGTTGCGGTCCACGATGATGATATCGGCAACTTTTCCCGTTTCTAGGGAACCCTCCGTCTTTTCACGGCGGCCGGCGTAAGCAGCGCCGAGTGTGTAGCCGTCCACCGCCTGTGCAACGGTCAGACGTTGCGACGGCACAAAGCCGCCGACAGGTTTGCCGTCAGCGGTTTGACGAGTAACTGCCGTCTGCAGCCCTTCCCAGGGATTCAGGGTGACGATTGGCCAATCACTGCCAAAGGCCAGGCGCCCGCCATCCTCGGCAATACTTTTCCAGACCCATGCTCGAGATGCGCGATCGGGCCCAATGTTGCGAGCCCATACATCGAGTGTGTCGGCGTCGGGGTAGGCGTGCAGAGGCTGCATGCTGGCGATGACGCCGAGTTTCCCGAATCGCGGTATATCTGCGGCGCTGATCGCTTCAATGTGCTCGATTCTTGGTCGATGATCTTTGCTGTGATTTTTCTTTTCGGCTAACTCATATGCGTCGAGCGAAGTGCGAATGGCATAATCGCCGATAGCATGGGTAAAAAGCTGGAAGTTGCGCTTGTCCAATTCCGTGACGGCATTCTGATATTTGGCCACGTCCCAGGAGAGCGCACCCTTGGTAGTGGGCTCATCCGTGTAGGGTTCCAGAAAACCAGCGGTGTGCGATTCGACGACGCCATCCAGCATAAATTTCACTGCATTGACATCAATCCACTCGTCGTGGAATTTCTTGCGCGCGCCTTCCATCGCCACAAGATCCTCTTTTCGCAGGTCGTAGCTATCCAGGCGATACGAGATGTAGAACCGGACGGTAAGCTGTTTGTCTTGCCGAAGCTCTTCCAGGAGAGGAAGAATTTCAAAATCGCCACCGGCGCTATGGACACGGACGATGCCATTCCGATTGGCCCATTTAATGCCCAACCGTAGATTCCGTAGCTTGTCCACGTCTTCCACTTTTGGAAAAGCCTTTCTGACGAGTGCGTCTGCGTCTTCTTTTAGGGCTCCCGTGGGTTCTCCAGTTTGCGGATCGTGCACAATGAATCCGTTGACAGGGTCGGGAGTGTGCTTGTCGACCCCCGCCAAAGCAAGCGCTTTAGAATTCACCCAGGCAGTGTGTCCATCGTAGCCTTCCAGAAAGACGGGGCGATTGGGGAAGAGTTCATCGAGATACTTCTTATGGGGTAAAGCGGTTTCCCCAAATACGGCGTAGTTCCATCCGCGGCCAAAAATCCAGGAATCACCGGGGTGTTTTGCCGCGTATTCGCGAAGGCGATTCTGGATTTCGGCAACCGTAGTCAGTCCATCCAGGCTTACTTGCCCGAGCGCCTCAGATCCTTCGTAAAAATGAACATGACAATCCGTGAAGCCGGGCAGGACGAGTTTGCCGCCTGCATCGATAACCCTGGTGCCGATGCCGCGCATTTTGCCGACTACTTCTTCAGAGCCAACCGCAACAATCTTCCCGTGGCGGATGGCGATCGCTTGCGCCCAAGGAGTTTCTGGATTCAGAGTGTAGACCTTGGCCCGGGAAATAATGATGTCTGCAGGAGCGACACGAGCGGATTGTTGGGCCGAACCCGTGGAGATAACACCCAGCACAGAAAAACAAATCAGCAATGCGTTATAGATCCGACGAACCGGCACATGAACCTCGTTTTGTGACGACAATGCTTAGTCGCCAGGGAATTTCACAAACATCAGAAAGTCGGGGGCGTGTTCACCCAGAGTATCCACGACTCCGTTCGACCGGGGTTTTTCCATTTATGGGGCATGGAACTTTCGAAGTACAGGCTGTCCCCCGATTTCAACAGATAGCGCTCGTTGCCATTCAAGGAAATTTCAAACTCGCCCCGCAGGACGTGCAGAAACTCTTCGCCTTCATGCGAATAGGATTCCCCGCTGCCACCGCCGGGTTTTATGCGGAAAAGATGAGGCTCCATGGCGGTATTACCCCAAGCCAGAAGTTCCATACGAACCCCGGGAGAAGTTTCTAGGATTTTGCGCTGCGATGGACGGACGTGGCGCCGTGGTTCTTCATTGGTGCCAAAGAGGGACATGATGTTGGTCTTGTAGTAGCGCGCGATTCGCCGAAGCGTCGAAATCGAGCAGCGCATCTGGCCGCGTTCCAGGGCACTCAGAAATCCGACCGACACCCCCGTCGCGCGTGCAACTTGGGCAAGGGAAAGTTTCTTGCGGAGGCGCAAGCGCCGGAAGCGTTGTCCGGGCATCTGAGCTGGATCCGCGGGAGCGGAAACGACGCCCTGTTTCTTCAAAACATGAACGATTGCGGGAGGATTCAGCCCTCGAGCCCGGCGAAGGAAGATCGCTCTTTGCAGCAGCCTTACATCCGAATCGGTGTAGAGACGATAGCGACTCTCGGTGCGCTGGGGCACAACCAGGCCGAGGGCTTCCCACGCCCGCAACGCGGAAGAAGAAATGCCCACACGCTGCGCCACTTCGCTGATTCGCAAGAGGCGAGGCGGCAAAGTTTTTGATGCAGCGGATAAATTCTTTCTACTTGACACCGATGCCAGCTTTCTCTAAGTTTGCTGGATTATAGTAAGGTTCACGGGGCCGTAGCAACAAAGAAGAGCAGCCAACAGGCAGGCGCTCTTCAGGGAACATAGGGGTGAATCAATGATTGAGAATCTGCGCCTATCGCAGGTGAAGTCGATTTTCCGCCGTGGCATGTACGTACTAACCTTTCTTGCTCTAATCGCCTTCGTATTTATGCAGAACAGTTATGCCCAGAGCACCAGTGGCCGGGTTCGCGGTACGGTGACGGACGCGAGCGGAGCGGCGGTCGCTGGGGCAACGGTGTCATTGACAAATGTGGCGACCAATGTGGCGCGCGAGTCCACCACGACTGCCACGGGCGAATACATATTTCTGGAAATTCCCGTAGGCGCTTACGAGATCAATGTTACTCAGCCGGGTTTCAAGAAGTTTGTTCGTAAAGACATTGTGGTGGATTTAAACGCTGTGGTCAGCGTCGACATTCCCCTGACCGTCGGTGGAGCAACAGAGACGGTCGAGGTTACGGGCGAGCCGCCTGTGATTGATACCACCACCACTCAGCTCGGAGCGGTCGTCGGATCGCGCGAAGTTACAGAACTGCCCCTGAATGCCAGAGACACATACCAGTTGCTGCAATTGCAACCAGGCGTGCAGTCCCAGTTGGGAAATGATTTGTTCTACGGATCGGACAAGCCCGGGGTTGTGACGGTCAACGGTGGCCGCGGCCGTTCGAACAATTATTCCGTGAACGGCGGCGACGGCAACGACTTGTTTGCGAACCTTCCGGCGGTGCAGCCTTCACCGGACACGATTGAAGAATTTCGCGTAATCACAAATTCTTTTGACGCGGAGTATGGCCGCAATTCCGGTGCTGTGGTAAACGTCGTCACCAAGTCCGGAACAAACGATTTTCACGGCAGCATTTTCGAATTTTTCCGGAACACAGTTTTGGATGCAAAAGGTTTTTACGATCCAGTTAAACCGGATTTTCAGCAGAACCAGTTCGGGGGCACCCTCGGCGGCCCCATCAAGAAAGATAAGTTGTTCTTCTTCGCATCTTATGAGGGGCGTCGCATCAAGCAGGGCATTTCTTCTGATCCCGTGCCTCTTCCCACCAATGATCAGCTGACCACCGGCAATTTCAATGACGGAATAAGCAATCCGATTTTTCCCGGCAGTCTGACGACGGCAACAGTCGCTAACGTCTTACAGGGACGCTGCGGCAGCGGCGCGGGTGAGAATAATGTGCTGACTACTCAGGCAAATACGGCTCTGACAAACTTGATCAACACGGGTACGCCTGCGGCTTACAACACAATATTCCCGAACGCGACCATTCCCACGCAGTGCTATGACCCTCTTTCTACGACGATTTACAACAACTACGTTCATGCAACTTCGGACGGGCTATTCCAGGCTGCACCCAACAAATTAAACAACGGAGATCAGGCTACGGCTAAGATCGACTACGATCTGACAAAAAACCAGAAGCTTGCCGTTTACTACTACTACGACAACGATTTCCTGCAGGATCCTTTTGCAAAGTTTCAGGCCGCGGGCGGCAATCTTGGAAATTTCCCGGGAGTGTTCACTACCCGCACCCAACAACTAAACGCATCACATACCTGGACTATCGGATCTACTTCGGTCAATGAGTTCCGATTCTCCTATTTCCGTGAAGGACAGGCCAAGTTCAATACCCCTACTTTGACCGGTGACATCGCTTCCTCCTGCGGACAGGGGGCGGGTTCGGCTTATTGCTTCAATGGGACGACAACCGACCAGCCGCTACTGGGTTCTGATGGATTGCCCCTTGTGCAGACCAGCGACTTTGGTATCCACCCCGGGCTTGGTTCATCAAAGGAAGGTCTCCCGTTCATCACCGTTGGAGGTGGGCTTAGCCTTGGGAATAACTTTGAAGGACAGCTCCCGCAGACCGGAAACACTTTTCAGTGGGCCGACAACTTCAGCAAGTTAGTGGGAACTCACAGCTTTAAATTTGGCGGCGACATTCGCTATCAGATGTTCGACCAGTTGTTGTATTACAACGTAAACGGGTCGATCAATTTTGGGTCTGGCGGTGCGAATGATATTGGCGGTGTTTGCCAGCAGGATACTACTCAAGCGGCCGGGACCTGCACAGCCGCCGGAAGTGACGGAAACAACTACCCGAATTTCCTGCTCGGCTTGCCGAACAGCTACAGCCAAGGCTCCGCCCAACACGAACTGGTACGGAGCACTTCGATTTATCTTTATGCACAAGACAGCTGGAAGATGCGGCCTAATCTGACTCTGAACTACGGCCTACGTTGGGAAATGAATACGCCGCTGACTGACATCGGGAAAAAAGTACAGACTTACCGGCCGGGGCAGTTGTCATCGATTTATCCTTGCACACTCCCTACTTCCAGTCCCTTGTATAACTCAGACGCCGGAATCACCGATTGCAATTCGGCGGGTGTCACTCCTGTTGGTCTCGTTTTTCCTGGAGACAAAGGTATACCGAACGGCTTGACGAACACCTACTTCAAGGCCTTCGCTCCGCGCCTGGGAATTAATTACAGCCCAAGCGTGCGTGATGGATTCCTAAGCAAAATTACCGGTGGCCCCGACAAGATGACCATCAGCGGTGGTTGGGGACTCTTCTACAACCCGATCGAACAATTGGTGCTGGAACAGTTCAGCGCCGAACCGCCATTTGGCGGCAGCAATTTCATCAGCGACCCAGTCTTCCAGGCGCCCTTCGTCACACAGGGCGGCGACGTGAATCCGAACCCGTTCAATGGCATTCTCAATCCGCCGCGGGGTCAAGCCGTCGACTGGGCTTCTTTCCGCTCGATTCTACTTTATGGTCAGTTTCCCCAGAATCTGCGCACGCAGTATTCGGCGCAGTATAACTTGACCATCAAGCGTGAATTGCCCGGTAATATCCTGTTCCAAATTGGCTATGTAGGTTCGCAGGGGCATCGTTTGCTTGCTTCCTATGACTTGAACCATGGCAATCCACAAACCTGTAACGACTTGCAGGCCATTTCCACGCTCAATGGGGACAACAGCGTTGCCTGCGGCCCGCAATCCGCAGACAATTCGTATTTCATTTCGCCGGGTGACAACATCCCGGTTGGTGGACTCACACTGCCTTACGGAGGACCGAGCGGCGGCTCAACGGTTTTCCTCCCCAATGGCGGAAACGTCGGCGCAAACAATGGCGGGAACGGAATTACCTTGGTCGGGTTGCGGCCATATTCTTCGCCGCTCTGCCAACCGCTGACGGGAGTGGGTTGCCCCTCAGATGGTATCGCCGTGTTCTCCAATATTTTCACGGAGAACACTGTTGCCCACTCAAATTACAATTCTCTGCAAGTCCTTGTCGGAGAAGCATTACTCCCACGGACTGCAGTTCTCGGCAGCCTACACTTACAGCAAGTCACTGGACAACGCGTCAAGCTTTGAAAGCACTTTAAACCCAACTAATTTGAACGCGACCTATGGTCCATCGCTGTTTGATGCCCGCCACCGGTTTGTTTTCAATTGGGTTTGGGAAATTCCGATACCGAAATATGACGGCTTCAAGGGTCAGGTGCTGGATGGATGGCAACTTTCGGGTATCGTGACCTATCAGACCGGCTTCCCGGTTCGTATCACCTCGTCTGACGACATCGAACAGTTCTACAGCACGTTCTTCGAGGCTCCGGGAGAGCCAAACTGGACCGTGGGGTCTGGCTACACGCCGGGTCGCCTGATTCAATGGAATCCCCGGCAGCATGGCGGTTTGGCATTTGATCCAAGCCAGTTCACCAACGCCACGGTTGCTCCGGGCACAATCGGAAACGCACCCCGTTCTATCTGCTGCTCGCCGGGCATTTCCAATACGGACTTGGGACTCTACAAGGGCTTCCAACTACGCGAACGGCTGCGCATGGAATTCCGTGCTGAGTTCTACAACATTTTCAATCACGCACAGTTCTACAGCGTAGACGGCAATATCTCCGACGGGCCAACGTTTGGACTTGCGCAAAAAGTCCGTCCGCCGCGGCAGATCCAATTTGCAATTAAATTCGTGTTTTAGCAGAGAAGTTCCAAACAGGAAGATTACATGGTGGCGCGGCTCGCGAGGGCCGCGCCTTCGTGCGCAAGGTTTCTGAAAGTATTGGGAAAGGCGTAAACTGGTAGGCGAAGTTCGCCCCAAAATCCGCGAAGTTTTCCTCGCTGATACTGACCGCAGGGAACAGACCTGCCACAGCTGACCACAGGAAGGTCATGCTGGACGGAGTAAGAAAATGCACGAAATTTTGCAGAAGGAAATCGCTCTTTACGAAAAGCGCACGCCGAAATCCGCGGTCGCTCACAAGAAAGCGGAGAAGCGCATTCCGCTCGGCGTCGCCAGCAATTACCGCGCCTACGATCCGTATCCGATTTTTGTGTCGGAAGGGCACGGCAGCAAAATCACCGACATCGATGGCAACGAATATATTGATCACAACCTCTGCTTCGGCACATTGATGGCGGGCCACGGCCATCCTGCCGTCGTAAGAGCAATCAAGGACATCGTGGACCGTGGTACCACGTTCGGTATGCCCCACGGCATGGAAACGGAGTTGGCGGAAGAAATTTGCGCCCGCTATCCACTCGAGATGGTGCGCTTCGGTTCCAGCGGAACGGAAGCGACCATGCACGCCTGCCGGATTGCCCGCGCAGCGACTGGTCGCGACAAAATCTTGCGGTTCGAGGGCGGCTACCACGGACTCCACGACACCGCACTCGTCAGCGTAAAGCCCAAGGAAGAAGACTTCGGCGATATCAATGCGCCCAATTCAGTTCCTGGTGGGCTCGGCGTTATCAAATCTGTGCTCGATAACGTCACCGTAGCAACGTTCAACAACATTGGCAGCGTCGAGAATCGCTTCAAGCAATTTCCCGGACAGATCGCCGCGATCATCATTGAACCGATCATGATGAACGTGGGCGTGTGCATGCCGCAGCCGGGCTTCCTCGAAGGGTTGCGCGACATCTGCACCAAGAACGGAACATTGCTGATCTTTGACGAAGTGAAGACCGGAGCAAAACTCGGCTGGGGCGGCGCCAGTGAATATTTCGGCGTGAAGCCGGACATGATTACGCTGGCGAAGTCCATTGGCGGTGGCGTACCTCTGGCGGCCTTTGGAGCCAGCCGACAGGTGATGGATTTAATCGTCCAGCACAAAGTTTTCCATGGTGGAACCTACAACACCAACCGTTTCGCTATGGCGGCGGGGTTGGCAACGTTTCGTGAGGTTCTTACCCGTGAAAACTACGTGCACGTGGGTAAGCTCAGCAAGAAGCTTACCGAAGGTTACCGCGCCATCATCAAGAAGGCCGGGATTCAAGGCTACGTCGCCAGCGCCGGAGTGAACGGCGCGCTTATGCTCTATCCCGAAGAAATTCGCAATTATCGCGACTGGTTGAAGATCGATGTCGACTTGTGGCGGCAGTTCTGGTTCGGCATGGTGAATCGTGGCGTGCTGGCGATGCCCTACTGGTGGGACGAGCAGTGGACCATTTCCGTGCAACACACCGAAGCGGACATCGACAAGCATCTGGCCGTGTTTGAAGAAATCGCACCCGGTTTGGCAAAGGCGCAGACGGAACGCGGCGTCGCTTTTGTCGGAGCGGCGGGGCACTAGATCAGGGAGCGAGTGCATTGAGCAGCGAGGCCACGACGAACCAGGGCGCAACGGCGGCTGTGAGGGATTCGCAGCCGCATTTGAAGCGAGTGCTGGGCCGGCGTGACCTCGTTCTGCTTTTTGTGGTTGCTGTATTCAACCTCAACGTATTGCCTTCGATTGCCGCAAACGGCGGCGTCACCATCTGGCTCTGGATCATTTCACTGACATTATTTTTCTGGCCGCAGGGAATTGCCGTCATTGAACTTGCACACCGCTATCCAGGCGAGGGTGGAGTTTATCTTTGGGCCAAAGAAGTTTTCGGCGACTGGCACGGGTTCCTCTCTGGCTGGTGCTATTGGACCAACAACATGATGTACGTGCCGACGGTGATGCTCTATTTCGTCGGCGTTTCGGTCTTTGTGCTGGGCCCCGGGCACGAAGGCCTCGCGGATAACAAGACGTTTGCGCTGGTCGCTTCCGTGGTGCTCCTCAGCTTGCTGGTCATTCTTAACGTGATGGGCCTGGGCGTTGGGAAGTGGGTCAACAATCTTGGCGGCATCGGCACATTCGTCGCCGCGTTTTTATTGATGGGTCTGGGAGTGGTCGTTTTCCTTAAATTCGGTACTTCGATTCACTGGGAAGATTTCAAGATTCCCGCAAATCCGAAATTCGTTCTGAATTCGTTTGGTGTGATCTGCTTTGGGCTGGTGGGTCTCGAGCTTGCCTCCATCATGGGCGACGAGATCGAAAACCCCAGGAAAGTTCTTCCCGGCGCCGTGGCGTGGGGTGGACTGCTTTCTGGCTTACTGTACATCGGCGCGACACTCACCCTGTCTGATAGCCGTCGATAAGGGCAGCATGAGTGTGCTGCAAGGAATTGTGCAGGCCGTCAGCCACATGGCCGCAAAAGTCAATGTGCCCTGGATTGTCATCCCATTTGCATTTCTATTGAGCATGTCGATTGCCGGGATTGGCTCGGCCTGGCTCGGCGGTTCCGCGCGAATTCCGTTCGTGGCGGGCCTGGATTCCTACTTACCTGCATGGCTGGGAAAAATTCACCCGAAGTATGCGACGCCGTACGCGGCCCTGATTGTGCACGCCTCGGTTCTCGTTGATTCTCGGAATGTGACTCGAATGGTTTGTAGGCGACTGGCGGACGTTCAGGAATCTTTCCAATGCTCTGCTTTCGCTCTCTCGGTCGTGCTGCAATTGATCCCGTTTCTTTATATGTTCGGGGCGTTACTCAAGATCGCTTTCGCGAAAGATTTCGTGCGCGGCCACTATGGCAAAGGAACTTTAGTATCTTGCGGGGAGCGCGGATTTATCACGACGGTATTAGGCATAGCGCTCGCGTTTTTCCCAGCGCAACAGATCAAGTCTCTGTCTCGCTATGAAATCTGGATGTTCGGCGGCACCCTGGGGTTCATCGGTCTGGCGGCGTTTTTCTTCTATATCTACGGCAGTCGCAAAGTAGCACGAAAATTGGCTTGGGTTCAACTACAGTTTGAGTGATTGTGGTTCGGAGGAGTGTCATGTCCGGTACGGCTAAAGCAACGGTAAAAACCTATCAGAACTATATCAACGGGCAGTGGGTGAGCAGTTCTTCTGGCGAAACGTTTCCCGTCTACGATCCTTCGACGGAAGAAGTGATCGCGCACGTTGCTATGGCAACCGTTGGTGACGTCGACAAAGCCGTGAAGGCCGCACGCGCCGCATTCGATTCCGGGCCGTGGGCGCAAACCACCGCGGTTGACCGCGGCCGCATCCTTTTCAAGTTGGCGGAGAAGGTGCGCCAGAACGCCGCCATGCTTGCGGAACTTGAGTCGCGTAATTGCGGTAAGCCGATCGTTGAAGCGGAATACGACATTTCGGACGTCGCGACCTGTTTTGAATATTATGGCGGACTGGCCAATAAAGTATCGGGCAGCGTCAATCCCGTCCCGGCAAACGCGTTGAGCTTTACGTTACGTGAGCCGGTGGGCGTGGCAGGCCAGATTATTCCGTGGAATTTTCCGCTGTTGATGGCCGCATGGAAACTGGCTCCAGCGATTGCCGCGGGATGCTGCTGCATTCTGAAGCCCGCCGAACAGACGCCGCTGACCGCGATGGAATTTGCCAACTGGTTTGAAGAAGTGGGACTTCCACCCGGCGTCGTCAACGTGGTGAACGGCATGGGCGAGGTGACGGGAGCCGCGATTGTTGCGCATCCTGGTGTCGACAAGATCGCGTTCACGGGCAGCGCGGCCGTGGGCAAAATCATCGTGAAGGGCGCGGCAGATACGCTGAAACGCGTGACTCTGGAACTTGGCGGCAAATCGCCCAACGTTTTCTTCGCCGATGCCGATTGGGAAGCGGCGGTTGATGGTGCACTGTTCGGTGTGTTTATCAATCAAGGCGAAGTCTGCTCTGCGGGAAGCCGCATCCTCGTTGAGAAAAAGATTTACGGCAAGTTCGTGGAAGCCATGACCGAGAAGGCCAAAAAAATCAAACTCGGCCCGCCGCTGGAACGCGAAACCAAGATGGGGCCACTGGTGAGCAAGGAACAATACGATCGCGTGTCTTCCTATCTTGAGTTGGGAAAGAAAGAGGCCAAGACCGCATCGGGTGGCGGCAGGCCAAAGGGGTTCAGCAAAGGCTATTACGTCGAACCAACCATTTTCTATGATGTGGACAACAACGCGCGCATCTCTCGCGAAGAGATTTTTGGCCCGGTGGCGACGGTCATTCCTTTTGAAAACGAGACGGACGCGATCCGCATTTCCAACGACACACCTTATGGCCTGGCGGGTGCCGTCTGGACGCGCGACATTTACAAGGCGTTTCGCGTGGTGAAGTCTCTGCGGGCCGGAATTATCTGGGTCAACCACATGCAGCCTACCTATGTAGAAGCGCCATGGGGCGGCTACAAGCAGTCCGGTTTTGGACGCGAGCTTGGACCGTGGGGGCTCGAAGAGTATCTCGAGACCAAGCAGGTCTTCGTCAATCTCGACGAAGCACCCATCGGCTGGTACTAAAAAGTTTCTGAATCCGCCTAATTTCGGAGGAGATGGAAAAAGCGATGAAAACCATACAGATGCGAACGGAAGTTCCTGGGCCAAAGTCGCGCGCGTTACTGGCGCGTCGTGAAGCTGCAATTCCTCGAGGACCACAACTGGTTACGCCAATCTTTGCAGCGAAATCCGAAGGAGCGTGGATTGAGGATGTGGACGGAAATCGCTACCTGGATTTTGCGGGCGGAATCGGCTGCCTCAATGCTGGCCACCGTCACCCGCTGGTGACCAAGGCGATTCACGACCAGGTCGATAAGTTCCTGCATCTCTGTTTCGGTGTGACGCCGTACGAGTCGTATATCGCGCTTGCCGAAAAACTGAATGCGCTGGCGCCCATCAGTGGTCCGAAGAAGACGATGTTCATCAATTCCGGCGCCGAGGCTGTCGAGAATGCGATCAAGATTGCGCGCGCCTACACAAAGCGGCCGGCCGTAATCGCATTCGAAGATGCGTTTCACGGACGCACGCTGCTGACTATGAGCCTGACGAGCAAAATCGTGCCCTACAAGGCGGGCTTTGCTCCGTTCGCTCCGGAGGTCTACCGCATTCCCTATGCGTACTGCTATCGCTGCTCGTACAGCAAAACGTACCCTTCCTGCGAAGTATTTTGCGCCAGGCATCTGGAAGACACATTTCGCCGCGTGGTAGCGGCTGATTCTGTTGCGGCGATTATCGCGGAACCAGTGCTAGGCGAAGGCGGATTCGTTGTGCCGCCGAAGGAATTCTTCTCCGTTCTTCGCGAAATCTGCAATAAACATGGCATCGTGCTCATCTCGGACGAGGTGCAGAGCGGCATCGGGCGAACGGGGAAATACTTCGCCATCGAACATTTTGGCGTCGAACCGGACCTCATCACCACGGCGAAGTCACTCGGCGGCGGCTTGCCAATTGCCGGCGTCACGGGCCGTGCAGAGATCATGGATGCGGCGCTTCCTGGCGGACTCGGCAGCACCTTTGCCGGCAATCCCACTTCGTGCGCCGCGGCGCTTGCAACACTCGAAGCGATTGAAAAGGACGGGTTGCTGGCGAGATCAACGGCGATCGGCAAGCGCTTCGAAGATCGAGTGAAGGGTTGGCAGAAGAAATGGTCTTTGATCGGAGACGTGCGCGTGCTTGGTGGCATGTGCGCTTTCGAGCTCGTCAGTAATCGCGAAACGCGCGAACCTGCCAGCGCGGAAACGAAGGAACTTGCTCGCTACGCCTACGAGCACGGACTGATCACCATCACCGCCGGCACACTCGGCAACGTCATGCGCATTCTTGTTCCGCTGGTGGTTACGGACGAGCAGTTTGACGAAGCGATGGATGTGCTCGAAGCAGGACTGACACAGATTGCAGAGAACAAGCTACAACCCGTGGCCTCCCACGCCTAATTCAAGTCCCCCAAATGGGGTTCAGGATGGCGGCTGAAATTTGGCCGCCATTTTACTTCTCCCTGGATAGTTGCAGAGCATCAAAATCCGTATTTCGCGATGATCTTCTTGTCTGTTTTCGAGATGAGCGCCAAGGCGGCATGCTGCGCGGGGAGCTGGATTTGCAAATCCGCTCCGGTGATTTCGTCGTGCAGTGCAATCACCGCGTCCCGGTCTCGTTCCGATTCAAAAATATAGAAGGAAGCATCCTGCAGTTCGATGGGGTAAATGAGAACACCATTCTGGTCTCGAGTGGAACCGGTGAATGACAGTCTGATATTCAACTGCTGCAGGATTTTCGCGTAATAGGCCGCCGCGGCATCAGATCCTTCAGCAAGTTCGATGGGATAGGCTGCCCAGATGAGTTTGCCCTGGCCGAGAGAAATCTGTTTATCCATTGAGCCATCTTCGAATTTCAGATAAGCAAGCAGTTGCTGTTTTTGCTGAGCAAAGGTGATTGCCGATAAATCTCCGGGCTTGCCCGGGCCTGCATTGTGCGCAGTCAAAGGTTCAGCATGTCCGGCAAATCCCAGCGGCAAGAGACGATCAACAAGATGCCAGTGCTCGTCGCGTGAGACTGGCCCAGTAACAAGCAAATTGCCGCCATTTTTTACGTAGCCCAGGAGAGCCTGCCACGTCGATTCGCGCAGCGCTTGCGCCGAGGGCAGAATGACCAGCTTGGGCGCACCGAGTTTCGCGATTTGTGATTCGGCGATGATATACGCAGGCTGGTGCAGATCGTAGCCGAGCGCGCGGACCGCCTTCTGTTGCGCTTCAATCTGCAATTCACCTTGCACGGAAAATTGCATGGCCTGCGAAGTAACGATGGCGATGTCTGGTCGCTTCGGATTGCGCAGATAAGGTGAAGCAGCCGCTGCAAACTTCGCAAAGTTGCGGAGCACGGTGGCCTCCGGCTTTTCTGTTCCATCGGCATGGAGCGCCCCGATGGGCACTTCATTCGATTCCGTCATGTAGGAGTTAGTATTCCACAGCCATTCAATCGCTCCCGATCCCTGAACGAAAGACAGCGCTACTTTACGTTCAAACAGCGTCGCCTCCTGCTCGGGAGTGAGCCGCGAGAACTCATCCAGATTCAATTGGCGCTGCAGTCCGGTTTCCTGGATGAGCATGGCCTGCCCAGGTTGCTTGGCGACCAGCGAACTCCAAAGGAGATGATCATCCTGCCACCACGTGTGATTGGTCGTGAAATCGACGTAAGGACCAAAAAACGCAGGCGACAGACGATCCACGTAGCCACCTTCGTCCTGCCCAACGGTGATCGGCTGTGTTGAGCCGGTCGCCCGAATTACCTCGCGCATCCCGCGCACCCAACCCGCGAATTGTTCCTGCGCAAAGAGGTTGTAATCGTAGACGCGAAGCGAATTCTGTCCCACGTACATGCCGCGCGCAGAAAATTCCAAATCATTCGGAAGCGAAACTGTTCCGTTTACAGCCTCGACCGGGAGGTTCCACGCATCCGCAAGTGCTGCTCGATCCGGGTATTTCTGCGCCAGCCACGAATTCCACGCCTGCAGCTCGTAAGGATCATCATTCGGGCGCATGGTCCACAAACGTTTAGAGAAGCTGGGTTCGTTGATCAGGTCCCAGGCAAGAAATGGCACTTCGTGGAAACGGGCCGCGACGTCGCCAACCAGAGTCTGCTGTTTTCGCAGCGCTTGCGGATCCAGATAGGGATTGACGCCGCCAAGAACTTCGGGGAGAAACGCAAAGAAGTTAAATTGCAGCGGGATATTATTTTTACGCGCCGTCATTAGATACGCTTCGATGGTGCGCAATGTACGATCGTAGGGGCGCCCCGTTTCGTCGCAGAATTTGTCCCAACCGGTCCACCACCCGGTGCGTACCATGTTTAAACCCGCCTCGTGGATCAGCGAGAGATCGGCATTCCAGACGTAAACATTTGGATGATCAAAATAGAGTCGCTGTACCTCGCTCGACATATAGGTAGTGCCCACCACCGCCAGCGGTTTTTCGTCCCACTGAAAATAGTCTGCGTTGACGCTCAAGCGTGGCCCGGAACGGAGATAGGCCTCATCGCGAATCCAGAAAGCGGAGTGATAGATCTCGCGAACCGTGGAGCCTTCGAGCAACTTCGCTTCGATGATATGGAGGCCCTTGGTTTCTGGCGCGGGCAGAACCGTGGGCACAGCGGAAGGGAGAGTTACTGTCGCGGTCTCTTTTTGCGCTGGTTGGTTCTCCACGTAAGAGCTGATCTGGACGGTCAGAGGCGCAGTACTCTTCGCCTTGGAATGGAAGATAGTCTCAATCTGGATTGGCTCGCCAGAGAGGTAGAGGGGAAGAGTGGGGCGAACGGAAAAATCTTCGGCGCCTTCCAGCGCGCGTTGCGCCAGAGCACGCATTAATTTGGCGGAATCCGGCGCGGAGTAGAAATTGGCGCCCAGTTCCGCAGCAAGAAAAATCCATCGTCCCGCCATCAAAGCCCGATGAAAGATGATCAAGTTCGATGACAGGCGCCGCTAACCGCCGCCCCGCGGATACGCCCCACACCAAGGGATCAAGACGTACATCAATCGTGCCGGTTGAGCCGCCGCGATTGTAGAGATTCGTGGTGCTCAGCCGAATGATCGGACTAAACGCTCTTTGCCACACGAAACGCGGAAGGTCCAAGGGAAAGTTCGGATTGGGCGAGAACTCTAGTCCGTCAGAGCCCGGAGTGGATTGATATTGATCGATCAATAGGGCGCGCGAGAACCGGACGGAGGCTTCGCGCAAGTGCCAGCCGGCGGCGTCGCGATACGCGGAGCGAGTAAAGGGTCGGCCACCAAGAACCAGCAAATTTCCGCCGCGTTGCAGGTAACCATATATAGAGGACCAGGCGGCCTCTGGAATTGCCGAGCCTTGGGGCAGTATCAACAGGCGAGTGTTCGCGTCCTGCAATTGCCCCGGCAGTTGTTCCGTGGAGGCAAGCCGCGCTTGCGGAAAGACCTGCGTGAGTTGTTCGCTGGTTGGCGCTGCGGAATCGGCAGACGGCAAACCGGGTTCCGACCAGATCACAACTTGAGAGAAGAGTCTGTCCTTGAAGTGCTAACGGTAGCGAAGAGCAGGGTTAGCAACGCGGCAGAAAACAGAGAACGGCCTGGGATAGGCATAGTGAACTCTCTTGCTTGGCTTGCAAATGACGATCCGGCAGCCGTTATACCATTTTTCCAGAATGCTCGTGAGTGACGAGAAACCTTTCGGTCGGCCACGAGGTGTGGCAGTATCTAGGGCAACGGAAGCCGCACAGGGGCGGGGAAACGAGATACCGAGACGATGGCGAACATAGTACGACGAGTCCGACCGTGGCGAGCCCGACACTGCCAGGCGAGCAAAAAAACTATAAAGGCCCACTGGCAGTTGTCACCACGTCTGTTCTTCATGTGGGGATTTCTTACCTGCCTGAACGATATTCTGATTCCTCACCTGAAATCGATCTTCGATTTGAACTACACACAAACGATGCTGATCCAGTTTGCATTTTTCGGCTCGTATTTCATGTTTTCAATTCCGTCGGCAAAACTCATTGACTGGATCGGGTATCAGCGTTCGATGGTCGCGGGATTGCTGACCATGGGCTTGGGCGCGTTTTTGTTTGTGCCGGCCGCGAGCGTGCCCTCGTATCCTTTATTTTTCGGCGCGCTGATCGTACTTGCAGCTGGAATCACCTGTTTGCAGGTTGCGGCAAATCCCTACGTCACGGTGCTCGGCAAGCCGGAAACCGCCTCGAGTCGACTGAATTTAACGCAGGCGTTCAATTCGTTGGGTACCTACCTTGCTCCGTTTTTTGGCGGCTTGTTCATTCTGAGCACGGCGCCGAAAGCAATCGATGAAATTCGCGCCTTATGCGCCAGAAGCATTGCAGGCCTACCGGCTGCAGCGAAGCTGCGACTCGTCAAGATCTCCGTATGTGGGATCTAGGGATCGCGCTGGTGTCTGCTTGCCATTGCCATCGGCCTGTTTAAGCTGCCGAAAATCGAACACGCCGCAACACAAGGTCGGTGAAAAGGTCGACGACTCGATCTGGAAGCACCCGAACTTGATCTTTGGGGCAATAGCGATCTTTGTTTATGTCGGTGCCGAGGTTTCGATCGGCAGTTTTCTGGTGAACTATTTCCATGAGCCGGAGATCGGGGGACTTGCGGAAAAGGTAGCGGCGAGTTTTGTGGCTTTTTATTGGGGCGGTGCGATGCTCGGGCGATTCATCGGATCGAGTTTCCTTGGTGGGACCAGGGCAAAATACATGTGGATTGCATCAGCGCTTAGCGTTGCTCTCATATTGCTCTCTTATCCGGTGGGAAATTACATACCAGCCGGATATCAGCCGGGAGTGCCAAATCTTATGTGGCTTGCGTGGCTGCTGTTTCAAGGGCGGCCGTTATTCATCCTGGTTGCGGTCGCGGCTGCGGCGATCGCGTTGCTTGCTTCGCTCAACGGTGGAAAGGCCACTGCTCATACCGGATTGCTGCTCGGGATTTGCGCTATATCGACGAGCTCGCTGGTTGCGATTTCCATGCTGAGTTCCGGGCACATGGCCATGTGGAGCATAATTCTGGTGGGCTTCTTCAATTCGATCATGTTCCCCAGCATCTTCACGCTGGGAGTGGCCGAGCTCGGACCACTGACGGGTGACGGCTCTGGAATTATGATTATGGCAATCGTTGGTGGCGCAATTATTCCTTTGGCGCAAGGATGGATTGCAGACAAGATCGGGATTCATCACGCATTCTTCCTGCCCGTGATCTGTTATCTCTACATACTGTTCTTCGCCCTGAGCGGATCAAAGCCAAACAGCAAGCGCTATTTGAATGCGTGAGTTGGTGCGGGATTTTAACGTCCTGTGACCTTAGGACGACTCTCATCGGTTCTCTCTTTGCTTATTGTTCGACGAAAATCCCCTGAAGCTGTGTGTGAGGTCAGAATTGGACGTGTCGGAGTCTGCGCAGAATTCCATTCCGCCCCTGCGCCGGTCAATCCATTGATAATCGAGCTGCCGTCCTAGACGTTCATCAGCGTTCGTTTTGCCTGTAATCTGCTATCTGTATATTGCCCATTACGTACTCAAGGGTTCTGAACCTGTGGGTGTGAGCTAGCGCGCAATCTTCAGCGAAAACAACTACGGCAAGGCGTGACGGTCGTCTCCTGAAACACTTGCCTCAATCCACGCGCTTACGTAGAACTGTCGGCGGGATGGCGCGAGGCGAAGAAAAGCGCTCTTAATTTGTCCGTACCGATTACTCCGCGCAGTTCGGTGAACCCGAAGAAGGGCACCAGCAGCACAGCCAAGATCGCGATCATGGTGAGAATTCCCTTGATGGTGCCGCCTCCAACACCGGCGATACTCTCCATCATGGGGCGCCCGTGAATCAAACCGATGACCGTTTCTTCGATGAGTTTGAAAATACCCAACACCCCGGCAAAGCAAACGGATTTAAAAATGGTGGGATAGATGAGCGGCTCATCTTTGTAGCGTTCCGCAAAATGCAGATCTCTGGCGATCAGTAGCACTTTGCCAAGAGCCAGCGCGTTGATCAGTGCCAAACCATGCGCGACAAAAGGAATTCCATCCTCGGCCGAAATTACGGACTGGTACAGAACGAACAGGCCGAGGACCAGCCAGAGATAAAGCGAGATCGCTAGATATTCTTTAAGACCCTCATAGGCCTTCTGTTTCAATGTACGTTTCGGTGTGTCCACGGTGGACCTCCGGGTTGGAGATGATCCAGTGACCTGCATGCGACATATGGCAAAATGAAAAAGCGGAAAGTGCTAGGACGCACTTTCCGCTTTTTTCAAACATCCTTCTACAGATGCTGGTAATTGGAGTTCTGCGTGGCGATGTTCAATTGCTTGCTGACGCCATCCATCACCACACTGGAGACGTGGTTGGGGCCACCGGGCATGCCGGCGAATTGCACCGTCAGGTTCATGGCATCCTTCGGGTCATTCATATAGGAAGCGATCTGAACGCGGAGCAATTGTTTCTGCGTCTTGTCGATGACTAGCGTCATCGAATCGCCTGGTTTGAGATAGTTCTTGACGACCAACTGGACCTCGTTGGGTGCGCCCGCCGCAGGACTCAGGGAGATATTCCCCTGTGCATAAGCCTGCTGCAACAAGTCCTTATCTGGCGGCACGTACTGTTGCGCCAGCGCCTTCATCTGGTCCGCGTAGTCGCCGTACTCTTCCTTCTTTTTTTCGATGATGTGCTCCTTCAGCCGACCCTGCCGGCCACTGGGTGGTTGCGGTGGTGGATCGAGTGAAGTCTTCTGCGGTTTTCCGTCGGGCCCCAGGCGCACCTGGAAGTGCTCCTGCTTCTTCTGCTCACCCTTCAAGCTGATGGTGACCTGCTCGACCCAGGTGTATTGGGCCAGCATTTGTTTATTCTTGCCCATGTTCTCTTTGAGTTCTGCGACGCGCTGTTGCAATTCCGGGTTCTGTGCCTCGGCCGGAAGATTCAACAACGAACCAATCCAAAGAAACAACGCCGCTAGCAGCGTACTACTCAAGATACGTAATGCCTTATTTTTCATCGGTATCCTTTCGTGACTCTCTCAAAGCGCTTCGAAATGCTCCGAATCTCTAGCCTACTTTGGCGGGAAATTCTTCAGCAGCTTCTTCATCGCGTTATCCAGATTCTTCTGCTTCTTCTGCTGATTCGCGCCGGGATCCAGGGTCTTGCTCGCGCGCCCGGTCCAGACGAGTTGTTTTGTCGTGGGATCGTACATGTCGAGCACTAAAGTGCCGGTGCTGATCGTGGATTCTTGCGCGGTGGCCATTCCGCCGCCCCAGCGCAGGCCGCCACCCATCCCGTAGGCGTTCCACTGTCGTTCTTGGCCGATGGAACTCTGATAACCGATGTAGAGATCGGCCTTGTCGCCGTCAACTTTGGTCAGGCCTTTCGACGCGAGCTGGCCGTCAATGGACTGCTTAATCTGTGCGTCCACGATCTGATTTGGGTACGTTGCCCCCTCAATCGACACCCACTTGTAGGTGTGGTATTTTGCGAAATTTACTCCCGGCATGGAATTCGTGCTTACATCTTGAGCAGGCGTCAGAGTACACGCCAACAGTGCTAGCACCAGCCCCACTCCGATTCTTGTCAACCTGTTGTGCAACATCGTTCTGTCTCCTTTTTTCATTTGCGAAAATTCACTGACTGACCACAAACTTTGGGAAGCAAAATTTCGTTCACTTCTTTTCTGGTTGCTGCTGGTCCATTTGCTTCAATTTTTGCTCCATCATCATTTTTTCCTGTGCCTTAGTCAACTTGGGAAACAGGAAGGCAATCTGCATGCGCATACCCCACGGCGAAGTTCCCGGGGGCCGTACGGGGTTGCCATAAAACTGGAGCGTCAAGTTGACCGGTTGGAATCCAATCTTGGTGATCCGCCCAATTCCGCCGCCATAAGGCACGGTCCAGCGATAGGGGCTATTCGCCTCCCAGTTGGCGGTAATCGTGGGCTGCCAGGTGAGGTAATAGCCTTTTTTCAAGTTGTAGTTGATGAAGTATTGGAGCAAGAACTGATTCACATCTTGCCGGTCCGAATGCCCAGCGAAAGACCAAACGTTGTTGGTCAGGAGGCCGAGTGTCCAGTGTCCCGGTTGCGTGAGTAAAACCACCGAAGGGCCCATGCTCCATTTGCCTTGCCCCAGGTAAATGCTCGTGGCGGTCGGCAACACAATGGCCGGCCCGACACCCCAAATCACCTTGCCGGGCTTCGCCGGTGACAGAAAGAATGTGGGGTTAAGGTCTCCCAGTCCGTAAACGCCTTGCGGCGTGACCTTGCCCCTCGGTTGGGGGAATGGGTTGATAGACAATTGGCGTGATGACCCGCGTGATGAGATTCCAGTTTGTGCTGATGCGCGCCGGAATGACGGGCTGAATATTCAACACATTCTGTGTGCGATCGAACGGCGAAATATTGAAATTGAAGTTTTCCTGAACGGGAACGCTGATGAGGCTGGCAACGGGATTTTGCGCCGCCTTGCGCAGGGCGTCTTCACTTTCAGCGGTCGGCGCTTCCTTGGCCTCTGCTTTAGCGGATGCAGGCTTGGTTTCGGCAGGCTTTGAGCTTTCCTGTGAATGTATTGCGGGAGGCAACACCATGGTCAGGCTGCACAGGATTAAGACCAATATCGAAGCTTTACAACTGGACATTCCTTGACTCCTCTAGCTCCCGACCGGCAATAGCTGAGCGGTCTTCGCGGCAAGACCCACGGTCTGTTGCCATGAAGCTCTGTTAAAAGACATCGGTAAGCATGCGCTCGACGTCGGGAGGTGGAGAATTGTCAAAACTACCAGTGTCAACTTGTTACGCCGGGATTCGCCCGGCGCAGAGGAGGAGTAACCCGAGACGAGGCCAGGTTAAGGGAGAGACCGTCTTGAGGGCCAATGTGACGGACGTCACAATAAGTACTGGCTAATCCTCCCATAATCCTGATACAGTCCTGAAAGAGTTTCTGATCAAATCAGCAGCCGGAACCCAGGTATTCGCTCACCGACTGGTACACTCTTTTGCATGAGGCTCCACCGCCCGCGGAGTACCTCTAAGGACTAAATTTCAACTTAAAGAGGAGCGATCTCCTCGCTGGCCGGGAAGCTGAATCTGTTTTCTGCTTCGCGGCTGGCTCTTCAATTGCGTCGCTTGCTTATGACCGCGTTCACGCCCAGGGTCAGTGGTTACGAATGTGAACTTGTCTCGCCTACCTCTCGAAAGAGGAAGCTGACTGGTTCATTTGCATTAGCCCTGCTCATTTTTCTCGTTCTGGGCCCTCCTGCCCCAGCGCAATCTCACGAGCCCAAACAAGTACTGATCCTGATGCAGGAAGACCTCAGTTGGCCTATGTTCCGGCGTATCGACGAAAATATCCGCGCCACCCTTCAGCGCGGTTCGCCGGATGGCATTGTGATCTTCAGCGAGTACATGGATCGTATCCACTTTCCGGATCCCACAGTACAAGCCCAACGAACTGCATGGATAAAGCGCAAATTCGTGAAGTCCAACCTCGATCTGGTCATTGCAGTGGGCGAAGTACCGCTGGATGTTTTCCCGAGCGCGCCACTTCTCTATCTGAGTCCGAATCCCGCACAAAGGCTAACGGAGGGCGCTGCCGCGCGACCGGAAGTCAGCAGCATCCGGGCTGAGATTGGCGCGAAACAGACGTTGGAGGCTGCACTCCAATTCCAACCCAACGCACGTCAGGTTCTGGTGATTGGGGGCTCAACTTCTACCGAGGTGCTGCTCCTTGATCAGGTTCACGAGCAGATTGACAGTTTTTCAAATCGATTACAGATCAACTACCTCACAAATGTCGGATTGCCCGAAATTCGCAAGAGAGTTGCAACCCTGGGGCCGGAGAGCATAGTCCTCTTCGTCACGCTTGGCCGGGATGCCGACGGCCGCCCGCTTATATCTGCAGACGCGATTTCAAAGGTTGCCGCCGATTCCGGAACGCCGGTGTACGCCGTAATTGATACGCATGTGGGTTCTGGCGCGATCGGCGGATTCATCACCAGAGTCGCGGACATGGGCACTCAAGCAGGCGAGATGGGCCTTCGAATCATGGCCGGAGAACATCCGAAGGACGCAGTTGCTTCCAGCGGGTACGTATTCGATGGCCGGCAACTGCGTCGTTGGAAGATCTCGGAATCGGCTCTTCCCGCGGGTAGCCAGATCATCAATCGACAGCTTAACCCTTGGCAATCCTATAAGTGGTACATCCTGGGTGCCGTTTTCCTGCTCATAGCAGAAGCACTCCTCATCCTGGGATTGGTATGGCAGCGCGCGCGAAGAAGGAAGGTTGAGGCGTCGCTGGCGGATAGCCTGGCTTTCGAACACCTGCTTTCGGATCTCTCCACCATGTTTATCAACCTCCCCGAATCTGAAGTTTTTCCGACCATCAAAAATAGCTTGAGCCGAATCGCACACTTTCTTCGCATTGAGCGAATCAGCATCCACGAGTACTCTCGTGAACTTTCCGAATTGACGCCGACCATTACCTGGCGTGAACAGGGAATCGAGCCTGCGCCTGTCGTCGTGAAATCGGAACAACTCCCCTGGTGGATCGATTTTCTGGGCCGCGGCGAGTCTGTCTTCGTCTCCGACTTGAGCACTCTGCCCGAAGCAGCAGCTCTGGAAAAAGAGTATTTGAGGCGGATTCACACGGTTTCTATCGCGACGATTCCATTGAACGCCGGCAGTGAAATATTTGGCTGCATCTCCTTCATGAGTACCAGTCGAACGGTCACATGGACGGATGAACTGAGAAAGCAGCTCAAACTGGTAGGCGAGATCGTCTCCAACGCCTTGCAGCGAAAGAGGGCCAGGGATGCCCAATCGCGTCACGATCTCATCGTCGAATCTTCAGACGACGCGATTGTTTCGAAAAACCTGGAAGGAATCGTCCTCAGTTGGAACGCGGGCGCGGAACGCCTGTTCGGATACACCGCCGCCGAAGTTATAGGAAAATCGATCCGCCTGATCATTCCCCAAGAACTTCAGACGGAAGAGGACAAAATCCTGGAGCGCACCGGGGCGGGAGAACGCATCTCGCATTACGAAACGGTGCGCATCGCCAAGCCAGGGAAAAAGGTCGATGTATCCCTAACCATTTCTCCTTTGAGGGATTCGGCCGGCGCAATTATAGGTTCATCCAAAATTGCGCGCGACATCACGGAACGGAAACGCGCCGTGCAGCTCCTGCGCGAAAGCGAGGAGCGTTTTCGGTTGGTCGCGAACACGGCTCCCGTGCTCATCTGGATGGCGGGCACGAACAAGCTCTGCACTTTTTTCAACCAGAGCTGGCTTGATTTCACAGGGCGGACACTTGCGCAAGAGGCAGGAGACGGTTGGGCTGCCGGTGTGCACCCGGATGATCTGGACCGTTGTTTGAGCACCTATTCCGCTGCGTTTGATGCCCGCCTTCAGTTCGAGATGGAATACCGCCTGCGCCGGTTCGACGGTGTCTATCGGTGGATTGTCGATCTGGGCGTGCCCCGATTTGAGGCCGACGGTACTTTCTGCGGCTATGTCGGCTCCTGCGTCGACATTACCGAGCGAAAGACTTCTGAGGATTCTCTGCATCAATTGAGCGGACGATTAATTCGAGCACAGGAAGAAGAGCGAGCCCGTATTGCCCGGGAACTCCACGATGATTTCAGCCAGCGGCTTGCCCTTTTGAGTATCGGGCTGGGACAGTTGTGGAAAAGTCTGCCTGAATCAGCAGCAGAGGGACGCGCGAACATACTGGAATTGCTGAAAGGCTTGAAGGAAATTTCTTCCGACATTCATTCGCTTTCCCACGAACTCCACTCCAGCAAACTGGAACACGTCGGCCTCGTCCCCGCACTTCAGGGCCTTTGCCGGGAATTTGGAGAGAAGCATCAGCTCGCCATCCATTTCCAGGGAGATGGGTTGCCGACGAATCTTTCGAAAGACGTTGCGCTGTGCCTCTTCCGGGTCGCACAGGAATCACTCGCCAACGTAGTGAAACACAGCGATGCTGGGGAAGCCCTTGTGCAACTCGGATGGGAAAACCATGCCATCTATCTTCGAATCTCGGATTCTGGAAACGGATTTGACCCCGGCATAAAAAACAGAGCGGAAGGCATCGGGCTGGTCGGAATGTCCGAAAGGCTGCGCCTGGTCGGCGGGCGACTCTCCGTAAATTCGGAACCAGGCAAGGGCACGCAAGTTGTCGCCGAGGTGCCGGTAGCCGAATCCACAAGCGAAACTCAACTACTTCTGTCACGGGCAGCGGGTGAATAAAGCATTGCGACGTCCACGTGTATTGATTGCCGACGACCACAAAATGCTGGTGGACGCTCTCAAGCGCGTTGTCGAGCCACGCTGTGAAGTGGTTGGCACCGTTCATGACGGGCGCGCCCTTCTGGACATGGCCGCGAAGTTGCTCCCTGAATTAATCGTTCTCGACATCGCCATGCCACAACTGAATGGCCTGGATGCCGCGCGCCATCTTAAGCGAACACTCCCCCAGGTGAAACTTATCTTCATGACAATGAATGAAGACCCCTACCTTGTTGGCGAAGCGTTTCGCTCCGGGGCTTCCGCGTATCTGCTTAAGCAGGGGGCTGCGTTCGAGTTGACCACCGCGATTGAACGGGTGCTCAAGGGCCTTACCTATGTGACTCCCAGCGCTGCGGAAGGACTCTCGAAGATTTCCGTGCGCGAGCCCAAAGTCCGCGAGCACACTCCAGAGCCCACTCCCCGCCAGCGCGAGGTGATTCAACTGTTGGCGGAAGGGCGTTCCATGAAAGAAGTGGCTTCTGCCTTGCGCATCACCAAACGTACCGTTGCGGCTCACAAATACGCCGTGATGGAACTTCTGCAGCTCAGGACCAACGCGGAGATTGTCCAGTACGCCATTAAGCACGGACTCATCTCCCTCTAGCTTCGACTATTTCCCGGGATTGTAAGTTCTACCAATAGCCAAGCCCTCTAAACACGAGCAGGGTGGAAGTGTACGTGTAGCCCCGTAAAGGAACTGAGCTCCAGGAGACGCATTCCTGTGTAAGCCGACTTGCTCTGAATCTTCTATTCCAGAGCACGGAACTGACGAACTGCTCAGGGGTGAGCTGACATGACTGGCAGGCGCGTGGTTGTTGCGGATGATCTTCTCCCCGTACTGAGTGCGGTCACAAAATTATTAGAAAAATCTTTTGATGTTGTTGGCATGGCCTCAGAGGGACAATCCGCTCTTGATACCACCTTGACCGTCGCCCCGGATCTCGCCGTCTTGGACATTTCCATGCCGGGGTTGAGCGGAATCGAAGTGGCTCGCGAGCTCAAGAAACGGGGTAGCGTTACCCGGATTGTCTTTCTAACCGTTCACGATGACCCTGATATTGTGGCCACGTGTCTTGAGGCGGGGGCACTCGGCTACGTACTAAAAGTGCAAATGGACACGGATTTGATTCCCGCGATGAACGAAGCACTCGCCGGACGAGTATTCGTCTCGCACCTCTCCTCGCAACTTGATACTCCGTAGACACCACAGTGGACATCCAGCGTTTACCGGCGGACTGTCTTCTCTACAAGTGCGAACCAGATCCAGGAAAGGTCGATTGACGTATGAGAATCCAGCAAACAGAAAAACAAATTTGGCAGAAACACTGGGCGGTTTGCCTGATTGTTGTGGCTGCGCTGGCGCTGTCTGGGGCAGTTCACGCAGACGCGCAGCAGGTGACTTCCCCGCGCTCGGGTCCTCCTGGCAGTTGGCGGCTGATCGGGACGACGCAGGCCGATTTCCGGGCAGACCACGACGCGATTTTCGTGAAGGGACCGTTTGACGACTTCCGCCGCATCAAGTTTAAAGTCACCAACTCTCCGGTCAACATCCAGCGCATGGTAGTTACCTACGATAATGGCGTCCCTGACCAGATCGACGTTCGGCAGAATATTCCCCAAGGTGGAGAGAGCCGCCAGATCGAGCTTCGCGGCGCGGGTAAACGCAGGATCCGCAAGATCGAATTCTGGTACAACTCGAAGGGCATCTTAAACGGCAAGGCAAACGTGACTAT
Source organism: Candidatus Acidiferrales bacterium (assembly GCA_963782755.1). Classification (GTDB taxonomy): domain Bacteria; phylum Acidobacteriota; class Terriglobia; order Acidiferrales; family UBA7541; genus Acidiferrum. Next base: position 111,346 of record CAWAKR010000012.1, read on the forward strand.
CTTTGGCATGAAGTGAGCTGCCGGGTGCGCGCACCACACTTCAGGAGTTAGGCAAGTGGCGTCTTTTCAGTGCAAAACGATCTAAAGCAATTACTTCAATTCCCGAGCAAAGCCTCTCCATGTTCCATTGGTACTTCTGACAATTACCCCGTTTTCCAGAAGGAGAGACTATCCCCACGTCTGTGAAGCTGTGCCGCCCTCACAGCAGGCTCCTGTTCATCCGGATTTTGCTGCGCACGTCTAGAGGCTGGAACTTTAGCCAACCGAAGAAGAATTTAGTTCGTGTCGGAAATCGATATAGGAGGAAGTCTATGAAGTGGAGTGGAAAATTTAGTTTAGCGCTGGCGACGGTGGCCACGCTTTTCAGTGCGGCAGCACCACCGGCCGCCAAGGCGCAGGAGAAGAAACCTAACATCCTTGTCATCATGGGCGATGATATTGGCATGTGGAACATCGGTGCTTACCATCGTGGTTTGATGGCTGGTAAAACACCAAACCTCGATAAGATGGCCAAAGAAGGTATGTTGTTCACCGACTATTACGCCGAAGCAAGTTGTACGGCGGGCCGTGCGAACTTCATTACAGGCGAACTGCCGATCCGCACGGGTATGACCACCGTCGGACAAGCCGGCGCACCCACCGGACTCCCTGCGGAAGCCGTGACCATCGCGACGATTCTGAAGTCGATGGGCTACGCTACCGGACAGTTTGGCAAAAACCATCTTGGCGACAAGAATGAATTCCTACCGTGCGTCCATGGGTTCGACGAGTTTTTCGGCTACCTGTATCACTTGGATGCAATGGAAGACCCCGCGCATCCCAACTATCCACAGAATCTGTTGAACGTCGTCGGCCCTCGCAACATGGTGCATTGCTGGTCCACTGACAAAGCCGACTCAACCGATATGCCACGCTGGGGCCCAGTCGGAAAACAGAAAATCGAGGATGCGGGCACGCTGTATCCGAAGCGCATGGAAACCGTCGATGATGAGATCCGCGACATTTCTCTGAAGTTCATCGATAAGGCCAAGGCCGACAAGAAGCCATTCTTTGTTTGGCTGAACCCCACCCGCATGCATATCGTCACGCATCTTTCTCCGAAGTATGAAGCAATGCGCAATTCGGAAAATGGCTGGTCGGAAGAAGAAGCCGGCATGGCTCAATTGGATGACGATATCGGGATTGTGATGAACAAGCTGAAGGAGATCGGCGAAGACGAAAACACGATCGTAGTGTTCACAACCGACAACGGCACAGAAGTCTTCACGTGGCCCGATGGCGGTCAGACACCGTTTGCGCAGTCTAAGGGAACCGTTCTGGAAGGCGGTTTCCGGGTGCCTTGCATTCTTCGTTGGCCCGGTCATGTTCCCGCAGATTCCGTGCAAAACGGAATTTTCTCTGGTCTAGACTGGTTGCCGACGTTTGCCGCGGCAGCCGGTAACCCAAACGTCACCGAAGAATTGCTGAAGGGCAAAACCATCGGAGACCGTACTTACAAGAACCACCTGGACGGTTATAACCAGATGGCTGCCATCACCGGCAAAGGTCCATCCGCTCGTCATGAAATTTTCTATCTCGGGGAAAGCACCGTCGGTGCGGTTCGCATTGACGATTACAAATTCCGCTTCATCGACCAGCCCTCTGGCTGGCTCGGTGAAAAGACTCATCCCGACGTTCCTTACATCACCAACCTGCGCCTCGATCCATTCGAGCGCACCGGCTGGCCCAACAACGGAACAAAAGAAGGCGGCCAACAGTACTTCGATTGGTTCAAGTACCAATTCTGGCGCTTCGTGTTCGTCCAGGAGGTAGTGGGCAAGGAACTGCAAACCTTCCTTGAGTTCCCGCCGATGCAGCGAGGCGCAAGCTTCAACCTGGACGCCGTCAAGGCAGAGATGACCAAAAAGATGGAAGCCGCCGCCGCAGCGGCCAAGGGCCCAAGCAACTAACAGAACTGATCAACCTCGAGGGCGGCTCGCAAGGGTCGCCCTCTATTTTTTGGCCCGTAACAAGGATGAATCGACGATGCCGGGCCGTGTAGAATAATCTTGTCGCGCACGGACTCTGGATGTCTTCTCGCCGCCCCGAACTGTGAAAAATTCCTGAGCCAGCAGAAATGGACTCGAAATGAATTTTTCAGATAGACACATTCGCGTCGGCGGCAAAGCAACTCTTGTAATTTCACTCCTCCTGTTCACGTGTGTCGCTGTCCATGCGGAACACGATCCGCTGCCCTCCTGGAATAACGGTCCCGCAAAAAAGGCCATTCTCACCTTTGTAAAAGAAACCACCGAAAAATCCAGCCCCAAGTACGTTCAGCCCGGCGATCGCATCGCCACGTTTGACCAGGATGGCACTCTCTGGACCGAACACCCGCTCTATGCACAGGCCATGTTCGCACTGGAGCGCGTTGGCCAGCTCGCACCGCAGCACCCGGAGTGGAAGGAAAAGCTTCCGTTCAAGGCCGTGCTCGAACGTGATCATGAAGCGATGGGCAAAATTCACCGAGCAGGAGTGGATGGAAATTGTTGCCGCGACGCACGCGGGAATGAGCACGGAAGAATTTCAGGCAATCGTGAAGCAGTGGCTCGCCACCGCCAAAGCTCCGCGCTTCGACCGGCCGTACACCGACCTCATTTACCAGCCCATGTTGGAAGTGATGAAGTACTTGCGTGAAAAAGGTTTCCGGACTTATATCGTTACCGGTGGGGGACAGGAGTTTGTTCGCGTCTACAGCGAGCAGGTATACGGTGTTCCGCCGGAGCAGGTCGTCGGCTCCAGTATCGCCACCAAATATGAAAATGCCAACGGCAAGCCGGTTCTGATGCGCGAACCTAAGCCATTCTTCATTGACGACGGCCCGGGCAAGGCCATCGGCATCAACCTCTTCATCGGCAAGCGGCCACAAGCAGCTTTCGGCAATTCCGGCGGCGATCAACAGATGCTGGAATGGACGCAAGCTGGCGATGGAGCGCGGCTGATGATGCTGGTTCACCACGACGATGCGACGCGCGAATACGCTTACGGGCCCGGCGGCGGCCTTCCTGACACTCACGTCGGAACATTTTCCGATGCGCTCCTTTCGCAGGCGAAGAGCAACGGGTGGATCGTGATCAGCATGAAAGATGACTGGAAGCGAATTTTTGCCTTCGAAAAGTGAGCTGCAGTTTTGAAAACGGTCCAACGCTTTAGAAAACGGTTCTTGTACTTTACCTTCATCGCTTTTTCAGGGTGTCTGCCCGCATGCGCGCAAGATGTGCAATTTCTACCGGAAGTTGACGCCCATCTCACACTCAATTCCCATTTTAGGACGTATCTCGAAGCCAAAGATGATCGAGATGGGGGAGATCCGCAACAGTTTACGATCGGGCCAAGCGTGCAGCTTTATCTCAAACCGCTCGTCAAGCTCAAAGACTTTTCGAGCTTTGATTTAAACGATTCCAAAAGACGGGCGCTGGTGTTCGAAACAGGTTACCGCTACATTACCGCGCCGGGAGCGGCGTCGGAAAATCGCATGATTACCGCCGTGACCCTGAATTTCCCCCTAAAGGCCGGGTTCTTGATGACAGACCGAAATCGTGCGGATCTGGACTGGAAGAATGGCGAGTTCACCTGGCGCTACCGGAACAAACTGACGCTCGAACGCACGTTTGCGGTGCATTCGTACCACTTCATTCCCTACATTGCCGCCGAGCCCTATTACGAGAGCCAATACAGCAAGTGGAGCACGTACGGATCTGTTTGCCGGCTGTCTGTTTCCCATCGGCAGGCACGTGGAATTCAACACCTATTATGAGCACGAGAACAACACTGGAAAGCATCCCAACCAACAGGTGAATTCTGTTGGTCTGGCCCTCTATCTCTACTTTTCGTTGGAGAAGAAATGACCTTTCCGGTCATTTCAGCAGGCGCGCGTAGGGCTGTCACTTTTGACAATAACAGGTAGCTGGCCGCAGAGGCATTCTTAAGAGACTCGAGGAGGTGTGCCCGGAGGTGGCAATGTCACGGGCAATTAGCTTTGGTTGTTCAAAGGAAACTAAAATGCTACGTAAGGTTGAAAATCATTTGATGTTCAAATTTCTTCTGGTGGCGATACCCGTCGCATTCTTGTTATTGCTGGCTTACCCCGCAACCTTGCACGCACAAAAGAGCGAAGAGTTTGATAACTACAAACTGCGAATCGATACGCTCTGGTTTTACTCCAACCCCTCCGGAAGCATCACCGGCAAAGGCGAAACCGTTCCCATTGATTTTCACAAAGACCTCGGCTTCAACTCCTATTCGACTTTCACGGGCAAGGTAGATTGGAAGTTTACCCACAAGAACCATTTCTACGTGGCTTTTGCACCTTTCTATACCTCTCGTACCACGACGCTCACCAGGGACATCACTTTCCAGGGGCAGACGTTTACGGCAGGATTGGTCGTCAATTCCGAGCTTCACCCGTGGGTGATCGCTCCCGGCTACCAGTACGACATTATCCGCCGTAGGCGCGGGCATCTCGGCATTGGTGTTCAGGTCGACCTATTTAATACCACCGCAAAAATAAATGCGGCGGCACAAATCAATGGCGAGGGCGTACAGCAGGCCGCCATCTCCGCGAAGGGATCGCTTCTGGCACCGATTCCCGTCGCCGGTCCGGAATTCCGTTTGTACTTGACCGATTCTCCTCGTGTATTCATCCAGGGCAATCTCGACGGGATGTATTTCTTTGGATATGGCGACTTTGTTTCAACCACCGATGTGCTTGGTATTACCTTAACCAAGCACATCAACGCTCTAGTTGGCTATCAGCTCGGTTCTCGTTTGAATGTCACTGGAACGGAAAACCGGCTCGCCCTTGACCTAACGCAAAAAGGTGCTGTCGCCGGACGCGAATTCCATTTTTAGCGGAATAGGGAAGTGAACAATGTCGGTTGTCTTTATCAGGCTGGCGTTCGCATTTGTTGCAGCGACGCTAGGCACGACTTCATTCGGAACTAGGAATTTTTACGCACCTCTGCTGGCAAGATCAGAGCAGCAGGCGAATGTCACTCAGGATCGTCCAGAAGTTTCTCAATCCACCGATTCCCTGGAACTACCTATTAATTTCGAGCGCCAACTGGGCGACCTCGATGGCATGGTAAAACGGCACCAGATTCGCGTCCTGGTTGTGCCTAGCCGTTCCGGTTTCTTTTACGATCTAGGCCAGCCGCACGGGATTTTTTACGAGGCCTTCAACGAGTTTCAGAGGTTCGCGAACCAGAAATTAAAAACAGGAACCCTGAAGGTAAATATCGAATTTATTCCGTTCAGACCGGAACAGTTGGAACATGCCCTTGTTGGCAGGGATCGGCGACGTCATAGGCTACCCGGTGATCGTAACGCCGGAGCGTGAGAAGCGAGTCTTGTTCACTAGTCCCATCTATTCCAACGTGAAGCAAGTGCTTGTGACAGGCCCCAAAGCACCAGCAATCGCGAATCTCGATGGATTTGAGCGGGAAAGTGATCTACGTCAATCCGCTGACGGCCTACTATGAAAATTTGAATCACCTGAGCGATTCATTTCAAAAAGCAGGTAGATCACCCATCGTCGTGAAATCTGCCGATCCTAATCTGACCGATGAAGATTTACTGGAGATGGTCAGCGCTGGTCTGCTGCCGGCAACCGTGACGATTGACGTCCGCGCCGATTTCTGGTCTAAAGTCTTCCCTCGACTGAGCGTTCACCCAAACATTGTCCTGAAGGAAGAAGGTCAACTGGCTTGGGCGACGCGTACAGACAGTCCAGAACTGCGAAAGTTGCTGGACGAGTTCGCTACTAGCCACCAGACGGGCACTTCGTTCGGGAACACACTGCTCCGGCGCTATTTGGATAGCAACCGGTGGGTCAAGGATGCGAATTCGTCTGAGGAAATGAAGAAATTTCAGGAGTACGTCCGCTATTTCAAGAAATATGCGGCCGAATACGACTTTGACTACCTGATGCTGGTGGCGCAGGGATATCAGGAATCACTTCTGGACCAGAGCCGGAAGAATCCCAGCGGTGCAATCGGTATCATGCAGGTGATGCCGAAGTATGCGGCGGCTCCTCCGATCAGCATCAACAACGTGGAATTGGCCGAAAACAACATTCAAGCCGGCGCGAAGATGATGCACAACATTTCGCAGACATACTTCAGCGACGGCAAGCTCGATCCTCTGAACAGAGACACTCATGTCCTTCGCAGCTTATAATGCCGGGCCTAACAGAATCGCGCATCTCCGGAAGAGGGCAGCAACGGAAGGGCTGGATCCGAACCAGTGGTTTGGCAATGTCGAACTCGTCGTGGCGAAGGAAGTGGGGCAAGAGACGACGCAATATGTCAGCAATATCTATAAATATTACGTCGCGTACAAACTGACCTTGGAAGAATCCGGAGTTCAAAAATGAATATGCTTGTCACAAGTCAGCCACCCATTGTGATTTTGACTAGAAACGAAAAGGAGTTCGCTATGCGATTTGTCAAAGATCTGGTTCGTAATTCTGGGGTTCATTCTGGCCGCATCTTCCGGCACAAGAGCGCAGGATCCCGGTTGGCCGCGCCAGCTTGTGAATTCCGGCGGGAAACTGATCATCTATCAGCCGCAGGTCGACGACTGGAAGAATTTCCTGGATATTACCTGGCGCGCGGCGTTTGAGCTCACCCCACGGGCGGCAAGACGATTGTAGGCGCCGCGATGTTTGAAGGCACCACCGACGTCAATACCGATACCCACATGGTTACAATTTACGGCCTGCAAGTTCTGAATACTTATTTCCCTGGACAGAGACCCGGCAACTACGGCGCAACTGAACCAGCTCCTCAGGTCATTCCTTCCGCCGATCGTCAACATCTCGCTTGACCGGATCGTCGCGTACATGCCCAAGCCGCAGTCGGTGAAGACCGTCACATTGAAGAATGATCCGCCATATATTTTCGTCAGCTACACTCCTGCGATTCTACTTGGCGTGGATGGCGAACCGGTTCTCGCCGAGATTGAACATACCGACCTGAAATTCGTGGTCAACACCACATGGCCGTTATTCTTCGACAAATCGAATTCGCAGTACTACCTGTTGGTGAATAACATCTGGCTCAGCGCGGGTGATCTGCATGGACCGTGGGCGCAAACCACCAAACTTTCTCGCGATTTCAAGAAAATACCTGACTCGGGTAAATTCACGCCCGTGAAAAAAGCTATCCCGCCTCCGCAAGTCTCCAATCCCATCATTCCGCAAGTTTTCTACAGCACCGTGCCGGCGGAAGTAATTTTGTTCGACGGCCAGCCCACGTACACGCAGATTCCCGGAACGCAATTGGTTTATGCAAACAATACGGACAGTCCTGTCTTCGTCTATAGCACCACGCAATCGTATTATTACCTGGCGGCAGGGCGTTGGTTCAGCGCGCCAAGCCTCACCGGACCGTGGACCTTCGCATCGCTGAATCTCCCCGCCGACTTTGCGAACATTCCGCTCAGCAGCCCGGCCAGTGCTATCCTCGCCTCCGTTCCAGGCACATCACAGGCAAAAGACGCGGTGTTGATCGCGCAAATTCCGACAACCATGCTCTTGAACCCGACCACAGCGGCCGCGCAGGCAAAAGTCACCTACACCGGAGCTCCGCAATTCGTGAACATTGAAGGCACAACTCTGCTGTACGCGACAAATACTCCGGACAAAGTGATTCAAGTTGGCGATGTCTATTATCTCTGCCTGCAGGGCGTATGGTTTATGTCCGCAACGCCGCAAGGGCCGTGGACAACGGCCAGTTCGGTTCCGCAAGTGATCTATACCATTCCGCCCAGTTCGCCGGTATACAACGTGACGTACGTTACGCAGGTCACCACTTCCAGATGGAAACGTGCAGTCTAGCTACACCGCTGGATATCTCGGCGCGTTTGTCATGGGCGCGGCTGTCGGCGCGATCGTGACCAGCGGCACTGGTTATTACTACCCGCCCTACATTGGTTATCCGGCCTACGGATATCCTGTGTATCATCCCTACCCCACGTGCTACGGAGCTTACGGTGCGTACGGAAGTTCCGCATACTACAACACGCATACCGGCGCGTATGGCGTTTCACAAACTGCATACGGAGCCTATGGCAGCGCCACGCGCACGGCCTCCTACAATCCCTATACGGGCACGGCTACGCGCACCGCTTCCACTTCGACTGCTTACGGCCACCAAGCTGTTGGTCAAGCATATAACCCATACACCGGAAGCTATGGCGCGACCCATCAAGGGTCGAGCCCAACGGCACAATGGGGACAATCCTACGTTTCGCAGGGAAACAAATCCGCATACACGCAACACTATTCAAACGCGAATGGAACGGTTGCTACAGCCCAGGGCTCACAAGGCGGCAAAGCCGCCGGTACGAGCACGGCCTACGGGAATACGGCCGCGGGCAAGAACTCTAACGGCGACATGTACGCCGGGCATGATGGAAACGTTTATAAGAACACGGGCTCCGGCTGGGAAAAATCCAACGGCAGCGGTGGCTGGAACAGCGTGAACACCACACAAAATCAGGAAAAAGCTCAGCAAAGCGCACAGAGCTACCAACAACAGCACCCAGACAACCAGGCCAACACCCAACAGAAAGAACAGAGCATGAATCAGAGTCACTCCTGGGGAAGCGAGTCATCACAAAATCTCGACTCTGAGAAACAAAGCCGCGATAGCGGGTCTGCGCAGAGTCAATATCACGGATCATCCGGCGGCGGTTGGGGTGGCGGCGGTGGAAGTCACAGTTGGGGCGGGTATGGTGGAGGCGGCCGAAGCTGGGGTGGAGGCGGAGGTCGTAGCTATGGTGGAGGCGGGTACCGCCGATAAGCAATTCAGTCAACATTCCGGATTGCAAGCGAACAGTTTTGGAATTTGGGACCAAATACAGTTGTGCAACTGAGGTTTCTGAGAACAAAAGGAGGATTCCGATGAAACATAATCGAATAGCAGGTGCGAAGTTCATTCTTGGGCTAGTTTTGGCTCTACTGTTTCTGACTGGCGTAGCAAGCGCCCAAACTCAAATTCAGGGTTTGATTACTGGGCGCAGCGGCGCAACCATGACCGTAAAAACACAGGATGGCGAAGCGGTAGTTGTCGCGCTTTCCGCCGACACACAAGTGCAGGAGAGTGAAGGCCTGATGAAGTTTCGCAAGAAGGACATGGGCTTGACGGCGCTGATTCCCGGCCTGCCCGTTCAAGTTAAAGGCACGATGAACGACAAGCACCAATTGGCGGCTGACACCGTTAAGTTCAAAGGTTCGGATCTCAAGACTGCGCAGGATATTCAGGCGGGACTCGCTCCGACGGCAGCGCAGGTGGCCGCAAACCAGGCGGAAATTCAGGCAAATCAAGCCGCAATCCAGGCAGCGGAAAAGGTGTCTGCAGAGCATCAGCAGGAGATCGCCGCGAACCAGGCGAAAGTTGCCGCCAATAAAGCCGCCATTGCAGCAGCGAACAAGCGCTTTGGTGAGCTGGGCGAATACAACATCCTTGGCGAAGTGACGGTTCTCTTTGCCAACGGGAAAGTAACCGTGGAACCGCAGTACAAGCCGCAACTTCTCGAACTCGCCACGAAAGCGAAGACCATCACCGCGTACATCGTTCAAGTGCAGGGCTACGCTTCGGCAGTCGGTTCAGCGGCGCTGAATCAAAAGCTCAGCCTGGAACGCGCTCAAAACGTATTAGCCTACCTGGAGCAAGACGGACAGATCCCGCTGACGAATATTCTGGCGCCTGGGGCCATGGGGACTTCACAACAAGTCGCGCCTGACAAAACGAAGGAAGGTCAGGCGGAGAACCGCAGAGTGGTCGTGCGCATCCTGCAAAACAAGGGCATCGCCGGCACTTGATACTCATGCAGTAGAAATAGTCGCCCAATTGACTGCTCACGCACTCGATCTCGCCTGGGCAGTCAATATTTCCCGAAGGCGTTATTCCGAGAGCAGCCGCTGAAGTTGTGCCAGGTCGGTGCTGGAAGTATCAGAGACTGCGCAGAATTCCATCCCGCCCTTGCGCCAGTCAATCCATTGATAACCTTGCTGCGATCCTTGGCGGAGAGCTACGTCGCGCTCATTTGTCGGCCAGACGAAAACACTCACTAAATGTTTGCGCCGTCCATACACCAGCGCCGCGATCGTTCGGCCGTGAACCACGTCGAGTCGGCCGCCTTGTAGTGGAAACCCCTGTTCGGCAAAATCTCTTACGGGCGGAGCGAAATCCAGCTTCCCGTCGAACCACGGCTTCACCGTGTGTTGATCTGTTGAAACTACGTCGGTGGTGTGGCCCGGCTGTAGCGATCGCAAATGCGCATCGACGACCTGCGCAGCCAACACAGATTCGTAATCATTCCCACTGCGCATCGAAGCCGCTCGCCAGCCCATGTAGGTGCACAAAATCAGTGCAGCGGCAACGGCAAGCCACCGCCAAGGCTTCTGCGCAGGCATCACTGCAACGCGCTTGGCCGCGCCAACATCCCTTAGAATTTGCGTACGAAGCGTGGCTGGCGCCGTCGCGTAGAGTTGTGCCGAACCAAGCGAAGAGCGCAATCCCTTCAGCGATGCCAGTGCTTCCGCGCATTCGCCGCAGGATTCCAAATGTCGTTCAAACTCCGCGGCACCAAGCGCGTCGAGTTCGTTGTCGAAGTAGCCATGAAGCACGGTTTCTGCTCGATCACAACTCATGGTTGGCCTCCTTCCCTGCGGGAACCGCCAGCGCGGTTTGAAGCTGTTTGCGGGCACGAGCCAAAGTGGACATGACCGTGCCTATGGGTATCGAGGTAATCGCCGCGATCTCCCTGTAGGAACAACCTTCCAGTTCGCGCAAAATGATCACCTCCCGATAGCGTGGAGACAGAGATTCAAGCGCGCGCGTCAGGCGTTCACGATTGTCCCTTTCGATGGCCAGCGCTTCCGGCGTCGGCCCTGGTTTCCCGTGCAATGTCTCGTCGAACTTCGCGGCGTCACTCACGTGGCGATTCTTCTCCAACCAGGTGTAACAGGTGTTCCGAACGATCTGCAGCAGCCAGGCCCGCACGTCTCCGCCATGAAATCCCGGGAAGAATCGATACGAGCGCATCATCGCTTCCTGTGCGACGTCTTCCGCGTCCGCGTTGCGGCGCAAGAGCCAGCGAGCCAAATTGTATGCGGCATCGAGATGCGGTATGACCAGCGTCTCAAAGCGCGCCTGATCCTGCGGGTCCAGCACGTCCGAACCTTTCTCCTGGACAGGGTTGCTCATTCATAAAGACTGCCCTAAACCTGATTTTATTCCAATCAACTTGATCTTTTTTTGCACTCAGAAAATGACTCTTCCAACGATTTGCCGGGAATAAATCTCCGAGACCCTCGGTCTACATGGGTGCAACACGTCCGAGAGCGGCGCGGGTATCTGTTGATTCCCTTTAGCCTCCGCCGCTCTTCCTGAAGAAATTGTTTCAGGGAAACACAAGGACGAACAGCAAATCGAGAGGAGTACAGGAGAAGTTATGGCCGAAACGATCAAAGACGAACTGCTGCACGATCATAATAAGGATGGCATCGACCGTCGGGGATTCTTGAGATGCATGGCATGGGCGGGAACCGGCGCGCTTTGCGTGATGCAAGGCGGCGTCCTGAAATCTTACAGTCTCAGCCAGATGTCGCAGATGGGCGACAAGATGTCTGCCGGCGAATTGAGTTTCGTGCAGATCAGCGACAGTCACATGGGTTTTAACAAAGCCGCAAATCCCGATGTCGTCGGAACCTTGAAAGCCGCCGTGGATAAGATCAACGCAATTCCTGCGCCGCCAGAATTCATTTTACACACGGGAGATATCACCCACCTTTCCAAACCGGAAGAGTTCGATACCGTCGATCAAATTCTGAAGAGCGCCACTCCGCAGGAGGTGTTCTTCGTTCCGGGCGAGCACGACATGCTGAACGATGACGGCAGGCAATACCTCGAGCGCTATGGAAGAGGCGCTAAGGGTGGGGGGTGGTACAGCTTCGACAAGAAGGGAGTTCACTTCATCGGCCTGGTGAATGTGCTCAACCTGAAGGCTGGAGGGCTCGGCACACTCGGGCCGGAACAACTGGAGTGGATGAAGCATGACATCAAGCATCTGAAGCACAGCACTCCCATTGTTGTTTTTGCTCATATTCCACTCTGGTCGGTCTATCCGGAGTGGGGTTGGGGCACCGAAGACAGCGCGCAGGCGTTGGGTTATTTGAAGAAATTCGGTTCTGTAACTGTGCTGAACGGCCACATCCATCAGACCATGCAGAAAGTGGAAGGAAACATCACATTTCATACCGCCGCTTCCACGGCCTTCCCGCAACCGCAACCCGGCAAAGCCGATTCCCCCGGGCCGATGAAAGTTCCGGCCGAACAACTTAAGAAGCTACTGGGAATTACGGATGTGAATTATATTCGCGGCCAGCAGGCTTTGGCAGTTGTTGATTCCGCGCTTGGCTGATTCAGCAAAAGCGCAACCCCGGCAAACATGTAATTCAGACTAAATCAAAAAGGAGAACGATTATGAAGAGGATCGGTGTGTTTCGTGTGAGTTTGACAACAGTAATCATTGCGCTCGGTTTCTTTGCAGGTTCGCCGGTTACAACGGCGCGTGCCCAGCAAACGTCCCCGGCAGCAGTGGAAGTGAAGATCGATAATTTCAGCTTCGGCCCCGGAACAGTTACCGTGCCGGTCGGAACCACGGTGACGTGGACGAATCGCGACGATATCCCCCACACCGTCGTCAGCACCGAGGGCGTGTTCAAGTCTAGAGTGTTAGATACCGACGAGAAATTCATGTTCACTTTCTCCAAGGCTGGCACTTTTCCCTATTTCTGCTCGATACATCCAAAGATGACTGGCAAAGTCGTGGTCCAGTGAGCGTGACATGGCCATAAATCCATTCGATCTCAAAACCATTCTCCTGGCTAAACACGCCCAACACGTCGTGCTGATTCATTTTCCGATCGCGCTATTCACCACGGCCGTGCTCTTCGACTTCATCGCGCAATGGAGCAAGAGTCGCACACTTACCGCGGCGGCGTATTTCAATTTTCTGGTCGCCGCAGTGTTCACTGTGCCGGTTATCGCTACAGGATTGTTGGCGTGGCAGTGGGCGCTGGAGGGGCAAAAAATAAAAGGGATTCTCCAGATGCATTTGCTTCTCGGCTGCCTCTCAACTGTATTGATCTGGCTTGTATTCTGGATCCATCGCCGTGGTCGACATGACGCCACGAAATCTTTGCCCGATTACCGTCTGCCAATGGAAGCGCTCTCCGTCTTACTGCTCGGCCTGACCGCGCATCTCGGCGGTTTTCTCAGTGGCGTGAATGGTCCGGGATAGCCGCCTCCTCCTGCCCCTTCCGCCCTGTGCCGGGCCACTTTTTTCGATGTAAGATGTTAGAGGCAAATCGGGCTCGTAGCTCAGCGGTTAGAGCAGCGGACTCATAATCCGTTGGTCCCAGGTTCAAATCCTGGCGGGCCCACCAAAAAATTACAGACAATTCTTTTTGCAATTTATGCGCAGTGCACTCGTAAGGCGTGGAAGATTCCAGCGTAGCTGTCGCTCTTATCGAAGGCTACCCGATTGTCTATCTCTTCTTATTTCAGAGTAAGTTCTTGCACTGATATCCTCCCCCGGTGCAAACAAAATCAACCCAAAAGCATGCGCCACTCACTCGACGGGTGTCTCTTTTTTTGTATTTCGTGGCTGCGTTTTTCTTCTTGTATATGGGCGTCGCGATTGGTTTTGTTTTGTCTGGCGGGTATTACCAGAGTGGACTGGAACAAGTAACGCCTTTTTTGCTGTTTACGCTACCAGCTTTGCTCCTGACGCTACGAATCGCTTGGATCCTGCAGCGGCGAGTGCCGCTGCAAGGGGAAAGTTGGGGCCTTGTGGTCACGATTCCGAGGAGCCTGGGATTAGTAGCCCTTGGTGCCGTACTGATATCCATTGTGATCTTTCGTGGGCACTGGACCAGCGTTTTCTGGTAAACCGTCGAATACACTTCACCGTCAAAGAACGCGACTCTGAATCCGGCCTCGACAACTCCGGAGAACGTTACGACGCTTCTAGTCTGGGGCGGTTCATGACGCCGGATGTGCTCTACAAGGACTAACATGTCGGCGATACCCAGAGCTGGAACAAATAGGCCCACGCTTGCAACACCCACTGCGGTACCTAGACCAGACCGGCGAGAACGCGAACTTCTTTTACCTGCTCCGAGATCCGGGCCGCCCCTTTTTTGTCTTGACAAGTGTGCCATCTTAAAATAACGTCTCGTGCAAACGAAGGTAAACGAAAGTAATCGATAATAAAAGTAAGTACACGTCAGCGGCATTTGGGGCGGCACGAAATTTGAGTTTCCCCATACCACATGGTGCAGTGGGCCACCGGGTAGTCTCCTTTTGAATGACGAATTGCAGTCAGCCGGTTCGTTAGTCTGGATTTAGAAAAGCGAAAGGATGGAAATCACCATCATGTTAAAAGCTATTTCGCTCAGCAAAGTATCATTTGTTTTGGCGCTCGTCCTGTTTGGACTGTTCGCGCCCTCCCGGATGTTGGGCCAGGTCGACACGGGCGCCATCACCGGCACGGTAAAGGATGCCAGTGGCGCCGTGATTCCGGATGCCACTATGACATTGACGAATGAAGGTTCGGGCCAGTCCATTACTACGACCAGTGGTTCTTCGGGGGAGTATACGTTCACGCCGGTGAAGATCGGTCACTACTCGGTGACGGCGGAGATCAGCGGATTTCAGAAGGTGCAGCAAAAAAATGTCACGGTAGATGTCCAGCAGAAAGTGGTGGTCGACTTCGCCCTGCCCATTGGCCAATCGAAGGAGACCGTCATTGTGGACGCTGCGCCTCCCGCACTGCAGACGCAAGATGCATCCGTGGGACAGGTCATCGAAGAGCGAGCGATCAACGCCTTGCCCCTCAACGGCCGCAATTTCACGTTTCTCGCGCAGCTCTCTGCGGGCGTCAATCAGGACCAGGCGGATACCCGAGGCCTGGGCGCCAGTGGCAGCTTCGCTGCGAATGGATTGCGCCCTGCGCAGAATAATTATCTTCTCGACGGCATCGATAACAATTCCAATCTCGTCGATTTCTTGAACGGCACAGCCTTTGCCGTCCGCCCGCCTGTAGATGCCATCCAGGAGTTCAAAGTCGAAACCAATAACTACAGCGCGGAATCGGGCCGTTCCGCCGGAGCAGTTCTGAACGCTACGATCAAGTCCGGCACAAATGATTTCCACGGCAATCTCTGGGAATTCTTCCGGAACGACGTTCTCGACGCCGCCAACTTCTTTGAAAATGCCGGAGGTCTTTCCAAAGGAAAATTCCGTCAGAATCAGTTTGGCGCTACCCTCGGCGGTCCAATCTGGAAGGGCAAGACATTCTTCTTCGTAGACTACGAAGGCACCCGCATCCGTCAGGCGGTTCCTTCCACAAACACAGTTCCGACAGCGCTCGAACGCAGCAGCGGTTTCACGGATCTCTCGGAGTTGTTGAGCCAGGGAGGCACCCGCACTGACGTTCTGGGAAGAACCTTTGCGCTGGGGCAGGTATTTGATCCTGCCACCACGCGCCCGGTCTACCTGTGGAGTTGTCGACCCGGTCACTGTTTCCGGTCTGACCGCTAGCCATCGCGGGACGGCGTACCTCCTGGCACTCAATTGGGATTGTTCGCGAACCTTTTGTGGGCAACATACTTCCCGCTAACCGTCTGGATGCGAATGCCATCAACCTGCTTAATTTATACCCCGCTCCCAACGGCTCCGGCCTTTTCAATAACTACGCGGCAAACCCGGCATTGAGCAACGACGCCAATCAGTTTGATGTTCGTGTCGATCACACCTTCAATGACCACGACAGCCTTTTTGGCAGGTTCAGCTATGTAGATAATCCGTCTCTGATTCCGGGTCCGTTTACGGGCATTGCCGATGGCGGTTCCTTCTCTGCCGGAACGCAGACGCTTACATCGCTTAACTCCGTGCTGAGCGAAACGCATCTGTTTTCTCCGACCCTGGTCAACGAGATCCGCGCCGGCTACAGCCGCATCAACACTTCGCGCCTCCAGGCGAATGCGGATGTGACGGGCATTCCAGACCAGTTTGGAATTCCCGGCGTGCCTCAAGGAAATTCCAATGGCGGTTTGGGTTCCCTATATATCGCTGGTCTCAACACACTCGGCAGCAATCAGTATTTGCCGTCCATCGAGTTGAGCACCACAACGCAGCTTTCAGACAACGTGACCAAGACTGCCGGGCGTCAAACCTTCAAGGCTGGATTCCAATGGCAGCGCCTGGGATTCTCCATCCTGCAGCCTCCCGCCGGGCGTGGCACTTGGAATTTCGGCGGCGTCTATACGGAAGTTCCCGATACCGGCGGTGGCAATACCGGCCTGGCCCAGATGTTATTGATACCGACTCTGGGATCCGTACCCGGCGCGTCTGACTTTGTTGGCGGTGCCGACGATATCAACGCTTCCAACTTTGCGCGGACTTCCATGAAGCGCAATTACTTCGGGACGTATTTCCAGGACGATTTCAAGGTCACTCCCAAGTTGACACTGAATCTTGGACTTCGCTGGGAATATTTCGGCCAGCTCATTGAAAACTATGGAGCGCAATCCAACTTCCTGCCGTCCAGCACCAGTGCGCCTTCCACCTTCTTGCTTACCCAGCAGCGTTGCGATACTCCCTTGTCAGCGGACTTCTATGCAGCCGCTGCGGCCGACAACATCAAGATTGCCTGCTCCACGCAGCGAGGTTTAGGACAATCGCAAAAGACTAATTTTTCCCCACGATTTGGGTTCGCGTATCAGATCACGCCCAAGTTTGTCGTGCGGGGAGGCTATGGAATCTTCTACGGAGGGTTTGAAAATTCCACCGTCGAAACGTACGTCGATTTTCCATTCCAGTTCAACCTGAACTTCCCCAACTTGACGACGAATGCGCCTATCACCTTCGCGAATGGCTCGATCGGCACGCTCTCGACAGGACTCACTGCCATCCCGGTGACTCCTTCGGCAGTGGAACCAGGTGGCGTTGTGTTTCTCGGTGAGGACTACTACAACAAGACTCCCTACACGCAGGGCTATAATCTGACGCTGCAATATCAGCTCACCCCTAACGACACTGTACAGGTGGGTTACGTTGGGAACACGGTTCGCCATCTCGGCGTCTATGTCAACCCGAATTCACCTCGGCAGATGCTACCTCCGGGACTGAACTCGTTTGATTATTCGCCCTATCCCGATTTTTCCGGAGCTAACTACACGAGCTTCGCGGGTAACAGCAACTACAACAGTTTGCAGACAAACTACGAACGGCGATTCAGCCATGGTCTGGCCATGTTGGCGAATTTCACATGGTCCAAGTGCATGTCCAACGCCGTGGACGTTTTGAACGCCACTTCAATAACCACTTTCCGAGCTGCGTACCTGCCCGGGTTTGGAATCCATCCCGATTTCGGACTCTGTGACTTCGACATCCAAAAGGTATTTCATTTCAGCGGTGGTTATGAGTTGCCAGTCGGCCACGGCAGGCAATTCCTAAAAGACAGTCACGGGGTTGTGAACGCGATCATCGGTGGCTGGGATGTCAACTGGATTTTGACTCTGCAAGACGGCCAGCCGGGAACGATTCCTTGCGTGATTTCCACGACATCGGGATTCGGGTGCTTTGCTCTTAAGGTTCCTGGACAGAATCCATACGCCGGCCCGCACAACGTCGACCAATGGTTGAACGCGGATGCATTTGCATCTCCGCCGGTGGCCACAACCATCGGGCAAACTGACTATAGTCCGTTGGGCGGAGGGCCCAGTCAGTTTCGAGGACCCGGTTTCCACCGGCTTGATTTTTCTCTATTCAAGCAATTCCAGACTACAGAACGCACGCATCTGGAATTCCGCGCAGAATTCTTCAACCTGACCAACCATCCCAACTTCTCCAATCCCGGCTTCTCCGGCAACGGCGTCGTGGCTGCTCCCGGTTCGCTCGATTACACTAATCCGAGCGAATTTGGAAAGATCACTTCGACACGGGACGGACAAAATGATCAACGCGAAATCCAATTTGCTCTAAAATTCTATTTTTAGAGAAATGCGTTGAAATTTGCAGTTCGAGGCATGTGGAGCAATTAGTGACGACCAGCGGGTTGGACCAAACTTCCGGTACCAGAAACGAGCGGGGAGAAGTAACTCTCCGCGAAATTCGGCAACAACCGGAGCTTTGGCCAACCACTCTGGAGCGTGTCGCAAAGGCTGATGTCCTTCCGCTGATTCAAAATCGAGTGGCGATTGTGTGCGGAGCGGGCACTTCAGCCTACGCCGCATCCGCCGTCGCCGGGAGTTGGACGAACGCGGTAGCCATTCCCACAACCGATCTGCTGCTTCATACGAAGGACGATCTGGCGCGGCTTGTGCCGGGCTTTGCAGAAAACGGCGTGCTTGTTTCGCTGGCTCGTTCAGGAGACAGCCCCGAAAGCATCGGCGTGATTCAACGGATGCAAAAGATGCTGCCCGGCGTGGCGCAACTCGCCATTACATGCAATGAGCATGGCCAATTGGCGCGGCTGCCTGGCGTCAAACCCATCGTTCTGCACCCGTCGACCAACGACCGCAGTCTCGCCATGACCAGCTCCTACTCGAACCTGATTCTCGCAGGCCTGGCTATTGTGCATGGTGCGTATTTGGCCAAACAGCTTCCAAATATTGCCGCTATGGTGAGTCGCGCGCTCCCGGATCTGGAAATTGTTGCTCACCGCCTGGCATCACAAATACCTTCCCGAATGATGGTTCTCACTTCGGCGGACCTTGCTCCCTTCGCGAAGGAAGCCTGCCTCAAAGTTCTTGAAATGACAGCGGGCCGCATTATCGCCATGCCCGAAACTTTTCTGGGTGTTCGACACGGCCCGATGAGTTTTCTGCGGCCGGATTCATTTGTACTTTGCGTGCTCTCCTCAGACGCAGACACACGCCGGTACGAAGAAGACTTGTTACGGGAACTGCGACAGAAAAATCTGGGCCGTCTGGTTGTTCTTGGGTCGCCCGCATGCGCAGGTGAATTGGCCCAAGAGTTTGTTCCGGCCGTGGCTTTCGATATTGCCGATTATCTTCGCGCACCGTTCGAGATTGTCTTTCCACAATTGCTTGCGTATCACCTGAGCTTGGCTTGCGATCTGAATCCGGACAATCCAAGTCCCGACGGCGTGATTACCAGGGTTGTGCAGAAATTCCAGATGTACGACTGAGGTGGAAGTGCCGCTCTATCCCTGGAGCCTCTGAAGTCGCTGGGAAAAGCAGATTGAATAAATAGAGAGTGCATCCACCACTTCCATAATCCTGATGAATGAAAAAGTGCAACTTCCAACTTTTCTGCAGCCGGAACCAATCAGGATTCAAGTTGTTGACTCTTATTCCAGGCAAGATCGCAACGAATTGAGCGGGGGAGAAGAGGATCCAAGTCAGACCCATTCATTCCATCTGAAATGGCGACCCACGGATAAACATTTTCTGGTGATGGAAGGTGAAAAGCCGACCTGCCATGTGGGCTTGCTGAAACACACAATCGAGGTCGCAGGATTTCCGATCCCTATCGCCGGAATCGGTGGCGTACTGACCCGGCCGGAATATCGGGGAAAGGGATACGCTCTGCTAGCCATGCAAGCGGCGGAGTCATTTGCGTTTAGTCAGATGGGCGTGGATTTTGTTTTGCTTTTTTGCAGGCCCGTATTGCGGGGATGGTACGAACATCAGGGATGGGAAGAAGTTCCGGGGCAGGTATGGGTTGATCAGGATGAAGAAATCATCTTGTTACCGCTGGCGACCATGGTCCGGTGCCGGGGAGAACAGAAGTGGCCACAGGGAGAGATCCGTCTGAGATCGCTACCGTGGTGAACCATAGTTTAGTGGTTGTGCGGAGGTTTTGTGCGGGGGGCGGTATGAAATTCAATGACAACAAAAATTACACCTCTAATTTTCGAATCATTGCGGTGAAGAAGAGTCAAAACATGGTGCTGAAGCTTTCTATTTCTGTGTTCTTATTGTTGTTCGTCGTAGCATTCCCGGTTTTTGCTGCCTCGGAAACTCCGACGAAGATCGAATTGGCTGAAAACTGGAAGCTGATTTCTGCAAAGGGATTGTCAGCAAATGGCGCGGCAATCTCTCTCTCTGACTATAAGGAGACCGGGTGGCATGCAATTCACCGGATGCCGGCAACCGTCCTGGAGATTCTCGAGGAGGACGGCGTCTATCCCAATCTCTATTACGGCGAAAATCTGCTGAAAGAAGTTCCGCAAGATCTCTACAAGCAGGATTGGTGGTATCGAACAACGTTCAAGGCCCCCGCGGGACACGCAACGTATCTGCTGCAATTTCCCGGAATTAACTACCGGGCAGAAATCTGGCTAAACGGCCAGATGGTGGCGGACAGCAAGCAGATCGTGGGGATGTACAGCGCTCACGAGTTGAACGTGACGCAATGGATCAAGCAGGGAGCGACAAATACGCTGGCGGTCAAGGTGACGCCGGAACAGGCGCTTCAGGACGTCAACGGGGTGGAACTGGCGGACAGCTGGTTCGATTGGATCAACTGGAAATATCTAGGTTATCAAGGCCCTGGGAAAAATCCTGAAAATGGGAATTCCTTTGTGCCCGATCGCAATGCGGGAATCTGGAAGCCGGTCTACTTGAGAGTTGCCGGTGCCGTGACGGTCGATCAGGCGCTAGTAAACTCTGAACTTCCGCTGCCAAGAACGGACTCGGCCCGACTGACGATTTACGCCAATCTGCACAACTATTCCACCAAGCAAATCAAAGGCATTCTGCTTGGGACAATTGAACGTACGGGTAAGACTGTCACCCAGGTTGAGCAGCAGGTTACCCTTTCGCCTGGAGAGGACCAGCAGGTCAGCTTTTCTCCTGAGAGGTTCGAGTCGTTGAGAATCGCGAATCCCGACCTCTGGTGGCCGTATACCATCGGTGCTCCGAATCTGTACGATCTTCGGTTGGAATTTCGCGAGAACAACAAAGTATCTGATGCCACCCAAATCCGTTTCGGCATCCGCTCCATCACGCAATTCCGTGATCACGATGAACAGTTCTCCGATCTGGGCAAGGGAGGCAATTTTTATATTCAAGTGAATGGCAAAGATTTTCTGATGCGTGGCGCGGTTTATACACCAGATCTTTTGTTTAAGTACGATCCCGACCGCGAGGCGGCGATTCTCCGATACGTCAAGGATCTCGGTCTGAACATGCTGCGCTGGGAGTCAAAAATCTCCAGTGAGCACATTGTTGAGATGGCGGATGAACAGGGCATTCCTCTGATGTTCGGCTGGATGTGCTGCAACCAATGGGAGAAGTGGGGGCAGTGGGATGCAGAAGATCACCGCATTTCGCAGGAAAGTCTTCGTTCGCAAATTCTAATGCTTCGCTCGCACGCCTCCGTGTTCATCTGGGCCAATGGCAGCGATGGACTCCCACCCGCTCCGGTGCTCGCAAAATATCGTGCCATTTTGAAGGATTTACACTGGCAGAATGCCACCGTGGACACGGTCTCTTCCTACGCCAAAGACGAAAAGGGTGAAGCGCTTTGGGATGGCATTCACATGGCGGGACCTTACAGTTGGCGGCCTCCAACGTATTGGTTCAGCGGACGCTACGCTGCGGCGCGCGGTTCCTGCGCAGAACAAGGCGACAACGAACACATTCCACCGTTCGCCAGCCTGAAAATGTTTATTCCGCCAGACAAGCTCTGGCCCATCAACGAAGCCTGGCATTTCCACGCAGGCTCTAACCCGGGAAATGCGACGCTCACCAATATTCAGCGCGTAGTGGATCGTCGTTATGGAGCGTCGGCCGGGGCCGAAGAATTTGCCCGCAAAGCGCAATTGGCCCACTACGAAAGCACTCGCGCGCAGTTCGAGGCGTTTGCCGCAAACGGATGGGCCAATCACAAGATGACGATCTACTGGATGCTGAACAGTCATTGGCCTTCGTTTTTTGGGAATATTTTCGATTATTACCTTAGGCCCGGCGGGGCATACTACGGCGCCAAGAAAGGTTTGCGGCCCCTCTCTGTCGTGTTTGATTCATACGCGATGGGCGATCAGAGCTCGGCAAAAGTCACTGTTGCGAATCAGACGCCAAGCAATCAGCAGAATCTGAAAGTGCGGGTGCGAATTTACGATTTACAGGGAAAGGTGCGCCTGGATCGTAGCGCGGATAATCTTACCGTTGCTTCCGGTGGTGCTGTACAAGCCATGACTTTGCCCCGGGTTCCTGACGACACCAAGGTATTCTTTGTGCGTTGCGAATTGTCTGATGGAAGTGGCAAAGCTCTTGCCGAGAATGTGTATTGGCAGGCGCAGCAGGGTGATGATGTCGGTGACGCCAAAAATGACGATGCATTTGACCTGAAACAAGCGAGTTGGGCGGATATGACGGCACTGAATTCCATGACGCAAGTGCCGTTGGAAGTTAGCGCGAAGAGAGCAACGGGAGCCGGCGAAAGCCGCGTGAGCATCCGCTTACACAACGCCACCCAACAGAGTTGCGTTCTTCGAGCGCGCGGAGCTATTGGCCACGCGGGAAGGGGACGAAATTCTACCGATCGAATATGACGACAATTACGTCACCGTATTTCCGGGGGAAACGGTCGAGATTCAGGGCACGGTTCCGAAATCCGGGAAGATTCCATCGTGGGCGAGGGTGGCGGGTTACAACACGGTGCCGGTTGTAGTCGCCGTGAAATAGGTGGGTTTTACGGTTCCACGCAGGCTGTTTTGTGGTCGGCGGAATTGTCGGCGCGCCGACAGTATAAGTTAATAATATATCCGACTATATATTCGAATAAGAGGTGATTTGTTCCATAAAAGAACTCGCCTTGCGATTTGAGAGAAACGAAAGTGTTTAAACTGCGCGAGCATTCGAAGGCCATCCTCATCTTTGACGTTCGAATGCCGTGCCCGCAAAGTGCGTCGTTTGTCGGCGCCGACATTTGCGGTTTGTCGGACAAACTGTCGGCGCGTACTGGCTGAATCCTGATATCTTAAACAGGACCAGATTGCGCCCGATTCGGATCCGGTAAGGCGAAACGGGATGCAGGCAAAATTCGTTATGACTCTGAGAGTAATTCCGAAAGTAAGCGAGCTTCGTACACTATGGCTGAATTGAAGTTATTCCGAAGGACGGCGGTGAAAATCGCGGCGGCGGATAATGTTGCGGTTGCACTGACGGATTTGAAGGCCGGCGAACAAGTGGAAGTCGCTGGGAATACGTACGAACTTACCTCCGCTATTTCCGCCAAGCACAAATTTGCGCTGCAGGATTTGCGAGTGCGTGACTCGGTCATCATGTATGGGGTTGTCGTTGGTGAAGTGGTTTCGCCGATACGATTGGGCGAAGCACTCACTACCTCAAATTTGCGGCACCATGCTTCAGGATTCCAGGTTAAGTCTTCCACCTACAAATGGAACGCGCCGGACGTTTCCAAGTGGCGGGACCGCAACTTCGCGGGCTACCGCCGGTCTGACGGACAAGTAGGCACTAGAAATTATTGGCTGGTCGTGCCACTGGTGTTTTGCGAAAACCGAAATATCCTCGCCCTGCAGCAGGCCTTTGAAAAAGAATTGGGCAATGCGTCGCCGCAAACTTACACACGCCACGTTTCGGAATTGGTGCGCCTTTATCGTGAAGGCAAATCCAATGAAATTGAGACGTATCCATTTTCCAGGGATGGAATAGCAGAACAGGGAAGCCGCGTGTTCCGCAATGTGGATGGCGTAAAGTTTCTTACACATGAGATGGGATGCGGGGGGACGCGGCAGGATGCCCAGGCCTTGTGCGGCCTGATTGCCGGATACATCCATCATCCGAATGTGGCAGGCGCTACGATTCTCAGCCTGGGATGCCAGCACGCGCAGAGCACGATTCTGCAGGAAGAGATTCACAAGCGGAACCCCAAATTCGACAAGCCGCTGTTCATCTTTGATCAGCAACAGAGCAATCTGGAATCGGCCATGATGGAAGGAGCAATCCGGAAAACTTTCCAGGGTTTGGTGAAGGCCAATGAACTGGAGCGCACGCCAGCACCCCTCTCAGCTCTCAGTGTAGGGTTGAAATGTGGCGGCTCCGATGGGTTCTCCGGGATTTCCGCGAACCCGGCGATTGGCCATCTCGCAGACATAATTTCTGTCCTTGGCGGGAAGGGAATTCTTGCCGAATTTCCGGAGTTGTGTGGCGTTGAACAAAACTTGATCGATCGCTGCGCTGCAATTTGCGTCGGCAGAGCGCCTGGCCAATTTGATGCGTACATACGCCGCTCGTGCAGAGGCGGTGGGTTCTGGTTTCGAGATGAACCCGTCGCCAGGAAACATTAAGGATGGGCTCATCACCGACGCGATGAAATCGGCAGGTGCTGCGCGCAAGGGCGGCGCCTCTCCTGTGGCTGACGTGCTGGATTATCCCGAATACGCCACAAAGTCAGGATTGAACTTGCTTTGTACGCCCGGCAGCGACGTGGAAGCAGTAACCGCGCAGGTGGGAGCTGGCGCGAACATCGTTTTGTTCACTACGGGATTGGGCACGCCGACGGGTAATCCCATCGCTCCAGTTGTGAAGATATCCACCAACACGCAACTTGCCCGCAGGATGCACGACATCATTGATATTGATACAGGTGCAGTGATCGAGGGTTCCACGACGATCGAACAAATGGGCGATTCGATCCTCGAAAGCGTTTTGCGAATTGCCAGCGGCGAGACCAAGACTAAGGCCGAGGAGAAGTTGCAAGAAGATTTCATTCCCTGGAAACGCGGCGTCTCTTTGTAAGTGGCAGAAGCAGTTGAAGTAAAGCGGTTTTTCTTGATGACGAGGATTTGAGTTGTGCCATCCAGTAAGCGGTTAAGCATTTGAAATTGCGAGCATGGCGACTTTCTACGTCTCCGTGCCGCGAATTGAAGTACAGTCAGCGAGAGGTGCTCACAGATGCCCCGGAAATCCAGACGTGATTTTCTGCAACAAGCTTCCCTGGCCGGAATGGCCGTCGCAACGCCTAATCTGTTCGGGTCAATTGCGCGCGCGAATTCACTAGCAGCAGCGGCTGCTCAGTCTGTTCAGGTAGACATCGATACGCGCCGAACTCTGCCCTCGCTCGACCGCAATCTGTTTGGATCTTTCCTGGAGCATCTGGGCCGAGCCATTTATGAAGGCATTTACGAACCCAATTCAAAATTCGCCGATGCCAACGGGTATCGCAAAGACGTGCTGGAAGAGATCCGGAAACTGAACGTTCCGATCATTCGCTATCCGGGCGGCAATTTCGTTTCGGGTTATCACTGGCTGGATGGTGTCGGGCCAAAGCAGGATCGTCCCAAGGTGCTTGAAAAGGCATGGAACTCTGTGGAGAGCAATCAGTTTGGCATTAATGAATTTCTCGCCTGGTGCAAATTGGTGGAGACCACGCCGCTCCTCGGGCTGAATCTGGGGACGGGTACGCCAGAGATGGCTGCGGCGCTGGTGGAGTACTGCAATGTGGAAAAAGGCACGAAATGGAGTGAACTTCGCCGCAAGCACGGCGTCGCCGATGCGTACCACGTGAAAAATTGGTGTCTGGGCAATGAGATGGACGGGCCTTGGCAAATTGGCCATATGTCAGCAACGGAATATGGCGAAAAGGCTGCCGATGCGGCCCGGCAGATGCGTTACGTGGATTCGTCACTGAATTTGATTGCCTGCGGCTCGAGCAGCTCTGGTATGCCCACATATCTCGAGTGGGATCGTGAAGTCCTCGAACAGTGCTACGAGTATGTGGACGCAATTTCTCTGCATCGTTATTTCGACAATACCTCAGACACGGGGGGCGACAGCTCGAAATTCCTGGCGATGAATTTGAGCATGGAGCGCCAGATTTCTGAAGTTGCAGCGGTGTGCGAATATGTGCGCGGACGCAAACGCTCGTCCAAGAAATTGTGGCTTTCTTTCGATGAATGGAACGTCTGGTATCGAGCGCGCAACGGGTCCGACGTTGATGGCGGCCGCAAGGAAGCGCCGCATCTGTTGGAAGAAGTTTACAATCTGGAAGACGCGTTGCTGGTCGGCGGCCTTCTCAATTCTTTGATTCGGAACTCGGACCGCGTGAGGATCGCGTGCCTGGCTCAACTGGTGAACGTCATTGCGCCGATCATGACCAATGCGAACGGATTGTATCGCCAGACAATTTTCTATCCGTACAGTTGGGCACTGCAGTATGCGCAGGGGGCCGCGCTTGAAGTTTTGCTGGAGTCTCCGCCGAGCTACGAGGTTCAGGGGATGGGCCAGGTTCCTTATCTTGATGTGGCCGGCACTTTCAACAAAGTGGATGGATCGATTTCGCTCTTTGTGCTGAACCGTGATTTGTCGAATGCTCACCAATTGGAAGTGAATTGGGAAGATAAATCCGCCGGCCGCCTGCTGGCTTCTTTGGTACTAACAGGAAGCGATCTGAAGGCTGTGAATGGTTTTGACGCTCCACAAAAAGTGGCACCTCAGGCCGCGGACAAACCAGTAAGCAACGGTAACCGGACCAAGATCGAGGTTCCGGCGCGGTCCTACTCCGTTTTCCATTGGGGTGCCTAGAAAGTGATTTCCTGCTGGAAGGGAATTTGTGTCGAGGCGTGAAGGAGTCACTTTGAAAAAAATAGCCTACTTTGCCGGATTGATTTTCTCGGGCGTGGTCTTGTTCGGAATCAGCGCCCACTTCCATTCGCCACCCGCATTTGTCTTCGCCGATACGGTAGCAAACCGTGCTGGGAGTGCTTCTGAAACTGGAAAGGGAGAGGGTGGCGCCGCATCCATGCTGCTCCCGAACCCGCCTCTGGGATGGAACAGTTGGGATGGCTACGGGACGACCGTTACCGAGCAGCAGGTGAAAGATAACGCCAAGTGGTTTGAGAAACACCTTAAGCCCAGCGGGTGGCAATATATCGTTGTCGACATGGAATGGTTCGTCACAAATCCTACACCCGAGGGGAATTCAGAATCGTCGCAATACACGCTTGATGCCTATGGCCGATATACACCGGCGGTGAATCGCTTTCCCAGCGCCGCGGATGGAAAGGGATTCAAACCGCTGGGCGATTACATCCACTCACTCGGATTGAAGTTCGGAATTCACATCCTTCGTGGCATTCCGAAAAAAGCAGTGGAAGCGAATCTTCCCATCGCTGGTACGACTTTTCACGCCGCGGATGCGGCCGACACGTCAGAAACGTGTCAGTGGAATCCTGACAATTATGGAATCGATGCATCGAAGCCTGGCGCACAAGCTTATTACGATTCCATCGCTTCGCTGTATGCGAGCTGGGGTGTGGACTTCATCAAAGTAGACTGCATCAGCAGCCATCCCTATCGCGGTGACGAGATTCGCCTGCTAAGTGCCGCACTGGCAAAAACGGGGCGCCCGATTGCATTGAGTCTGTCTCCGGGGCCTGCGCCTTTGGAAAAGATCGATGAGATGCGCAAGTACGCACAGATGTGGCGAGTGTCGGATGACATCTGGGACATCTGGCACAGTGACGTCCGCTATCCTCAAGGATTAGGGGATCAGTTTGCCAACGCGATTAAGTGGGCCGATCTCGCTCAGCCTGGGCGTTGGCCTGATCTTGACATGCTCCCGCTAGGCTACTTGGGTCCCGCGCCGGGTTGGGGAAAGGCCCGAGAAACGAGACTAAGCCATGCGGAACAACGCACGTTGGTAACGCTGTGGACCATTTTTCCATCACCGCTTATGGTGGGCGGGGATTTAACTCGCGCGAACGAATGGACTGTATCGCTCCTTACCAACCCTGAAGTTCTTGCGGTCGACCAAACGGCAACTCACAGCCGTCCCGTGATCTCGAATGAAAAAATAATCGTCTGGCTGGCAGAGTCCGGAACGAAGGATTCGTATTACCTTGCCGTGTTCAACCGAGGAGAATCGAGCGAAAAGATAAACTATGCATGGAAGGACCTCGGACTCACCGGTGATGAATATGTTCAACGTGATCTTTGGGAGCGCGAAGACCGGGGAATCGCAA
Source organism: Candidatus Acidiferrales bacterium (assembly GCA_963782755.1). Lineage (GTDB taxonomy): Bacteria > Acidobacteriota > Terriglobia > Acidiferrales > UBA7541 > Acidiferrum. The sequence continues at coordinate 139,417 of CAWAKR010000012.1, forward strand.
GACAATTGACAGGTACCTTGGAATCGCACGGAAGCATTTTGTACAAATTGCAGAGAGGCGCGGGAGGCAAGCAATAAGCCGCCCAAGACTTGTAGGATACCGCGTCCGAGTGTTTTTTATCATCGAAACTGAAGTGCTTCAACATGACTTTGCGGTAGAAAAAGCCCACTCTTATCGCTTAGAGTAATGAAAATGGTGCTCCCCATCGGAGTTCACGAAAGGTTCAATTACAGCTATGTCCGCATCGCTTTTTGCATTAGACGGTAAGGTTGCCGTGGTCCTGGGCGGCACCAGTGGAATCGGCCGCGCCTTGGCTTTGGGATTGGCAGACGCAGGCGCTGTGGTAATTGTTTCCGGCCGAAGAATGGAACAAATTAACGAAACTGCAATTCAAATCGAAGCGCGTGGAAGAAAGACGCTGCGCGTGGCCTCTGACGTGCGCGACCGCAAATCACTGGAAATACTTCGAGATGAGGTGGTCCGAGCTTTTGGTAAGGTGGACATCCTGGTGAACGCCGCGGGCATTACTCGCAAGAGTCCTACGATAGATCTGACTGAAGAAGCCTGGTCGGAAATCATGGACACGAATCTTACCGGAGCACTGCGTGGTTCCCAGGTGTTTGGAAAGCAGATGCTGCAGCAAAAAGACGGCCGGATTATAAATGTTGCTTCACTGGGTTCTTTCTTGGGATTGCTCGAAGTCGCAGCCTACAGCGCCAGTAAGTCAGGTCTTGCTTCCTTGACGAGATCGCTAGCGATTGAATGGTCTCGCCACGGAATTCTGGTCAATGCGATCGTGCCTGGTGTCTTTCGCACGGCGATGAATGCTGGGTTGTTGGATGGAACAGAGCGGGGGCGCGAATTTTTGATGCGCACGCCAATGGGGCGATTTGGCAGGACGGAAGAACTAGTGGGAGCCGCTGTTTTCCTTGCTTCTGAAGCTTCTTCATTCGTCACGGGACAGTTTGTGGTCGTGGATGGCGGCTTTCTTGCCAGCGGAGTGAACCAGTGACCGAACCACATCAGGCGTCTGGACTAAAATTGCGGGCACAAGGAAGCTGCCGCTGGGATCTGGTCAGCCTGGGAGAGGTCATGCTTCGTTTGGATCCCGGAGATGGCCGAGTAGCGACCGCGAGAAAATTTGATGTTTGGGAAGGTGGCGGTGAATACAACGTGGCACGGGGACTTCGCCGCTGCTTCGGGCTGCACACGGCTCATGTTACTGCGCTGGCGGATAATCCAGTTGGCCGGTTGATTGAAGATTTGATGCTGCAAGGCGGCGTCGACCTGTCGCTTCTGAAATGGGTGGAGTATGACGGGGTAGGCCGCTTCGCGCGAAACGGTTTGAACTTTACGGAACGGGGATTTGGTGTGCGCTCCGCCGTCGGTTGCTCCGATCGCGGCCACACCGCGGTCTCTCAATTAAAACCAGGTCAGATCGACTGGAACGAAATTTTCGGGAAACAGGGCGCGCGGTGGTTTCACACCGGCGGAATTTTTGCAGCACTTTCCGAGAGCACGCCGTTGGTTGCGCGTGAGGCCATGGAATCCGCTCGCAAACACGGCGTTGTCGTTTCCTACGACCTAAACTATCGCGATTCTCTCTGGAAATCCATCGGCGGAAAGAAACGTGCGCTGGAAGTGAACCGGGAATTGGCGCCTTTTATCGATGTGATGCTTGGCAACGAAGAGGATTTTACATCTGCGCTGGGTTTTGAAGTCGAAGGCGTGGATGAACATCTGTCTGATCTCGACGCCGGCAGCTTTCGCCGCATGATCCAATCGGTTGTATCGAAATATTCCAATCTGCAAGTTGTGGCTACAACGCTGCGAAACGCCAAGACGGCGACCATTAATGACTGGAGTGCTATCTGTTATTGCGCGGGAAACTTCTACCAGGCGCCACGCATAGCCAATCTGGAAATATTCGACCGGGTGGGTGGCGGAGACTCATTCGCATCTGGCCTAATCTACGGATTCCTGTCCGGAAAAGATGCGCAATGGGCCGTGGAGTGCGGGTGTGCCCATGGCGCGCTGGCGATGACGACTCCGGGTGATACCAGCATGGCAACGCTTCCGGAAGTTCTGCGAGTGATGAAAGGGGGAACTGCGCGGGTGCAGCGCTAGCGCAGCGTCAATGACGAAATCGCAAACACTTGAACGGATCCGTGAGGTTGGCCTTGTGCCGGTACTCCGTGCGCGTTCACACGATGAAGCTCTGGCCATCGCCCTGGCTATCGAAAAGGGTGGAGTACCCGTGCTGGAAATAACCATGACGGTTCCCGGCGCAATCGAGGTTATTCGACAGGTGATTGAAAAGTGCGGAACTCGCGTCCTGGTTGGCGCGGGAACTGTGCTCGACCCGGAGAGCGCTCGACTCTGCATCCTGGCAGGCGCTCAGTTTGTGGTGAGCCCGTCGCTCAAGCTTTCGACGATAGAAATGTGTCATCGTTACGCGATTCCGGTCTTTCCGGGAGCGCTTACCCCCACCGAAGTAGTTACCGCGTGGGAGGCAGGTGCAGATGCCGTTAAAGTTTTCCCGTGCAGCGCCCTCGGCGGCGCGGCTTATCTGAAAGCGTTGAAGGCGCCGCTTCCTCAGATCGAACTTATTCCTACAGGGGGAGTTTCCCTTTCGACCGCCGAGCAATTCTTGGCCGCTGGCGCATTTGCGTTGGGAGTCGGCGGAGATCTGATCGACGCTGCAGCCATCGCCGCGGGGCGCCTGGATCAGATTACGGACAACGCCAAGAAATATACGGAAATTGTGCAGAAGTTCCGAAAAGCTCATTAAAGCGATCTTCTTTCAAAATCAGAAATGGAGCGATGCCACTTTCTCAGAGGGCGCAAAAGAGCCGCAACAGGAATCGGAACTCGGTGGACGGAATGATGGAATACCGCAAACTTGGCCGTACCGACCTGCAGATTTCGGTCTTGGGTTTTGGAACTGCCCCTTTCGGTGGCGCATACGGCGCTTTTCATCCCCAGGAATGCAAGCGGACGGTGGACTTCGCTATCGATCACGGGATTAATTTTTTCGATTCCTCTCCTTACTACGGTCTGACACTCTCCGAAGAGCGACTCGGGGTGGCCCTCGTGGGTAAGCGCGATAAGGTCGTGCTGGCCACAAAATGTGGCCGCTACGGTTTGAACGACTTCGATTTTTCCGCAAGACGGATCGCCGCCAGTATCGATGAGTCGTTGCAGCGGCTCAAGACCGATTACCTGGATCTTTTTCAGGTGCACGATGTGGAGTTTGGCGACTTCCAACAGATTGTCGAGGAAACCGTTCCTGCGGTACGCAAAATTCAGCAGCAGGGCAAAGCGCGTTTTATCGGTATCACGGGTTATCCTCTAAAAATGCTGGTTGACATCGCAAAAGAGGTTCCGGTCGATACAATCTTGAGTTATTGCCACTACAACTTGATGAACACGGATATGGATTCAGAGTTGACGCCCTTTGCCCGTGCGAGGGGAATTGGTTTGATCAGTGCTTCCGGTTTGCACATGGGAATGTTAACGGCCGGTGGCGCTCCGGAATGGCATCCCGCTCCCATCGCGGTGAAAAGTGCGGCGAAACGGGCCGTGGAATTCTGCCGCAGTCGAGGTAAAGACATCTCACCGATCGCGATTCGTTTTTGCCTCGACCATCCTTACGTTTCCACCACCCTTGTAGGTATGTCAACGCAAGACGAAGTGAGGAGCAACCTCGAGTTGCTACGGGTACAGAGCGATCCCAAGTTGGTGGGAGAGATCCGCGCCATTATCGGGGCTGAACTCAACAGTGTGTGGCCGTCAGGAAAACTGGAAAACAATGACTGAGATCATCGACGCCCACCAGCACTTGTGGTCGTATCAGGCTAGCGAGTACTCCTGGATCTCAGAGGAAATGAACGTGCTCGCACGCGATTACCTGCCAGAACAACTGAACGATGAGCTAAAGAAGACGAACGTTGCGGGCACAGTCGCGGTTCAAGCTCGACAAACCGCTGGCGAAACGGAGTGGCTTCTCTCACTAGCTCGAAGTTCCTCCATTCTGCGGGGCGTAGTGGGTTGGGCCCCCATCAGTAGCGCAACGTTCCAGCAATGATTTGGAACGCCTGCGGCAGGAACAAAAGCTCAAGGGCCTTCGTCACGTGATTCAGGATGAGCCCGACGATCATTTTATTCTTCGCCCGGACTTTAACCACGGTATTTCCGCAATGGCCGATTCCGGCCTCGTTTACGACATTCTGATTTTTGCCCGGCAACTGCCAGCGACAATTCAATTTGTCGACAAACACCCCAATCAGGTATTCGTGCTCGATCACATCGCCAAGCCTGATATTAAGGATGGGATTCGAACCCTGGCGTTCCAACATTCGCCAACTGGCAGAACGCAAAAATGTATTCTGCAAGATTTCAGGTATGGTCACGGAGGCAGACTTGGTCGCGATGGCGCTTGGAAGATTTACAGCCTTATGTGGACACAGTCCTGGAAGCGTTCGGACCGGATCGGCTGATGGCCGGACTCGGACTGGCCTGTCTGTTTATTAGCGACGGACGTTATGAAGGCTGGTTCGCTACACTGCACAAAATGTTGCATTCGCTTTCGTCTGCGGAAAAAGAGAGTATCTTCGGGAGACGTCGCTTCAAAGGTGTATTGCTTGTAGCGAGACAGCCAATGAATTTGTCTTCGCGAATTTGCGGCGTTCTAGCGCTGGTCTCGCGTACTAGCAGTTCATCGGAATGATGGACTGGGTTGGATTGACCCTAATTCTAAAGCGAGGTTGAAACAAATGGCATTGAACCCGGGCCAACCCAACGGAAGCACAACGGCTGCTTCAAGAAATCCTGAGTCTGGTCAGGCCCTGCGGGCCTTCGCATCATCTGTTTTTCCCCGACGGCCAGATTGTGCCATTCGTCCTTGTCACCTTTCTCTTTTTTCTCTGGGCACTTCCGAACAGTTTGAATGACGTTCTGATCCGTCAATTCCAGAAGGCCTTTGAGATCACACGGGATAAGGCTGGTCTTCT